>CAZBJX010000044.1:0-5268 GCA_964492335.1 uncultured Dehalococcoidia bacterium | reverse complement strand
CTCTTAATCAGCCGGTTACAGGTTCGAGTCCTGTGCGCCTCAGGTTCCCTTCCTGTCGATAGCCACGATCCCGGGCATTCCCCGGCCTTCACCCCTCCCTGCCCCGCCCCTCCCTGCCCCGCCCCGGCCTGACGGCGCCCTGTTGCCTGTGACCTCTGTATCGCCCCGGGGGCCTGCGCCGTGGAGCCGCCGGGGCCCGGGCCTGCTTCCCGCCCGCCCCCCGCGCCGTGTGCCCCCGCCCCGCGGCGGCGCCGGAAGATAGGACGAGCAGGAGTTGATCCTAGACGAGTAGAGTGCTATAATCCGGAATGGATGGTCAGGCCAGGAAGGCCGGCCGGGGAACGGTGGGGAGAAGACCGGCGAGCAGCAGAGGAAGCAGCCACGGCAGCACAACGAACAAGCGACGATGAAGGAAGGAGGTAACCGATGTGGAGGAAGCTATGGGCCGTTATCCCGGCCTGGACGCTGGCCGTGACCGTGGTGGTGGTCATGACCGGCACCGCCTATGCCGCGTACCACCTGGCCACCAGGCAGATCAAGGTGGACATCGAGGAGCCGATCACGGTGACCCCCGGGTCCGTTGCCGGCGCCATCCTGTACCCCGGGCAGACCGTGGACTTCACGGTGACCAACTCGGCCCCGGTGCCCTACGGGATGGAGTACACGTATAAGCTGGACAACCCCGACAGCCGGATCGTGGTCAAGATGATGGTGGACCAGGACGGCCCCGGCACCGAGTTCGACTACGCGAGCCACGCCCAGAGCAAGACCGTCAACATAGCCGCCAATGGCGTCCAGTACCTGAGGGTGATCTGCGCCGAGACCAGCGCCCCCGAGCCAGGCGTGATCACCGTGCAGTTCCACCGGAAGGCACCGGCCGTCTAGTCCAGAGGCTCCCCACCGTTCCCTCATCAGGCGGCTGTTGCCGGGCGCGGCGCCGCGCGGCGCCGCGCCCGGGGCCACTGCGGAGTCCCGGGCCCCCGGGACGCGGCCGGCCCCGGGGGCCCGGGTGGTATAATCCCGGGGTGGGAGCGGGCATGAACAGGGAACGGTTCGAGGACCTGGTGGCCAGCGCCGTGGAGGCGCTGCCGGAGGAGTTCCAGTTCGCCCTGGAGAACGTGGATGTGGTGGTGCAGGACAGCCCCAGCAGGAGGCAGCTGGCCGGGATGGGGAGGGGGATGACCCTGCTGGGCCTCTACGAAGGGGTGCCCCGGACCAGCCGCACCGGGTCCTACGGCATGGTGCTGCCCGACCGGATCATCATCTTCCGCCGCCCCATCCTGGCGATGTGCCGCTCCGAGGCGGAGGTGGAGGCGGAGGTGGGCCGGGTGGTGCGCCACGAGATAGCCCACCATTTCGGCATGGAGGAGGACGAGCTGCGCCGCATCGAGGGCCGGCCTGAGGACGAGGAGGACGGGGAGGAGGGTGGCAGCGGGTGAAGAGAAGAGGCCAGGTCCGCAGACCTGGCCTCTTGCAGCTCATGGCGGGTGGGGCCGCCCCGGCCCGGGGCCGGGCGTCTATTTCGGCTGCTGCAGCTTGGCGGAGAACTCCAGCACCCCCTCGTCCTTGAGCGCCTGGACCTCCTCCGGCGACATCCCGAGGACCTCCCGGCAGATCTCTTCCGTGTGCTGGCCCAGCAGCGGCGCCGGCCGGCTGGGGGGCAGGGTCACGCCGGATATGTGTATGGGGTTGCCGGGGTAGAGCCGCTTCCCGGCCACCGGGTGATCGACCTCCACGATGGCGCCGAGCCATCCCAGCTGGGGGTCTTCCAGGATCTCCGCCGGGCGGTAGAGCACGCCCGCGGCCACGCCGGCGTTCTGGAGTATCATCACCACCTCGCGGGGCTTGTGCTGCAGCGTCCATGCCTCCACGTGCTGGTCCAGCTCCTCGACGTTCTTCAGGCGGGAGGGCAGGTCGGCGAACCTGGGATCCCTGGTCCAGTCGGGGCTGCCGATGGCCTGGCAGAAGCACTGCCACTCGGCGTCGGTGAAGACGCTGATGGCGCACCATTCGTCGTCGCCCTTGCAGCGATAGGCGTTGTAGGGGGCGGCGTAGGGGCTGCGATTGCCCACCGGCTGGGGCACCCGCTCGTTGATGGTGTAGTCCAGGCAGTACTCGCCGATCATGTTGGCGGCCATCTCCACCTGGGACATGTCCACCAGCTGCCCCTTGCCGGTGCGCCGCCGGTAGTCCAGGGCGGCCAGCGCCGCCACCACCAGCAGCTTGCTGGCGTAGTGGTCGGGCAGAGGGACGTTGGCCCCGGCGGGGTAGGGATCGCTGGGGTGACACCACAGCGACAGCAGGCCCGAGAAGGCCGACAGCATGGGCCCGTATGCCTGGTACTCCGAATAGGGCCCGCCGCTGCCGTAGCCGTTGCTGCTGATGTAGATGATGTCCGGCCTGACCCTGTGCACGTTCTCGTAGTCCAGGTTCAGGCTCTTCATGACGCCTCCGCGCAGGTTCTCGCCCACGATGTCGGCCCACTTGACCAGCCTCTTGGCGATCTCCTCCCCCTTCGGGGTCTTCAGGTTCAGGCCGATGTCCCGCTTGTTGCGGTTGGACTCGTTGAAGCCGGCTATGTTGTCCGGATCGACCCCGATGGTCCTCATGAAATCGGGGTTCTCGTGGCACTCCACCTTGATGACGTCGGCGCCCAGCGATCCGAGTATCATGCCGAAGTCGGGTATGACGCCGCCGGTGCCGAAGCTGACGACCTTAATTCCCTCCAAAGGAGCCTTTGCCATCTTCCATCTCCTTCCTAAATGACCTCAGCCAGCCTCAGGGCCGCCAGGTCCTGCTTCGAGAGGCCCAGCTCTTTGCAGTAGATCTCCTCGTTGTGCTGGCCCACGGTGGGGGCCGGCCGCCCGGCCTCGCAACGGGTCGCCGACCACTTGTAGGGGGGCCCCGGGTACTTGAACTTCCCCACGGCCGGGTGATCCATCTCCGTGTAGAACTTGCGGGCCTCGGTCTGGGCGCTGTTGGTGAACCCCTCGATGTTGTAGATGGGCACGATGGGGACGCCCTCCTTGTGCCCCAGCTCGAAGAGCTGCTGCATGGTGAACTTGGTAGTATGCTCCAGCATGAGGGCGTAGAGGTCGTCCGCGTTGCCGATGCGGTAGTAGAACTCCCGCCACTCCGGCGTCTTCAGCACCTCCGGGTCGCCGAGCACGTGCACCAGGCCGTCCCACTGCCTCGGCGTGAGGGCGACCACCCGGATGAAGCCGTCCTTGCAGGGGTACACCGGGTAGATCATGACGCCCAGCCGGCCCTCCGGCGGAGGCGGCGGTGCGCCCGGATTGACGTTGTAGGAGTACATGGGCAGCATCCACGGGTAGAGGGCGGTGCGGGAGCACTCGTGCACCGATGTGTCGATGTAGTGGCCCTGCCCGTCCGAGCCGCGCAGGTACAGCGAGAGGACTATCGACATGGCGGCGAAGATGGAGGCGGCGTCGCAGGACGGCGTCCCCGGCAGGTTGATGGGCGCGCCGTCGCCGAAGCCGCTGGTGATCATGGTGTTGCTCATGGCGTAGTCGACGATGTCCGAACCCTTCCAGTCCCGGTAGGGGCCCGTCTGGCCGAACCGGGTGATGCTGGCCATCACCAGGCCGGGATTGATCCGGCGAAGTGCGGGGTAGTCCAGCCCCAGGCCGGCCATGTACCCCGGGGCGAAGGTCTCCACCAGCACGTCCGCCTTCTCCACCAGCTTCTGGAACATCTTCTTCCCGTCGGTGGTCTCCAGGTTGAGCGTGACGCCCCTCCTGTTGGCGTAGCGGAAGAGGAAGTACAGGCTCCTCTCCTGGTGGGGCACGTCGCCGGCGAACGGCGGAATGCTCCGGGTGGCGTCACCTCCGGGCCTCTCGATCTTGATGACATCGGCGCCCAGGTCCGCCAGGACCTTGGTGCAGAAGGCGCCCTTCTGGTCGGTCAGATCGAGGATGCGGTAACCACTGAGCGCTCCTTCTTGATGCTCTGCCATATGGCTATACCTCCTTCTTCCATGTGTTTGGAAAGGACCCCCCGAGCCGCTGTGCATGGGAATCCCCCCCCGGGATGCCGAGCCATATTCTATAGCAACCGGGCCGGTCCTGTCACGGCGGATTCCCGGCCTGTGCCCCGGCCGGCCCCGCTGCCTGTGCTATAATTGAAGGCACCGCGACACTGGAGGGCGTCATATGTCAGAGAGGGAGTTCACTCATCCGCAGCTGGGCGAGGAGCTCAGGAGCATCTCCGGATATTACGTGCCCCGGGAAGAGCAGGTGGTGCCCTACCAGGGTCGCCAGGTCCTGCTGGTGCTGGGCGATGTCTGCATGGACACGTCCTGCTGCGGCGGCGGCAGCTGGAGCTACGTCCAGGTGCCGGGCTTCCTGGTCCGCAGGCAGGCCGAGGGCAGCGCCGGCGGGCCCGCCGTCTCCGTGGTGGACACGATCGAGGACAGGACGGTCCGCGATGGGCTCTTCGCCCATCTGACCCAGAAGTTCCCGGGCGCCAGGGTGGAGTTGTGGTAGTCGGAGGAAGGCCGGACAGGAAGCCAGGACCTTGAAGCTCGATCTCCACACCCACTGCCGGGAGGCCACGGTCTGCGCCACGCCTACCCCCGAGATCGTGGGCCGGATCGTGGCCGCCATCAAGGACAGGGGCCTGGACGGCATTGCCGTCACCGAGCATTACACCGACACCTACGGCTACGAGGTGCGGGACATCGTCCGCGATCACTTCGACAATGAAGTCCTGATCATACCGGGCAAGGAGTGCGACCGGGTCTTTCTGGGGATCGAGAAGGGCATGTTCCACGTGGTGGAGCTGCACCTGCCGGGCGGCGTGGTGTTCCGGTTCATCGCCCACCCCGGGCATCCCCACGTCAGGGACCTCGGCGCCCACATAGACGACGGCATACACGGCATCGAGCTGCGCAACGCGATGCACCACGACGACATCGATGAGGACATGGTGCGCAGGCTGGCCAGGGAGCACGACCTGGTCATGCTCTCCAACAGCGATGCCCACTCCCTGAGGGACATCGGCTACTACTACAACGACATGGACATCGAGAGGCTCTGTTGGCGGGCCAGGAGGTCTCGGTCGGCCCATGCTTCTCCCTGATCCGCCGCATCGAGCGGAGCTGGACCCCGTGTTCTTCCCCCGGTCCATGGCCGTTGTCGGCCTCTCTCCCGACCCTAACGGGACCTGGCTGAACCAGGTCTACCTCCAGGCGCCGCTGGACGCCGGGTTTGAGGGCCCGGTCTACCCGGTCAACCTCAGGGGCGGGTC
>CAZBJX010000043.1:0-5431 GCA_964492335.1 uncultured Dehalococcoidia bacterium | reverse complement strand
CCTAGCCCGCGGGGGCCGCCGCCACCCGGGCCCCGCAGCCCTCGACGGACATGACGAGCCTGCGGGGCAGGACCACCCGCTTCCCCTTTCGCAGGCCCAGCCCGCGGCGCATCTGCTCGATGTGCTTCCACTCGATGTCCTCCAGGTCACCCAGCACCTCCCGGACCGCCCGCCGCAGCAGGTGTCGCTGCACCGCCGGGTGCAGCGACAGCATCCGGCCGCGGTCCAGGACCAGGGCGCCGCCCTCGCCGCGGACCACCTGCGGCCAGGCGCTGGACACGCACTCCTCCAGCCAGTCCAGGTCGCCTTCCAGGGCCTCGGACGTCCGCGACAGGGCCTCCCCCACCCGGGGGTTGTAGGACAGCAGCAGCGGCATCAGCTCCTGCCGGATGCGGTTGCGCAGCGGGGACAGCGAGAGGTTGGAGGAGTCCACCCTCGGCCGCAGCCGCTGCTGCCGGCAGTAGGCGTGCGTAGACTCCCGGCCCACCGCCAGCAGCGGCCGCACCAGGGTGAGCCCGGCCGGCCCCGGCGATGCCCGGACACTGAGCGGCCTCATGCCCACCAGCCCCGTGGGCCCCGACCCGCGCACCAGGTGCATCAGCACCGTCTCCGCCTGGTCGTTCGCCGTATGGCCCACGGCCACGCGCTGCGCTCCCACGTCCGCGGCCACGCCGGCCAGGAACTCGTACCTCACCTGTCGGGCGGCATCCTCCAGGGACAGCCGCCGGCGGGCCTGGACGGCCCGCACGTCCCGGCTCCCGGTGGTCAGCGGCACTCCCAGCCTCCGGGCCAGGCGGGAGACGTAGCGGGCATCCCCCCGGGACTCGTCGCCCCGGAGCCGGTGGTTGAGGTGGGCCGCCCGCACCGCGATGCCCAGCCTCGCCTGCAGGCCTGCCAGGACGTGCAGCAGGCACACGGAGTCAGCCCCTCCGGAGACGGCCACCAGCACCGTCTCCCCCGGAAGGGCCAGGCGGTGGCGGGCGATGGAGCGTTCGACGGCGGCGGCCAGATCGTAGCTGTTCATGGCTGGAGGCGGCGCCCTGACGATGTTAACATAACGGGCAACATCAGAGCGCATAGCGCACTCCAATGGGGGACGCCATCGTCCCATAGTGGAGGTCTTTTCTGATGTCCCGCACGTCGCCAGTAACCACCGTCTGCACACCTCTCTCCTGGAGGGTGGAGACCAGCTTGGTGGTCTGCTTGTGCAGATGGTAGATACACGAGCAAACCAGGTTGTTGTTGGAACAGAACTCTCGAACCATGCCAGCATTATATCCCCCCCCCCTCTACCTGATACAAGCCGTCCTCGCATGGTCTTCTCCCCATGGCTGAAGCCAGGGGCTTGCGGCCTTCGTTCTCCTGGTCGAAGTTGGGAATGGGGAGCTGATCGCGCTATAATCGTGACTGTGGAATCCCGGCTGAAGGTCATCGGCAAGCTGCGGCTGGACTACGAGGTCCCCTTCGTCAGCGACCGGGGCAAGGTCCTGGGCCACACCATCCTGCGCATCAACGAGGTGCGCAAGGGAGTGGCCATCAGCTACGCCCTCCTGGGCGCTGACGAGCAGGCGCTGGAGACCCTCTTCCCCCGCGAGGGCATGGACGCCCTGGCGGAGATGGCCCTCACCGTGCTGGCCGACCTCGGCATCGCCCCGCAGAAGACGGCGCTGCAGATGTGGGACTACAGCGTGAACAGGGGGCCCTACTCCCTGGAGGGCCGGGCGCCGGTCAACAGGCAGAGGGACACGGTGCTCATCATCTTCGTCAAGTCGCCCCTGGCGTACAAGTTCAACTACGAGATGGTGCTCGGGCACCAGTGCATGCACGCCAAAGACCGCTGGGAGCGCCGCTTCCCGGCGGCCCACCCCCAGGTGCAGACCAGCCAGTGGCTGGACGCGCTGTGGCACTTCTCCATCGACGGCCGGCTGCAGGCCCGGGGGTGGCCGCACTACGCCCAGGAGGAGCGGCTGGAGGAGGCCGCCTCGCTCTTCGGCCGGATGGGGCTCTCCGCCCACGCCTCCGGCCGGGCGCTGGCGGCCTGCCGCGACCTCTGGGGCCGGGAGGTCACCCTGGACTCGCTGATGGAGATGGGCCGGGACCTGGGCCTGGAGGCCGGGGGCCGTGAGGCCTCACCCCGGAGACCCGCCAGGGGGGCCGGCGGCCGGTAGCGGCCCGCGCAGCTCTTAGCTTCGGCGCCCTGTTCGTATCCCGGGTGGCGTAGCTTCGCTGCGGCGTCAATCACCGCCCGGGTGGCGTGGCCAGGCCACCGGTCCGTGCTCCGCAGTAGCGCAGCCAGCGGTCGATGGCCAGGCAGGCCCCCGCCATGGAGTAGTACACGGGGAGGCGGGCCTCAACATACTTCCGCCGCAGCGCGGCGAAATGCTCCTCCTGGCCGGTCAGGGCCGATTCCATGGCCACCGCCAGGGGCTTGTCCGTCTCGGGATAGGCCCGCAGCACCGTATCACAGAACAGGTCGAACCAGTAGTCGAAGGGGGCCCACGGGTGCTGCCCGAAGACGCAGTTGGCCAGCATCAGGTCGAACCCCTCGTGCTGCAGCATGGCCTTCGTCATGGCGTAGGTCACCTCCGGCGAGAGGTTGAGCTCTACGGGGTTGGTGAGGATCAGGCCGGCATCGCTGTCCAGCTTCGCCCTCATGGCCTTCGAGACCCCGGGCGGGATGGCCGGCAGGCTGAAGCCCGACAGGGCGCAGGCATCGGTGGCCAGCACGCTGGCCCCTCCCCCGCCCCCCACCATGGCCACCCTCCTCCCCCTCACCGGGCGCAGGAACTGGAAGGTGACCATGATGTCCACCAGCTCGTAGAGGGTGCCCACCCGCAGCGCGCCGGCCTCTTCCAGGAGGGCGCTCCACACCCGGTCCGAGCCCGCCAGGGAGCTGGTATGGGACGAGGCGGCGCGGGCCCCTTCGCCCGTGGCGCCGCCCTTGAGCACCACCACCGGCTTCCGCGCGGCCAGCCGGCCCAGGGCCTGCCGGAAGCGCCCTCCGTCCTTCACCCCCTCGATGTAGGCCGTCACCAGGCCGGTCTCTTCGTCGTCCGCCAGGTACTGCAGCAGATCGCTCTCGTTGACATCACTGGCGTTGCCGTAGGAGATGACCTTGCTGAAGCGTATCCCCCGCTCGGCCCCCAGCCGCACCAGGTAGATGGCGTTGCCGCCGCTCTGGCACACCAGGGCCACCCCACCGGCCTCTTTCGGGAAGTCGCTGACGAAGGAAACGCCGCCCCGGGGGCTGTAGACTCCCATGCAGTTGGGCCCGATGAGGCGCACCCCACCCTCGCGGGCGACGTGCACTATCTCGTCCTCCAGGGCCCGCCCCGCCTGGCTGCCGGTCTCCGAGAAGCCGGAGGTGAACATGGAGAGCACCTTGACCCGCTTCTCGACGCACTCCCGGACCAGCCCGGGCACGGCCCGGGCGGGGATGCAGCTGATGGCCAGGTCCACCGGCCCGGGCACCTCCGTCAGGCTGCGGTGGACGGTCAGCCCCAGCAGTTGGCCGCCGCCGGGGCTGACAGGGTAGAGGGGCCCTTTGAACTCGAAGGCCTGCAGGCCCTCTACGTAGTAGCGGCCGGCGCTCAGCGGGCCGGCGCCGATGACGGCCACGGAGGAAGGGGCGAAGGCGGCATCGAGGTGGCGGGTGCGGTCCATGCCCGCGCCCGCCACCGGCCGCGCCCCATCGTGTCCCGTCAGCGTGTCACCTGCCCACACCAATTATAGGCTGAAGTGACGCCGGCAGACCAATGCCGCCCTCTCCTTCACAGCGGCCTCTTCCCCGCACGCCCGGGCCCTGCCGCAACGCGGGACAGCAGCCGCCGGGCGCGCCCGGCGGCGCGGTCCGGTGCAGCCTGGTCAGACAGTGCGGCAGCGCAACAGCCGGGAGGCCACCCGGCGGGGGAGGCTTGACAGTCTTCTGACGGCTAATGTAGTCTTGCATCGTCCAAAACATTCAGAGGAGGGGGGGGTACATGCCCATCAACAAAATCGTGGCCGGTTTCGACGAAGCCGTGGCCGACATCCCCGATGGCGCCACCATCATGATAGGGGGATTCGGCACCGTGGCCAGCACTCCCACTTGCCTGCTGGAGGCGCTGGCCCGCAAGGGGGTGAAGAACATCACCACCGTATCGAACACCACCGGCTTCGGCTCGGACGTGTGGAAGCTCCTGGGCTTCAAGTTCGCCGAGGACATGGACATCCTGGTCCGCAGCGGCCTGGTCCGCAGGGCCATCGTGGCGGCGCCGGTGAGCACCATCTACCAGAACACCTTCGAGAAGCTGCTGCGGGCCGGCCAGGTCGAGGTGGACATGGTGCCGCAGGGCACGCTGGCCGAGCGCATCCGGGCGGCCAAGGCCGGTCTCGGCGGCGTCTATGTGCCCACAGGGGTGGGCACCATTGTGGAGAAGGGCAAGGAGAAGAAGACCATCAACGGCAAGACCTACCTGCTGGAACTCCCCATCCACGCCGACTTCGCCCTCATCAAGGCCCACCAGGGCGACCGCTGGGGAAACCTGACCTACCGCCGCACCTCGCGGACGTTCAATGCCACCATGGCCGGCGCGGCCGAAGTGACCATCGCGGAGGTGGACGAGGTCGTGGAGCTGGGCGCGCTGGACCCCGAGGCCATCGTCACTCCCAGCGTCTACGTGGACCGGGTCATCGCCCGGCCAACGGACATTGAGATGGACGACAAGGCCATCAGCGAGGAGGCCCTGGAGGCCAACAGGTTATTCCGGGAAAGAAAGAGCGCCTGAGGAGGGAGATGATGGCAGACAAGTTCGCGGACAAGTTCAGACTCGACCGGCAGACCATGGCCCTCCGGGTGGCCAGGGAGTTCCAGGACGGTGACTGCGTCAACCTGGGCATCGGCATCCCGGTGCTGGCCTCCAACTACGTTCCGGCGGGCCGGGAGGTGGTCTTCCACAGTGAGAACGGCGTGACGGGCTTCGGGCAGGTGCACACGGCCGGCGAAGGCGATCCCGATTTCGTCAACGCCGGCGGCCAGCCCGTCACCGTCATCCCCGGCACGGCCTTCTTCGCCCACGATGAGTCCTTCTCCATCGTCAGGGGCGGGCACCTGGACATCAGCGTCATGGGCGGACTGCAGGTCTCCGAGAAGGGGGACCTGGCCAACTGGCTGGTGCCCGAGCGGCAGATCGGCACCATCGGAGGCGCCATGGACCTGGCAGTGGGGGCCAGGCGCCTCATCATCGCCATGAACCACGTCACCAAGGACAACCAGCCCCGCATCGTCAAGAAGTGCAGCTACGAGCTGACCGCCGTGGAGTGCGTCAAGCTGGTGGTCACCGACATCGCCATCATCGAGGTCACCCGGGAGGGGATGGTCCTCAAGGAGGTGGCGCCCACCTGGACGCCGGCCGAGGTCCAGGAGCTGACCGAGCCCAGGCTCATCGTGGCC
>CAZBJX010000042.1:0-6182 GCA_964492335.1 uncultured Dehalococcoidia bacterium | reverse complement strand
GCGATGCCGACTTCCAGCGCGAGGTAGTGGCCCAGGAACTGGGGATGTAGGCCGGACTCGTCCGGCAGACGGCGGAGAGGAGTACGATGCACTTTCGATACACGGCTGAGGAAGAGGCCTTCCGCCAGGAGGTAAGGGACTTCTTTGACAGTGAGCTGCCGCCTGGCTTCCCGGGAGTGGACCCGGGCCCCGAGGAAGAGTCCCGGAGCGAGGAATACCGCCAGCTGGGCCTGAGCATGTGGCGCAGGGCCGGCGAGAAGAACTACCTGGGCCTGACATGGCCCGGGGAATACGGGGGCCGCGGGGCATCGATCTGGATGGAGGCCATCTTCATGCAGGAGGCGGCCTATCGCGGCGCGCCGGTCATGGACATGGCCCCGGCTTCGGCCGAGCTGATCCTGCAGTTCGGCACCCCGGAGCAGAAGCAGAAGTACGTGGTCCCCATCGCCGAGGGCCGGGTGAAGTGGGCCACCGGCATGAGCGAGCCCAACGCGGGCACGGACACCTTCAACATCCAGCTCAAGGCGGTGGAGGAGGCCGACGGCTACATCCTGAACGGACAGAAGATCTGGACCAGCAATGCCCATCACTCCGACTACCTGATGGTGTTCGCCCGGACCGACCCCCAGAAGCACATGGGGCTGACGGCCATCGTGGTGGATACGAAGAGCCCCGGCATAACCATGCGCCAGATCGCCCAGCCGACCGGCATCCCGGCCTTCTGCGAGGTGTTCTTCGACAACGTCAGGGTGCCCAAAGAGAACGTCATCGGCCAGAAGAACGGCGGCATGCACCTGCTGCTGCACGCTTTCGGCATTGAGCGGTCGTACGGGCTGCTCACCATCTACAATGCCCAGAGGTACCTGGAGCAGCTGGTCCAGTACGCCAGGGAGACGGTAGTGGACGGTGAGCCGCTCTGCCGGGACCCCCTGGTGCGGAGCAAGCTGGCCCAGCTGGCCATCGACATCGAGGTATGCATGAACCTGGGCCACGAGCTCAACTGGCTGGCGGCCAACGGGAAGTCCACGGTGAAGGCCAGCGCCCAGATCAAGATCCTGGGCGGCCAGACCTGCCAGCGCGTGGGCAACGTGGGCATGCAGATCATGGGCCTCTACGGGCCGCTGGACGAAGAGTCCAAATGGGCCAGGCTGGGCGGCCGTATCCGGCACACCTATATCAGCGCGCTGTCCTTCACCCTGGCCGGCGGGACCACCGAGACCTCCAAGAACCATGTCGCCGGCAGGGAAGGCCTGGGGCTGCCGAAGCAGGTCTAGCCCACAGAGAGAGACGGCGCGCCGGATGCCCGCAGCATCCCCCGTTGCAGGGCGGGTGCTGACGGGCGCAGGGTGGCCGTCTCCGGTCCATGGCCGGCACATTCACGAAGGAGAAGAGAATGGATCGACTGCTGGACAGGGTGGCCATCATCACCGGGGCCGGTGAGGGGATAGGCAAGGCAGTGGCGCGCCGTTTTGCCTCCGAGGGAGCGGCGGTGATCATCGCCGAGATCAAGAGCGAACTGGGTGAGCAGACTGCCGCCGGGATAACCAGGGACTTCGGCACCAGGGCCCTGGCGGTTACCACGGACGTCACCAGGAAGGAGAGCATCCTGGCCATGGTGGAAGCCACCGTGAGCACCCAGGGACGGGTGGACATCCTGGTGAACAATGCGTGGGGCGGGGGTGACTACTCGCGACTGGAGCGCAAGTCCGAGGCCAGGCTGGAAAGGGCCCTGCGCATGGGGCCGTTTGCCGCCTTCTGGGCCATGCAGGCGGTGTTCCCTCACATGAAGCAGGCCGGCGGCGGCCGCATCATCTCCATGTGCTCGCTCAACGGCATAAACGCCCACATGTACACCGCCGAGTACAACGTGGCCAAGGAGGCCCTGCGCACCCTGACCCGGTCCGCGGCCCGCGAGTGGGGCCGGCACAACATCCTGGCCAACATCATCTGCCCCGCAGCGGCCACCCCCTCCTACGAGTCCTTTCGGCGCAACAGCCCGGAGAACGCCGCCGCCCTGCTCAAGCAGAACCCCATGGGCAGGATGGGCGACCCGGAGCGCGACATCGGCGGCGTGGCCCTCTTCCTGGCCTCTGACGATGCGTGCTACGTAACGGGCAACACCATCTTCGCCGACGGCGGCAGCCACATCAACGGGGTCTCCTGGGCCCCGGAGATGCCGGACTAGACGCCGGGGCCCGCCCGGAGGCATCCCCACGAGGCCGTTTCCCGGCGCTGGAAGGCGTGGCGATTTGTAAACGGGGGCAGCTTAGGCATAGAATTATAGATCGGACCCGTCGAACGATCAGAGATGGCAGCTAAGGGTTACATCGAAATAGACCAGGTAATGTGCAAGGGATGCGAGGTCTGCATCGCCTTCTGCCCCAAGAAATCACTCTCCATTTCGGACAAGGTCAACGCCGCAGGGTACTTCCCCGCCGCCTTCAACAACGGGGCCGAATGCACCGGCTGCGCCATCTGCGCCATCGTCTGCCCCGAGGCCGCCATAGAGGTGTACCGTGAGTAAGGTCCTCATGGCGGGCAACAGCGTCATCGGCGAGGCCGCCATCCGCGCCGGCTGCCAGTGCTACTTCGGCTACCCCATAACCCCCCAGAATGAGCTCACCGAGTACATGGCGGAGCACCTGGGGCGCAGGAAGGGGTCCACCTTCATCCAGGCCGAGAGCGAGATCTCCGCGATAAACATGGTCTACGGGGCCAGCCTGGCCGGCGTGAGGACCATGACCTCTTCCTCCAGCCCCGGCATCAGCCTGAAGCAGGAGGGGATCTCGTACCTGGCTTCGAACGAGCTCCCGGCGGTGATCGTCAACGTGACCCGGGGCGGCCCGGGGCTGGGCAGCATCTCCGCCTCCCAGTCCGACTACTTCCAGTCCACGCGTGGGGGCGGACACGGGGACTACCGGACCATAGTGCTGGCGCCTTCAACGGGGCAGGAGCTGGCGGACCTCACCCACCGGGCCTTCGACCTGGCCGACACCTACCGCATCCCGGTCCTGGTGCTGGCGGATGCCGTGCTGGGGCAGATGATGGAGCCGGTGGAGTTTGCGCACGAGGCCCCGGAGGTACTGCCCATCAGGCCTGACGCCCTCCGCGGGGCCGCCGGCCGGCCCAGCCGGATCGTCAAGATACTGTCTTCCAACCCCCGGGAGGTGGAAGAGCTCAACTGGAGCCTGTACCGCCGGTACCAGTTGATCGCCGAGCAGGAGACCACCAGCGAGTCCTTCATGGTGGACGACGCCGAGCTGATCGTGGTGGCCTTCGGCATCGGGGCCCGCATCGCCCGGGGCGCCGTCAAGAACGCCCGGGGCTACGGGCTGAAGGTGGGGCTGTTCCGGCCGATCACCCTGTGGCCCTTCCCCACAGAGGAGATGGAGGCCCTGTGCCAGACTACGAAGAACTTCATGGTCTTCGAGCTGAACATGGGCCAGATGGTGGAAGACGTGCGCCTGGCAGTGGGAGACAAGGCCGATGTCTTCTTCTACGGCCGGCCGGGCGGGGTGGTCCCCACGCCGGCGGAGGTGCTTCGCGTCGTCGCCCGTCACTACTATCAGAGAGGCTGCACCCGGCCATGAACAGGGTGTACAGCCGGCCTGCGCTGCTGAAGAGAAAGGCCTTCCACCACTGCGCCGGATGCGGCCACTCCATCATCCACCGGCTGGTGGCCGAGATCATCGAGGAGATGGGCATCAAGGACAGGACCGTGGGCGTGGCCCCCTGTGGCTGCTCGGTCTTCGCCTATGAATACATTGACGTGGACTTCGCCGAGTCGGCCCACGGCCGCGGGGCCGCAGTAGCCACCGGGCTGAAGAGGGCCTGCCCGGAGGCCATTGTGCTCAACTACCAGGGAGACGGCGACCTGGCCGCCATCGGCACCGCGGAGACCGTCCACTGCGCCAACCGGGGCGAGCGCATCACCACCATCTTCGTCAACAACGCCGTCTACGGCATGACCGGCGGGCAGATGGCGCCGACCACCCTGCTGGGCCAGACCACCACCACCAGCCCCTTCGGCCGCGACTCCATCATCGAGGGGCACCCGCTCAAGATCAGCGAGATGCTGGCCCTTCTGGACGGGGTGGTCTACATCGAGCGCACCGCGGTCTACTCCCCCGCCAGCATCCGGAAGACCAAGAAGGCCATCGAGAAGGCCTTCCGCATTCAGATGGACGACCTGGGCTATGCCCTGGTGGAGGTCCTCTCCCCCTGTCCCGTCAACTGGAAGATGGGCGTGGTGGAATCGTGGCAGTGGGTGGAGAAGGAGATGGTCAAGGTGTTCCCGCTGGGGGTCATCAAGGACACGACGGGGGGCCGGTATGCTCATTAAGACGGTCTTCGCCGGCTTCGGCGGCCAGGGGGTCCTGTCCATGGGCCTCAACCTGGCCCAGGCGGCCATGATCGAGGGCAAGCACGTCACCTACCTGCCCTCCTACGGCGTCGAGGTCCGCGGCGGCACGGCCAACTGCACCGTGGCCATCTCGGACGAGGAGATCGCATCGCCGGTGGCATCGTCGCCCGAGTTCATCGTGGTCATGAGCCAGCCTTCCCTGGCCAGGTTCCAGAACCAGGTCGAGTCCGGGGGTGTGCTGCTCTACAACTCCTCCCTGGTCACCGCCGACATCCCCCGGGGAGACATCGAGCTTCTGGGGGTGCCGGCCACGCGCATGGCGGAGGACCTGGGCAACGCCAGGGGGGCCAACATGATAATGCTGGGCGCGTTCATCAAGAAGACCAACCTGGTGTCCATGGACACCATCGTTGAGACCTTGAAGGAGACCTTCAAGACCAAGACCAGGCTGATTGCCGTCAATAAGAAAGCCCTGATGGCAGGGTATGAGTTCACGGTGCCCAGGAGGCAGGGCGAGGCCTCCGCGCGCAGCGCACCAGGCTGAGGGGCGGCAAACGCGGGCATCGGTCCAGGAGCTGAGCATGGCCATCAAACAGATTTCGATAACCCTGGAGAACCTCCCCGGCGTCCTGATGGACATCAGCGAGCGCCTAGGGGTTGAAGGGATCAATATCCGGGCCATCTCGGTGGCCGAGACCCAGGACACTGCAGACGTCAGGTTTGTCAGCGACAACCCCGTCAAGACCATCAACGTCCTGCGCAGCATCGGCCTGTCCGTGGTGGAGAGGGACGTCATTGCCGTGGAAGTCCCGGACCACCCGGGCGGCCTGGTGGCGGTGCTGAGGCCCCTGAAAGCGGCCAACATAAACGTCCTCTACCTGTACCCCTACCTGGGCAGGGGAGAGAGCGGCCAGGCCATTGTCATCATGGCGGTGGACAGGACGAAGGAGGCGGTCAGCGTCCTTCAGAAGAACTGGGTGCGCACCTTCGGCCCGGAGATCTACGCCCTGTGAAGAATGGCGGCGCAAGCCTCCGTCGGTCAGCAACCCTCGGGTGTCGAGCTGTTCGAGGGCCATTCCTTTGACGAAGGCCTGTTCACTCCCCGGAGTCATCGAACCTCATCTCGCCGGGAACGAACGCCTCCGGGTCGAACTCGCCTCCCGCCAATTCCAGCATTTCTTGATGCCGTTCATGGGCCGGGTCCGAAATGGCCTCCAGGAATGCGTCGTAGGAGCGTGGTCCCCCGCAGTCTTCCGGCGGGCAGGCCCGTTTTCCCCCGGTGCACACAGGATAGCGGATGTCCATATCCCTGGGAAGTATCCGCTCCAGCCTGATTGTATGTCGCCAACCGTCGCCGAAGTCGTATGTGTAGGTGGCTGACCGGTTCTCCAGAGTGAAGAGGCTGGCAATCGAGACCTCCCAGCCCGGAACCACCGGGCTGCCCCAGAACTGATCATCTTTCTCGTCAGGTATGCCGATCGAGACCTCCTGCGCTCTGTCAGGGGACTTCATCCGGAACTCGTGCAGATGGTATCCGCTCCAGCCCATGGCATCCTGAATGGCAATATGCAAATCCCAGAAGTTGCAGGTATGAGGGATCTGAATTCGCCTCCAGACAGGCGGCCTCACTACCATCAGAGTCACCTTGAACTGGAACACATGATCGAATGTCTCTTCTCGCATAATCGCTCCTAAATGGAGGTGATGCCCAGGTGCCTCACCTCTCGGTCCCATTCTCCTTCACAGTGGTCTTGGTGGTCTTGACTGTCACTTTTCACGTTATTGACCCAGGGTGTTTTCAAGTAATTTGACCACTCCC
>CAZBJX010000041.1:3134-6792 GCA_964492335.1 uncultured Dehalococcoidia bacterium | reverse complement strand
ATGGGGGCGTTCATGACCTGCTCGATGGTCACCTGCCTGCGCAGGTGGGCCTTGGGGTTGTGGGCGCCGTAGAAGTGGCTCTTGACCGAGATCTCGGCCAACATCCTCTTGCCATCCTCGTTGCTCAGGCCGTACTTGGCGAAGTAGGCCACCGCGGACATGGCGTACCGCCCCGGGCCGGTGCCGAAGGCGCCGTACACCGGCTCCCAGCGGCCGATCCACACGGAGGGCAGCCCGCCGAAGCCCATGTCCTTGCACTTCTCCACGCCCACCGCCATGACCAGGTCGTAGCCCTTGGCGATGAGGGCGAAGGTGGCCCCCCTCAGGGACTCGGCCCCGGTGCCGCAGGCGTTCTCCACGCGGGTCACCGGTATGTACTGGGTCTGCAGCGTGCTGGAAACCAGGGTCCCGGTGGCCACGCCGCCCTCGGAAAGCTGGGTCCCCCACTGGGTCCCCTGCCATATTGCCTGTATGTCGTTGAGCTCAACACCCGCATCCTGGAGGGCCTCGTCGACGGCCTCGGTGATCATGTCCTTGGCGTCGGCATTCCACCGCTCGCCGAACTTGGTGCAGCCCATGCCCACGATAGCGACTTTGTCTTTGATACTCTCTGCCATCGCTCTCCTTTCCTAATTCCGCCCTAGTCCCTGGCCGGCCGGCATTTCCAGAAGTAGTTGTGCACGCCCAGGGCATCGTGGATCCTGCGGAAGGTCATCTCCATCGGCATGCCCACCTTGATGCTCTTGACGTCCCGGTCGGTCACCTGGCTGAAGATGCGCACCTCGCCTTCGAGGTTGACGGCGCCGAGGATGTTGGGCGGATCGGTGACCGCGGTCCTCTCGTCCATGCTGTAGGTGAAGAGGACGCCCTTGCGCTCGGACAGGGGCACTTCCTCCAGGAACTTCTCCTCCGCCTGGCAGTACATGCAGCGCTTCTGCAGCGGGAACTGGGTCTTGCCGCACTTGGTGCAGTGGTGCCCGTGGCAGCGGTACACCCAGTTGCGGTCCCTCCACATGGCGGTCAGGGCGGTCCGCGGCCGGGTCATGGGCGGCGCCGTCTGCCAGGCCGCCCCGTCATCGGAGACCACGAGGTTGCGGAAGGTGAGGTACTTCCCGTAGTTCTCCAGCATGACCTTGGAGGCCAGGTGCCGCTTGATGGCCCGGCGGTCCTTGATCTTCTCGATGGCCGGGGTCACCTTCAGCGAGTGAACGTCGGTGCCGTCCCCCCAGTTGCCGAAGAGGACCCTGTCGCCCGGCCTGGCGTCCTCCAGCGCCTGCACCAGGACCATGAGGGCCAGGGCGGCCCCGGTATGGCCCACGCTGTCGTAGAGCGGGGCCTCCAGCTGGGTCTTGGCGTCGATGCCCACGGCGGTGGCCACCGCCTGGTGGCTCCGGGCATTGGGCCCGTAGATAGCGGCCCTGGTGAAGTCCTTGGCCGCCAGCTTGTTCGCCTTCAGGAACGCGGTGATGGCCTTCTTCATGTGGGACACGTAGCCCTCGTCCTGGATGAAGCGCTCCTCCCACTGGCGCTGGAACCGGTCGGTCTCCAGCCGCCACACGTCCAGGAACTCGCTGTAGGTATAGGCGCTGGCCTCGAATTCGACGGCCACGTCCGTCGCCCCGATGAGCAGGGCCGCGGCGCCATCGCCCAGGGCGCCCTCGCCGGCGGTATTGGGCGCCGGCAGCCGGCAGTCCGCCACCACCAC
Organism: uncultured Dehalococcoidia bacterium; assembly: GCA_964492335.1. GTDB lineage: Bacteria > Chloroflexota > Dehalococcoidia > UBA2247 > RBG-13-53-26 > JAFGCL01. The sequence goes on along the minus strand of CAZBJX010000041.1, from coordinate 5,087 downwards.
CAGGGCCTTCCTGGCAGAGCCCGCCTTCACGGCGTCCAGCGCCGAGCGCAGGGCCAGCGTCCCGGCCCGGAGCGAGTTGCCGAAATCGCTGGTGGCCACGCCTTCCGGCAGGTCCAGGGCAGCCGCCACGAAGCTGGCTGACTGCTTCTCCTTGAAGGGCGCCGTGGTGCTGGCGAAGTACAGGGCGTCCACGGTCTGCCGGTCCGTGCCCTTGAGGCAGTCCCTGGCGGCCTCAACCGCCATGGTGATGCTGTCCTCATCGCAGTTGCATATGGCTTTCTCTCCCTTTCCACCACCGCCCCACACCTGGCCCAGGACCGCCCGGCTGAGCCTGTACATGGGGATATAGGCCCCGTAAGAAACTATTCCGGCCATATTCTCTCCTTTCCCCTACTATTGGGTCTCCTTACAAGAATGCAGTGAGGCCAACTATCATTATACGATCAGCCACTCCCCGATATCAAAAGGGGGGCGGGCGCCAGAGGGGCCGCCCCGGCTGCCGGCGAAGCTTCAGGAGCGCGGGGCCGCCCCGGCCGACGGGCAGAGCCGGGCCAGGCAGCAGCCGGCGCAGGCCGGGGACTTGCGGCAGGCGCCCTTCCCGTGCCGGACCAGCAGCGCGTGGTACTCGCCAAAGAGCGCCTCATCGCGGGGCAGGCCCTCCATGAAGAGGGACTGGAAGGCGGCGTAGGTGCCCTCGCCCGGCGCCAGGCCCAGGCGGGCCACGATGCGCCGGGTGTAGGCATCGATGACGAAGACGGGCCGGCGGGCCCCGTAGAGGATGATGGAGTCGGCGGTCTCCTCGCCGATGCCGTAAACGGACAGCAGTTCCCGCCTCATGGCACCGGCATCCAGCGCGAACAGCCTCTCCAGGTCTCCCCCGTAGCCGGCGGCCAGCCAGTCCACGAAGGCCCTGACCTTCCTGGCCTTGACGTTGTAGTACCCCGAGGGATAGACCAGCCGGGCCAGCTCATCCAGGGGCACCTCCCGCAGCGCGGCCACGGAGAGGGCGCCGGCGGACTTCAGGTTGCCCATGGCCTTCTCCACGTTGGTCCAGGCCGCCGACTGGGTGAGGATGGCGCCGACGGCCATCTCCAGGGGGGTCTCGGCCGGCCACCAGTGCTGGGGGCCGTACTCCCGGTAGAGGAGGCGGTAGACGGCCAGCAGCGCCGCCCCGGTGCCCCTTCCGCTGCCCCCGCGCCGGGCCACGGGCGCCCTCAGAGCCGCACCGGCACCGGCCCGGCCAGCTCGATCTCGTTGGGCCTCACGTGGCACTTGTAGGCCTGGACGTCGAGCCCCTTGATCAGGGCCAGCCGCAGGGCCCGGCTGAACTCGGGGTCGATCTCGTCGTTGGGGGAGAAGGCTTCGGCGTCGCTCCTCTGGATAACAAACGCCATGGCCACCTCGTACCCTTCCTTCCTGGCCCACACCAGGCTCTCCACGTGGTTCCGGCCGCGCACCGTGGGGGCGTCCGGGAAGAGGGCGACGCCGTTGCGCACCAGGGTCACCGACTTGACCTCCAGGAAGCACTCGGCGCTGCGGCTCCCCAGGAGGAAGTCCAGGCGGCTGCGGCCGCGCGGCACCTCCCGCCGTATGGAGGTGTACTGGGCGAACGGGGGCAGGGCCTTGCGCTCCAGGGCTTCGTTGATCAGCCGCGTGGGGACCCGGTCGTCGAGGGAGACGCAGATATCGCCCACCTGGGCGGTCACCAGGTCCCACCCGGTGACCCGGGTGGAGGACAGCGCCTCGGCTACGAAGACGGTCCGCCCGGGGGTGAGCACCGTCTCCAGCCGGCCGGAGTTGGCCAGGTGGGCGGCCTCCATGCGGCCGCCCAGCTTCACCAGGCAGGTGAAACGGTTCTCCCGGCGCACGAAGCTGGCGCGTCTGACTCTGTCGGCTATCTTCACTGTGCTTGGCCTGTCACGGTCCCACCGTCTGCGGGGCCCGTCCCGCGGT
>CAZBJX010000041.1:0-3034 GCA_964492335.1 uncultured Dehalococcoidia bacterium | reverse complement strand
CCCGCGGTCACAGGTGGCAGAGGTGCCCTCCGTCGAAGAGGACCGTCTCGCCGGTCATGTAGTCGCAGGCCGGCGAGGCCAGGTACACCACCAGGGGTCCCAGGTCCTTCGGCTCGCCGAACCGGCGCAGCGGGATCTGGGACAGGAGCTTGGCGGCCGTCTTCTCGTCCTCGGTGGCTTTGGCCGAAAAGGGCGTCCGGAAGTAGCCCGGGGCGATGGCGTTGACCCGGATGTTGTGCCTGGCCCACTCGTTGGCCAGGGCCATGGTCAGCATGACCACCCCGGCCTTGCTGACGCAGTACACCGACTGGTTGGTGGCCGCCCGCAGGCCCCCGTTGGAGGCGATGTTGATGACCTTGCCCCTGCCCTGCTCGATCATGTGCCTGCCGGCCGCCTGCGAGCACAGGAAGATGCTGGTCAGGTTGATGTTCATCACCCGGTGCCAGTCCTCCTCGGTGAGGTCGATGAAGGGCTTGGCCAGCTGGATGCCGGCGTTGTTGATCAGGACGTCGACGCTGCCGAACTCCTTCACCGTGGCCTCCACCATGGCCTCGATCTCGCTCTTCTTGCCCAGGTCCACCTTGAAGAAGATGGCCCTGCCGCCGGCCTTCTTCACCTCCTCCACGGTCTGCTGCCCGGCCTCGGCCACCACGTCCGCCACCGTGACGGCGGCGCCCACCTCGGCCAGGGCCGCCGATATGGCCCGGCCCATGCCGCCCCCGCCCCCGGTGACTATGGCTGCCCGCCCGTCAAGCCTGAACTGATCCAGTATCATCTCTAACCCATCTCCTTGTCTGCGCAGAATGCCGGCCCGCCCGGTCTGAAGCGGGCCCCGGTACGGCGCCGCCGGGGGTTGCCCCGGCGGCGCCCGGTCTATCGTCACGCCGCGCGCGCCCCGCCTTGCGCGGAGGCTACTGCTGCTGCTTGGGCCCGAAGAGGGTGTACACGCCCTTCTGGTTCTTGTTGCCCAGGTAGCCGCTCTCCACCATCCTCTTCAGGATGGGCGCCGGCTTGTACCGCTCCCAGCCGGTCTCCTTGTAGATGGACTCGGCCAGGTCCATGACCACGTCGGTGCCCACCAGGTCCGTCATCTGCAGCAGGCCCATGGGCCAGTTGAAGGCCAGACGGCACACCTTGTCGATGTCCTCGGCGGAGGCCAGGCCCTCCTCCAGGACCTTCAGCGCTTCATTGGCCGCCAGGTTGGCGATCCGGTTGGCGATGAAACCGGGGGAGTCCTTGACCACCACCGGCTCCTTGCCCAGCGACCTGGCGAAGGCCACGCTGGCGGCTATGGTCTCCTCGGCCACGGTCAGCGACCTGACGACCTCGATCAGCTTCATCACCGGCACGGGATTGAAGAAGTGCAGGCCCACCACCTTCTCCGGGCGCCCGGTGGCTGAAGACAGCAGGCTGATGGGTATGGAGGAGGTGTTGGAGGCTATGATGGCCCTCTCCGGGCAGACCTCGTCCAGCTGCTTGAGCACCGGCTGCTTCACCTCGGCCCTCTCGAAGACGGCCTCGATGACGTAGTCGGCGTCGCCGGCGCCGGCCTTCATGTCGGTGGTGGCCTTGATGCGGCCCACGATCTGGTCCGCGTCCGCCTGGGTGATGGTCCCCTTCTTGACCACCCTGGCCAGGCTGGCCTTGATGGCGCTCATGCCGCGCTCCAGGAACTCCTGCTTGATGTCCACCATGGCCGTCTCATAGCCGGCCTGCGCCACCACCTGCGTGATGCCGTTGCCCATGGTCCCGGCGCCGATTACGCATACCTTCTTGATTTCCATTCTCGCCTCCTTCGAGCATCTTCGGTCTCTAATTCTAGACGGCCCCCTGGCCCTTTTCAAATTGCGGACGCGCCCGGCGGCCGGGTCTGCTGTATAATGGGCCATCGCCGCCGGGCGCTCAAGCCCCGGGGCGCAGGAGCAGCCCATGACCATCAACCGGGGTCCGGACCTGAGGCTGCGGCCGCACCACATCATGTGCGAGCCGTTCATGGTCCTGGAAACCTTCGACCGGGGCCGGGCGTTCGCCGCCCTGGCCACCCTGATCAAGCAGTCCCTGGAAAACGAGTCCGACATGCTCATAGAGGTGACCGAGGGCCCGGACGACCTCTGCGCGGAGTGCCCCCTCTGCAGGGAGGGCGGCTGCCGCAGCCCGGACGGGGACGAGTCCTCCGTCCGCAAGTGGGACGCCATAGTCCTGCGGGCCCTGGAGGTCTCCTACGGCGACCGCCTGACGGGGGCGCAGCTCATGCCGCGGATCAGGCGCAAGTTGCCCATGCCGCTGTGCCTGACCAGGTGCCAGTGGAAGAGCGTCTGCCGGGGCCCCTCTTCCAGGTTTGGGTGAGGCCTCACCCGGGCCGGGATGGCGCCGCCCTCTCCAGGTACTCCCACTGGCAGGCTATGTCGCCCCTGCCGTGCCGCGGGGGTATCTTGCGGCAGACCAGCTCGAAGGCGGGGTTGAAGTGCCTGGCGTGGGCCTCGCGCAGGGGCCCGCAGGCCGCGCCACAATGGGTAGCGTCCCTCCCCTGGCCCTCCTCTTCCAGCGCCAGCAGGGTGGGGCACCGGCGGACGGTGTGCACGGCCCTGTCCCGGCCCGGGACCTCCCACTCCTCCGCGAAGAGGACGTGCTGGGGCCGCGCCTGCAGCACCTTCACGTAGTCAGCCACCTGCCGGCCCTCGATCCCCAGCGCCCGGGCGAGGTCATGCGTCACGTACCGGGACAGCCTGTTCCAGACCCACAGGTCGCTCTCAACGGCGGCCTCCGTGCCCGTCCTGTCGGCGCAGGCCAGGTACCAGAAGCCATCGAGGGCCACCATCATCCGGCAGTACAGCCGGAGCAGCCTGACGCAGGTCTCCTGCGGCAGCGACTCCAGGCGGAAATCATCATTCGGGGGCATGTCCTGAGTGTTCACGGCAACTCCTCGACTAGATGATAGAGTCTGGGGACATTCCAGTACCTACTTGCCTGATTCAGCGGAACAGCGTTTGAGGCCTTTGGGATGTACGACTTCTTTGGTCCATTCGAACGGATG
>CAZBJX010000040.1:0-8784 GCA_964492335.1 uncultured Dehalococcoidia bacterium | reverse complement strand
ACCGCCTCGCGCGGCGTGAAGGGGCCGGTGCTACCACGATGAAGAGCGGTGAGCAACCTCCTGTTCTTCTCAGATATGCCGCGTGGTGCAGGGAATATTCTATCCAAAGTGCATATCCTTCTTTCCCATAGAATCTATTGCACGTGTAATATAACATCAGTCGGAATCCCCGTCAAGCCGCGCTTCATACGGACATTGACCAGACAGAGCGGTCTGTGTTGCAGGCGCTCAAGCCCCCGTGGAACGATCAGATGCCATGATGCCTACACTCGGATGGCTTCGTCAGCAGTTGGTCAGCAGATTTCGGCCATCCACGAGGGGAAAACTGGCAGGGGCGGCAGGACTCGAACCCGCGACCGGCGGTTTTGGAGACCGCTGCTCTACCAAACTGAGCTACACCCCTGCGGGCATGGGACCGGCAGAAGGCCGCCCGAGGTCCGCGTCATTCCTCCCTGGAAACGCCTTCCGCCACCGCCGCATCGGGCCCGACCATGGCGCGCTTCTGCACACCGTCTATTATATGGCTACAGACGTCCATAGTAAATGCCTCCCTTGCCGTTGCCGGCCGCCCGGCTAGGGCCTCTGGCATTGCAGGCAGAAGTAGACGGCGCCGCCCATGTAGGCCTCTTTCCTGATGGCTCCTCCGCAGGACGGGCAGGGCTGCGCCAGGGTCTTCTGGCTCAGGATGGTCCGGTATCCGCCGGGACGGCCGAACAGGTCCAGCTCCGTGTCCCGGCCGCCGGCGGCGGCCATCGCCGACAGCGTGGTCTTCAGGGAAAGGAACAGCCCCTCCAGGTCCTCCCCGGAAAGCGTGCTCACCCTGCGCTTCGGGTGCATCCTGGCATTGGACAGTATGTCCTGCAGGACGCCGTTGCCCAGCCCGGGCACCCGCTGGTTGGTGGCCAGCAGGGCCTTGAGGCTCAGCTTGCCCGTGTCGTCCCCGCGGACGATGCCGTCGAACCAGGCCCGGTCAAAGGCGGGGGTGAGCGGGGAAGGCTTCTCCCGGGCCACCCGGTAGTAGGGGTTGTCCAGCGCACCCTGGGGGAAGGCCCCCACCCCGCCGTACATCTGGACGGTCGCGCTCAGGGCGGAGCCGTCGTCGAGCTCGATGAGGAGCTGGTGTTTGGCGGGGCGCGGCTGGCCGCGTCCGTGCAGCCTCACCCCTGCCCCCTCGGAGAAGAGCATCCGGGCCTGGCCGGCCTCTATCTCCACCATGCCGCCCAACGGCCTGGCCGTGCCCAGGGCCCGGCCGGAAAGAAGCTCGCGGTAGGTGGCCGGCTCCCCATAGTACCAGGCCAGCCGGTGGGGAGTGTGCGCCGCCGTCACACTGGCGATGCGCTTCCCCCGGGCGGTCTGGTTGATCTGGGTGGCTATGGTGACGGCCTCGGGCAACTCCATCATGGAAGCATCTCCACGGGCGCCGTCAAAGTACCCCTGGTGCGAGTCGAACGCACGACACGCGGTTTAGGAAACCGCTGCTCTATCCTCTGAGCTACAGGGGCCCGAAATGGAGATAGGGGGATTCGAACCCCCGACCTCCGCGATGCGAACGCGGCGCTCTCCCAATTGAGCTATATCCCCAGAAAGCCCCGCCAGGCCGACGCCGGGCAGCCTCCTTCGGCAAGCTCGATTTTAGTGGCTCCATGACCGCCCTGTCAAGGAACCATCACCCGGTATCGGATTGAACTGCACGCTCCAGCCAGCATATAATACAGGCCAGAGGTGGCACGTGGCTGAGAAGCGACTGGTAAGGGTAGCCCTGGGCTGCGACCACAGGGGCCGCAACCTCAAGCGCATGGCGATAGGGCACATCACGGAGAGGGGCGGCGTCTGCCAGGACTTCGGCACCAGCGAGAGCACCGCCGTGGACTACCCGGACATCGCCCGCGTCGTGGCGGAGGCGGTCGCCAGGGGCGGCTTCCGGTTCGGGGTCCTGGTCTGCGGGACCGGCATGGGCATGGGAATCGCGGCCAACAAGGTCCGGGGGATCCGGGCTGCCGTCTGCCATGATCTCTTCACCGCCCGGCGCGCCCGCCAGCACAACGACGCCAACATCCTCTGCCTTGGCGAGGATATCCTGGGGACCGCCCTGGCCCGGGAGATAGTCGAGACCTTCCTGACCACGGACTTCGAGGGCGGCAGGCACCTGGCCCGCGTGGAGAAGGTCAGCGCGCTGGAGGGGAAGTAGGGAAGACACGGAAGGTCCCGCCGTCCCCAACGGGGAGCGAAGCGAATTGAGTGTACTGGACTCCATCAACCAGCCCGCCGACCTGAAGGGCCTCTCCCCGGAGCAGCTCCAGACACTGGCCGGCGAGCTGCGGGATGAGATGATAGGGTGCATCTCCCGGAACGGGGGGCACCTGGCCTCCAGCCTGGGGGCAGTCGAGCTCTCCATCGCCCTGCACCGCGTCTTCGACAGCCCCACCGACAAGGTCCTCTGGGACGTCGGGCACCAGAGCTACGCCCACAAGCTCCTGACGGGCCGCCGGGAGCGCTTCGCCACCATTCGCCAGCAGGGCGGGCTTTCCGGGTTCACCGACCCCGGCGAGAGCGTGCACGATGCCTTCATCGGGGGCCACGCCAGCAACTCCATTTCGGCGGCCCTGGGCATGGCGCTGGCCCGGGACCTGGCGAAGGGCACGCATCACATTGTGGCGGTCATCGGCGACGCCGCCCTCACCGGCGGCATGGCCATCGAGGCAGTCAACCACTGGGGCCACCTGGGGACCAGGATGACCGTGGTGCTCAACGACAACGGCATGGCCATCTCGCCCAGCGTGGGGGCCTTCTCCAGGAACCTGACCCGCTTCCGTCTCGATCCCAGATACGAGGCCGCCAAGAGGAGGGCCAAAGCCACCTTCACCCACCTCCCCTTCGGCGAGCCGGCATGGAGGGCCAGCAAGCGGATCAAGGGGAGGGTCAAGCAGGCCCTGGTCCCCGGCGCGCTGCTGGAGGCGTTCGGCTTCACCTACGTCGGGCCCGTGGACGGCCACGACATCAGGAGCCTGGAGGCGGCGCTGACCAGGGCGCGCGACTATGAACCGGGCCCCACCATAGTCCACGTGATCACCCGGAAGGGCAAGGGCTACCCGCCCGCGGAGGAGGACGCGGTCAGCTTCCACGGGGTGTCGCCCAGCCCGGCCAGCACCGGCAACGGCCCGTCCTACAGTCAGGTCTTCGGCCAGACGGTCCTGCGGCTCATGCGCGAAGATCCCAGGGTGGTGGCCATCACCGCGGCCATGCTCGACGGGACCGGCCTGGCGCCGGCGGCCCGCGAGTTCCCCGGGAGGGTATTCGATGTCGGCATCTGCGAGCAGCACGCGGTCACCCTGGCGGGCGGCCTGGCGTCCCGGGGGCTGGTCCCCATAGTGGCCGTCTACTCCACTTTCCTGCAGCGGTCCTACGACCAGATAGTGCACGATATCGCCCTCCAGAAGATGCCGGTGGTGTTTGCCATCGACCGCGCCGGCATCGTGGGTGACGACGGCAAGACCCACCAGGGCACGCTCGACTTCTCCTACCTGGGCAGCATCCCGGGCCTGACGGTGGCCTCCCCCAGGGATGAGAACCAGCTGCAGCACCTGGTCTACACCGCGACGAGGGCCGGGCGGCCCATGGCGGTGCGCTATCCCAGGGGCACGGGACCAGGGGCCGCGCTGGACAGCGACCTCCGCGAGGTCCCCCTGGGGCAGGCCGAAGTGCTGCTCACCGGCCCGGACGTGGCCATCCTGGCCATAGGAAGCACCGTCGCCCCTTCGCTGGAGGCGGCCCGCGTCCTCTCCGGAAGAGGGGTTGACTGCACCGTGGTGGATGCCCGCTTCGTCAAGCCCCTGGATGCAGAGTCCATCGCCGCCGCCGCCCGGAGGACGGGGAGGGTCATCACCGTGGAAGAGAACACCCTCGCCGGCGGCTTCGGCAGCGCCGTGCTGCAGTTGCTGCAGGCCCGCGGCCTGGACGGCGTCCGGACACGGTGCCTGGGCATACCGGACGAGTTCGTGGAGCACGCGCCCCAGGCCTTCCTCCGCGCCAGGTACGGGCTGGACGCCCCGGGCATCGCCGGCCGGGTGGTCAATGCGTTCCCCGAACTGCGCCAGCCCCTGCTTCACCGCAAATGAACCAGCCACGCTCCTTTCGCCAGTACCTGGGGCCCCTGGAAGCCGAGCTGAGGTCGGTCCTGGGGGACAACCCCTCTCCCCTGTACACCATGATGCGCTACCACCTCGGGTGGGTGGACGACACGGGGAAGCCCCAGCCCAGCCCCGGCAAGATGTCCCGCCCCACCCTCTGCCTCCTGGCCTGCGAGGCCGTCGGCGGCGACTGGCGCTCGGCGCTGCCCGCCGCGGCGGCGGTGGAGCTCATCCACAACTTCTCCCTCATCCATGACGACATCCAGGACGGCAGCTGGGAGCGGCGGCGGCGCCCCACCGTGTGGAAGGTCTGGGGCGAGCCCCAGGCCATCAACGCCGGCGACGCCATGTACGTGCTGGCCCACGTGGCCCTGTTCCGGCTGGACCAGCACAAGGTCCCGCTGCACAAGATCATCTCCGTCTCCAGGAGGCTGAGCCAGGCCAGCCTGGATCTCTGCGAGGGGCAGTACCTGGACATCGAGTTCGAGAGGCACCTGGACATAACCGTGGACCAGTACCTGGACATGATCGACAAGAAGACGGCGGCCCTCTTCGCCACGGCCCTCTACTTCGGCGCCCTGCTGGGGACGGACCGGGAGGGCCAGGTCGCCTCGCTCTCCTCCTTCGGCCGCAACCTGGGCCTGGCCTACCAGGTGCAGAACGACCTGCAGGGCATCTGGGGAGAGGAAGAGGGTGGAAAGGCCACCCCGTACACTGACATAAGGAGCCGGAAGAAGACCCTCCCCATCGTCTACGCGCTGCACACCGCCGGGGGACGGGACCGGGAGGCGCTGCTGGACATCTACCGACAGCCGACGGTAACCAGCTCCAACGTGCGGCGGGTGGTGCGCACACTGGAGAGGACCGACGCCCGGGCCCACGCGGAGCGGACGCGGGACGGCTTCTACCACCAGTGCCTGGCGGACCTGAACGCGGCGGGGACGGACTCCCCCGCCGGGCGCCAGCTGGCCCGGGTGGCCGCCTATCTCATGGGGAAGGGAGGTACGCGGTAGCATGAAGACCTTCAACAAGCGCGGAGACGGGGGCGAGACCAGCCTCTTCCTGGGCCCCCGGGTGCCCAAGTCCGACGCGCACTGCGAAGCCTACGGCACCCTCGACGAGGCGGTGTCCGCCATGGGGCTGGCCCGGTCCCTGTCGGCCCGGCCCCGGGTGCGCGGCATGCTGCTGGCCGCCCAGAAGGACCTCTTCGTGCTGGCAGCGGAGCTGGCCACGCCGCCGCAGGCCTACGGGCGGCTGGCCGAGAAGTACCCGGTGATCACCGCCGGCGACGTCCAGCGGCTGGAGGGCCTCATAGTGGACCTGGAGCAGACGGTCCGGATGCCGGGGAGCTTCGTGGTGCCCGGCGACAGCCCGGCCTCGGCCGCCATTCACCTTGCCCGGGCCATGGTGCGCACGGCCGAGAGGCGGGTGGTCAGCCTGCGGGAAGCCGGGCAGGTGCCCAACCCGGAGGTCCTCAGGTACCTCAACCGGCTGGCTGACCTCCTGTTCACGGTGGGCCTCTACGAGGACACGGGGCCGGCGGAATGAGGGCGGGCCGCCACGGAGAGAGGCGCAGTCCATGGAAGTGATACCCTCGATCGACCTCAGGGACGGGCGGTGCGTCCGTCTCTACCAGGGCGACTACGCCCGGGAAACGGTCTACTCGGAGGACCCCGTGGGGATGGCGCAGCACTGGGAGTCCCTGGGGGCCCCGCGGCTGCACCTGGTGGACCTGGACGGCGCGGCCGGCGGCCAGCCCCGGCACCTGTCCACCGTGGCCAGGATAGCCTCCGCCCTGCGGGTCCCCGTCCAGGCCGGCGGCGGCATCCGCCAGGTCCGGGCCATTGAGGACTACCTCAAGGCCGGGGTCAAGAGGGTGGTCCTGGGCACGGCGGCCGTGGAGGACCCGGAGCTGGTGCGGGAGGCCTGCCGGGACTTCGGGGAAGCCATCGTGATCGGGGTGGACGCCCGGGACGGAATGGTGGCCGTGCGCGGCTGGCGGGACAGCACCGGCGTCTCGGCGGCCGACATGATCGCCCGGATGGAAGACCTGGGCGCACGGCGCTTCATCTACACCGACATAGCCCGCGACGGCACCCTCACCTCGCCCAACTTCCAGGCGGTGGCCGGCCTGATGCGCCAGGCCCGGTCACCCATAATAGCCGCCGGAGGGGTGACCTCCATTGCCCACCTGGAGAGGCTCGGCCGGCTGGGCGTGGAAGGCGCCATCATCGGCCGGGCCCTCTACACGGGGGACATCCGCCTGGACCAGGCCCTGGCGGCGCTCAGAGAGAAGGCGCCCGGCCCGGCGGGCCGGGCCGAAGAGGACGGTGGACCATGCTGAAGTACGACCAGAGAGGGCTCATCCCGGCCATCATCCAGGATGCCGACACCGGCGAGGTGCTCATGCTGGGGTACATGAACCAGGAGTCCCTGCGGCGGACCCTGGAGTCGGGGCAGGTATGGTTCTACAGCCGCAGCCGCCAGGAGCTGTGGCACAAGGGGGCCACTTCGGGCAACTACCTCCACCTGCAGGCCATCTGGAAGGACTGCGACGATGACACCCTGCTGGTCAAGGCCCGGCCGGCCGGGCCTGTCTGCCACACCGGCAACCAGACCTGCTTCTTCGAGACGGTAGAGGGCCCGGGCTAGCCGCTCTCCCCGGTGCCGCCGGCCTCACCCGCCCGGTCCCCCCCGGCCTCGTCCCCGGCTCCAGCCTGGCCCCCGGCAGCACTCCCGCCTGCTGCGGCCGACTCGGCAGGCGCGCCGGCCTGGCCGGCCGCCCCCGCATTGTCAGCCTCAACGGCCCTCTTGAGGGCCGAGATGGCCACCTCCAGCTGGGCCTTGTCCGGCTGCCGCGTGGTGAGCTTCTGCAGGGCCAGGCCCGGCAGGAACATGAGGCGCACCACCCGGTTCTCGGCGAAGCGCGCGCTGAAGCGCGTGAACTCGTACCCGATGGCGGCGATGACCGGGATGAGCACCACCCGGGACACCAGGCGCACCCAGATGTTGTCCCCCGGCACCATGGCGAACACCAGTATGGCGATGACCATCACCGCGAAGAGGAAGCTGGTGCCGCAGCGGACGTGGGCCGTCGAGAACCTGGAGACGGACTCGGGCTCCAGGGGCACACGGTGCTCGTAGGCGTTGATGGTCTTGTGCTCCGCGCCGTGGTAGCTGAACACCCTCCTGATGTCGGGTATCAGGTTCACCGCCCCCAGATAGAGGACGAAGATGAGGACCCGGACGATGCCCTCAAGGACGTTGCTGAGCAGGTGATTGTCAGGGATCTGCGGCTCTATCAGGTGGTTCGTTATCAGCAGCGGCACCAGGAAGAAGACCCCGACGGCAAACGCGAAGGCGGCCAGCATGGTGCCCCAGAGCACGGGCCCCGATATCTCCCCCCCCTCCTCCTCCAGCGACACGTTGGCCGACTCGAAGAGCGCGCTGGCGCCCAGCGCCAGGCTCTCCACCAGGGCTACCACCCCCCGCAGGAACCAGACCTTCCTGATCCCGGTCTGCGCGTTGGAGACTGGCCTGGCGGAGACATGGATCTGCCCGTTGGGGCGGCGGACGGCCACCGCCATGCTGCGCCGGCCGCGCATCATGACGCCCTCTATGACTGCCTGCCCGCCGTAGTGGTACTCCTTCGACAAACCTCACCCTCGCACAAAACAGGAGAGCGGAGTCTCGTTCTCCGCTCTCTGGAAAGCTCTGCTACCGGGCTTCTCCACAAGCACGGTCCGGATGGTCTACTCGTCCTTCTTCTCGGCCGTCTTGCGCGCGTAGCGCTTCTTGAAGCGCTCCACTCTTCCGGCCGTATCGACGATGCGGTACTCACCGGTGAACAAGGGGTGGCACTTGCTGCAGATCTCGGTCTTGATCAGCTTCTTGGTGGCCCCGGTGGTGAAGCTGTTGCCGCACGCGCAGGTCACCTTGGCATCCGGGTAATACGGGGGGTGGATCTTCTCCTTCATTGCCCGGGCTCCACCGGATAGACGCTGACTTTCCTGCGGTCCTTGGAGGCCCATTCGAACTTCACCACGCCGTCGATCAGGGCGAACAGCGTGTGGTCCCTGCCCACCCCCATGTTGGCGCCGGGAAGCAGGCGCGTCCCTCTCTGGCGCACCACGATGTTCCCGCCCCTGACCCTCTGGCCGGCGTACTTCTTCACACCCAGGCGTTTGGACTGACTGTCCCGATTGCCCCTGGCGCTGCCAGAAGCCTTCTTATGTGCCACTCTGAGCCACCTCCGTCTCGTGCCCCCGCCCGGCGAGTATCTCCTTGATCGCCAGCCTGGTGTGCTGCTGCCGGTGCCCCTTCTTGCGCCGGATCCTCACCTTGGGCTTGAAGTGAAACACGACCACCTTGTCCCCGAGGACCTGGTCAACAGCCTCCGCCACGACCCTGGCCCCCTTCACATGGGGATTGCCCACCAGGACCCCCTCGTCACCGGCCACCAGCAGGACCCTGTCCAGCTCTACCGTGCTGCCCGGCTCGACGGCCAGGCGGTCCACCTCGATGACCTGCCCGGGGGAAACCCGGTACTGCTTGCCTCCGGTCTCAACTACAGCGTAAATGGTCTTCCTCCGCCCGAAGATGCAGTCTAAATGTTACTGTTCCCACGTTCAATCTGTCAAGCTGAGATCTCCTTGAC
>CAZBJX010000039.1:0-9781 GCA_964492335.1 uncultured Dehalococcoidia bacterium | reverse complement strand
ACGAGCAGACTTCCACAGCATTTCCTGTTCTTCGCTAAATGCCAGGTCCATGACATTCTCCTTTCATAGCCGGCGGCCCCTGCCGGCAGAGGCCGCCGGTCCGGGGGGGGTCGCTTGGTGTGAAGCTGCTGGTGCGCGGTGCCGGCTTCCGGTGCCGAGGCCCGCCGTGCAGAATAGCGCGGACAGCCTCGGCCAAGGGCGCTCGCGGTCACGCGGGCCGCCCGGCCCGGGCCGGGTCAGACTGGCAAGCCCACTCTGTCACGCACGGACTCGACGATCTCCGGCAGGGGTGTCCCGGAGGGGTATATCCCGGAAACCCCCATCTCCCGGAGCTTCTCGAAGTCCTGCCGGAGGATGATCCCCCCGAGCAACACCTTCACGTCCTCCTTCCCCGCCTTGCGCAGTTCAGCGATCACCTCGGGGACCAGACGCAGGTAGTTGGCCGAAAGGATGGAGAGCCCCACGGCGTCCGCGTCTTCCTGAACGGCGGCGGCGGCCACCCCCTGGGGCGTCATGTTGCCGGCGTAGACGACCTCGTAGCCGGCATCGCGGAGGGCCTTGCTCACCACCACCAGCCCGGTCCAATGCCCCTCCTGGCCCGGCTTGGCCATGAGGATCCTCAGTCTCTTTTTTCCCTCAGCCATCGGAGTCTCCTTGTTTCTTAACCGTAGATTGGGAACGGCCATTCGCCGTACACGTCCAGCTGGACCTTCATCACCTCGCCCAGCGTGGCATAGGCGCTGACGGCTTCCACGGTGGCCGGCATCACGTTGTCTCCCCGGCGGGTGGCCTCCGCCAGTTTCTTGAGGGCGGCCGACACCCTGGCATTGTCGCGGGTCGCCTTCAGTCGCTTGAGCTTGTCGATCTGTGCCTGGGATGAATGAGGGTCCGGGCGGAATATGGGCACCTCGTAGGGCTCCTCCTTCAGGCGGAACTGGTTGACTCCCACAATGGGGATCTCTCCCGAGGTTATCTTCTCCGCCCTCCGGATGGAGGCGTTCTTGTACTCATTGTGCACCCAGCCGCTGGCGATGGCCTTGGCCAGGCCGCCCATGTCCTCGATCTTCTTCAGGTACTCCCAGCCGCGCTCTTCGAGCTCCGCCGTCAGCTTCTCCACGTACCACGAGCCCCCCAGGGGGTCGATGGTGTTGGTGACGCCGGTCTCCAGCGCCAGTATCTGCTCCGTCCGGATGGAGAGCAGCATGGACTGGTCGGTGGGCAGGCAGACGCCTTCGTCGTACCCGTTGGCGTGTATAGACTGGGCCCCTCCCAGGACACCGGCCAGCACCTGGTAGGCGATGCGGATGAGGTTGTTGAGCGGCTCCTGGGTGGTGTGGGTAGAGCCGGAGCTCTGCAGGTGCACCCGAAACTCGGAGCAGCGGGGGTCCGTTATGCCGTACCTGTCCCGGATTATCCTGGTCCACATGCGCCTGGCGGCGCGCAGCTTGGCGGCCTCCTCGAAGAGGTCATTGTGGGCCGCCATGTTGAAGGCGAACCGCCTGACGAAGCGATCGAGCGGCACCCTGCCCCGCCTCTTCTCCTCCTCTATGTAGTCGATCGGGCAGGAGAACAGGATGCCCAGCTCCTCCCAGGCGGTCAGGCCGCAGTCCCGGGCGTTGTAGCTGTTGAAGGAGGCCGGGTACCAGCCGGGGGCATGGTCGGCGCACCATTCCACGAAGTCAACGGCGTACCTGCGGTACGCCTCGGGCGGGATCTGGTTGGCGAGGTTGAGCACCGTCCACGCCAGCATGCAGTTGGCGGTGGTGCCCCGCAGCTTGGACACGTCCAGGCCCCTGTCCCTGGCCATGGCGAAGTACATCGCGGTGAGGACCCCGTGCTTCTCTGCCAGGTAGGTCGACGCCTTCTCGATGGGCAGGCCGTCGAACAGGACCTTCATGTCGTCTATGGAGGCCAGGGGCACGCCGGAATGCCCGACGTCGGCGACAACCCTGGGGTCGTCGTAGTCCATGCCGATGTTCGATGACATGTCGGGAGCCACCGAGAAGCCCGTCTGGCCCATGGCCAGCTCCTCGCGGAAGAGCTTGTTGGACTCCTCGGGGGTGTTGAAGCCGGAGAGGCGCCTGATGGTCCATTGCTGGCCCCGGTACATCGTGGGGTACACCCCGCGGGTGAAGGGGGGCTTCCCCGGGAGCCCGATGTCCCTGTCGTAGTCGATGCCGGACGTGTCCGCCGGCACGTACACATCCTTTATCGGTATGCCGGATGCAGAGAATATTTGTTCTGGCGGTTGTGCCATGGCTGTCCTCCGAACTACATTTCCATAGTGGCGCCGCCGTCGACGGCGATAGTCTGTCCGGTGATGTAGGAGGCCTGCTCAGAGGCGAAGAAGGCCACCATGGCGGCTATGTCCCGCGGTGTCCCGGTCCTTCGCACCGGCAGCGCCTTGACCTGCTTCTCCATGAACTCGGGGCTGAAGAGCTTCTCGGCCTTGCCTCCGTACCAGAAGCTGCCCACCCCGACGTCTTCCGGCTTCTCCGGAAGGGTCCAGCCAGGGAGCACGCTGTTGACGGTGATGTTGTAGCGGCCCAGCTGTCTGGCTATGGACCTGGTCAGCCCGCCCACCGCGGCCTTGCTGGCGGCGTAGATGGGATTCCGGGCGCTCCCGCTGCGGGAGACGTCGGTGCCGATGTTGATGATGCGGCCCCACTTCTGGTCCATCATTATCGGTGACACTACCTTGCAGGTGCAGATCTGTGACCAGAAGTTCTTCCTTATCTCTTCGTCGATCTCTTCCCAGGACTTCTCGTGCAGCGCCGGCCCGTCGTTGCCGCCGCCCACGTTGTTGACCAGGATGTCCACGCGGCCGAAGGCCTCCATGGTCTGCCTGACCATGCTCTCGACGGATTCCCTCTCCACCACCTCTGTCCTGATGGGCAGGGCCTTCCCGCCCAGGGCGATGGCGTCGTCGGCCGTCTTGCGGGCCTGTATGGGGTCGCGATAGGTAATGACCACGTTGGCGCCCTCTCTGGCCAGCGCCAGTACCACGCCCCTCCCGATGTTGGAGCTGCCTCCGGTGACAATGGCGGTCTTGCCGTTGAGCCCTAAGTCCATTTCCTGTCCTCCGTCTCTGGAATCGCGGTGCCCTGTGGCAACCGGAGTTGCGGGTGGCGGCCATGCCCTGCTCCGGTCGGTCCCGCGCCGGCCGCTCTCGGGGCCGGCTCTCTATGGGACGGACACCGGGACCCCACTGTCCCGGTGTCCGTGTTCTCCTGTCCTAACCTTGCTCGTCATCTGAGCGACCACGCCGGGGGGGCGGGCTAGTCCTTGAACTGGAAGTACCACTCGCAGGCGATCTCGCTCTTGTCCTTCCGCGGAGGGAACTTGACCGGCACGGCCTCGAACCTGGGGTTGAGGGCGTACACCTCGATCATCTTCTTCTCCAGCACGTGGCACAGAGGCGGAATCCTCTCCGGCCAGTTCCTCTCGAGCCCCTCCAGGGCGATGCACCGGTTGTACACGACGTGGACCTTGTTCTCGTTGATGATCTCGAACTGCCCGTCGAAGAGCCCGGCGTTCTTGCCTCTCATGATGTTGTCCAGGGGGAGCTGCAGGCACTTCATGCACTCCAGCACCGTGGCGGGATAGCCGTCCTTGTCCATCTTGACGTTGCCCAGCTTGCCGTACCTGGGGTTGACCTTCCTGCCCATGTTCTCCCAGGCAGCCAGCTCGCAGGCATTGGCCGCGTCGAAGCCCCACTTCTCCCTGACCTGGTCGTACCACATGCCGCTCAGGGTGATCCAGGCATGCTGCCAGATGTTCATTATCTTCATGAGGAATTCCTTGGACAGGTCATCGAAGGTCAGGTTGGGGTTCCAGGGCCCGCTGAGGTCCTCCAGCTCCTTCTTGCCGGTGATCTCGTTCCGCAGGGCGGAAACCAGGTCCGGTCGCTCCTTCTTGAGTTCTTCCAGGGTGAGACTCTTCAGGTCCATATCGATATCAACCTCCTTAGCGAAATGGGGTACTCTTGCCCTCCAGTTCTGACTGTACCAGCACCACGTTTCGTGGTCAATAAGGGGCCGAATAGATCGTGTAAGATCGCCGGGAGGTGGAGGCGACAGGTGCCAGCGGAATCAGAGCGAACGGGAAACAACCCTGCATGTTCCCCGGCCTTCTCCGGGGCTGCCATCGGTCACGGGCGGCGCGGCCGCCGCGCGGGGTTGGGCCCGGGGGCGGGGCCTCACGAGCGATGGCGGTCCAGGCGGGGCTGGTCCAGGATATCGGGGAGCGGCTCCGTCTTCAGGGCGATCTCCCTCAGGACGCCGTCGCGCAGCTTCTTCAGCAGCAGGTTGAGGTGCTCGACCTCTGTAGGGGAAAGCGAGGACTTCATCACCCGGGAGCCATAGACGAACCCGGCCTCCCTCAGTCTGCTGGCCAGGTCCTCCCCCCTTGCCGTCATCCGTATCTTGACCACTCGCTGATCGCCGACGCCCCTGACCTTTTTCAGGTACCCCGCGTTCTCCATTCGCCCCAGGAGCTCGGAGACACTCTGCGGGGAGCGGAAGGTGTAGGCCGCGATCTGGCTGGCCGCAAGGGGCGCCTTGCTGGCGCTGAGGATCATCAGGATGTCCGCCTGGGCCCAGGTGACGCCGAGGTCGGCCAGCTCGCCCTGGAGATAGCCGGCGATGGCCTCCCAGCTCTGCTGCAGCAGCACCCACGTGTTCGAGTAGGGATCATGGAAATCCCAGTCGTACATCCGTGACTTCACGAGTAGCGCCTCGCTGCCGTCGGCAAGGAGTCTAAGTCCGTGTCCCGATCCCCCACTGTAACGATACCAGACATGGGCAGGCCCGGGCAAGGGGTGCGGGGGCACAGGGCGCCGGGGGGCCTAATGGCTGCCGGAGGGCGGCTCGGGGAGGAGTTGCTTCTCCCTGAGGAACTGAACGCACTTGGCGGCCAGCGTCTGCGGGTCCCCTTCCAGCAGCCCGCTGCTGGCCTTCTGGGTAGCGCCGCCCGACATGAGCTGCCGCATCCGCTCCGCCGCCGAGAGGCTGCTGTCCGGGGTGAAGAGCTTCTTGCCCCGGGGCCTGGGGGGCCCGAAGGCGATGACCTCCGTCCGGGGCGCCAGCGCTCCGTCCCCGGGGGCCAGTCCGAGGGCTGCCAGGTCGTACGTTTCGATCTGGTGCCGGGCAGCCAGGAGCCGGGCCCGCAGCTTGAGATACCTGGGCCGGTTGATGCCGGTCTCCACGGTGAGCAGGGCCGGCAGCGGGACTTCCACCACGGCCTTGTCTCCGGCCTCCAGCTTCTTGCGGACCAGCGCCCTGCCCTGGCCGCCGATCTCGATCCGGTCCACCTCGGTAACCAGGGGCAGGCCCAGCTCGGCGGAGATGGCCGGGCCGGCCAGCCCGGCATTGGTGTCGGCCGCCCTGGCCCCGCAGAGTATGAGGTCATACCCCACTCCGAGGGCGGTGATCGCCCTGGCCAGCACCATCCCGGAAGTGCCGGAATCCGGGGTCTCCATGCCGGGATCGCATATGTGGACGGCCCTGTCCGCGCCCGAGGCCAGGGCGACGCGGAGGGCTGCGGCGGCCGGGACCGGCCCCAGGCAGAGCGCCGTGATGTGCCCGCAGAGGCCCGCTTCCTTCATCCTGGCAGCCTCCTCCAGCGCCAGCCTGTCGAGGGGGCTGACCGTCCACGGCAGGCAGGCCTCCAGAATAACGTTGGCCTCGGTGTCGACGGGGATGGTGCCGTCGGTGTCCAGGACCCACTTGACGCAAACCACTATCCGCATGAGTGCCCCGTTGGCCTCCCCTGTGCTGCCGGGCCTATCTGCCATCTCTCTACACCGCTTGCCTTCTGTGCCGGGGCCGGGCCTACCTGCGGGCGCCGGCCGCCCGGTCCGCTGCCGGGGCCGCCGCTGCCGGGGCCTCCATGGCCCTGGCCAGCTCGGCGGTGATGGCCGGCACGATCTCCAGGAGGTCGCCCACCAGGCCCAGGTCCGCCATCTTGAATATGGTGGCGCTCTTGTCGTTGTTGATGACGATAATGACCTTGGACTCCTTCATGCCGATGGTATGGTAGTTCGAGCCGGAAATGCCGCAGGCTATGTACAGCTTCGGCGTGACGGTCTTGCCCGTCTGCCCCACCTGCTTGGCCACCGGTACGAAGCCCAGGTCGACGGCTATTCTGGTGCCGGCAGTGACGGCCCCCAGAGCCTCCGCCAGCCGGTCCAGGAGGGCGAAGTTCGCCCGGCTGGCGACCCCTTTGCCGCCGGCGACGATGACGGGAGCCTCCTCCAGGTCCATGGTCCGGGGATCGCCCTTCTCCACCCGCAGCGTCCTGCCGCAGGGCGCTGCGGGGTCCGTCCGGGGGGTGACGTTGACCGTCACCGGCTGGCGTGCCCCCCGGGCCCGCTTGATGTCAAATGTGCCGGGGGCGGCGGTGACTATCTGGGGGCGGGCCGAGGGGAAGACCACCTTGGAGCTGGTCTTGTTGGTGTGGGACGGCAGAGTGCATTGCAGCCGGCCGTCGTCGGTGAAATCCAGCGAGAGGCAGTTGGGGGCCAGGCCCGTCCTCAGGGCCGCCGCCAGCCGTGCTGCCATCTCCCGCCCGAAGATGGTGGTGCTGCAGAGCAGTATCCCCGGCTTCGCTTCGCGCATCACCTCGGTCAGGGCCTGGACGCGGAGCTCGATGGCCTCCTCCAGGCCGGGGCCGTCTACCAGCATCAGCCGGTTGATGCCGCAGTCCCGGAACTTGCCGGCCAGGCCCGCGGGGATCCCGGTCCCGATCAGGAGGGCGACCAGCTCCTGGCGCAGCTTGTCGGCCAGGCGCTTCCCTTCGCTGGCCAGCTCCAGGGAGACATCAGCCAGCTCCCCCTCGCTGTACTCCGCGAGCACCCATACCCCTTTGTGTTCCGCTGCTGTAACCATCACCTTCCCTGCTCCTGGCCCGGACTACCCGCCGAAATGGACGGGAGCGCTAGATACCGTCCGGACTCTAGCGCTCCCGTCAGACCTTGCCAGGCCCCTTGCTCCTCAGCGCTAAGGGGGCGCCGTCCCCATCGCTAGATGGCCCTGGCCGTCCTGGAGGCCTCCAGCGTGGCGTCGGGCAGCCTCCTCACGCCGTTGCAGTCGCCCACCCTGTACAGCTCTTTCACCTGGCCTTTGAGCGCGTAGTAGAGAGCGGTGTCCTCCTGTCCGCCATAGGCGATGATGAGTGTGTCGACGCCCTCAATGCGCTGGTCCTGCAGGGTGTAGACGTTGGAGATGACCACGGTGTTGCCGCTGATCTCCCGCACCTTGTGAAGAGGCGTGAAGGTGACCCCGTTCTGGTGCAGCCGGGTGTAAATGGCCATCCGGGTGGGAGCGTCGGTGTGGATGCCGGCGAAGTACTCCTCCGTGACCACCTCCACTCTCTTGCCCTGCTGGGCGGCCCAGTCGGCTACCGACAGGGCTTCCATGTTCTGCTCTCCGGCCCAGACCACCACGTTCTCGCCCACCTTGGCCTTGCCCAGGAGCACGTCCCGGCACTCCGCCACGATCGGCTCGTTGATGCCCGGGACCCTCGGGGGGATCCAGGGGATGGACCCGGTGGCCACTACTACCGCATCCGCGTCCATCTTCTTGACCATGTCGGCGGTGACCTCGGTGTTGAGGTGCACGTCGATCTTGAGCAGCTTCATCTGGTGGGTGAACCACCTGGGGGACTCCAGGAAGCCGTCCCTCCCCGGGGCCTTGGCGGCTATCAGCAACTGCCCGCCCAGCTCGGGTCCCTTCTCATACAGAGAGACCTGGTGACCGCGCACCGCCAGCACCCTGGCGCACTCCAGCCCGGCGGGGCCTCCGCCGATCACCACCACCTTCTTCCTGGTCTTGGCCGGTATGGGCTCCAGCCACCCGGGGATGTACTCGCGGGTCACCTCTGCGTTCATGGCGCAGCGTATGGGCATCATCTCGGCGGCGTTCTTGATGCAGCCTTCGTTGCAGCCGAGGCACTTGCGGATCTCGTCCACCCTGCCCTCGCGGGCCTTGTTGGGCAGGTCGGGGTCGGATATGGTGGCCCGGCACATGTTCACCAGGTCGGCCTGGCCCGAGGCCACGATCTCCTCTGCCTGGGCGGGGTCGATGATCCGGCCCCTGGCCAGCACCGGGATCTTCACCACCTTCTTGATGGCCGCGCCCATGTACACGAACGAGTTCATGGGGAAGTACATGACCTCGGCCATGGCCCACTGGGACCGGTAGGTGGAGGCGGTCACGTCGATGAAGTCTATCTTCCCCGACTTGGTCAGTATCTGGATGATCTCAACCATGTCGTCCAGGGTGTAGCCGCCCTCGATCAGCTCGTCGCCGGAGACGCGCAGGGCGAGCGTGAAGTCCTTGCCCACTCCTTCCCTGACGGCATCGATCACTTCGAGGGGGAACCGGAGCCGGTTCTCGAGGCTGCCTCCGTACTCATCCGTCCTCAGGTTGAAGAAGGGCGAGATGTACTGCTGCAGCATGTAGCCGTGGCCGGAGTAGATCTCGAACCCGTCGTAACCGGCCTCCTGGCTGACCTTGGCCGCCCTGACCCAGTGCTCCTTGAGCTCCTTGATCTCATCCACAGTCATCGGGTGGGGCATGCCCCAGTTCCGGGGCTGCGGCAGTGCCGACGAAGACCAGGTGGTCAGGCCGGGGCCGCGCCGCGGGAAGTCCTGAGAGCCCTGGTTGCCGCCCTGCACGATGATCTTGCCGCCGAACTGGTGCACCAGGTCGGCCGCCTTCTTCAGCTCCTGGACCGAGTTCTTCTGGCTGAATACGTCGGCGCCGCAACTCTGCCGGTGGAAGCCCAGGCCCTCGGTGATAATGAGGCCAATGCCTCCCCTGGCCTTGGTGGCCCAGTACCACGCCAGCTTCTCGCCCGGAAGATTGGTGTGCTCCTCGCGGATGAAGGTGCCGTGGCCGGTGCTGCAGATGCGGTTCCTCAGGGTTATCGTCCCCACCTTGATCGGGGAGAACAGGTTATTGAATTGCTCCGCCATCACTTCTTCCTTTCTCCAAATTGGGGTCTTCCCGTAATGATGCCTGCCGGTCGGCCTTCTATCGTGGTGGACGCTTGTCAGGCCGCCTTAGCCTGAGACTATCATCGCCCATGGCGACGGTCAATAAGGAGCCGAATCAATCCTGTGCGACGGGAGCGCTTTCCGGCTGCCCCCGGGCCCTCCGGGCCACCAGTACCGTGGTTTCCCACTCCAGCACCGGCTCTCCTTTCTGGTTCCGCATGGCTATCTGGAACCGGGCGATCCCGCGGTCCGCCTTGGTGCGCGACTCTCGCTTGTAGACGCACGTCGAGGTGGCCACCAGGCAGTCGCCCGGCCGGACGGGATGGGGAAACCGCACCCTCCACTCTGAGCCGCCGATGGAGAGGGTCCCCGGATCGAGCTCATCTATCAGGGCATTGGCCACCGCCATGGTGTACACCCCCGGGGCGATCAGCCCTCCGTGCGCCGATCCCCTGGCCGCCTCGGCATCGGTGTGCATGGCCAGGGGGTCCCAGCGGCTGGCGTAGGCCAGGAGTTCCTCCTCCGGGACGACATAGGCCCTGGTGGACCTGGGCTCATTCAGCGGTATGTCATCGAACGTCCACCACTTCGCCAAGTTGCCTCCCTGCTGTCAGCCGGCGGGCGCCCCCGGCCGGGGCGCCCGCCGGGCGTGCGTCCAGCATGCCAGGCATCCGGCAGCCCCGGCCCCGTACCTGCGCCTGTCGCTGCCTGCGGCGGGCCGTCCCGGCCTCCCCGTTGCCCTGGACTCCTATTTGACCTGCTTCTGCTTCTTCACTTTCTCTA
>CAZBJX010000038.1:0-10029 GCA_964492335.1 uncultured Dehalococcoidia bacterium | reverse complement strand
CCGGCGCCGCCACCGATATCCATGCCGCCCCAGCAGCCGGCCGCCCCCGCCCTGACCCCGATTGGCAGGGCCCCGTCCCCGGCCAACAACCACGCCGCGGACTCCAGGAAGATGTCCATATACGAGGTGATCGAGAGCCTCGTCAACACGCCCCCCGAGGCCCCGGGGCATACCCTGACAGCGATGCCGCCGGGCCAGCAGGCGCCGCCCCCGGCTATGGAGGAGGCCCCGAATGCCGCAGAAGCACCTGCACCGCCAGCGCAAGCGCCGGGCCTGACCCCCCGGCTGCAAGAGCCGGCAGCGGAACCGGCTGCACCGCCAGCGCAAGCGCCGTCTCCGGTCATCGCAGCGGCCGCGCCCGGAGCGCCCGTTGGCCCGGCGCCGGCAGCCGCCCCGCGCAAGAAGGCCGCACGCCGCAAGAAGGCTGCCCGGGAGGCCACCGACGGCGCAGCCCCGAAGTCATCTCCGCTGTCCCCCACGGCAGCTCGGTCGGGAGCCCCCTCATCAAGGAAGAAGCGCGTGCGCGCGGAGCGCTCGCCGCAGGCCAGGAGCCCCCTGCCGGCAGCCGGCCAACAGGAGGCAGCCGGCGCCTCCTCCGGTCCGGCCCCATCACCGCAGACGGGGGACGCACGGGCACCGGGAGAGGCCAGGCCCGCCGAGACGGCACTGCCGCCCTCTGTCTCCGCCAGCCCGGCGGATTCCATTCCCGGCGGCCCGCCGCCAGCGCCGGCACTGGAGGGACCGGACAGCGGCAGCCCCGGGCCTGCCCGGATGCCCTCCAACGAAGCCGTCCACGCGTAGCCGAAGCGGCCGGGCTGCCCGCGGCAGATTCCCCGCCAGGCTCATTGACAGTGCCGGGCTCTCACCTTATAGTGATGAAGCCATGATCCACCCCATCCGCCACGTTGAAGAGCCAGGCGGTCTTCCTCTTGACTGCCACTGCTGTTGAACAGGGACGCACCGTCACGGTTTTCGGATTTCGCACTATCAGGCTTCCAGCGACAACATAAGGAGGGACAGGCAACATGGAACTGGACATCAGGGGCAAGAAACTGCAACTCTCCGAGGCTGTGGAGGCCTATGTAACCAAGAAGATGGGCAAGCTGGGCCACCTGCTGCCGTCCATCGTCGAAACCAAGGTGGAGATATCGAAGGAGACCGCCAGGCCCCCCGCCAACCGGTATGTTGTCCAGGTTACGGTCAAGAGCAATGGCACGCTGATCAGGGCGGAAGAGAGGGAAATGGACGTCTACGCCGCCATCGACGCCGCCGACGACGTCCTTCGCAAGCAGATTGAGCGCTTCAAGGGCAAGTACTACCTCAAGAGCAGGCGGGCCGCCAGGCAGAGAAAGGCGCTGATGGCCCCGGCCGAGTCCGGCGCCGATATCGACGACACGCAGGAGAAGGCCCTCGATATCGTGGTCAAGGCCAAGAGGTTCCCGGTCAAGCTGATGAGCGTGGAGGAGGCCTCCGTGCAGATGGAGCTGCTGGGCCACGACTTCTTCATCTTCCTGAATGCGGACAACACCTCGTTCAACGTCCTCTACCGCCGCAAGGACGGGGACTACGGACTGATCGAGCCGGAGGCCGCCTAGTCCGCGCCCCTGGGCCCGGCGCTGCGCCTCAAGCCCGGGTCGCAACGTCCTGATGCCAGGCCGCGGCTTCACCGCGCCTCAACACGCCGGAGCGGCAACCTCCTGACGCCTGAGCGCGGATGACAGTCCGCCGGGGCGCCCTCGCGCCCCTGATATCGCCCTTCTACGATCTACCCCTACTTGACATGCTCCTGCTAGTCTGGTATCATCGGTGGTACAGAGGGGGACGGCTGCCACACCGCGCAGTCCAGCACTGTCGCCACGGCGGGCAGCCTGACAGCAGCACCAGGGCCAGCACCCGGACCCGGAGCATGGCGGGCGACACGTCGCCATCACGGCGGTCACGTGCCGGCATCCCGGAGGCAGTCCTGCTCCGGGTCCCGGGGCGGCGCAGGGGGAAGGAGGCAGCAGCCAGGCAGAAGGCGGCAACTTGCGCAGACAGAGAAGCGCTACCTCATTTCAGGGAAGGGAGACAGCAGACCATGTTAGCAGTACTCGAACCGAGACGGCTGTTGGCCGTCCTGCTCGCTGTGGCAGTGCTGGCCGCCGGGCTGGTGGCCACCGCGCCGCGGACCACCCGGGCGGCGCCGGACTCCGGCACGCGCAGGGTGAGGGTGAATGTAAGGGCTGCCCTCTCGGGGGCAGGCTCCGCCGACATCGCCCTGGTGGACCAGGTGACGCCCCGGCCCTCCACCGGCGGCAAGAAGATGCTGTGTGTTGACGGGGAGTTCTACCGCCGGGCCGGCAGGGACATCGCGCAGAACGTCACAGACAGGGCGCGCGCAGGGCTCCCGGTGGTATTCGTCGGCGGGGACATCGATGGCCTGAGCCTCAGCCTGGGCGGCCCCTGCGAGGGCGCCGCCGGCACCGGGGCCGGACCGGCCACCCCCGTAGGCGCTTTGAAGCTGACGCCGGGGCCCGACGGCCAGCCCGTCTTCAACGGGTTCCGGGTGGTCGGCGACAGCGCGGACATGCGCTCCACCATGGCCGGCCTGCGGCGCTGGCTGCAGGAAGTGGAGCAGCCCCACGCGATCCGGGCCAACGCCAACTGGTACCCGAGGGCCTGGTTCCGCCTCTACAGCGGGGACAGCCTGCAGCCCCACGGCAAGATGTGCATCGACCGCTACTACTACCGGCTGGCCAACGACGGGAATGCCGCCTACGACTACATCAGCGCGGAGATAAGGTACGAGCAGATGAGCGGCCAGGCGGCCTACAGGCAGAACTGGAAGAACGAGTGGGCGTACCAGTACTGCAATGTGAAGACCTATCAGCCCAAAAACTTGCTCCTGCGCTACGGCCCCAGCAGCACCGTCGGCCAGACGAGCACCTCTTTCTCCCTGGGAGTGACCGGGAGTGAGAAAGGCGTGGGCCTGGGCGCCACCTACTCGCAGGGCTATTCGCAGCCCGACGTAACCTGCGCCAACTCCAGCGACCTCGGCAGAGGCTATACCAGTCACAGGTGGACCATCGACAGGAATTCGATAACAGCCGTCACCACCTTCGTGGCGGACAGCTCCGGGTTCACCTACCGGCACACCGCCAGCGACGGCCCGGCCTCGCACTACGAGAAGTTCCAGAGCCAGTGGAGGCAGTACCACTGGTATGGCGACAAGTGGCACTGGTCCTCCTGGACGCGCCAGGTATCCGGCCTCTAGTCACATTCGCCACGCGGCAACCACAGGACCGGGCCCCCTCCCCGAATGGGAGAGGGGGCCCGCCTCAGAAGGGGAGGGGCATCATGATAACCAACACCCGGGCAAGGGGCCGCCGCCGGCTCTGCGCCATCACGGCGCTCATCATAGCCACCCTGGCAGCGCTCTCATGCGCCGCCTGCGCTTCCAATGATGGCCCGGGGCCCGCGCCGGCCGCCGGGCCGGCCGCGGCCCTCCGCGAGGCGCTCACCCCGGAGCAGGCGGCAGTCGTGGCGCTGCTGGACAGCCTGGACCCGTATCCCTCTACCGCCGGCAAGGCCGCCCTGTTCGTCGATGGCAGCTTCTGTGCCCGGCCGGCGCCGGAGGTCGGCGACTACGTGCGCCTCAACCTCGCGGAAGGGCTCCCGGTAGTGCTCTTCGGAGACCTGTCCGCCTGGGAAGCCCTGTGCGGCACAGCCGGCGCCGCGGCGGACCTGCCGGCCGGGACGGCCGGCGGGGAGGACGGCCCGGACCAGGATGCCCCGGGGCCGGCCGGCCTCACCGGGGCGGCGAGGGGCCTGCGGCTCTACCCGGCCCGCAGCCCCGATGAGATGCCCGGCTCGGCCGGCATCGAGATCAGCGGCCCGGCAAGCCGGCCGGGCCCCCTGCTGGAGGCGGCCATCACCTGGGTCCAGGCCGGCGCCCAGGGGCCCGGCCGGGAGCGCCTGGAGGGCTGAGGGGATGGTGAAGCTCTTTGCGTCCGCCCTGCTCCCAGCCCGGCTGCTGCTCCTGGCCCTGGCCGTGGCCCTGGCCTGCGGACCGCTGTGCCGCACCCCGGGGGACGGCCCCCCGGAGGAAACGGCCTGGGGCCGGGAGATGATGGGTCTGGTGCCCCTGGAATGCTCCGCCGGGGGCTGCGTCTTCCTCGACATGGCCGCCATGAGGGACCACTTCCCGGCGCTCTACGCCGGCTACCGGGACTGGTACCGCCTGCTGGACGACTACGGCGTCGACTTCGACGCCGTGGACCGGCTGGCCAGCGCCGGCCTGTCGCTCTTCCTGGCGGAAGGCCGGTTCGACCCGGAAAGGGTCCGGGAGGAGCTGGGAATGCGGGACTACGTCCGCACCGGGTACCTCGGCGTGGGGGTCTGGCAGGGCAGGGCGGCCGGGGCGGCGGACTGGGTGGCCCTGGTGGGCGGGATGATGGTGGCCGGGTGCCGGGACAGCGTCATCGACTGCCTGGAGGTCATCATTGAAGGCGAGGGCTCCATCTGCGCCCATTCGGATGTCGGGGGGATCATAGACAGGCTGCCGGGCGGGCTGGACATGTCCGTGGCCGCCATGGACCTGGACAACCCTCTTCTGGCGCACGGGGAGTCGCTGCAGAGGATCGACGATGGGGCACTGAAGCTGACGGTGGTGCGCAAGTATGTTGGGCCTGCGGCGGCGGAGGAAGGCGCCAGGGACATAGCCGGGGACACGCAGGACCTTCTGCCCGGGGCGCTGCGCGATGTCCGCGTCCAGCAGGAGGGCCAGTTTGTGACGCTGACGGCCCGCGTGGCCCCGGCCGCCATGGCGGCCGGGGTGGCAGGGTGATGAGGTTGCCCGCCATGCCCCGGCGGGCCCCCCGGACCCCGGCCACTCCCCGGGCACGCAAGGCCCTGCGGCTGGTGGCCGGGCCGTCACTCCAGCTCGCCATCGGCCTGCTGGCCGCGTTCCTGGCGGGAGCTGGCGCGGGTTACCTGGCGGCCCGCGCCGCCTGCGGCGGCCCGCCCGGCCTCCATGACGCCTCCGGTGACAGCGGTTATCAACGGGGATGGCGCGACGGCTACGACGACGGGTGCGCCCAAACGCGAGGCCCGGCCCATACCTCTCCAGACCACGCCCTGACCTTCGACGAGGCCCGGAAGGCCTGCCCACCGGTGCCCGCCGGCCGCGCGATGGCCGTTGCCCGCGGCTGCCAGCCTTCCGGGCAGTATCAAGCCGACGTCTACGACTGCAACGACATGGCGGCCGAGCTCTGGGCAGCCTGCAGGGAGGCCGGGGTGCCGTCCTTCATGGTGGTGGGGAACACCGGGATGGACCACGAGGGCTTCGCGGACTGCGATCACTGCTGGCTGGTGGTATTCTGCCTGGACGAGGCCACGGGAGCAGAGGTCGCCCTGGCCGTGGATCCCGGGGCGGGGCTGATCGGGACCATCGAGTCATCCGGCCCCACGGCCAGCCCCGCCGGGCCACCGCCCGGGCCCGGCGCCCCGGCAACTCCTGCCGGGGTCCCCGCCACGGTCAGCGCGCAGTACGCGGAAGGCTTCTTCTACGACAGCCCGGCCACCCTGAGGGCGGACCTGGGGACACGGTGGTAGCCGCCGGTGAAGTCCCTCCGGCCGCCATCTGCGGCTCAGGCCACCCGGCTTCCCCGGATGCCGATCACCACCTCTTCCAGCGGTATCTCCTGGCCGCTGCCGCGGATGGCCTCCCGGGCCAGGTGGGTCAGCCCGGAGCAGCAGGGCACCTCCATCCTCACTACGGTGAGGCTCTTCACGCCGGACACGCGCAGGATATCGGTCAGCTTCGCCTGGTGGGCCGGGAAGTCGTCGAGCTTGGGGCAGGCCACCATCACCGCGCGGCCCTCCAGGAAGTCGGGGTGGAGCCGGGGGTAGGCGAACGGCACGCAATCGGCGGTCAGCACCACGTCAGCGCCCCGCAGGAAGGGCGCGCCGGGAGGCACCAGGGTGAGCTGCACCGGCCAGTGCCCCAGCTTCGGCGACCAGTCAGCCGGCGCCCCATGGCACACGCCGGTCTCCCGCCCCTCCAGCCGGGTCACGCTCGCCGACGGGCAGCCGCAGGGCAGGCTGTCCTCGGCCCGGCAGCCGGTGTCAGCATGGCCGCCTCCCGGCGCCGGCCGGGCTCCAGCGTGCCCGGTGTGAGGCTCTGCGCAATGATCGTGGCCGCACGCGCCGGACCGGGCATGCCGGGCCGCGGCCGCCTCGTCGAACTCCTCTGCCTCGCGCTCCTCGATGGTGATGGCCCCCTCCGGGCACTCCCCCAGGCAATCGCCCAGGCCGTCGCAGTAGCGGTCGCTCACCAGCTTCGCCTTCCCGTCCACTATCTGCAGGGCCCCCTCGGCGCAGGCCGGCACGCACACCCCGCACCCGTTGCACCGCTCCTCATCGATACGCACCACCTTCCGCATCACCTTCGTCCTGGCGGACATCGCATTCCTCTCTTCCCGCCTGGCCCGCGGGGCAGCCCCGGGCCAGCCGTCTCTCATCATGACGGGGCCTGCATCCTCACCCCTGGTCCCCACCCTTCAGCCGCCACCACCGCTCCTCCCCCAGGCACTCGCGCGCCGCCGCGCACCAGTCTACACATGAAGGCAGCCTCTCGCTGTAGACCATCTCCCCACACTCCCCGCACTTCACCTTGACCTCGCTGGTGAAGACCTCGACCTCGGCGCCGCATTTCGGACATTCCTGGAGCTGGATGCGTATCGCGTTCTGCATGCCGGGGCACTTGCTCATCATGACTGGCACCTCCTGTCTCCGACTGGCCTGCCGGGGGCCCTGGGAAGCATCATACACCGCCGCCGGCCATAGCAACATGACCCAGGTCATAGAGGCGCCCGCAGCGCCGGTGGCGGCAGGCCCCGGCATCCCCGCCGCAGGCCGCGCCGGCCCCACGGCAGCCAGGGGTCGCCCGGCGGGGATGCCGGGCCTACAGCGGCGAGGCATCGCCCAGCGCCCGCAGCCGGCCCTCATCCACGATGTCCGTCCGCCCCCGGCGGGAGCGGATGATCCCGGCCCTCTTCATGCGGCTCATGACCCTGATGGTGGTCTCAATGGTGGTCCCGGACATGTCGGCTATCTCCTGCCGGGTGAAGGGCAGGCCGGGCCCCAGCTTCGACGACAGCATCAGCAGGGTCCGGGCCACGCGCTGCTCCGCCCGCTCTCCCGCCATGGCATTGAGCCGGGCCTGGGCCTCCCTCAGCCGCCCCCCCAGCATGTTGATGATCCGCAGGGAAACCTCCGGGTGGCCGGCCACGAAGGCCAGGAACTCGCCCCTGCCGATCCCCAGCACCCGGGTGTCGGCCACCGCCTGAGCAGACGCCGGGTAGGGCCGGTCTTCGAAGACGGCCACCTCGCCGAACAGCTCGCCGGGGCCGAAGAAGGCCACCACGAACTCCTTCCCCAGGGAGGAGTGCTTGAGCACCTTCACCCGCCCCGAGGCCAGGACGTAGAAGTGGGTCGGCGGGTCACCCTCCCAGAACACGTGCTCTCCCTCCCGGAACGTGCGGGCCACCGCCAGCCGCGAGAGCGCCGCCAGGTTCCCCTCGTCCAGGCCGGAGAAGATCAGCGAGCGCTTGAGCACGGCGGCGTGGTCCATCACCCCTCCGGCTCCACGTGGATGACGACGCGGGCCAGCTCCGGGAACTGGCCGTGGAGAAGGGCTTCCATGCTCGTGGTCAGATCGTGGGCCTGGGCTATGCCCAGACCGGGGGAGACGGTGCAATGGAAGGACAGGTCCAGCCGGCCCCGGCTGCCGGAGGTGATGCTCACGCTGTGGCAGTCGAGGACGTCGGGGTAGCGGGCCGGGAGCCGGCCCACGGCGTCCTCTATGGCCGGGGACACCGACTCGGCCGCCGGCTGGTGGGCGGTCCGGTCGCCGCTGGGCTCAATGTGCACCGCCACATCCTGGATGGACGGCAGCTCCCGCAGCACCGACTGCTCCATGGCCGTCACCCGCCTGTGGGCGTCGTCCACGTTGAGGTGTTCCGGGACCTCAGCATGCATCTCCAGAGTCTGGCGGCCATTGACCTCCCGCAGGACCAGGTCATGCACATCCACGCCGTGGGCCGCCGCGATGCCCCGGATGGTCTCCAGCGGGCTGGACCCGCCGGCAGCGCAGGGCTCCAGGCGCACCATGACATCCGACCTGGGCACCAGCCGGTGCACCCTGCTCTCGGCCTCGGCGGCGATACCGTGGGACCTCCCCACGCTGGTGTCCGGCTTGACGCTCAGGACCAGGTCCACGAAGGTGGCCGGCCCGCTCTGGCGCACCCGCACCTGCCTCACCTCGGCGACGCCGGGAAGCCCCTCCATGGCCTGCCGCAGCAGGCCGTCCATGCCCCTGGGGGCCCGGTCCGTCAGCACCGCAATGGTGCGCTGCCCCAGCCTGACGCTCACGTAGATGACCATCAGGGAAACGCCCAGGGCCGCGACGGCGTCGGCCCGGAAGAGCCACCCGGCCACGCCCGGGTGCGATTCCCGCAGGGCATCCCCCAGGCGGATGCCGCCCAGGCCCAGGATGACCACGCAGGAGGACCAGATGTCGGTGGAGAAATGCAGCGCGTCCGCCTCCAGGGCCTGGCTGCCGTGCTTGCGGGCCGCCCGCCGCAGGGCCCGGGAGCGGGAGACATCTATCACGATGGAGACCACCATGACCCCGAAGGCCCACACGGGAGCATCGACAGGCACCTCCTGGAAGAACAGCCGGTTGACGGCCTCGTACATGATCCAGGCGCAGGTGCCCAGCAGGAGCATCGTCTGCACCAGGGCCGACAGGTTCTCCACCTTGCCATGCCCGTAGTGGTGCTCCCTGTCGGGCGGCCGGCCGGAGACCCGCACCGCCAGCAAGGTCAGCACCGCCGCCACCAGGTCCAGGCCGCTGTGGGCTGCCTCGGCCAGAATGCCCAGGCTGCCGGTGACCAGCCCCACCACCAGCTTCATGCAGGTGAGAAAGACCGCGGCCACGACCGACGACAGGGCGACGGCCTTCTTCTCGCGCTCGCCGCGCTCTCCGGCGGTCTGCCTTCCGTCCCCTGCCGGGTCCATCATCATCTTCGGCGGGCCCGCTTCGGGCGCGGGCCCACATACAGAAAAGGCCCGTGGGCCCTCTCCCACGGGTCTCTGTGACCCACTGACCCCCCCGGGCCCGGCTCCCTCCGCTTCCGAAGTGCGGGGCCTGTCAGTATTCTAGAGACAGGCCCTCGAGCCTGTCAATGACCGGAATGGCCGCATCTTCCCCCGGGCCGGCAGCCGCCGGGGCCGGCGCCAGGCTTCTTGACACCCCCGGCCTTTGCTAATATGATCGTCCGGTGGCCTTCGTCTTCGACCCCGACACCCTGCAGAGCATCTGCCGGAAACACCTCTCCCTCCCTCTAGAAGAGAGATTTGAGGCTATCACCGACGATCTGGACAACAAGTACCCCAACCGCATTCGCCGCAAGAAGACCTGGGTCTTCAAGATGTGCGGCGGCTCACTGGGCATGCTCACCGTGCTGTATGCCTCCATCACGGAGTACCTGGTGCTGTTCGGCAGCCCCACGGGATCGGAGGGCTACACCGGCCGGTACCACTGGTCCCACGTGTACGATATCCTCCTCGACGGCCAGATGCGCTGCTATGCCCGCGGCCAGTTCGAGCCGGCGGTCTACAAGGCCGGCGACATGGCCTTCCTCAGAAGGGGCTACGACAAGGGCTACCGCATGACCGGCCACACCTGGATGCTGGAGTACTCCAGGGGCCTCATCCCCACCATGCTCATCTTCGGCATCCTGGGCAGCCTCCCCCAGACGCTGGACTTCAGAAGCGCCAGGCAGCAGATATGGGAGTTCGCGCGCCTGGCCATCATGGAGTTGCTGAGGGGCAAGATCTAGGGGCCGGGACCGCCGCCCGCACCCCGGCCGCGCTCCTGCAAGCCAGCCCTCAGGCCCCCCGAAAACCACCCGCCGGACCCATTGACAGCCCCCATATCTTGTGGTAATCTGCTCAGGCACCCCAATCTGTAGGATTCCGTCTAGA
>CAZBJX010000037.1:0-10471 GCA_964492335.1 uncultured Dehalococcoidia bacterium | reverse complement strand
GGTAGCTGGCGTTGGCCAGTCGGTCCAGGGTGATGTGAATCGGGACTACTGCAACTAAGTAGGTCGGGTTTACCGTGGATGTCTATGCCGATATAATAGACGGCATGCAGGATGACGCCCTGGCCCTGCTCGACGAGGTGCTCCCCGGGGGTGCCAGCGGCAGTCGAGCGGCAGGCCGGGTCCGTCCTCTCCTGCGGGCCAGCGTAGCTCAGTGGTAGAGCAGCGGTTTCGTAAACCGCGGGTCGGGGGTTCGAATCCTCTCGCTGGCTCCAATCATTTGAGCGTGAGCCTCCCGCGTCCTGGCCGGGCATCCGCTCACCCTCTGCTCTCCTCATCCTGTCCGGGGTCTCCCGGGGACCTCTCACCCTCCTGCTGCGTTGGCGGGGGCCCGCCGGGGGTGCGCCTGGGCAGCGCGCCGTGAGGGGAGTGGTACAATGGTGGCGGGAGGTGCCATGGATACTGAGTCCAAGATCAAGTACGACCGGATCATGGCGGAAGCCAGGGTGAAGTGCGAGAACCTCAAGAAGGAAGCGAAGCTCAAGAGCGAGGCCCTCAAGGAAGAGGCCAAGGCCAAGTGCAAGGGCATCAAGGCGGAGGCGGAGGCCAGGTGCAAGGGCGTCAGGGCCGAGGCTGAAGCCAGGGGCAAGAGCATCGTCAAGGAGGCGGATGCCGAGTGCAAGACCGTCATGCGGGATGCCGACGCCCAGTGGAAGAGCGCCCTGCTGGAGGAGAAGAGGTAGCCGCATCCCCGCGGCCTCTCTTCGACAGGTAGTAGGTCCCCAGGGCGACGGCGACCAGCCGGCCGTCGCACTCCACGCGTGATTCCACCACGGCCAGGTTGCGCGTCCTCTTGATCAGGCTGGCCTGGGCGGTGAGGGCCCCCTCCGAGACGGCCGCGATGTAGTTGATCTTCATCTCCAGGGTGGTCAGCCTCTCGTCTTCCCGCAGGCTCTCGAAGACCGCGTAGCCCATGCTGACATCGGCCATGGTGCTGATCACCCCTCCGTGCACCGTGCTGTACACGTTGAGCACCCTGTCGTCGATCTGGAGCAGGCACTGGGGCCCGCCGCCCTCAGGGAAGCTCAGCCCCACCAGGCGGGCGAAGGGGCTGGTTATCTCCGGGCGGCGCTTGGCGGCTGACATCTGCAGCTCTCCCGGCGTCAATCGGCCATCGGCGCTTCTTCCTGGGTGTTGAACCGCCGACAGATGCTGTCGGCGGCCTTGTAGGCCGCCCAGCGGACGCCCGAGTTGGTGTCCTTGAAGGTGAGGGTGAGGGGCCCCAGGGCATCGAGGTCCCCAATGTCTCCCAGGGTCCTGGCGGCCGCCCAGCGCACGCTGGAGTTCTCGTCGTTGAGCCTGGCCAGCAGCGGGCCGGTGGCGCTGCCGTCGCCGATCAGCCCCAGCGCCTCGATGGCGGCCTGGCGCACGGGGGCGTTCTCGTCGCCCAGCTTGTCGATGAGCGCTGACACGCCGCGGGGGTCCTTCATCAGGCCCAGTGCCTCCGCCGCGCACTTCCTGGTGTCCGGGTTGTCGTCGGCCAGCGCCCTGATGAGCGGCAGGACGGCCGGCTTGCCCGTGTGGACCGCTGCCGCGATCGCGGCCTGGCGCACGTCCGAGTAGCCGTCGCGAAGGGCCTTGATTATGGCATCCACGGCCCTGACGCTGGCCATCCTTCCCAGGGCCTCCACCGCGGCCTGGCGCACTGTCCACTCCGGATCGTCGGCGGCTTCCACCAGGGATGGGAGGGCCTTGGGGTCCCCGATCTTGCCCAGCGCCTCCGCCGCGGTCTTGCGGACCCCGGAGTCCTCGTCGGCGAGGGCCTTGATGATGGGCTTGACCGCGGTCTCGTCCCCCAGCCGCCCCAGGGCCCTGATGGCTGCCCAGCGGACATCGGGGTTCTTGTCCTTCAAGGCCTCGATCAGCGGGCTGATGGCGGGCGACCCGATGCTGACCAGGGCCTCGCTGGCGGCGCGCCGGGCTTCCCAGCGGCTGCTGCTGAGGCTGCGCATGAGCTTGTCGATGTCGGTCACCGCTTGGCCTCCTCTGTCGGCCGGCCGCGCCACGGGTGGACGTGGCCATCGCCGGGCTGGCGGCGCCCGGTCCGGGCCGCCGGCCGTATCGGGTAAGGCGATTATAGCAGGTTGAGGAGGGTGGAGTACAAGGGCCGCCGGCGAGCGCCGTGATGTGGTAGAATTGCGGCCGACATGCTGAAGCTGTCCCCCACGGCGGTGGCCTGCTTCCGCGGCTGCCCGCGGCAATACCGGTTCCGCTACATCGACCGGCTTGGCGACATCTACGGCGGGCCGAGGCCGTATTTCACCATGGGGAACCACGTGCACGATACCCTGAAGGAGTTCCTGACCGCGGTGCCCCTGGAGCGGCGCAACATGCAGACTATGCGGGCGCTTCTCAAGAAGAACTGGCTGCGCTACCGGGTGGGCTTCAGGGGCCCGGAGGACGAGCGGCGGTGGGCGCTGAAGGCCCTCCGGCAGCTTGCCGGCTTCGTCGCTGACCATGACGTGCGGGTCAGGCCCTACCTGGTGGAAGCCTCGCTGGCGACCGAGGTCACCAGGGGCCTCCTCCTCCAGGCCAGGATAGACCGGGCCGACCTCGAGGCCGATGGCACGCTCCACGTCATCGACTACAAGACCGGCAACCCGCCGGATAGCAGCGACTGGACGCAGCTGCACTTGAATGCCCTGGTCCTGTCCCGCCAGGGATCCCGCGCCGTGTCCAGGGCCTCCTACATCTACCTGTCGTCGGGGTCAGTGGACACGGGGGAGATCAGCCAGTCCGTCCTGGACCGGGCCAGGTGGGACCTCCTGCTGACGGCCCGCAGCATCGGGGCGGAGAGGCGCTTCCAGCCCCGGCCCGGGGTGGTCTGCCGCCGCTGCGATTTCCGGCCCATCTGCCCGGAGCGCGACGGACAAAGAGGCAGGAAGGGGAAGGCCCCGGAGGCGGCCGAGGAGCCGGCGGCGGGCGGCGCCGGGGCCCAGCAGTCCCTGGCGCTGTGGTGACGGCCGGCGGGCCCGGCCCGCGGCCAGACGTCCGGACGCGGCCGGACAGGGCCGGCGGTGGCGCTCGGAGGAAGAAGAAGGGGTCGGGTGAAGGCCCGACCCCTCTCTGCGTCGTGATTCGGTGGTCAGCGGCTGCCGTCAGGCCTGATCCGATTGAAGCAATCGCTGCAGTAGACCGGCCGATCGCCCCTTGGCTGGAACGGGACCATCGCTTCCTTGCCGCACTGGGCGCAGATGGTTGGATACATCTGGCGCCTGGGCCTCATGGTGCCGAAATCGCCGGCGCCTTCGCGGGACGCCCTCCTGGATTCCCGGCAGGTGAGACAGCGCTTGGGCTCGTTGGTGTAGCCCCGGGATGCGAACATCTCCTGTTCACTGACCGAGAAGATGAAGGTGGAGCCGCAGTCGGAACACGTTAGGCTCTTGTCCGAGATAGCTATGGATGACCTCCTTTCTCCGTATGATGTCTGGTTGGCTCAACCTGGGTCACCCATAGCCTTCGGACGCGGCCTGGTCGCAGCTCTGGGAACCTGGACTTGGAACCACCAATGCGAATTATACTGCTGCGCCGCCTGTTTGCCAATGACGGCCATAGGGCCCTGCCCCCAGTTTTACACGGTCAGAGGGAAGCGCTATAATTGATCTGTTGTGGGGTGGCACCGAGAGAGACCAGGCTGTGTGGGGTGCTTCCGCAGCATCCCGCGCGACATCCGTCCAGTGGTGTATTGGCACATACCGGTGCCGGGCCCCGGCCCCACGACCCGGTCAGTCCCGCCGGCCGGCCCGCATGCGCTCCGGACCGCGGCCGGGCCCGGGTGCATGGCAGCCTTCGGTGCTTCTCATTATGTTGTTGACTAGCATGGAAAACGGTACGTGCCGGGCAATAGCCGGCCACGATGCCCTTAGGCAAGAAAGACCAACTATGAAGGAGGGAAAATGGTAGGTATCTGTTCCTATGGCGCGTATGTGCCCCTTTACCGGTTGGCCCGCGAGATAATGGTTCTCGAGGGCAAGGGGGGCGCCGGAGAGCGGTCCGTCGCCGGTGCAGACGAAGACGCTCTGACCATGACGGTTGACGCCATCCTCGACTGCACGAAGGGGATGGACCGCGGGTCGATTGACGGGGTGCTCAACGCCTCGACGTCATCCCCGTTTGCGGAGAAGCAGATCGCCGCAGCGGTGGCAGCGGCCCTCGACTTCCGCGATGACATCGTGACGGCGGACATCGGCAACTCCCTGAAGGGCGGCCTCTCGGCCATGAGGATGGCTGTGGACAGCGTGAAGGCCGGCTCTGCGAAGAAGGTCATGGTCTCGGCTGCCGACTGCCGGCTGGGGAGCCCCCTCTCTGCCATAGAGTCCAACAGCGGCGACGGCGCTGCCGCTCTCCTGGTGGGGGACAAGGACGTCATCGCCACCATCGAGGGCTTCTACTCGTTCGCCACCGACTTCACCGACACCTGGAGGCCGGCCACGGACAAGTTCGTCCATGTGTGGAATGACCGGTTCACCGTTCCTGAAGGCTACAGCCCCATGATGCAGAAGGCTATCGCGGCGGCCATGAAGAAGTTCGGCGTTGAGGCCAAGGACATCGCCAAGATCGTCTACAGCGGCCCGGATGCCAGGAGCCATGGTGGCGTGGCGGCCGCCCTGAAGTTCGACCCCAAGACCCAGGTGCAGGACGGCCTGTTCGGCGTGATGGGCAATACCGGCGCGGCCCACTCCCTGATGCTGCTGGTGGCGGCCCTGGAGCAGGCGAAGCCCGGCGACAAGCTGCTGGTGGCGGCCTGGGGCGATGGCGTTGAGGTGATGCTGGTCAAGGTCACCGACGCTATCGAAAAGGCCAGGGACCGGCACGGTGTCCTGGGATACCTCCAGTCCAAGAAGATGGTGCCCAGCTACCAGAAGTACCTGCGGCTGCGCCACCTGTTCTACGTGGAGATGTCCCGGATGACCCCCATCACCCCCGGCTTGGCCCAGCTCTGGAGAGAGCGGGATTCCATGTACAAGCTGCATGCCAGCAAGTGCAAGCAGTGCGGCTGGGTGGACTTCCCGATCCGCCGCATCTGCCCCAAGTGCTTCTCCAAGGACAACTACGACCAGGTACCGCTGCTCCCTGAGAAGGTCACGCTCTACAGCTTCAGCACGGACACCATCCCCACCATTCCGGAAGTCACCGATCCGCCGCAGGGCCGGGCTATCATCGACTTCGAGAGCGGCGCCAGGCTCGAGCTCGAGATGACGGACTTCGGCGATATCCAGAACCTCAAGGTCGGTCAGCCGATGGAGATGACCTTCAGACGGCTGGAGAGGCAGGGGGACGTCGCAGCCTACGCCTGGAAGTGCAAGCCAGTTCGGTAAGGAGGATTAGAAAATGGGTACGATCAAAGACAAAGTTGCCATCATCGGAATGGGTTGCACCAACTTCGGTGACCTCTGGAACAAGGGTGTGCCCGACATGATCATCGACTGCAGCTACGAAGCGTACGAGGACGCCAAGATGGGGCCCAAGGACATCGAAGCGGTGTTCGTGGGCAACGTCTCCTCCAGCATGTGGACCGGCGCCACCGTGACCGAGGCGCTCCAGCTGGACAGGATCCCGGCCACCAGGGTGGAGAACAACTGCGCCACCGCGGCGGAGGCCCTCAGGGTGGGTGCCTTCTCCGTGGCCGCCGGAATGTACGACACCGTCCTCTGCGTCGGTTTCGAGAAACTGAAGGACTACGGCAGCGGCGCCCTGGAGATGCCGGGCTCCATGCACCCGATCTCCGTGGTCGGCTCTGCCCCGGCCTCCTTCGCCAAGTCGGCCGTGCAGTACTTCGAGAAGTACAAGATCCCCTTTGACAAGGGCAAGGAAATACTGGCCAAGATCGCGGTGAAGAACCATGCCAATGGCGCTCTTCACCCCAAGGCCCACTTCAAGAGGGCCATCGCCCTGGAGACGGCGCTGAAGGCCCCCATGATCGCCTGGCCGCTGGGACTCTTCGACTGCTGCCCGGTGACCGATGGCGCGGCTGCGGCCATAATCACCAGCGCCGCCAAGGCCAAGGAGCTCAAGAGGCCCCACGCGCTGATCAAGGGCTTGGGCCTGTCCGTCGGCCGGATTGACCCCTTCAAGGGCAAGTTCCGCTCCGACGTGGACATCACCTTCTGGGACGAGACCTGGGTGGCGGCCCAGCAGGCCTACGAGCAGGCCGGGATCAAGGACCCGAGGAAGGAAATCGGCTCCGCCGAGGTCCACGACTGCTTCACCATCACCGAGCTCATCATATACGAGTCCCTCGGCTTCTGCCCGCGCGGCAGCGGCCCCGCGGAAGTGGAGAAGGACTCCTTCGTCCTGACCGGTGACCTGCCGGTCAACACCGACGGCGGGCTGAAGTCATTCGGCCACCCGGTGGGCGCCAGCGGGCTCCGCATGGTGTACGAGCTCTACAACCAGCAGCTGGGCAGGGCGGACAAGCGCCAGCTGAAGAACCCGAAGATCGGTCTGGCCCACTCACAGGGCGGCACGCCCGGCATGTTCCAGGCCTCTGTCACCCTCATCGGGCCCGGCGCAAACTAGGCGCACAGACAAACTGGTACTGGCCAGCGTGGGGGCAGCCGTGGCTGCCCCCACGTGCGGGCGCAAAGTAACTCTGGTGGGGTGGAAGGGCAGAGCGCGGGTCGCGCGTGTGGCTGCCCTGTGGTTCACAGTCGAGGAGGCCCCTGCGGCCGTCCTGCGGATTCTTGAAGTGAGGGCAGAGTCCCCTAAGGAGGGTACATGGAGTTTGGGTTCACCGCCGAGCAGGAGGCATGGCGTCGAGAGATACGGGACTTCCTGAAAGACAACCCCCCGGAGAAATTCCCCACTCAATCCGGCGAGGACTCGTGGGGCCACGGCGCATTCTCCTACGAGTTCGTCCGCCTGCTGGGGAAGAAGAACTGGATACCGCTGACGTGGCCCAAGAAGTTCGGGGGGGCTGAGCGGCCCAACATGGACCTGATGATGCTCTTCGAGGAGCTGGCGTATGCCAGGGTCCCCTGGGCGGCGGGCGCCATCTGCTGGTCCATGGCCAACACCATCCTGGACATGGGCAGCGAGGAGCTCAAGCAGGAGTTCCTGCCCGGCATCGGAAGGGGCGAGACCATTCTCTGGCTGGCCATGAGCGAGCCGGACGCCGGGTCGGACCTGCTGTCCCTGCGGACCACCGCCATAGAGCAGGACGACTGCTTCCTGGTCAACGGTCAGAAGGTGTGGAGCTCCCTGGCCCACATCTCCGATTACGGTTTCCTCTTCTGCCGCACCAATGTCGACCCCAAGGCCCCCAGGTGGGCCTCCATCAGCACCTTCATCCTGGACAAGAGCCTTCCGGGCGTAACGGTGGTGCCCATGGAGAGCATGCTGGGCGACATCTTCCACACCGAGGTATTCCTGGACAACGTCCGGGTGCCCAAGCGGCACCTTCTGGGAGAGAAGGACCAGGCGGTGCTTCATCTCAACAAGACCCTGGAGTTCGACCGGTTCTGGGCGCGCTTCCCCAAGGCCCGCTTCTGCCAGAGGATCACCGATGACCTGGTGCAGTACGCCAGGGAGACCCGGCTCGACGGGCGCCTCCTTTCCCAGGACCCGAGCGTGAGGGCCAAGCTGGTGGAGAGCGCCATCGAGATCGAGGCCTGCCGGCAGGTGTTCTGGAGCATCGGCTGGAAGCTGGACATGGGGACGACCCTTACCTACGAGGCGTCGGCGGCCAAGGTGCTGGCGGACGACATGGGGCTTCGCTTCTTCGATCGGGGCATGCAGATAATGGGGCTGTATGCCTATGCGGGAGAAGACGACAAGTGGGCAGTCCTGCGAAAGAACCTGCGGCGCTGGTTCCTCTGGACAGGTGGCGACAGCCTGGCGGGTGGCACCTCCGAGATCGCCAGGAACACCATGGCCACCGCCGGGCTGGGACTGCCCCGGAAGTAGCCCCATTCAGGTTGAGGAAAGAAGGAGTAGGAAATGGACTTTGGCCTGAGCGAACAGCAGGAGATGCTGAAGAAGACGGCTAGGGATTTCTTCAAGACCAGGCTGCCCAAGACCCTGGTCAAAGAGCTGGCTAAGGACCCGAAGGGCTACCAGCCCCAGATGTGGAAGGAGATGGCGGACCTGGGATGGGTGGGGCTGGTCCTTCCGGAGCAGTACGGCGGCTCGGACGCCAGCTTCCTGGACCTGGCCATTCTGCTGGAGGAGATGGGGCGGGCCTGCGCTCCGGGGCCATTCCTGTCCGCCGTGGTGCTGGGAGCCCTCAGCATCCTGGAGCTGGGCACCGAGGAGCAGAAGGCGGCCATGCTGCCGAAGGTGGCCAGGGGAGAGATGGTGATCACCATGGCCATCGCCGAGCCCCATGCCATCTACCGGCCCGACTGCTTTGAGGTCGAGGCCAGCGAGATGGCCGGCCACTATACTCTCAGCGGCACCAAGCTCTTCGTCACCGACGGGCACGTGGCGGACTGCATCATCGTGGCCGCGAAGACCAGGGGCGGCGTCAGCCTCTTCCTGGTGGATGCCAGGGCCCGCGGGGTGACCCGCACCCTGCTGCCGGCGATGTTCGGGGAGAGGCAGAGCCAGGTGGTGCTCGACAACGTGGAGGTGGCCCGGGCCGACATGCTGGGCG
This sequence comes from uncultured Dehalococcoidia bacterium, assembly GCA_964492335.1. Classification (GTDB taxonomy): domain Bacteria; phylum Chloroflexota; class Dehalococcoidia; order UBA2247; family RBG-13-53-26; genus JAFGCL01. Next base: position 1,821 of record CAZBJX010000037.1, on the reverse strand, counting down.
GCCTCAACTGCGGCAAGGACTACCTCGACAAGGTGATGCGCCGGGCGGCCGTGGCCAAGTGCGCCGAGGTGCTGGGCGGTCTCGAGTACGTGCTGGAGATCAGCGTCCAGTATGCCAAGGACAGGGTGGCCTTCGGCAGGCCCATCGGCGCCTACCAGTCGATCCAGCACCACTGCGCCAACATGCTGAACGACCTTGACGGCTGCCGCTGCATGACCCGCCGGGCCGCATGGATGGTGAGCGAGGGCCTGCCGTGCGCCCTGGAGGTTTCTCTGGCGAAGGCCCTGATGGGCCAGGCTTCGCGCCGCATCACCGCCCTGGGCCATGAGATCCACGGGGCCATGGCCTTCCAGCACGATCACGATATGCATCTCTTCACGAAGCAGGCGGTGGTGGCGGAGGCCTTGTTTGGGAACAGCGCTTTCCACGGTGAAGTGATTGCCGCGGAACTGGGACTTTAGACGCAAGAGCCTAAGGAAAGGAGGGTAAGATGGACTTTCGATTCACTCCTGAGGAAGAAGCCTTCCGGAAAGAGGTGAAGGAATTCCTCGACAAAGAGCTGCCGAAAGACTGGCCGGGCGTGGACCCGGACTTGTACCATGAGGATGCCTTCGACAGCATCCACGAGGTCAGCGTGGCGATGCAGAAGAAGCTGGCCGCCAAAGGCTGGCTGGGGCTCACCTGGCCCAAGAAGTACGGCGGACACGAGGAGCCTCTCTGGAAGCAGATCATCCTGGAAGAGGAGCTGACCTACCGCGGTTCCCCCGGACTGGACCCCTACCAGTTCGTGGGCGGCATGGGCGACCTGCTGCTGGACTTCGGCACCGAGGCGCAGAGAGAGAAGTACCTGCCGATGATGGTCCGGGGCGAGATCAAGGGCGCCACCGGCATGAGCGAGCCCAATGCCGGCTCCGACCTGGCCAACCTTCAGCTCAAGGCGGAGCTGCAGGGTGACTACTGGGTCCTGAACGGGCAGAAGACCTGGCAGAGCGCGGCCCACCGGGCCGACCTGGCCCCGGTTTACTGCCGGACGGACTCCGACCTCTCCAAGAAGCACCGGGGCATCAGCATCATCCTGGTGGAGTACAAGAAGACCCCGGGCATAACCATGGTCCCGCTGGAGATGATGACCGGGCTGAAGGCCTTCTGCGAGGTCTTCTACGACAATGCCAGGGTCCCCAAGGAGAACCTCCTGGGTGAAGTCAACGGCGGCTGGAAGCTGGTGATGGCCGCTCTCAGTCACGAGAGGGCCTACGGCGTGATGCTGCTGATCAACATCAAGCGGGACATCGACCTGCTGGTCCAGTACTGCAAGGAGACCAGGGACGCCGACGGCGTGCCGCTGTCCAAGAACAAGATGGTCCGCAACCGCCTGGCGGATGTGGTCATCCAGCAGGAAGTAGCCCGGAATGTGGGCTACAAGCTGAACCACCTGGCGCTCACCGGCGGGAACGTCACCGGCGCGGCCAACACTGTCAAGGTCCTGGGTGGCGTCACCACCCAGCGCGTGGCCCAGGTGGGCATGCAGATCCTGGGGATGTACGGGCAGCTGGGACCCGTGGGCGGCAACTGGCGCCAGACCGACCCGGTGAAGGACAAGTGGTCCGTGCTCAACGGGCGGTTCAAGCACCTCTACCTGAGCACGGTCTGCAACACTATCGCGGCCGGCACCACGGAAGTGGCCCGCAACGCTGCAGCCGGTGCCCTGGGGCTCCCCAGAGAGCCCAGGCCGGCGCCGAAGAAATAGAGAGAAGGGGGACGAAAAGATGGACCTGGCATTTAGCGAAGAACAGGAAATGCTGTGGAAGTCTGCTCGTGATT
>CAZBJX010000036.1:0-11323 GCA_964492335.1 uncultured Dehalococcoidia bacterium | reverse complement strand
GAGGAGGGAGCCATGGGCCAGGCAGCGTCAATACCCAGCTTCTCGGTTGCCGGGAAGGAGTCCGTCATCAGCGGGGCGATCATCCCGGTATCTGGGGGGGGCCACTGATGCCGGGGGCAAGGAGGGCGGCATGAGACTGAGCCCGCTGGCCGGAAGGCCAGCCCATGAATCGGAGCTGGTGAATGTGCCCGCGCTGGTGGCGGCCTACTATGCCGGGCGGCCTGACCCGGCCGTGCCGGAGCAGCGGGTCTCCTTCGGGACGTCAGGGCACCGAGGGTCCTCCCTGAGCACCAGCTTCAACGAAGGCCACATCCTGGCCATCACCCAGGCGATATGCCTCTACCGCGAGCGGCAGAAGATCACCGGCCCGCTGTTCGTCGGGGCCGACACCCACGCCCTTTCCGGGCCCGCCTTCGCCACCGCCATGGAGGTGCTGGCCGCCAACAAGGCGGAGGTGATGGTCTCGGAGGGGGACGAGTACGTGCCCACCCCGGCCCTCTCCCACGCCATCCTGATGCACAACCGGGGCCGGACCAGCGGCCTGGCTGACGGCATCCTGATCACCCCTTCCCACAACCCACCCGGCGATGGCGGGTTCAAGTACAACCCGCCGGCGGGCGGCCCGGCCGAGACCTCGATCACCAGCTGGATAGAGGCCAGGGCCAACGAGTACCTCGAGCAGGGGCTGCGGCCGGTGAAGAGGGTGACCCTGGAGAGCGCCCTCCGCGCTCCGTCGACGCACCGCTACGACTACCTCAACGCCTATGTGGGCGCCCTGGGCAGCGTGATTGACATGGGGGCCATCCGCGACTCGGGGACCTGCCTGGGGGTCGACCCCCTCGGGGGGGCCGGGGTCCACTACTGGGGGGCGATCGCCGAGCGCTACAGCCTGAATCTCAAGGTGGTCAACGAGGCCGTCGACCCCACCTTCCGCTTCATGACCCTGGACTGGGACGGCCGGGTCCGCATGGACCCCTCCTCCCCGTATGCCATGCAGGGGCTCATCGCCCTGAAGGACCAGTTCGACGTAGCCTTCGCCTGCGACACCGACCACGACCGGCACGGGATAGTCACCCGGGGCGCGGGGCTCCTCCCCCCCAACAGCTACCTGGCGGCCGCGGTCTTCTATCTCTTCCAGCACCGGCCGGACTGGAGCGGGGAGGCCGCCGTGGGCAAGACGGTGGTGACCAGCCAGATGATCGACAGGGTGGCTGCCCGGCTGGGACGGAGGCTCTACGAAGTGCCGGTGGGCTTCAAGTGGTTCGTGGACGGCCTTCTCGACGGCACCCTGGGCTTCGGCGGCGAAGAGAGCGCCGGCGCATCCTTCCTGTGTCGTGACGGCAGCCCCTGGTCCACCGACAAGGACGGCATCACCGCAGCGCTGCTGGCGGCGGAGATTGCCGCCCGGACGGGGCGGGACCCGGGCGAGTACTACCGGGAGATGACCGTCGATCTCGGCGACCCGGTCTACGACCGTGTCGACGCAGCAGCCAGCCCGGAGCAGAAGGAGAGGCTGAAGAAGCTGTCGGCCCGGGAGGTGCGCTTCGGCGACCTGGCCGGGGAGAAGGTCCTGGCGGTCCTCACCCATGCCCCTGGCAACGGCGCGCCCATCGGCGGGCTGAAGGTGGTGGCGGAGAACGGGTGGTTCGCAGCCCGGCCCTCCGGCACGGAGAGCATCTACAAGATATACGCGGAGAGCTTCCGCGGGGCGGACCACCTGGCCAGCATCCTGGAAGAGGCCCGGTCCCTGGTCAGCCGGGCCCTGGCGGCCGGGGGCCCTCCCGAAGGAAGCCCCGGGGGATGACCGGGCCAGGGCCTTCCCGCCCCTCCCGCCGGGGCGGGAAGGGCGCTCGCCGGGGCCGCCAGGGCGCCCCCCGGGAAAGCGGGGCGGAGGGGCTGGCCTCCCTCGCGGAGCTGGCCCTGGACCTGCGATGGTCGTGGAACCATGCTGCTGACGAGGTCTGGCGGGAGCTCGACCCCGCCCTCTGGGACCTGACGCACAACGCGTGGGTGGTGCTGCAGACGGTATCCCGGGACAGGATCGAGCAGGCGCTGGCGGCCCCCGCCTTCCGCCGTAAGGTGGAGGCCCTGCTCCGGGCCAGGCGGAAGGCGGCCTCGACCCCCTCCTGGTTCCGGCAGGCGCACGGGCAGTCCGGCCTGGCGGGCATCGGCTACTTCAGCATGGAGTTCATGCTGAGCGAGGCCCTGCCCATCTACTCCGGCGGCCTGGGCAACGTGGCCGGCGACCAGCTCAAGGCCGCCAGCGACCTGGGGGTACCGGTGATCGGCGTGGGCCTGCTCTACCAGCAGGGCTACTTCCGCCAGGTGATCGACCGGAACGGGGCGCAGCAGGCCCTCTTCCCGTACAACGACCCGGGGCAGCTGCCCATGACGCCCCTGCGGGAGCCGAACGGGGAGTGGCTGCGACTGGAGATGACGCTGCCGGGCTACTCGGTGTGGCTGCGGGCCTGGCAGGTGCAGGTGGGCAGGCTGAAGCTCTACCTGCTGGACAGCAATGATGCCGCCAACTTCCCCGCCCACCGCGGCATCACCAGCGAGCTCTACGGCGGCGGCCCGGAGCTGAGGCTGCTGCAGGAGATCATGCTGGGGATCGGGGGGTGGCGGCTGCTGACCGCCCTGGACATCGAGCCGGAGGTCTGCCACCTCAACGAGGGGCACGCCGCCTTCGCGGTGCTGGAGCGGGCCCGCAGCTTCATGGAGAAGTCGGGGCAGCCCTTCGGGCCGTCGCTGGCCGTCACCCGGCCCGGCAACCTCTTCACCACCCACACGGCGGTGGCCGCCGGCTTCGACGTCTTCCCCCCGTCCCTCATCGCGCAGTACCTGGGCGGCTACGCCGAGGACAAGCTGGGCATCACCCTGGACGACCTGCTGGCCCTGGGCCGGCGCCGCCCCGAAGATCCGGCCGAGGGCTTCAACATGGCCTGCCTGGCCATTCGCGGGAGCGGCTCCATCAACGGCGTGAGCCGACTGCACGGCCAGGTGAGCCGGCGGCTCTTCGCACCCCTGTTCCCCCGCTGGCCAGAAGAAGAGGTGCCCGTCGGGCATGTGACCAACGGCGTCCACATGCCCAGCTGGGACTCGGCAGCGGCCGACGATCTGTGGACCGAGGCCTGCGGGAAGGACCGCTGGCTGGGCACGATCCGTGACCTGGACCGGCAGGTCCGGGCCGTATCTGACACCAGGCTCTGGCTGATGCGCCGGGAGGGGAGCGCCTCCTTCGTCAGGTACGTCCGCGAGCGGCTCTCCCGGCAGATGGCTGCCGCCGGCGCACCGCCGGCGGAGATTGAGCACGCACGGCACGTCTTCGACCCGGATGCGCTGACCCTGGGCTTCGCCCGCCGCTTCGCCGCCTACAAGCGACCCAATCTGCTGCTGCACGACCCGGCCCGGCTGCTGCGCCTGTTGACGGACCCGGACCGCCCGGTGCAACTGGTCATCGCCGGCAAGGCCCACCCGGCCGACCAGCCCGGACAGGACCTGGTCCGGCAATGGACCGGCTTCATCCGCCAGGCGGGGGCCGGCCACCGGGTGGTGTTCCTGGCCGACTACGACATGCTTCTCACAGAGCAGTTGGTCCAGGGGGTGGACGTCTGGATCAACACCCCGCGAAGGCCCTGGGAGGCCAGCGGCACCAGCGGCATGAAGGTGCTGGTCAACGGGGGCCTCAATCTCTCCGAAATAGACGGCTGGTGGGCGGAGGCGTACACGCCCCAGGTCGGGTGGGCCCTGGGAGACGGGCGAGAGCACGGCGACGACCCGGCATGGGACGCCGTCGAGGCCGGCGCTCTGTACGACCTCCTGGAACAAGAAGTCATCCCCCATTTCTACACGCGCGATGCCAGTGGCATCCCCGCCGCCTGGGTGGCCCTGATGCGGGAGAGCATGGCGCGGCTGACGCCGCGCTTCTCTGCCAACCGCACGGTGCGCGAGTACACGGAACTCCACTACCTGCCGGCCGCGGCGGCCTACCGGGAGCGCTCCGCGGACAAAGGGGCCATGGGCCGGCGCATAGTCGCCTGGCGGCGCGCCCTGGAGGAGAACTGGGCGGCGCTGCGCTTCGGTGAACCCACGGTCAGCACCGCCGGAGGACAGCATACCTTCGAAGTCCAGCTGTCCCTCGGGCCCTTCGACCGGGACGAAGTAGAGGTGCAGCTCTTTGCCGACGGGGTTGACGGCGGCGCCCCGGTGAGGCAGGAGATGACGGTGCTGCGGCAGGCGCCGGGTGAAGCCGCCAGCTTCATCTACGGGGCGGCGGTGCCGGCGGCCCGCCCGGCGGCGGACTACACCGCCCGGGTGGTGCCCCGCCTCCGCGGCGTCGCGGTGCCCCTGGAAGCCGCGCAGGTCCTGTGGCAGCGATGAGCTGGCCCCGGCCTCCTCCATGAACCCGACCGCGCCCGCGCTCACCAGGAAGCTGCACCCGATGGACAGAAGCGGGAGCAGCAGGATGGCCACCAGCGCGATGGTCACGAAGGTGGTGCGGGCCTGCGTGACGGTGATCAACACCCGCGGCGTCGACGTGGAGCCGGGCAGCGCTTCCGCGCAGCCGGCCCATGGTGTGCATCAGGGTGGCCCCGTCGGCCTATTTCGGATGGACGGGGGCCGTTATCTGCCTGTAGACCCGCGCGTTGACGATCACCGCCAGCTCCGACAGCCGCCCCCGGGCGATGATGTCGTTGACCTTCTCGCTGAAGGCCGCCATCGTCCGGTCGAGGTCTTCGGTCTCCACCTCGTACATCGCCAGGTACTTCGGCTGCCCCTCGGGGGGATTGACGTACTCGTACCTGGAGGCGCGCACGATCCCCGGCGTCTCCAGGACATCAAACAGGTGGACCCTGTCATACCAGTCGTTGAACTCCTTCTCCCGCCCGGGATCGGCGCAGTTGGTCTCAACGGCCAGAAGCCACTTGCCCATTACCCCTCCTTCTCAAGAACAGGGCTGTCCGGGATGAGGGGTCAGCCGGAGGGCCCCCCCGTCACTTCGCTGGAAGGCCTGGGGTCGCGGGCCAGGTCACCGGGCTTCATGGCGGCGAAGAACGCCGATATCTTGTCCTTGATCTCCGCCACGCTGGCATAGCGCTTGTCGCATATGTCCATGCCGATGTGCAGGAAGGGCACGCCCAGATCCCGGCAGGTGTCGCGCGCCAGGCTGGCGGTGGCCGCCATGTCCTTGTGGCCCATGTGGCCCGGCATGATGACGCAGTCGATGCGGTAGTCCTTTACGATCCGGGTGATGTCGTTGAGGACGTTCTCGGCCAACCCCCGCGCCTGATGGATCATGGGCGGGTGGTCCAGCGCCCTCCTGGCCAGGCCGAAGAAGATGGAGTCCTCGCTGGAGGTGTCGATGAGCTCGTAGGGGCAGTAGCTCACCATGTCCATGGCGATGACCGCCCCCCACTCCTGCTCCAGCCAGGGGACTATCTCCCCGAAGAACATGGGCTGGATGTCGTACCAGAGCAGCCTCACCCTCTGGTTGGGCACCTCCGGCCGGTTCTCGCGCACGCGGGCCTCGGCGTTGGCCACCATGGCCCGGTACCACTGCGTGGCGGCCGGGTTCCCCGCACCCCCACAGTTGAGGTTGTAGAAGCAGGACATGGGCATGATGTAACTGTGGGGCGTGGGCACCGCCCTCCTCAGGTCGGCATACTCGAACCACAGCTCGTAGCCCTTGTTGGTCTCGGTCACCACCTCCTTGAGCCGCCGCATGTCCAGGTCCTTCCCGGTGTGCCTGGTGATGAACTCCACCATCCTTTTCAGCTCCCCGGCGTAGTAGGTGTAGGAGCGCTCATCGTCGTGGTAGGGAGTGTCGGGGCAGAAGGCGGGAACGTCGCGCCAGTCCGGGTGGTTCATGAACGCCGCGTGCAGGCCGGCCACGCTGTCGCAGGGCTCGGTCAGCGCCAGGTAGGCCGTGGGGATGGGCAGAAGGCCCGCCTCCTGGTAGTAGAGCAGCAGGCGCAGGAGGCTGCAGCAGTCGGCCGGGACGCCCAGCCGGTCCATCTCCAGGACGTCCTCTTCGGTGTGCACTCCCCCACCGCTGCCCCCGGCCACAAACTGCTGCTGGACGTGGAAGTACCAGGGCACGTCCATGGCGGACAGTATCTCCACCGGGTTGGTGAACTGGCTGGCCAGAAACGGCTCCCCGTTTTCCATGCAGGAGATGATCCTGCGGTGGTTGTCAATCAGGGTCTCGATGATGAAGGTCTGCAGATACCCCATTTCGCCCGGGTCCATCTTCAGCACGGCCAGCACCGGCTCGAACATGGCGATCTCCTCCCGCATGCGGGAAACGCTCTTCTCTCTCTTCTCATCCATGTCCGTCCCCCAGTCCCTCCAGAAATGCCTGGACCCTGGTCCTCACCTGGCCGGCATTGGTCACGGAGTATTCGCGGTCAAGGCACAGCAGGGGTATGCCCAGCCGTTTGAAGTCCCGGACCATGGAGTACTGCTCGTAACCGAAGAGCTCGCAGAAGGTCAGCCGGACGAAGACCACCCCGTCCACGTTGAAGTGCTGGACCAGGCCCCGGATGTACTCGACCCTCTCAGGGTACCTGCTGTACATGCGGGGGCACGCCGGGCGGTCGGCCACGTAGTACCGGGCCAGCGCCAGGAGCGGGTCCTCCACGGTCTCGTCCACGTCCTTCCACAGCAGGCGCGAGCCGAAGCACAGGGAATCGGTCACCACCAGCCCGCCCTGGCTCTCGATGAGCTCCACGTACTCCGGGTTGTCCAGCTCGCCGCCGGCAAGCATCAGCCTGGCCCGGTGGCCGGAATGGCCGCTGCTGGACTTGAGGTCCCGCACCAGCTCATCCAGCAACTGGCCGTAGCGCTGCGGGGGCAGGGCGGTGCCGGCCACGGTGACGGTCAGCATCTCGGCCCCGGTGACCGGCGGCCGGTCCCCCCGGCGCTGCTCATAGAGGCCTCTCTGGCGGCGGCGCAGGGAGTTGTGAAGGGCTATGGCCTCCCGCAGCCGGCCGTCGGTGATCTCCACCCGGAAGTGCTCCTGCAGCTGCTCCCGCAGCAGGGAGAGCTCCTCGCGGAACCACTCCACCTGCGGGGCCTCGTCCTTCCTGGGAAGGCTGAGTATCCTGACGAAAGGGGTGCTCATCCGGCGTATCCAGTGGTCGTAGAGACGGCGTATGTGGTCGCAACTGTTGAACAGGACCAGGCCGTCCAGGAAATCGTAGTCGCCCCCGAGCGCCAGGTCGAAGGCATGGCGGGGGAAGGAGCAGTTGATGCTGCTGAAGCAGGAGTCAGACAGGTCCGTCCCCTGGCTGCCGGTGGCCCTGGCCCGGAACGGGAGCAGGCCGGCGGCCGTGATTATCTCCACGGGCATGGCGGAGCAGAAGTACCCCACCACCCCGCCGCCTTGCTCCTTCCACCTCCGGACCTCGGGATTGATGATGGTCTGACATGCCTGGGACAACACCCCCAGTGCCGGTGATTCGACGCTTGTCCGCAAAGCAGCCACCTCCTTCTATCGAGACTTCCGGGACCGGGTCAGCCGGCGGCCCCTCCCGTCTCGGGGGACGCCGCTATCTCGATGTACAGCGGGCCGAACACCTGCGGGCATGGTTTCAGGCCGACGCAGAGGAAGTCAAGGTAGACAGCATAGGCGCCCGGGGAGACCGGGTCCCCCTCATTGTCCTTCTGGTCCCAGGCCTCATTGTAGGTGTCTTCCTCGCCGGACTCCAGACGCACCCAGGTGCCGCCAAGCTGAGCGAAATCCCGGCCATGCGCCCAGTTCCAGACCAGCGCGTTGTCCGAACTGACGACCCGTATGTCATAGAGCTGCTTGTCCTTGCACCCGAACAACAGCAGCTCATCTGTTGGATTCCGCATGGCTATGAGGAAACGGACTTCGCTCCCCTCGCTGAACACCGAGGACACATTGTCAGCCGCGTCCCTGATGGTGAGCTCCAGCCAGCCAGCCAACAGGTCGGCCTCCTGGCCGGTCTCCTGGTCGGCCACGGTGACCTCGCATGTGGCCGTCAACTGCTGGTCAACGGTGGTGGCCGTTATCTTCGCCGTCCCGTTGTCCACCGCGCTCACCAGCCCGGAGGCGCTCACGGTGGCCACGCTGTCGTCCGTGGATGACCAGGCAACGCCCCGCTCCGAGGCATCTTCCGGGTACACGGTGGCCACAAGCTGCTCGCTTGACCCCGCGGCGATGGTCACCTCCCACTTGTTCAGAGACAGCCCGCTCACGGGCACGTTCACGGGCCCAAAGAGCGTGACAGGGGCGCCGCCGCCGTCTCCCCCACCCCCGCTGCCGCCGCCACCGTCGATTTCCACTCCACCACCGCCAGGGCCGCCGAACAGACAGAGATTGCCGATGCAGCACGTGCCGCTTGCGCCTGCGGTCAATGCAGCTGCGACCGCCAGCACAACCAAAGGAAAGAAAGCCCTCGCCAGTTTCCGGATCATGATACCCCCCTCTTCCGCCAGAACGCTGACCGCGTATGATTATACCACAACGCCCAAAATCATGTTCTGTCCGGGCCCGGGCCGCAGCCGCCGGCCGCGGGAAAGCGGTATACTCAGTATGGCAGGGGCGGCTGCCCGGAAGGAGGAAGGCGAAATGGCGGAACACCCTTTGCAGATCTACGAAGACCTGGACCCGAAGCTCCTGAGCCTGGTCAACGACACCCGGGACCTGGCGCTGGCCGACGGCGCCCTCCCCAGGAAGACCAAGCTGCTCATGGCCATGGTGCTGGACGCGGTGCAGGGGGCGGCGGACGGCGTGCAGGCCCTGGCCCGGGAGGCCATCAGGGCCGGGGCCACCAGGGAGGAGATCGCCGAAGCCCTGCGCGTAGCCCAGTACATCTGCGGCGTGGGCTGCGTCTACACGGCGGCCCGGGCCCTGAAGGAAGTGCTCAAGTAGGGAGGTCGAAGCATGGAGCCGGTGGAGAGGATCAGAAAGGCGCTGGGCATCAAGGCCCAGGGAGTAGGCGTCAAGTACACCGATGATGTCCCCGCGTCCAGGCCGGCCGAGGGGCAGCACACCGTGTGCGGCGGCCTGCTGGAGGCCGCAGACGGCAGGATGATAGTGCTCACGGAGGAGACCTGCGCCTGCCCCGGAGGGCAGCTTCACCTGGGGCTGACCGAGGGGGCCCGGGTCCCTCTCAAGTTCCTGGTCGAAGGGGAGAAACTGTGGTGCGACGTCAAGGCGGCCACCAGGTCGCGGATCGAATCCCTGAAGATAGCGCCGCCGCCCCGCGGCATCGCCGGCAGGGTCTACCTGTACCCGCTCAGCCAGGACATCTTCGTGCCCGACCTGGTCATCTTCCTGGTCAACGCGGAGCAGGTATCCCGGCTCATCACGCTGGCCCAGTTCTGGGACGGGAAGACCCCCTCCTTCGAAATGAGGGGGTCCCTCTGCTGGGGCTCGATAGCCTATCCCATGGTGTCCGGCCACTTCAACATCACCGCCGGGGACATAAGCGCCCGGAGGATGGCCGGGTGGGACGAGAACATGATGATCGCCTCCGTCCCGGTGGAGAAGGTGGCGGGCATTGCGGATGCCGTTGACAGAAGCACCGCCGGAACGGCCGCGCCGTCCCGGGAGTTCGAGGGGCTGATGGCCCGGATAAGGCCGGCCCGGAAGCAGGGCGCGTAAGCCCCGGGCCGGAGGGGCTGCCCCCTTTCAGCCGGTAATGCAGCGCCATGGGCAGAAGACACAGCAGGATAGCCAGGGAGCGCCGGACCGTGGCGGTCATGGTAGGCCTGTACTGCCGCCGCCACCACGGGAGCCGCCGGCTGTGCCCCCAATGCGCTGAGCTGCTGGCCTACGCCGATGACCGCCTGGACCGCTGCCCGTTTCAGGAGGGAAAGACGACCTGTGCCCGGTGCCCGGTCCACTGCTTCAAGCCCGACATGAGGACCAGGATCGGCGCCGTGATGCGCTACTCCGGCCCCCGCATGCTGTGGAGGCACCCCCTGCTGACCATGCGCCACCTGCTGGATGACGCCAGGAGAGAGCCGGTCAGCCGGCCGGAGGCCGGCGCCGGCCGCCGCCCCGACTGAGGCGCCGGGCCGGGCCCTCCGCTGGGACTGCGGCGTCCCCGGCATTGCGCCGCCTGCGCTCATTGTGTGACAATGGCGGCAGCATGATGCGGTCGGGGTGGTGACATAGCAGAGAAGCCCGCAGAGATAGTCCCGGGGGTGTTCATGCTGGAGGTCCCCTTCCCGCAGGGGTGGTTTCCGCCTGGCGCCCCGGCGGCCACCCTGTGCTACCTCATCAGGCAGCGGCAGGGCTGGCTGCTGGTCGATTGCGGCTTGAAGCACCGCTCCTGCCTGGATGCCCTCCTGGGGCAACTGGGCGCCCTGGGCCTCTCTCCCGGGGACGTGAAGCAGCTGCTGATCACCCATTTCCACCCCGACCACTTCGGGCTGGCGGCGGAGTTCCGGGCCCGCTCGGAGGCCCGGATCATCATGCACCGGGTGGACTGGGAGGTGCTGCAGTTCATCGCCCGGGCGGCCGGCGGCTCGGGGATCCAGGAATTCGGGCAGTGGGTGGCCTCCGTCGGCGTGCAGCCGGGCGAGCTGGAGGGCTACCATCAGGCCTTCGAGTTCGGCACTGCCCTCTTCCCCGCAGATGTGGAGCCGGACCGGCTGCTGGAGGGTGAAGACGAGCCGGTGGGAGACGCGGGGCTGCGGGCCATTCTGACGCCCGGCCACACCCCCGGGCACGTCTGCCTCTACGACGAGACCAACGGGCTGCTCTTCTCCGGAGACCACGTGCTCCTAGGTGTCACCAGCCACATCAGCCCGGCCATGCTGGGCAATGACGACCAGCTCGGCCTCTACCTGGAGTCATTGAAGAAAGTGGGGGCCCTCGATGTACGCCTGGTCCTGCCCGCCCACGAGAGCCCCTTCCCGCACCTGACCCGGAGGGTGGACCAGCTGCTGCAGCATCACCAGAAGCGCCTGGACCACGTGCTCTCCGTGATCTGCGGCCGGGAGCTCAGCGCCAGGGACATAGCCGGCCGGGTGGAGTGGACGGGGGGGCTCTGGGAGCAGATGGACGGCGTCAACCGCCTGCTGGCGGTCCTGGAAACCCTGGCCCACCTGCGCGTCCTCCAGGAGCGGGGCCTGGCCGTCACCAGGCAGGAGGCCGGGGTGGACCTGTACACGGCGGCCGGGGGCGAGTGAGCGGAGGGGGGCATGGGGACGGCCGGGGGGCCGGGGCATGAAGGACATCTCGCGCAGCTCACCAAACGTTAGATCAGGGTGAAGTATGCAAGAACCGGATGTCACTTTTCACGTTATTGACCCAGGGTGTTTTCAAGTAATTTGACCACTCCCG
>CAZBJX010000035.1:8614-12789 GCA_964492335.1 uncultured Dehalococcoidia bacterium | reverse complement strand
GGCGGGTCTATCGGCCGGCACCGGGTGTACGCCCGGCTGCAGGACTTGCCCGGGCCCGTGGACTACGTGGTCTCCTGTGTCCCGGCCCGGCAGACGCCGGCGCTCCTGGAGGACTGCCTGGCGGCCGGCGTGAAGGTGGTCCAGCTGTATACGGCCGGCTTCCTGGAAATGGGGCTGGGCGAGGGGGTGGAGCTGCAGCAACGGCTGCTGGAGATCGCCGCCAGGGGCGGGATGAGGCTTATCGGCCCCAACTGCATGGGGGTGTACTGCCCGCGGTCCGGGATGAGCTACTCCCGGGATTTCCCCGCGGAGCCGGGCAATGTCGGCGCCCTGTGCCAGAGCGGCGGCAACGCCACCTACCTGGTCCGCTGCGGCGCCCAGAGGGGGCTGCGCTTCAGCAAGGTCATCAGCTACGGCAATGCCTGCGACGTCAACGAGGCAGACATACTGGAGTACCTGGCCCGTGACCCGGAGACCGGGGCCATCGCGGCCTATATCGAAGGCGCCTCCGACGGGAGGCGCCTGGCGGAGGCCCTGTCGCTGGCCGCCGGCGCGAAGCCGGTGGTGGTCTACAAGGGGGGGACGACCCGGGCCGGCATCCGGGCGGTGGCCTCGCACACGGGGGCCATGGCGGGCAGCCGGGCTGCCTGGGACGCGCTCCTGCGCCAGGCCGGCGCCGTGCCCGCGGACAGCGTGGAGGAAGTGACCGACATGCTGGTGGGGCTGCTGCAGGTGAAGCCGCGCGGCCTCAACGCGTGCCTGGTGGGGGTAGGCGGCGGGGCCGGTGTCCTGGCCACGGACGAGATGGAGAGGGCCGGCCTGCGGCTGCCTCCGCTCCCGGCGGCGGTCCGGGCCAGGATGGAGGAGATAGTGCCGCCCATCGGGGGCATGCTGGGCAACCCCATAGATGCCTTCCCGCTGACCGGGGCGATCCTGCGGCGGCAGGCCGCCGGGGCAGGCATGCCCGCCCCGGCCCCTGGGGACCGGGCCTGGGGCGACTTCATGGGGCTGCTCAACGAGTGGCCGGGCATTGACCTGGCCGTCTTCCAGTTCGCCTTCGATATACCGCCGGTCCCGGTGGACGACTGGGTGGCGGCCGCCGTTGCGCCGGCCCTGGACGCCCTCGGCCTGTGCCGGCTGCCGGCCGCGGTGGTGCTCCACTCGGTGGTCACCGACGCCGCCTGGCAGGCGTCCCGCAGAATGCAGGAGAGGTGCCTGGCCGCCGGGGTGGGGTTCTTCCTGTCCTCCGGGGCTGCGGCCCGCGCCATGGGCCGCGTGGCCGGTTTCGTCCGGACATGACGGGGCTGGTGTCCGGACGGGCGGCGCCGCCGCGGCAGGCTGGACGAGGCCCTGGCCGCCGCGCTGTCCCGGCCGGGGAGGGCGCCGCGGTGGTGGCCGGTTGAATGTAGCCGGGATCTGCAATAAACTGGACGGCGTATGAGCAGACAGGCGGTGGTCCTCAACAAGTCCCTGGCCGAGATGGCCAGGGCGCTCAACTCGGGCCTGACCGCCGGCGAGAAGCTCCACGCTCTGGTGCAGTCGGCCAGCCGGGCCCTGGGCGTCCGCGGGTGCTCCCTCATGCTGCTGGACGCCAAGGGCCGCAAGTTGATCCATGTCGCCACCTACGGCTTGAGCGACCGCTACGTGAGGGCCGGGCTGGCGGACGTGGACAAGAGCCTGCCGGAGATCATGCAGGGCAAGACGGCCATAGTGGTGGACGCTACCAGCGACCCCCGTATCCAGTTCGCCGATATGGCCCGACAGGAGCGGATAGCATCGATCCTGGGCGTGCCGGTCTCCTGCGGCGGGAAGGTGGTGGGCAGCCTGCGGGCGTACAACCGCCTGCGGCGGGAGTTCACCGAGGCGGAGGAGGAGTACCTGGTGACGGTGGCCAACCTGGTGGCCACCGTGCTCGAGCCCGGCGGCGCGCCGGCGCCTGAGGGCGCCGCCCCGGCCAGGGGCGCGGCCCGGGGGGGCCGCCGGACGGCCCGGCCGCCCATCAAGACGGTCTCCTTCGCCCATCCCAGCGAGGAGGAGTTCGCCCGGCTGCTTGACTTCTACCAGATAGAATGGGTCTACGAGCCCCGCTCCTTCATGCTCCAGTGGGAGGGGGACAAGGTCACCGAGATGTTCACCCCGGACTTCTACCTGCCGGCCCTGGACCTCTACATAGAGATGACCACCCTGAAGCCGGGCCTGACCAGCGCGAAGAACCGCAAGGTGCGCCGGCTGCGGGAGCTCTACCCGGAGGTGAAGGTCAAGCTGCTGGCCCGCCGCGACTATGACCGCCTGGTGGCCAAGTACGGGCACGGGCCCCTGGCCGGCGCCAAGACGGAGGGCGTGGGGCGGATACTCCTGAGCGCGGACCAGATCCAGATGAGGGTGCGCCAGCTGGCCAAGGAGATTTCACGCGACTACCAGGGGCGCCGCATTCTGCTGGTGGGCGTCCTGCGGGGGATGCTGTGCTTCATGGCGGACCTGATGCGCTATCTCGAGGTGCCGGCGGACGTGGACTTCATGGCGCTTTCCTACTTCGGGGGCGAAGACGGGGAGGAGGCGGTGCGCGTAACCAAGGACCTGGACGTCCGGCCCAACGGCCGTCACGTGCTCCTGGTGGAGGACATCGTGGACACGGGCATGACGCTGAGCTACGTCCTGGCCCACCTGGAGGCGGACCAGCCAGCCAGCCTGGCCGTGTGCACCCTTCTGGACAAGAGGGTGCGGCGGCTCACCGACGTGCCTCTGGCCTACATCGGGTTCGAGGTGCCTGACGAGTTCCTGGTGGGGTACGGGCTGGACTACCGGGAGGAATACCGGAACCTGCCGTTCATAGCCCTGGTGAAGCAGGAGACCAGGAAAAACGAAGAGGCCGGGCAACCCGCGCCCGGCCAGCCGGCATAAGAAGAAACCCTAGGTAACCTCCCCAGCCTCCCTGGTTTTCCCGCCTTCCCGATCCCTTTTGCCGCCCATCCGATCCACCGGCGGTTCTTAATCCCTTTTGCAGCTGGTTTGACTACCTAGGGTCAGCGCCAATATACCACCCATGGCTCCCGCTGTCAATGGGACGGCAGGCCGACCAGAGGCAGTGAGCAGCTATCAGCAGAGCAGAGCTGATGGAGGTGTGCGTGAGGATGTCATAGTTACTCCCGTTTTCGCCTGTTGCAGCCCCGGGACGCCTGTGCGGCGCGTCCCGCGCCCCGCGGAACCGGCGGGGCCGGTGGGGCACCGCCGGGTGGGCCCCGGGCGGCGCCCGCAGGTAGCCGGTTGGGTCACTTTTGTTAGCCTTCGGTATCTTGTGGGGGGATCGGCCAGGTGTGAGAATTGGGGGTGGCGTCTTCGAAGCAGGAATGCGCCATCACGGCGTGGAGCCGAGTACTGGGTTTGCGGCCGGCGGGCGCTCCATGGTTGGCCCCTCGGCGCTGAAAGCCCCGGGCCTGCGGTGGCGGGCGGAGGGAGGATATTGTGCCTGGATACGCAGTGAGTGAGGGTTCGGTGTGCTCTCCCAGCGAGACAGGAAGCGGTGTCTTCGGCACTCCCGGCGAGGGGGGTGAAGGAAGGCAGCCCGGCTTCCGGGATTCGGGCCTGGACTTCCTCGGTGACATATCGTGGGGTGCGCACCTGGCCCAGTTCTACCGGACAAGAGATGACCTGATAGAAATCGCGGTGCCCTACCTGCGGGCGGGGCTGGAAAACAACGAGTTCTGCCTCTGGGTGGCCACCGACCTTATCGACCCCGAAGGGGCGGAAGAGGCCATGGCGGCCATCTGGCCCGGGTGCCGGGAGTATATCGACCAGGGGCAGATGAGGTTCGTGGACCACAACGGGTGGTACTACCGCCAGGGGCCGTTTGAGCCCGGGAAGATGGTGGAAATCACCCTGGGTGTGGTCAACAGCGCCCTCCAGAACGAATACCAGGGCATGAGGATCATCAGCGGCATGAGCTGGATCGATCCGTCCCATTGGGGGATGCTGACCGAGTTCGAGGAGAGCCTGGGGCGGCTGGGCAGCTCCCACCCGTTGCTGACCATATGCTCCTATCACCTCGACAAGTGCGGCCAGGAGGAGACCCTGGGGGCGGCCCGGTGCCATGGCGCTGTCATTGTCAAGGAGGAGGGCCGATGGCAGGTCCTGAGCGGATCGGACCTGGAGGCGGCAGCGGCCGAGGAGCCGGCGGA
>CAZBJX010000035.1:2819-8514 GCA_964492335.1 uncultured Dehalococcoidia bacterium | reverse complement strand
GTCAGGGACGCCATCGTCATCCTGGACATGGCCGGCAAAGTCCTCCGGGCGAACAGAGGGGTGCCGGACCTGTTCGGGTACTCGGAGTCAAGCATTCTGGGCAAGCAGTTTGCTCTCCTGCGGATGTTCCCTCCCAGCCGGGCGGCGGAGATGTTCTCGGCCCAGGCCAGGACTCTGGCCGGGCATGACGTGCCTCCGTTTGAAGTCGAAGCCGTCGCCGAGTCCGGACAGAAGCTGGAGGTCGAGGTCCGCATCTCCCCCGTGAAGCGGAAGGCCAGGGTGGTGGGCGCGGTGGCTGTCATCAGGGACATAACCATGAGGCGGAAGACGGAGGAGAAGCTCTGGGCGGCCCAGCAGAGGAACCAGCTGGTCGTCCAGTATGCCAGAGAGGGGATCATGGTGATCCAGGACGGCACCATCAGGTTTGCCAACCCCAGGATGATCGATATCACCGGCTACCCGGAGGACGAGATCCTGGGCAAGCCGGTCAAGGAGCTGGTCCATCCGGAAGACCAGCGGGCGGTGACAGTCGGGCGGTTCAGGAGGCTGCGGGGCGAGGAGCCGTCCCATGTCCAGGACCTGAGGGTGATCGACAGGGGGGGGGATGTGAAGTGGGCGGAGTTCAACGCCGTGCTGTTCGCCTGGGACGGCAGGCCGGCAGACCTCTATTTCGTTAACGACATCACCCAGCGCAAGCAGGCGCAGGAGGCCCTGATACAGGGCGAGCGCAACTACAGGCGGCTGTTCGAGACCTCCCTGGACGGGCTGGTGGTGGTCGATACTGAGACCGGCAAGGTGGTGCTGGCCAACCCGGCCTCTGCCGCCATGTTCGGGTTCGGCGCTGCGGCCGAGATGCAGGGCCTGGACCCGCTGGAGTGTGTTGTGGAAGAGGACAGGGAGCGGGTCAGCGTGCAGCTGGCAGGAGCCGCGGCCGGGGGCGACGCACACCGGCCGCAGGAGCTGCGGGCGGTCACCAGGAGCGGCGCCGAAGTCCGCATAAGCGCGGCATGCGTGGGGACGGAGTTCCAGCGCCGGCCGGCGGTCCTGATTTCCATCAAGGACATCACCGGCCAGAGGCAGGTGGAGGAGAAGCTCAGCCAGTCCCAGACCGACCTGCAGGTACTCTTCGACGGCGTGCAGGACGGCATCATCCGGTTCGACGGCGCCGGCCGGGTGGTCCGGGTGAACCACAGGGTCCTGGACCTTACCGGGCTCCCCGCAGAGGAGTTCCTGGACCAGGAACTGGACGCCCTCAGGGTGTTTACTCCGGAGGCCGCCGCGGCCATAAGGTCGGCGGTGCAGGGCCAGCTCTCGGGGAAGGATGCCGGTCACTTCGAGCTGGAGGGCTGCACCGGGTCCGGCCAGGCGCTGAGACTTGAAGCGCGCATCACCTTGCTGGGCCAGGGGGAGAACGTCCAGGGAGGCATAGCCGTGCTGAGGGATATCTCCCGCAGCGATGAGGCCGAATACACGCTGCGAGGGGAGATGGAGAAGGCCCTCAGAGAGAGCGAGCACCGCTACCGCCTGCTGGCGGAGAACATCTCGGACGTGATCTGGGTGACCGATCTGGACCTGAAGCCCAGGTTCGTCAGCCCTTCGATGGAGCGCCTGCTGGGCTATAGCGCCGAAGAGTCCATGTCCGCCGGGCTGGAGCAGATGGTCACGCGGGAGTCTATCCAGGAGGCCACCGCGCGCACGGCCAGGGCCACGTCCTTCCTGAAGAAGGACCCGGGCAAGACGTTCAAGCCGGGGAGCATGGAGCTGGAGATGAAGCGCAGGGACGGCTCCACGGTGTGGATGGACACCACGGTCACCGTGGGCTATGACAGCGCCGGGAAGCCGGTCGAGTTCATGGGGGTCCTGCGCGACATATCGGAGCGCAAGACATCCGAGAAGGCTGTCGGCGACAGCGAGGGGCGGTTCCGCAGCCTGATCGAGTCCACCAGCGACTGGGTCTGGGAGGTCAGCGACAAGCTGGTCTACACCTATGTCAGCCGCAATATCTACGACATACTGGGGTTTGAGCCGGAGGAGGTGATCGGCAAGACGCCGGTCGATCTCATGCCTCTGAAGGAAGCCAACCGCGTGGCCCGGGTCCTGGCCAATGCCCTGGCCGACAAGAAGCCCTTCGCCTTCATGGAGAACATCTGCCTGCATAAGGACGGCCACAAGGTGGTGCTGGAGTCCAGCGGCGTGCCCTTCTTTGACGCCGGGGGGAACGTCAGCGGCTTCCGCGGGATGAACCGGGACGTCACGGAGAGGAAACGGACTGAGGAAGAAGCGCAGGAGAGCTTCCGGAAGCTG
This sequence comes from uncultured Dehalococcoidia bacterium, assembly GCA_964492335.1. GTDB lineage: Bacteria > Chloroflexota > Dehalococcoidia > UBA2247 > RBG-13-53-26 > JAFGCL01. Next base: position 6,210 of record CAZBJX010000035.1, on the reverse strand, counting down.
CAGAGGACGGTGGAGGGTACCATCCAGGCCATCGCATTGACGGTGGAGACCAGAGACCCGTATACCGCCGGACATCAGCGAAGGGTGACCAAGCTGGCCCACGCCATCGCCCGCGAGATGTCGCTGTCCAATGATCAGATACAGAGGATCCGTATCTCGGGCCTGCTCCATGACCTGGGCAAGATATTCATTCCCACCGAGATCCTGAGCAAGCCCGGCCAGCTGACCGATGTGGAGTTTGCCATCATCAAGAGCCACCCGCAGGCCGGCTACGAGATACTGAAGAACATCGAGTTCCCGTGGCCCATATCGGACATAGTGGTCCAGCACCATGAGAGGATGGACGGCAGCGGCTACCCGGCGGGACTGAAAGGTGACGAGATTGTCATGGAAGCCAGGATCCTGATCGTGGCCGACGTTGTCGAAGCCATGTCATCCCACCGGCCCTACCGGCCCGCGATAGGCCTCGAGAAGGCCCTCAAGGAGATCGTCAACAACAAGGGCGTCCTCTACGACGCCAGCGTGGTCGAGGCCTGCATGAGGGTCTTCGGCAGCGGCGCCTTCAAGTTCGAGGGTTGAATGGCGGACCCGGTCGTTCCGGAGCCGCGCCGCTGAGCGGCGCGGCTCACGCATGCCCTCCCGGGGCGTTGACAAAGCAGGTCTCTCGACGATAATAGGGGGTGAGGCTGCGCATGGATATCTCAAGCGGGCGTCGCCTCGCGGAAAGAGGTGGAGTTGTCTAAGTGCGGCAAGTGCGGTGCGGAGGTCCCGGAAGGGACCATCTTCTGTGGCGCCTGCGGCGCGCCGCTGGCGGCCGGGGAGGCCGGGGGGCAGGACCAGTTCTCTCAGTGGTTGTCCGGCATGGTGGCCATGCTGGCGCGGGACCCGGTGGTCACGCTGGTGGGCCTGGGGTCGCTGATGCTCTGCGTGGGCTCATTCCTGTCCTGGGTCAGCCGGTCGGGCCCCGACATCCTCGGCCTGCAGGTGGCTGCCGGGCCGGTAGTGCTGGCCCTGGCGGTCATCATGGCGCTGGCGGTGCTGCTGGCCCGCGGGGGCACGCCGGGGGCCTGGGGCGTTGTGGTCCTGGCGCTGAGCGTGGTGTGCCTGGTGCTGGTCTTCCAGGAGATGATCTACCTGGACGACGCCCACCAGAGCATCGGCGCGGGGATCTATGTGGCCGTGGCGGGCGGCCTGGTCACCGCCATGGGCGGGCTGGTGGAGACCATGCGCTCTCTCAAGAAGTAGGCTACTAGAGGAAGGAGGCAACAGGGCATGCAGTGTCCCAAGTGCGGAACGGAGGCCACTCCGGGTAGCCAGTTCTGCCCCAAGTGTGGGGAGCCCCTGGCGGCGGGGGCCGCGAGGTCCGGCAGCACCATGAACATCGAGCCGAACATCGCCGGGTTGCTGTGCTACCTGGCAGGCTGGGTGACCGGGCTGATATTCTACCTGGTCGAGAAGGAGAACAAGTTCGTCCGGTTCCACGCCATGCAGTCCATAGTCGTCTTCGGCGCGTACTCGGTGATTTCCATCATCCTCTGGTTCATCCCGATTGTCGGCTGGGTGCTGGGTACGATTCTGGGGATCACGATGTTCGTGCTGTGGATCATGCTCATGGTCAAGGCGTACCAGGGCCAGAAGTGGAAGCTCCCTGTGGCCGGGGATTTCGCCGAGAAGAAGGCCTGAGAGCCAGGAGGCTACTTGCTGGAGGGGCCGGCATCATCGTGCCGGTCCCTTCTCTTCTGGAGCCACTCTCGCAGCAGGAGCACGTCCATGACGATGACGAACACGAAGACGAACACGGTGCCGATGATGAAAACGTAGTCCCAGAAGCCCATGACCCCAGACCCTGCCTGATTCCAAGAGTACAGGCTGGGGGGATTCCTGGCAAGCCGGAGGGGCCGGGTTGTCGCAGGGCGGGGCCGGCGCAGCCGGATGCAATCCCCGGCGCGGGGTCAGAGGGCGAAGACCGCCAGGGCCGCCACGCCCACCGCTATCCCCACCGCCCCTAAGAGCACGTTGGGCTTGTTGACCCGGCGGGGCAAAGCAGGCCCCGGCTCTTCCTGCCCCGGTGCCTCCAGGTCGACGGGTGGGGTGGGGGCGGCCCGGCCCCCGGCCTCCGCCGGCCGGCCGGCGGCCTCATCCCCCGGCGGGTCCCAGAGCTGTCCGGACGCGTGTCCGGACGCGTCCCTGCCGTGCCGCTCAGGCAGCGGGCCGATGCGGATGACCCCTTCCTTGCCCTGGATGCCGGCCACAAGCAGGAGGGCGGAGAGGACCACCAGGGCTATGCAGGCCAACCACCAGAGGATGATCATGTCTGTACCGGCGCTCTTGACGTCCCGACCATGGGCTGCCTCCGCCGGGCGGCATCGCGGCGGCCTGGCGGCCGGATGCCATTATACACCACTCTCCAAGATGATATAATATCGCCGGGCCCGGCGGCCCCCCCCGGCGCCATAGCAATTGGAGGACCAGTATGTACAAGAGAATGCTCGTTCCGCTGGATGGCTCGGAGAGGGCGCAGGTGGCACTGCCCTATTCCTTGAGGCTGGCTCGGAGGCTGAGGCTGCAGATGGTGCTGCTCAATGTCTGCCCCGACAACCACCGCGAGTTCGTGGAGTGGCACCGCAAGTACATCGAGCTGATGGTCCAAACCGTCAAGGGCATGCTGGAGAAGGACTTCGGGGAGGGCGAGGCGCCGGGCAGCCAGACGGTCGAGGTGCGCGGCGAGGTGCTGGTGGGCGACGCCGCCAAGAGGATACTGGAGTACTCCGAGGACAATGCGATCGACCTGCTCCTCATGGGGACCCACGGCGAGTCGGGGACCAGGCGGTGGGCCACGGGGAGCATCGTGGACAAGGTCCTTCAGGCCTCAAGGGTCCCCGTGTGGCTGGTCCGGGCCGGGGTGCCCGAGGAGATCGTCCGTGACCTGTGGCCGCGGAGGACCATACTGGCGCCCCTCGATGGCTCCCGGCTGGCGGAGTCGGTCCTTCCCCACGTGGAGACCCTGATCAGACGGCGGCCCGAGGTGGTCGACGTGGTCCTGCTGTCGGTCTGCGAGTCCACGCCCACCCCGTCGTTCTATCCCCCCGGAGTCCGCCTGGACACGGAAGAGGAGCACTACAAGTGCAGGATGGACGGGGAGCAGTACCTGAGGGGCATAGCCGAGCGCCTCAAGGGCGCCGGGGCCGGCGTGCGGACCCTGGTGGTGGTGGGCAAGGCCGCCGACCAGATAATCGACTACGCCGCCCAGAACCGCATCGGCGTCATCGTCATGACCACCCACGGAGGCTCCGGGGTGGGCCGGTGGGCCTATGGCTCCGTGGCGGAGAAGGTCCTGCTGGGCACCACCACCCCCATTCTGCTGATCAGGCCGGACTGATCAGCCTCATCA
>CAZBJX010000035.1:0-2719 GCA_964492335.1 uncultured Dehalococcoidia bacterium | reverse complement strand
ATGAGCGAGAAGGCGTTCCAGGACTACTACCCGGAGCAGCTGAGCCACTGCTACGGCTGCGGGCGGCTGAACGAGGCCGGGCTGCACATCCGCAGCTACTGGGACGGCGAGGAGTCCGTGTGCCGCTTCCTGCCCAGGCCGTACCACGTGGCCCTGCCGGGGTACGTCTACGGGGGCCTGATCGCTTCCCTGATCGATTGCCACTGCACCGGGACGGCGTCGGCGGCCTCGTATCGGGCAGAGGGGCGGGCCATGGACACCGAGCCGGCGTTGCGCTTCGTCACCGCGTCGCTTCACGTCGACTACCTGCGGCCCACGCCGATGGGGGTCCCCCTGGAGGTGCGCGCCTCGGTGAAGGAGCTCAAGGGGCGCAAGGTCAGGATGTCCGCGACCCTCTGGGCCAATGGCGGAGTCTGCGCCCGCGGCGAGGTGGTGGCGGTCCGCATGCCGGACGACTGGTAGCCGGACTATGGCTTGAGGACCTCTAACCCGTTGAAGCCGCATCTCTGGTAGTCCAGGCAGGCCACGGTGTGGGGCGTGAGCTTGTAGCAGGGTATGGGGCCCTCCCTGGCGTACCAGCCCGGTACCATCTTGCTCTCCACCACCCGGGGAACTTCTTGGCGAAGAGCATCGAGGCCTTGTCGTTTCCGGCCTGGCCGGTCACCACCTCGCACGCGGCGGCGGCGGTTGCCCGGCCCGATTCAGACAAGAGGGGCCGGCATGGTAGAATGCCGTGATAGGGAGCGCGCTCGGGAGTCCGAAGGAGGCTGGCCATGATGCCGCAATGCATGCGGGTCCGGAAGACCAATACGTGGGCCGGGGGTGGGAGCAGCATATGAGCACCACTGCAGTCGATTGGATTGCCAGGCTCTATCGCGAGGGGGACGAGGAAGGGATACTGGAGCTCTGGAGGACCGTCTACCCGGAGCGGACATACGTGCGCGAGGAGTGGCTCAAGTGGTGGCGGTGGATGTACCGGGACAATCCCCGGGGGAAGGGCGTGATAGCGGTGGCGGATGCCCGGGGGAAGATCGTCTCCCATGCCGCGGAGATACCCGTGATGATGAAGATCGGCAGCGAGGAGGTGCTCACCTCCATCGCCCTGGACGCCATGACCCACTCGGGCTACCGGCGGCAGGGCGTCCTCGGGGCGCTGGTGAAGATCAGGCGCGAGGAGAGCGAGAGACGCGGCATACGGGCAACCTACGGGTTCCGCAGCAAATACTCCTACCCGTACCCCAACCTGGCGACCAGGCTGGTCATGTTCGACGGGGCCACCATAGAGAAGGTCCTGCGGCCGCTGGATTGGAGGGCTGCCCTGCAGATCCGGACCAGCAACTCACTGGTGCTGGCGCTGGGCCCGGCCGCCGGCTGGCTGGGGGATGCCACTGCGTTCCGTCCGCGGAAGCTGCGGCGCCCCGAGGGCCTGAGCATCGAGCAGGCCGACCGGTTCGACGGGCGGGCGGACCGCCTGTGGGGCCGCGTCTCGCAGCGCTACAGGGCCATCGTGGTCAGAAACCAGGAGTACCTCAACTGGCGCTACGTCGACGTGCCCGACCGCCACTACACGCGGCTGGTGGCCGGCCCGCCCGGCGATAGCAGCGGCTACCTTGTCTTCAGCTGCGCGGAAGTGGAAGGGGCCAGGATCGGGGTTATCGTGGACGTCGTGGCCGAGTCCGGTGAGGTGGCCGAATGCCTCATCGCGGCCGCTGTCGACTGCTGCCGGGAGCGGAAGGCGGCGCTCATCTGGAGCGCGCGCATCGCCGGCACACCGCTGGCGGAAGCCTTTCGACGCCAGGGGTTCATTACGGCGCCCGCCTCCATGAGCATCCTGATCAAGGGCTGGACGCGCTCGCCCGAGCTGGCCGCCGAGCTGCGGGAGGAGGAGAACTGGTTCCTGCAGATGGGCGACGCCGATGAGGCCTGAACCGCGGGCGGCGGCTGAGAGAGCCACGAGCGGGGTGAGCCAGAAGCGAGGAGCAGTATGCCGACGAAGCCCCTCACGGGTCCAGGCTAGCCTTTCGGGTCTACTTCGGCCGACGGCCTTTCGGGGATGCTCTTGAGTCTTACCGACTGACCCCACTCGAATATGAGAACGGACAGAACCAGCCAGGCGACGACGTGTATCCACAGAGCCGAAGCTGGCCTGGGCCCCGGGATGACGAAGAGAAACAGGGCCAGAACAGCAGCCCAAAGAAGCCAGGAGATGAAGAAACGAAGCCCATCAAGCGCCAGGACCGTGTGACACATGGGGCAGTTCCACCTGGCCCAGAGCCCTGCGCCTAACAGTGGCCGCCACTGGTACTTCCCGCACCTGGGGCACCTCTTGTTCCCGGGCTTGTAGAGTGGAGGATCATACCAGGCCATGCTCTCCCTCCTTGCCGACAGATTGTACGCCAGGGGAAAAGGGGGGTGGTGACGAAGGACACTGCTGAGGAGCGTGCGCGTGGGACCGCCCGGGCAGCAACGACCTGTGCCGGAGGGCTATGAGGGGATTTCTGGCGACCCCGAGGGGATTCGAACCCCTGATCTCCACCGTGACAGGGTGGCATGTTAGGCCGCTACACCACGGGGCCGGCCGATGATCGCTCAGGCCACCAGTCCGACTCATGGTCCGCAGGGATGCTGCTTCACTGAGGCGGGCAGCACCGGACGCATGAGGCTCCGGCGGCCCTCGCAGATGAGAGTTTACCTTTGCCCGAGTGCGCTTGTCAAGGAG
>CAZBJX010000034.1:0-14662 GCA_964492335.1 uncultured Dehalococcoidia bacterium | reverse complement strand
CCCGGCCACGAAGAAGTCAGCTACGGCTGCCCGGAGAAGTTGCGGAATTTCTGGCCCGGCCAATGCAACGGTTTGACAGTGGGGGCCGGCGCCGATATGATTCCCTCGTAACAGGCGACAACTCTCAAGGGGGGGCCTAATGAAAGCACTGGTCACTGGCAGCACGGGGTGCGTCGGCAGCGCCCTGGTGGAGCGCCTTCTGGAAAAGGGCTTCGAGGTGCGGGCGCTGGCCCGGAAGACATCCGACCTGCGGCACCTGAGGACCACCGGCGCCGAAATCGTCTTCGGTGACATCACCGACTGCGAGAGCCTGCGGGCCGCGGCCCAGGGGGTGGACGTGGTCTTCCACGCCGCGGCCAAAGTGACCCCGGGATGGGGGACCTGGGAGGAGTTCGAGAGGACGACCGTGCGCGGCACCCAGAACCTCCTGGAGGCCGCCGCCGCCGCCGGCTGCCAGCGCTTCGTCCAGGTGAGCTCATTCACGGTGTATGGCGAAGCCTGCATGAAGGGCGACATGGCCGCCGATGAGACCACCGAGTGCGCCGTGTGCCTCACCCCCAAGACCTACTACGACTACGCCAAGCTGCTGGCGGAGCGCTCCTGCTGGGAATACCAGAAACAGGGGAAGATCAAGGTCTCCATGATCCGCATCGGCTCCGCCTACGGGCCCCGCGACCGGCTGATCTCCGACCGCCTCTACCGGTATGCCGCTTCCCCGGTGATACTCTGGCCGGGCATGAGCAACCCCCGCTACGCCATCGTGCACTCGCGGGACATCGCCGACCTCTGCATCCTGGCGGCCACCAGCGAGAAGGCAGTGGGGGAGGTCTACAACGTCGCCTGCCCCGAGCCGACCAGGCTGCGGGAGTTCGCCCAGGCCATAGTCAAGGCCAGGGGCGGGCGGAAGGTGTGGGGCCGCGTCCCCTTCTCGGTGGCCTACGTCTCGTGCTACCTCATGGAGCTGATCGCCCGGATGCTCCGGGCGAAGGAGATGCCCTTCCTCAACCGGTATTTCATCCTGCAGCTCAACCAGGACATCCACCTCGACGCCTCCAAGGCCGGAAGGGACCTGGGATGGGTGCCGCAGGTCTCCCTGGAGGAAGGCACCAGGGAGTACGTCCAGTGGCGGCGGGAGGAGGCGGCGCACAAGCACGGGACCGAGGGGGCGGTCAAGTCCCCCGGCCAGGCCACGGGCTGACCGGCAGGCCTGGGCCAGCCCCCATCACACGAAGCCCTGCTTGAGGGCGCCGATGGCCTCGTTCACCAGCAGCGCGGCGTCGGGCCTCTCGCCCCTCAGGGCGTCCCGGGCCTGCTCCAGCAAACCCTGGACTTCGGCGGGAAAGCCGCCGTAGACCTGGTAGTAGGACCGCCGGCGGCGCTCCAGGCAGAAGTGCAGCCGCTCCAGGGGTGGCTTCGCCAGGTAGGCGGAGATGGTGGCCAGCATGGCCGGCTTGTCCTCCGGCAGGCGCCCTTCGATCTCCCACAGGAGATTGGACATCTGGTCGCTGGCCAGGTATGCGCGGCAGTGCAGGTTCTCGATCAGCAGGCCGATCTCCCCCACCATGTCATCCTCATCGAGGACCTCGAACTCGGCGCTGCCCATCTGCTGGTGCAGCGGGGTATTGGTCCTCACCCCCAGGCTCCTTAGCCGGATGAACTCCGGCCCGATGGCGTTGACCACCCGCGCGGACTCCAGCGCATGCTTCTCCGACCATCTCCGGCCGCCCAGGCCGGGCATGACATATTCAGAGAGGGAGATGCCGGCCTCCACTACCGCCCGCCCGCCCCGGATGTGCTCCTCGGCGGTCACCCCCTTCTCCATGAACTGCAGCACCTCGTCCGCGCCGGACTCCAGGCCCACGTGCAGCCGGGCCAGGCCCGCATCGCGAAGCTCCGCCAGCTCCGCCGGCGATCTGCGGGCCGCCGTCCTGGCCCGGGCATAGGAAGTGACCCGCTCTACCCCCGGGAACCCGGCCGCCAGGTGCCGCAGCACCTCCAACAGCTCGGGGACCCGCATGATCAGCGTGTCGGCATCCTGCAGGAACACAGTGCGCCCGCCGCTGGCCAGCCAGTTGCCCACGTTGACCAGGCTGGCGATGCAGCGATCGGCGTCCGCGGCGCCGGCGGGCCCACCACCGTAGAGCTCCGGGCTGGCCCTGAGCACCGACTGCAGCACGGACCGGTCGATCCCGCCGCCCAGGCCCAGCCTCCAGGAGGCGTCCTTCAGATCCCCGGCCAGGGCCCGGGCCACATCGATGTCCTCTTTGATCTCGGCCACGCTGCGGTACTGGAACCTCTGCCCCTTGTAGACCGGGCAGAACCGGCAGCGGTTCCAGGGGCAGTTGCGGGTGGCCCTGATGAGCAGCGACTGGTCGCGGCCCTCGCTGGGCGGCCTGATGGGGCCCATCTCGTACCACCGGCGCGCCGGCGCGTCTATCGGGTCCATGAGGCAATGATAGCCCGCTCGGGCGGCCGGGTGTCAAGGACTTCGGTCCCACCGGGCCTTCGCCCCGGCGGCCGGTCCGCCGCGAAGTGGGGCCCGGGGCTGACTTTCCACGAAGCCCTGCTCCAGTATATAATTCCGGAAAAGGCAGGCCGCGCTGCCTCAGATTCGACGGGGGGGAGGATACCCAATGTCCGCAAAGAAGCGAGTGCTGCTCACCGGGGCCTCCGGGTCCATGGGCGGAGGGGCCTTCAGGGAGCTCCTGCGCCGCCGGGACAGGTGTGACACCGTGCTCCTGCTCCGGCCCTCTGCCCAGAACCGCAGGGACTTCGGCCGGTACGACGGCCGGGACGGCGTGACCATCGTCTGGGGGGATCTCTGCAATCCAGACGACGTGCTGAGGGCGGTGACCGGGGCGGACTACGTCCTGCACCCGGCGGCGCTGATCGCCCCCGAGGCCGACCACAAGCCGGCGCAGTGCCGGCGCATCAACTTCGGCGGCACCTCCAACATCCTGGCCGCCATCAAGAAGCAGCCGGACAACGGCGACCACATCCGCCTGGTCTACATCAGCTCCGTGGCAGCGTACGGCGACCGGCTCCCGCCCATCCACTGGATCAGGGTCGGCGACCCTCTCCGGCCGAGCGTGGGGGACTTCTACGCCACCACCAAGATAGCCTCCGAGAGGGCCATCATCGACTCCGGCATCAAGCACTGGGCCATAATGCGGCAGACCTTCATCGCCATCCCCAACGCGCTGACCCTGATGGACCCCATCATGTTCCACCAGCCGGTGCACACCCACATCGAGCTGATCACCAATGACGATGCGGGCTACGGCCTGGTGCAGACGACGGAGGCCCCCGACGAGTTCTACGGCCGGGTCTACAACATGGGCGGCGGCCCCTCCTGCCGCTTCGTCTTCGCGGACTACATGAAGCGGATGCTGAAGATGTTCGGGCTGGGCGACTTCCGGAAGATCATGCCCCTGAACTGGTTCGGCCTGCGCAACTTCCACTGCGGGTGGTTCGCCGACAGCGACGTCCTCAACAGCTACACGGGGCACTGGCGGCACTCGCTGGAAGACCACTACAAGGATGTGGAGGCCTCCATCCCCTGGTACCTGCGGGCGGCCAGGCCGCTCACCGCGATCACCCCCGGCTTCATCACCAGCCCCATCGTGCGAGTCGTGATGAAGCGGATGGCGGACCCGCTGCGCTGGATCGAGTCCAACGACGAGGAGAAGATCACGGCCTTCTTCGGCAGCCGGGAGAAGTGGCAGAGCATACCTGACTGGAATGACTACCGGATTGAGCGCTCCGGACCCGAGCCCCCGCCGCGCCCCGGGACGGAGGTGCCGGACAAGCCCACCCTGGAGTACGCCCGCACCCTGGCGGAGGCCCGGGGCGGGCAGTGCCTCTCCAGCAGCCTGACAGACCTGACCTCCATCCTGAAATGGAGGTGCGGCCTGGGTCACGAGTTCCAGGGCAGCTCCCGGCTCATCGCCGCTGGCCACTGGTGCCCGACGTGCGCGGCGCCCCCCTGGAACTACGACGAGGTGGCCAAAGTGGACCCCCTGTTCGCCAGCCACTACTACGTCAATCACGACAGGAACGAGCACCAGAAGGTGGACTACCTCTACTGCCCCAACGAGGCAGAGATCGCCGGCCGGGCGTAGCCGGGCGTGGCGGCAGCCGGGCGTGGCCGGCTAGTACTGCAGCTGGCCGTCGGGCCCGCTGCCGGAGGCCATGATGCTGACGTTCCTGGGGAAGATGTAGCTCCGGTAGACTTCTTCCAGTTGATCGAGCAGCTTCTCCGGGTCGTCGTCGTAGCACACCACCGCCCCGGTGTCCTTGCCCACCATCTCGATGATGCTGGCGATATGGTCGCTGATGCCCCCGGTGTCCCGGAGCACCCCGATCACCTTGGCCTCGTCATAGGCGATGGCGAACTCCCCCAGGCTGCCGGAGCGGCCGCCGGCGAAGATGACTACGTCGCAGCTCCTGATGTTCTCTATCTCGCGGCCCATGAGGCCGCTGCCGGTATAGATGATGGCGTCATAACCCCGGGTCGGCGAATGGTACACGCCAACGTGCTCTGCGAAATTGAGGGCCGGGGAGACGCCCACCACTATCCCGCCGGCCTCCTTGGCCCCCTTGACAGCTTCGTGGGGCAGCCCGGGGCAGGCCCCGGTGATCAGCACGTAGCCCCGGCTGGCGATGCCATGCCCCAGGCGGCGCACCTTCCGGCGCACGACGCTGCTCAGCTTGCCCCCCGCCGAGCCCATAACGCCCACCGTCATGCAGGGGAACAAGTCGCCTATCTTCGGGGGCTCCGGGGCCCGTGGCCGGGCCGCCCGCCGCTCGCGCTCCATATCGCCGGCCTTTCTGTCATGCCGGGCAGGGATTATGACGTTCTCCCTATGGCTGAAGCCAGGGGATTCTTTCCCGCCGTAACGGGCAACATCAGAGCGCGTAGCGCACTCCAATGAGGGACGCCATCGCCCCGACTACTGGGGAACCAGAGCTCCCCGGATACCTGGCGCGAATGTTCCATGGTCCAACCCCGTCTCTGTGATAGCGGAAGCCGCACTGACACTTGCAGGAGATCATCCACCTGACCTTGCCGAGCAGCCACCGGTACATCTTCTGGTTGTCTTTCGCCCCATAGATGAAGGCTTCAGCCAGTTCGCCCTTCTTCCGCACCACGCGCCAGAAGGAGGTCACTGTACGCGAGTAGAGGTCTCCCGCCGCCAGGGCCAGTGCCTCGCATTGCGCGTCTTCTATCTTGAGCTTCCTCACTCTATACATGCTTCTGGTTCTCCACGTACTGCCGAAGGGCCGCCCGGGGAACTCCCCCCACCGTGGCCACGAAGTAGGAGTTCGTCCAGAGGGTGGGCAGACGAGTTCTCAACTGCCGGAACTCCCGCCGCAAATAGTGGGAGGACACAGCCTTCATCTGCCTCACCAGCCTGTGAATGCCATACTGGGGGTCTATCTCTACCACCAGATGCACATGGTCTGGCATGATCTCCAGCCCCTGGATATCCGCGTGGCGCTTCTCCCCCACTTCGCTGAGTATCTGTCTCAACCGCTGTCCCACCTCTCCGACTAGAACGGACCGCCGATACTTCGGGCACCAGACGACATGGTAGATACACGAGCAAACCACCTTGTTGTTGGAACGAAACCCTCGAACCATGCCAGCATCATATCACCGCCCTCTATCTAATACAAGCCGTGCTCGCATGGCCTTCTCCCCATGGCTGAAGCCAGGGGCTTGCGACCTTCGTTCTCCTGGTCAACGCGGGCGCGCCGCGGCCGCCGGGACGGTCCGCGCGGTATGGACGGACCAGTGCGGAAAACGGTAAACTGTGGGCAGTATCATGGAGACCAGATTGGCCTTCCTCGGAGCAGCGCAGAACGTCACCGGCTCCGCCTATCTGGTGGAAAGGGCCGGCGCCCGGGTCCTGGTGGACTGCGGGATGTACCAGGAGAGGGAGCTGCGGGGGAGGAACTGGCAGGACTTCCCGGTCAGCCCGGCCAGCCTGGACTGCGTCCTTCTGACCCACGCCCACCTGGACCACTGCGGGCTCCTGCCCAAGCTGGTGCGCGACGGCTTCCGGGGCCGGGTGTACTGCACGCGGGCCACCGCCGAGATAGTGCCCATAATGCTGCTGGATTCCGCCAAGATCCAGGAGGAAGACGCGCGGACCAAGAAGCGGCGCCACGAAAGGGAAGGCAGGCAGGGGCCATTCCCCGAGGTACCGCTCTACACCTCCGAGGACGCCCAGGCCGTGCTGCCCTTGCTGTCCGGGGTGGGCTACGGCCAGCCGGTAACGGCAGGCCAGGGGATGCAGGCCGTGTTCCACGACGCCGGCCACGTTCTGGGATCGGCCATGATAGAGCTCACAGCCGGCTCCGGCGGCGCCCGCCGCACCATCGTCTTCTCCGGGGACATCGGCAAGTGGGGCGCCCCCATCCTGCCGGACCCCACCCTGCTGGACAGCGCGGACTGCGTGGTGACGGAGTCTACCTACGGCGACAGGGTGCACGACCCGCAGAGAGACATCAAGGAGACGCTGGCCGGGGTCATTGCCCACACGCAGAGGGCCGGCGGCAACCTCATCATCCCCAGCTTCGCCCTGGAGCGGGCCCAGGAGATCCTGTACCATCTCAGCCGGCTGTTCCTGGAGGGCCGCATACCGCCGCTTATGGTGTTCCTGGACAGCCCCATGGCCTCCAGTGTGACCGAGGTCTTCAGGCGTCACTCCGAGCTCTTCGACGAGGAGACCAGGGAGTTCTTCCGCCAGAATGGCTCCCCGTTCGACTTCCCCAACCTGAGGCTGGTCAAGACGGTGGATGAGTCGAAGACGCTCAACTACATCAAAGGCACCACTATCATCATCGCCGGCTCCGGCATGTGCACCGGCGGCCGCATCAAGCACCACCTGGCAACCAACATCTCCCGGAGGGAGAGCACCATCCTGTTCGTGGGGTACCAGGCCGGGGACACCCTCGGCCGGCAGATCGTCAGCGGGGCCCGCGAGGTGCGCATACTGGGGCAGAAGCACCGGATCAAGGCCACCATCCTCCAGATAGGCGGCTTCTCGGCCCACGCCGACAGAGACGGGCTGGTGCGGTGGCTCTCCGGCTTCCGGGATGCCCCTTCAAGGGTCTTCGTCACCCACGGCGAGCCCCAGGCGGCGATGTCCCTGGCCGACCTGGTGAGGACCGCCAGGAGTTGGGAGGTCACAGTGCCGCGCTATCTGGACCAGGTCACCCTAAGCTAGACGGAGGTAGCCGATGGCCAAGACCATAACCAGGACCGTGTGCGGTCTGCCCGACTACATCGGGTGCGGCCTCTCCGTGGAGGTGGAGGACGGCGTCATCACCAGGGTCCGCCCGGGCGACTTCCCCGATCCCGCGGACAGGGGGGCCTGCCCCAGGGGCCTGGCCAGCCGGCAGATGGTCTATCACCCCGACCGCCTGCAGTACCCCTTGAAGCGCACCGGGGAGCGGGGGCTGGGCCACTGGCAGCGGGTATCCTGGGACAGGGCCCTGGGCGACATCGCCGCAAGGCTCCAGGACATAGCGCAGCGGTACGGCCCGGGCGCGGTGGCCTGGCTGGTATCCGGCATGCCGAACCTGGCCGGGAGCTACTCGCGCCTGGCCAGCCTGACCAGGGGCACCCTGATCGACTGGAGCGGCTGCGGCGACGCCGCCGGCCCGTGCGCGGACACGACCACATTCGGCTACCTGCGGGGAGAGGACCATCTTCTGTCCGGGCCCGACCCCCATTTCATCATCGTGTGGGGAAGCGATCCGGCGGCCACCAACTACCACCACCTGAGGATGATAGTGCGCGCCAGGAGGAAGGGGGCCAGGGTGGTGGTGATCGACCCGCGCTTCACGGCCACGGCCGCCCGCGCGGACGAGCACATCCCCATAAGGCCGGGCACGGATGGGGCCCTGGCCCTGGCGATGATCAACGTCATCCTGCGGGAAGGGCTGCGGGACAGGAGGTTCATCGCCGAGAGCACCGTGGGCCCGCTGCTGGTGAAGAGGGACAGCGGCTTCTTCCTCAAGGAGAACGAGGTCATCCCCGGCGGGCGCCCGGACGTGCTGATGATCATCGATGAATACAGCGGCAGGCGCCAGGCCGCCACCGCCCCACAGTCCCGGCCGGCGGTCAACGGCAGCTACGAGGTGTCCGGCATCGAGTGCGCGCCCGCGTTCCAGCTCCTGTCCGACATGGTCCGGGACTACACGCCCGAGAAGGTTTCCCTGATCACCGACATACCGCCCCACGTCATCCGGCGGCTGGCGGTGGCCTACGGCTCCCGGAGGCCGGCCGCCATCTTCCGCGGGTGGGGGATGCAGCGCAGCTTCCACAGCCACCTCTCCTGCCGGGCCATCAACGCGCTGGCGGCCGTCACCGGCAACATCAACCCGGAGAGGCCCGCCGGCTTCACCCTCAACTGGCAGCAGTTCCTTCTGCCGGGCGGACGGCCGGACGTCCTGCCGGTGATGCTGCTCTACGATGCCATCACCAGGAGACAGCCCCAGGCCGTGAAGGCCCTGTGGTGTTCCGGCCGCGACTTCGTCAACGAGATGCCCAACATGAACCGGCTGACCCGCGAGGTCCTGGGCCACCTGGAGCTCATAGTGGTCAGCGACCTGTTCATGACACCCTCCGCCAGGTTCGCCGACTACGTCCTGCCCGCGTCCTCCTTCTACGAGAGCACCGACCTGTGCACCTCCAGCCTTCATCACACCTACCTTCATCTGCAGCAGAAGGCCATCGAGCCCCTCCACGAGAGCCGCTCCGATTTCCGGACAGCCGCGGAGATGGCCGGGAGGCTCGGCCTTGGCTCCCACTTCGACAGGACGGAAGAGCAGTACATCGAAGACCTGCTCGCCTCCGGCGATCCGGCCATGGAGGGCGTCTCCCTGGAGCGGCTCAGGGAGGGCCCGGTGATGGCCCGGCAACCGCCCCGTCCGCCGCACCTGCGGACATCCACCGGCCTGGTCGAGTTCTACACCGAGCGGCTCAAGATGTTCGGTCAGGAGCTCCCCACCTACCTGGAGCCCATTGAGAGCTCGCGCAGCGACAGGGCCCGGGCCCACCCTCTGACCCTGCTCACCAGCCGCTCCGCCAACCGCATGCACTCCGGCCTGGGCCGGATACCGGGCCTGCCCGGTGCAACCCCGGAGCCCGCGCTGGAGATCCACCCCGCGGACGCCCGTCCGCGGGGCATCACGGATGGCGACACGGTCCGGGTGTACAATGCCCGGGGCCAGGCCATGCTGAAGGCCCGATTGAGCTACCGCATCAAGCGGGGCGTGGTGAGCATACCCCAGGGCTGGTGGCCCGACGACTACCTCGCGGGCCACCACAACGAGCTGACCCACGAGTCAGTCAACCCCGTGCAGCGCTTCCTGACAGTCCCCAACGCCGCCCTCTATGATGTGCTGGTCGAGGTGGAGACGGCGCCACCCTCGCCCGGCCGGCCCTAGGTGGACCGCCCCCGGTGGCAGCAGCCCAGGCCGTCATGCATCTCCCTGAGCAGGCTGGCCAGCCCCTGCGCCGTCAGCCTGGCCAGCGGCAGGGACTGGCGGTACACCGATTGCGGCTGACGGCGGCGGTCATAGTACCCCCCCCTCACCACCAGGTACCCCGATCTCGGCACCACATTCACGCTGATGTACCGGCCGCTGTGCAGCCCCTCGTGGTCCTCGCTGAGCCCGCAGCCCGGGCCCTCGCCCCCACCGTTTGACGCAATGTGCCTGCGATGCTGCCAGTCCACGTCCCGCGCGAACCGGCGGCAGGTCTCGCGCACGATGCGGCCCACCTCCGCGGCTGCCGGGCCGGACTTGCGGCCGCCGCCCGATGGCTCAAGCTCCCCCTCCGCCAACCCCGCACAGAGCTGTTCGTTTCCAGGTTCCATGTGGATTGTGCCCCCTCTGCGATTGATGAGGAGCGTCCCTGCGCCCCTCTCTACAGTGATAACGCGCCCGGGGGCGGTCAGGTTCAGCTGCTCTCGTCCCTTGCGGCCTCCGGCCCGCCTGCCTTCTCCTGCAGGGCATCGATGACGGCCTTGATGAACCGCGGCAGGTCCACCGGCTTCGCGGCAGTGATTATGTTGCCGTCCTTCACCACCGGCTCGTCCACCCATGTGGCGCCGGCATTGGCCAGGTCGACCGCGATGGAGGGCCACGACGTGACCCGGCGCCCCCGGACCACGTCCGCCGAAATCAGCAGTTGAGGGCCGTGGCAAATGGCCGCCACGATCTTGTCCATCGAGCTGGCCATCCTGACCAGCCGCACCATCGCCTCGTTCAAGCGCATGGTGTCCGGCGCGCGCCCGCCCGGGACCACCAGCGCATCCAGCCTCTTCACACTCACGCCATCGGCGGAGGCATCCGCCTCCGCCTTCACCTTGCCCCTGATGCCGCGGTAGCTTCTGCCCGGGCCGCTGCCTATCACCAGCACCAGGGCGCCGACCCCGCTCATGGCCCTCACCACCCCCATGAGCTCCGAGTCCTCGAAGCCCTCCTCGACCAGAACGCCGACCCTGCATCCTTCCAGCATCTATCTCACCGCGCGGGCCCAAGACCATGCCCATTCTAGAACGCGCCCCATGCAGATGTCATAAAACGCGCCCCGAAAAGATTGCGGACTTCTGTCATCGGCGCCGCCCGCACGCACGCCGGCGGGCGGCAGAAGGGGGGATGCCGGCCTCAGGAGCGCCGCCCCGGCGCGGGGCCGTCAGGAGGGCAGCCGCTCAATCATGTAGCCGGCCTTGGGGGCCGTCAGGAGGGCAGCCGCTCAATCATGTAGCCGGCCTTGGGCACCGTCTGGATCAGGCCCTGTCCGCCGGAAGTGGCGTTCAGCTTCCGCCGCAGGCGGCTGACCCACGTCCTCAGGATCTGTATGTCGCCGCGGTACTCCTGGCCCCAGACCTTGCCCAGAAGCTCCTCGTAGAGCATGAGGCGCCCCGCGTTGCGGGCCAGCTCGCTGAGGAGGAGCCACTCGATCCGCGTGAGATACTGCTCGTTCTCGTCAACCACCACCCGCCTCCTGGCGAAGTCGATCTCGACCGTACCGAAGGAGACGGCCTCGCTGGTCTTCGATCCCTCATCGGACCCCATCCGCCGTCTCACTGCCTCAATGCGGGCCAGCAGCTCATCCGGATTGAAGGGCTTGGGCAGGTAGTCGTCGGCCCCCAGCCTGAGCCCCTTGATCCTCTCGGCGTCAGCCCCCAGTGCACTGAGGACGATCACCGGGACCGAAGAGAAGCTGCGCAGCTCCCTCAGGACGTCGAACCCGTGCATCTTGGGGAGGACCAGGTCCAGCACCACCAGGTCCGGCTGCTGGGCGGCTACCCGCTCCAGGGCCTCCTGGCCGTTCTGGGCCGTGACCACGTCATAGCCGGATGCCCTGAGCTTGGACGTCAGAAAGTGGAGGATACGCTCCTCGTCATCGACAACGAGTATGCGATAGCGCTTCAATCGCGTATCAGCCATGCGGCACCCCCCGTGCGGCAATGATAGCCAGCTTCGGGCCTGTTGTCAAAGGCCCGGCGCACCCGACACCTTGACTGGGCCTGGCCCCCCCCATATCATAGGGCCTGAACCCCTCGACACCCGGCAGGGCCCACACCACGCAGTGAAGGGGGAAGCCATGACCAAGGCGACCGCAGGCAGGAAGGGCCGCAGCGGGAAAGAGCGCCCGGGACCCGCGCCGCCGGGGTTCGCCGCCTCCTCCGCGGCCGCTGAGCGGGACCTTCTGGCCGCCATCCTCGAGACAGCAGGCCAGCGATCGCAGACACAGCTGCCGGCGATCGCGGCCGCCCTGGCCCGCTACTCCGGCTGCCGGTGCGCCGGCATCATCGTGCTCGACGCCGGCGGCGCCAGCAGCGCCGCGTCCTGCGACGCCGGTCCCGGCAGATTCCGGCGCCACCCGGGGGCCTCCTTCCCGGGCCCGCAGGCCGGCCTCTGCGGCGCCGTCCTGGCCGGGCAACCCTTCATCCGCAACCGCCGGCCGAAGGGCGCCCGCGCGGCGGGGGCGCCCTTCGCCGCTGCCGGCCTCTGCTCCGCCGCCGCCCTCTTCGAGTCCGTGGCCCTGGTGCCTGTGGAGCACGGAGGGGCCGCCCTGGGGTTCATGTTCATGGGGGATGAGCGTCCCAACAGGATACCGCCCCGTGCCGCCGCCTTCCTGCCGCAGGTGGGGCGCCGCATGGGGGCCACGGTCCGGGCACCGGCGGCCTTCGCCGGCGGGTCCGGGGGGCAGCCCCCGCCTCCGGGCGCGGAAGCCCTGAGCGAGCTCGACCTGATAGACCTGGTCAGCCGCCTGATCGAGAACGCCAATGACGCCATAGTCATCAGCCAGGACTGGAGGGTCCTCTATGTGAACCAGAGATTCGCTGAGGCCCTGGGCCGGCCCAGGCAGGACATCATAGGCAGTCCCCTGCTGGAGATGGCCTTCCCCGATGACCACCAGGCCCTGATGGACAGGTACAACTGGATCGCCCACGGGCAGAGCATGCCGTCGGAGACAGTGGTGAGGGGGTTGGACGGCCAGGGGCGGACCAGGTGGCTGGGCATCCGGGATATCCTCTTCTCCTGGAACGGCAGGCCGGCCATCATACACCTGATCAGTGACATCAGCGACCGGGTCCGGGTCCAGGAAGAGCTGAGGCGTTCAGAGGAGCGGTACCGCCTGCTGGTGGAGACGGCCAACGAGGCTATTGCCGTTGTCCAGGACGGGCTGCTGGCCTTTGTCAGCCCCCGCATCGAGCAGATCAGCGGCTACAGTGTCAGCGAGCTGGTAGGCCAGCCGTTTGCGGACTTCGTCCACCCCGACGATCTGCCCGTCATGGCAGAACGCCATGCCAGCCGCCTCAGGGACGAGGAGGCCTCCCGGAGTTACGAAACGCGGCTCAAGACCAGGGCGGGCGGCATCTGGTGGGCCGACATCAATGCCGTCCTCCTGGACTGGGAGGGGAGGCCATCGGTCCTGGCGCTGATCAGCGATATCACCCAGTGGAAGATGGCCACCCAGGCCCTGAAGGAGAGCGAGGAGCGCTACCGCCTCCTGGCCGACAACGCCGTCGACGTCATCTTCGCCGCCGACCTCAAAGGCCGGCCTACCTACGTCAGCCCTTCAGTGGCCCACCTGCTGGGCCTCACCGTGGAAGAGGCCTTGCAGTTCTCGTTGTCCCGGACCCTGCTCCCGGACTCCATGGAGTGGGCGGTCCGGAGCATCGTGGAGCAGCTCCACTCAGACGTGCCCGGGGGGCCGGGGCCCCGCCGGTCCTGGACCATGGAGGTCGAGATGCTGCGCAAGGACGGGGCCCGTGTGTGGACAGAGGTGATCGGGTCCTTCACCCGCGCCCCCGACGGCACTCCGGTGGGCATAATGGGAGTGGTCCGCGACATCACCGCCCGCAGGCGCATGGAGCAGGACCTGGAGGAGAGCGAGAGGCGGTACCGCCTCCTGGCGGAGAACGCCTCGGACGTGATATTCACGGCGGACCTCGCCATGAAGCCGACCTACGTCAGCCCCTCGGCAGTCGGGCTGACCGGATACACCATTGAGGAAATCTACGCCGGCGACATGGATGCCTGGCTGGTCCCCGGCTCCAGAGAGCCCCTGATGGAAGCCTACCGCAGGCTGCTCGCCAGGGCCAGGGCCGGGGCGGAGCTCTCCCCGTCCCAGCGGACGGCCACTGTGGAGCTGGCCAGAAAGGACGGCGGGGCCGTGTGGACGGAGGCCCGTATCGACTTCCTGCGCGACGCCGCGGGCCAGGTCACCGGCCTCGTCGGCGTGGCCCGTGACATCGCCGACCGCCGCAAGATCGACGAGATGAAGGACGAGTTCATCGGCCTGGTCTCGCACGAGCTGCGCAGCCCGCTGACCATCATCATCGGCGCCCTGCACACCGCCATCTCCGAGGGGCCGCGGCTGTCCCGGAAAGAGACCGGCCAGCTGCTGCAGGACGCAGCCATGGAGGCCGAGCAGCTGGCCCACCTCGTCGGCAACCTGCTGGAGCTCTCCCGGGCCCAGGCCAACCGCCTCGTCCTGCATGTGGAGCCCATCAACCTGCCCAAGACGGTGCACAACGTGGTCTCCAGCGTCCAGCGCCAGTCCCCCAGGCACCGGTTCCTGCTGGACCTGCCGGCCACCCTGCCCCCCGTGTCAGCGGACCAGATCCGCCTGGAGCGGGTGCTGCGCAATCTCCTGGAGAACAGCGCCAGGTACTCGCCGCAGGGAACACAGATCAAGGTATCCGCCAGGCAGGAAGCGGGCGACCTGGTGCTCTCCGTATCCGACCGCGGGCCGGGCATATCGAAGGAGGACCAGTCAAGGCTGTTCAAGGCCTTCCAGCAACTGGGCGACCCGCGGCTGCACCACGCCAAGGGCGCGGGGCTGGGCCTGCTGGTGTGCCGCCGGCTGGTGGAGGCCCATGGCGGCCGCATCTGGGTCGAGTCGGAGCCGGGGCACGGCGCCACCTTCAGCTTCACCATCCGGGCCACCCCGGCGGCCCCCCCCCCCGGTCCTTGATGACAGCGGGGCCCACCCTTGGGGTGGGCCCCATCCGCCGATTGTCAGGCCCTGAGTCGGGCCCGGTTAAGCCGCGGCCCTGCTCACTGCAGTGACTGCTCCGTCCTGGCGATGATATCGTCCTGCAGGGTCTTGGTGAGGTCCACGAAG
>CAZBJX010000033.1:0-15638 GCA_964492335.1 uncultured Dehalococcoidia bacterium | reverse complement strand
GGGAGTGGTCAAATTACTTGAAAACACCCTGGGTCAATAACGTGAAAAGTGACAAGGGCCTTCTTGCCGGACTCATCGCGTTCGTGGTGCAACGCTCGCCTGAGCCAATCTCTGCAGACAGCAGTGGTCGTGTACACTGTGCAGGACATGAGAGAAACCCATGATGCGAGCTGAAGTAACGAGGCCGAGCCGGTGGTGGTACCTCATCGGGGTGGCCGTCATCGTATTGGGATTAGCCGCTATCTCTCTCTACCTCGACCTCCGTCTTCCCGATATAAGGTTCGTCGCACCGAATACGTGTCAAGTGGAGTTGGCCTCCGCCCGGGACTATGTGGTGTACTACGAGTATCGGAGCGTGGTCGATGGGAGAGCCTTCCAGACGAGCGTCGATCTCCCGCCGATCTCCCTGAGCCTGACGTCTCCAGACACCGGCAACGCCGTGGAACTGCGCCCGCCGCAGGGCACGTTCGAGTACACTGTCCTACGACGCTCGGGCAGAGCCATCCTCGAGTTCACCTTAGACAAGCCCGGCACCTATCTCTTCGCCGCACGGTACAATGAGGGAGCAACAGGGCCGGATGTAGTCTTCGCCATCGGGGAGAACCGTAGCTTGTTGGATGCTCTCGTTATCGGCTTCGCCACGTTCCTGGCGGTAGGTGTCGGCGCAGGCGTCATAATCGCCACCGCCGTGTGGCGCTATCTCGCAGGAAAGAAGATGGCGGCTACGCTAACTGCCGGGGCCGGCTCCGTCGGCACGGTATCGCACGCCACCGGGCCTCAGGGTCACGGTGCGCACAGCGGCCGGCGTTGGGACCGGCTGGTGTGGCTCATCCAGTTCCTCCCGCTTCTCTTGTGGGTCGTGATCGCCTTTGCCAGAGGATCGGATGGGTCAGCCAAAGCTGACTTCACTGCAGTGAAGTATACGCTGTACGCGATCGCAGCGGTGCTGCTCGTGCTTATCTTCCTCCTCAGCCGCACCTTCCGCAAGCCGGACAGCGCAGTCAGCCGATGGACTGGCTCCTGGTCCTGGACCGCCCGCAACGTCGCGCTGATTGTGGTGGCCGGTATTCTGTGCCAGGCAGTAGGGGTCTACGGGTTCATCTGCTTCATTGCCGATGGGGACTTCCTCTCGCTCCTCGTGCTAGTCGGGGCCTCGGCCGTGGCTTTGGTGTTTCTGCGGCCGTTCGATCCGCCACATCGTGTTTCGGGCCGAGACTGACTTTCCCCCGTCTCCACCAGAAACACCGACGGGCCTCCGGAGAACTCCCCGGAGGCTCGGCCTTGTTTCGTGCGCCCGGCAGGGCGCGGTCACTTGGGGGTGGAGGTCCCCTGCAGGCCTGACAGTTCGAGCCGCAATCTCTGGATCATCGCGTACCGGGCAGAGACTCCCTGGCAAAGTACGCGGCCGCCTTTTCTAAGATGTCTCGCTCCATCTTCACTTCAGCCAGTTCCTTCTTGGTACGCGCCAGACCCATCTCCAGGTCGGTCAAGGGCCGATACGCCTTTTTGGTCACCAGCTTGACGGCTTCTTCTCGGAACTCCTTCGTGTATCTGCCGTATGGTATACGCTCCGTATTGACACCTCCATCGCATTATCTTACTCCGACTTTGGTGTCCGTTCTTCCCATCCTACCTCACCTCTTCAGCGGCCTTCCCCGGTACCTGGCCCTGGACAACTTCCCGGCGGCGGTGGTGGGCCCTGATCCCCTGAACCCCCGGCTACCCCGCGGGAGTTCACCGCTGAGAAATCTGCGCCCCGCCGGGCGCGATGATACAATATTCCACAAGAGGTGAGCCGTTCAGGCAACGGGGCCGGCCCGCCGGCCGGGCCCGATGAAAAGAGGACGATGATGAGCGAGCCCTACAAGATCAAGGAAGTCAAGAAGATGGCGGCGCTGCGGCCCTACGAGCGCTGGAACATCCTCAAGCAGGCCCACTTCAACACCTTCCACGTCTGCTCGGACCACGTCTCCTTCGACATGGTGGCCCGGAGAATGTCCGCCTGGTCCCACTACCAGAAGGCCGGCCTCATGATCGGCGATGAGGCCTATGCCGGCGCCCGGAGCTTCCTCCGGCTGGAGAAGGCGGTGGCGGAGGTGCTGGGGATCGGGCAGCTGGTGCCCACGCACAACGGGATCGGCTCGGAGAAGCTGCTGGTGGCCGCCCTGCTTCAGCCGGGCCAGACGGTCCTCCACAACCGGGGGCGGTGCGAGGGGCTGGTGCCCGCCAACAAGGGGAAGAGCGTGGACATCAGCGTCCGGGAAGCCCGGCGCTACGGGGAGCCGGCCCGGTTCGGCGGCAACGTCGACGTGGTGAAACTGGAAGGGATGCTGAAGAAGCTGGCCAGGGGCCAGGTGGCGTACATCGAGATCGAAACCTGCCCCGACGCCTGGAACGGGCAGCCCGTCTCCCTGGCCAACTTCAAGGCGGTCCGGGAGCTGGCCAGCGCCTGCTCCGTGGCCCTGGTGGTTGATATCTCGGACGTGCTGGAGAACGCCTACTGGATCCGGAAGGTGGAGGCGCCGCGGCGGGGCATTCTGGATATCGCGCGGGAGATCATCGGCATGGCCGACGTCGTCCTGATGGACGCCAGCCAGGACCCTCGCTCGGACGTCGGAGGCTTCATCGCCAGCCCGCTTGAGGACTGCTTCGCCAAGCTGCGCAACGGGGTCACCGTCTACGAAGGGCTGCACACCTACGGCGGCATGTCCGGGCGGGCCATGGAGGTCTTCGCCATCGGCGTCGAGGAGTTGGCTAACACGGAGTACACCGAGTGGTACCAGGAGCAGGTGGAGGCCCTCTACGGTATGATGAAGGCCGAGGGCGTGCCCGTCTTCAGGGGCACCCACGGCATCGCCCTGGACGTGAAGAGGTTCCTGCCGCATATCCCGGCGGCGGAGTCGCCCAAGTTCGTGCTGGCGGCGTCCCTGTATATCCAGGGCGGCATGCGGGGCAAGATAGAGGGCCTGTGGAGCTATCACGCGAGTGGAGAAGGGGCGCGGACGCTGATGTTCGAGCTGCCCCGGTGCGCCTACACCATCAACCACCTGCGGGAGATCGCGGACGTGATCGCGGCGGTGTACCAGAACCGGGACGACCTGACGGGTCTCTCGCTGAAGAACGCCCCCGAGTTCGTGGACGAGGCCCAGTTCGAGCCGCTGAAGCAGCGCCTGTTCGTGTCGTTCCCCCGGGTGGAGCGCTCCGAGAGGCGGATGTACGAGCCGTACAAGATCGCCATCTTCGAGCCGTTGCGGGCGGTGGACAAGAAGTACCGCCGCCGCGCCATGGCGGAGGCGGGGTACAACACCTTCCTGCTGAAGTCGGAGGATGTCTACCTGGACTTCCTCACCGACAGCGGCACGTCGGCCATGAGCTGCTACCAGTGGGAGGGCATGACCAACACCGGCGACACCCCCTACAGCAGCCGCCACTACCTGAGGATGGTGGAGGAGTTCCGCGAGATACTGGGCTACAACTACATCATCCCCACGCACCAGGGGAGGGCCGCGGAGCACATCATGTCCCAGTGCATGATCAAGCCGGGGCAGATCGTGCCCGGCAACATGTACTTCACCACCACCAAGCTGCATCAGGAGATGGCCGGCGGCGTGTTCGTGGACGTCATCGTGGACCAGGCGCACGACCCGGCGGACACCTTCCCCTGGAAGGGCAACATCGACCTCGAGAAGCTGGAGGGCGAGATCCGGCGGGCAGGGCCCGAGAACGTGGCCTACGTCAGCTTCGAGACCTGCGTCAATATGGCCGGCGGGCAGCCGATCTCCATGCAGAATGCCAAGGACGTCTCCCGGCTGCTGCACCGGTACGGCATCCCCAACATGTACGATGCCACCCGGTGCGTGGAGAACGCCTACATGATCAAGTGGAAGGATCCCCAGTACGCGGACAAGCCGGTCAAGGAGATACTCCGGGAGCTCCTCAGCTACGGCGACGGCTGCACCATCAGCGCCAAGAAGGACTTTCTGGTCAACATGGGCGGGATCATCGCCTGCAACAGCCCCGACCTGAACCGGGACTTCCTGAGGATGCTGCGGGTCTGGGAGGGGGATGTCACCAACGGCGGCCTGGACTCCAAGGACATCGAGGCCCTCCACCGGGGCCTGATCGACTCGCTGGACGATGACTACATCAAGATGCGGATCGCCCAGACCCAGGAGTTCGGCCGCAAGCTGCAGGAGGCGGGCGTGCCCATCGTGGTGCCCCCGGGGTCCCACGCGGTGTTCATCGACGCCCTCCGCTTTCTGCCCCACATCGACCAGGAGCAGTACCCTGCCCAGGCCCTGACCGCGGCCATGTACATCGAGTGCGGGGTGCGGACCATGGAGCGGGGGAACGTTTCCAAGGGCCGCGATCCGAAGACGGGGAAGAACTACCGGCCGAAGCTGGAGCTGGTGCGCTGCACCGTACCGCGCAGGGTCTACACCAGCTCTCACATCGACTATGCAGTGGAAGGGATAGCCGCGCTGTACCGGAAGCGTGAGCGCATCACCGGGCTGAGGCTGGCCTACGAGCCCCGGGTGCTGCGCTTCTTCCAGGGGCGCTTCGAGCCCCTGGGCAAGTGGGACTTCTGAGCGTCCGGGACGGCGGCGGCAGCGCCGCGGCTCCCGGGCCGGGGTCCGCGGGTCACGGTGCGCCGCGGGTCTGCCACTGGGCGTTGTAGCTGCGCATCCCGCCCGAGATATTGCGCGCCGCGAACCCGTGCAGGCGCAGGGCCCTGGTGGCGTAGTAGGCCCTCTGGCCCACGGCGCAGTAGACCAGGATCTCCCGGTCCCGCGGCAGCTCGTTCATCCGGGGGCGAAGGGAGTTGAGCGGGATGTTGACCGCCCCCTCCGGATGGCCCGTCTTGAACTCCCCGGGCTCCCTAACGTCCAGCAGGAAGGCGTTCGTCCCGAAGACGTCCCTCCAGTGGGCCACCGGCGCATCGCCGCGCACCACGTTGGCGGCGATCATGCCGGCCACGTTCACCGGGTCCTTGGCCGTGCCGAACTGGGGGGCATAGCAGAGCTCGGCCTGCTCCAGGTCGAAGACAGTGCAGCCGCGCTGGATGGCCATGGCGATGGCGTCTATGCGCTTCTCCACCCCTTCCTCTCCCACCGCCTGGGCGCCCAGGACGCGCCCGTCCCCGGGGGAGAAGACCAGCTTCATGGTGATGGGCCGGGCCCCGGGGTAGTAGTTGGCATGGTGGCCGGGGTGGAGGTAGACCTTCTCGCACGGCAGGGGCTGGCCGCGGTGTGCCCGGCGGCGCAGGGCCTTCTCACTGGCCCCCGTGGTGGCCACGGTGATGTCGAATATCCGGCAGACCGCGGTCCCCTGCACGCCGCGGAAGCTGGAGTGGCGGCCCAGGATGGCATCGGCGGCGATGCGGCCCTGCCGGTTGGCCGGGCCCGCCAGGGGGATGAGGGCCCAGTCGCCTGTCACGAAGTCCCGCACCTCGACGGCGTCGCCCACGGCCCAGATGCGGTCATCGCTGGTGCGCATCTGGTCGTTGACCCGGATGCCGCCCAGCTGGCCGATCTCCAGGCCGGCCTCCCTGGCCAGCGCCGCCTCGGGGCGCACACCTATGGCCAGCAGGACCAAGTCACAGGCCATGCTGGCCCCGGACCGGGTGTTGACGGTGATGGTGTGCCCGTCGGGGTGTGCGGCGAAGCCGGCCACGCCGTCGGCCAGGTGCAGGTCCACCCCGTTGGCGGTCAGGTGGTCCTGGATAGGCACGGCCATCTCCGGGTCTATGGGCGGCATGACTTGGGGCAGCATCTCGATGACGGTCACGGATATCCCTCGCCGGACCAAGTTCTCCGTGGTCTCCAGGCCGATGAACCCGCCGCCGACCACCACGGCCCTCTCCACCTTGCGCTCGGTGATCCACTGCTTCATCAGGCGGCTGTCGGGTATGGTGCGCAGGGTGAAGATGCCGGGGAGATCGATGCCGGGCAGGGGAGGCCGGATGGGTGCCGATCCGGGGGCCAGGACCAGGGCGTCGTATCCCTCCCGGTAGACCTGGCCCGTGACCGTGTTGCGGACCTCGATCTCCTGCCGGGGCCGGTCCACCGCGTGGACCTCGCACTGCAGGCGGACCTCGATGTTGAAGTGCCTCTTGAACAGCTCCGGGGTGGCCACCAGCAGGCTCTTCTCGTCGGTGATGACGTCGCCCACGTAGTACGGGAGCCCGCAGTTGGCGAAAGAAACGTACGGCCCGCGCTCGAAGACCAGGATCTCGGCATCCTCGGAGAGACGCCGGGCCCGGGCGGCGCAGGATGCCCCTCCCGCGACCCCTCCCACAACCAGGATCCGGGGCTTGCCCGAGGGGCGTCTTGCTTCATGGCTCGGGGTCATGGCGGCGCCTCCTGTCTCTGCGGTGTGGCCGCGCCGGCGCGGCCGTCAAGGAAGTATGTTAGCACAACCGGGCGCGCTCGCGCCCCACGGCCACGATGCGCCGGTCAGCTCCGGCGCTATCCCGCCCGGGGCGGCAGCCCCGGGGAGGGCTCCTCCAACAGGATGTCCACCACGGCCTCGGCCACCATGGCCACCGTATCGACGCACTTCTCCACCACCTTCTGCGACGGCCCTGCGAACAGCTCCGGGCGCTCCTGCATCAGGTCGAGGACCTTCTCGGTCATCACGGCGCTGGTGAGCCCGCCCGTGATCTCGGCGCAGAGGGTGGTGCCGAAGGCCTCCCGGAACCGGCCGGTCAGCCTGACGATCTCCCGCATGCCGCGGGAGGTCCCGGGCTGCCCCTCCTCCAGGCGTTCGCGCCCCCGGACCAGGCTGATGACCATGGCCCCGGCCAGGAGCGCGCCGCAGGTCCGATACTCTGCCGGAAAGCCGCCCTGCAGGCAACTGGCGGCCCGGAAGACCCGATCATCCTCCAGGCCCAGGGTCTCCTGCAGGGCTTTCAGGGTGCATTGACCGCAGCCGTGGTAGCTCGATTCGTACTGGCGCGCCTTCTCGGCCGCCTGTTTCTTCAGCGCCCGGGGGCTCTTTCCGGTTTCGCTCGACATCTGGTCATGCCTCCTTCTTGCACTTGATGGCGGCCACCCTGGCCTTCACGTACTCATCGAACTCCGGGGTGGCCGGCACGCAGGGGCACTCCACCAGCTCGATGTTGACCCCGATCTGGTCCATGGTGTCCATGTAGGCCATCTTCAGCGGAATGAAGGGCACCTCCATGGACTGCTGGACGTCGACCCCCCTGTCCTTCAGCATGGCTACCTCCCGGTCCCGGTCCGACACCCGTATGCCGATGTGCTGGACGCCGGGGCCCTTCTTCTTGAGAAACTCGGCGTAGACGCTGTCGCCGCTGACCGCCTCCACCAGCTCGAACCTCACCGGCCCGGCCCAGTAGCAGGCGTACTTCATGACGGCCTTCTCCACCGTCTTGCCGCGCAGATTGAAGTTCCGCGACTCATCTTCGCGGATGCAGTAGGGCTCCCAGCCGAAGGCCTGGCGGAAGTACTCCATGGCCTTCTCCAGGTTCTCCACCGTAATGGAGATCTCGAATACCTGCGCCTCGCCGTCGACAAACCGATAGTCACGCCTGTCTGTTGGCATCGCCCTTCCTCCTCATGTTGTTGCTGGCTGTTATGGCTCCACCATCACCTTGATGGCGTCAGCGGCGGTGATCTGGGTCTCGAAAGCCTCTCTGATCTGGTCCAGGTTGAAGCGGTGGGTCACCAGGCCCGCGGTCCGCACCTGACCCTTGCTCAGCAGGTCCACCGCTTCACCCCACCTTTGCCCGCCGCAACCCTGCCACCGGATGTTACCCAGCTGGAAGGCGCGGTACATCATCTCGGGGGTGAGCTCCAGGCTGTGCTCACAGGTGGCCACCTGCATGAGCCGGCCGCCCCGCCGCAGGAGGGCAATGGCCTGAGCCAGCACCGGCGGGGAGCCGGCGCAATCGAACACCACGCCGGCCATATCGCCCCCGGTGTGCTGCCGGACGAACTGCACCAGGTCGAGCTGGGAAGGGTCTGCGACCCGGTCGGCCCCCAGCTGGAGGGCCACCGTCCTCCGGAACTGGTTCGGCTCACTGACTATGACCTGGCAGGGGCCCCTGGCCTTGCAGACCTGGACGATGCACAGGCCGATCATCCCGGCCCCCATGACCACCACCACCTCATTGGGCCGGATCTCGCTGCGCCGGACGTCGTAGCAGGCCACCGAGAGAGGCTCGATGGTGGCCGCCTCCGCCCAGCTCATGGCCTCGGGAAGGCGAAAGACGGTAGTTCCCATGACCGGATCAGGTACCCTGACGTACTCGGCGAAGGCCCCGTCCAGGCCCTCCCCGGGCACCAGGGGGCTGGCGCACCGTTCCGGGCGGCCCTCCCGGCACCACCAGCACTGGCCGCAGGTGCGATAACCGGTGCCGGCCACACGGTCCCCCCTGTTGAAGCCCGTGGCCAGGCGGCCCGCCTCAACCACCTCGCCGGCGAACTCATGCCCCAGGAGGGCGGGCCGCCGGTGACTGGTGTCCTCTCCCAGCTTGTACGAATGGACGTCGGTACCGCAGATGCCGCAGGCCCTGACCCTGACCAGGATCTCATCATCGCGGACGACTGGGGTATCAATGGATTCCACTCTCATGTCTCGTGGGCCATAGAGCAAGGCCGCCTTCACTTGCCGCTCCTTCTCCGGGCCCGGGGCCGGGCCGGTATCGCATACTGTACAGTATATGGTATACTCTACTGTGGCTTCCGGGGGATGTCAAGGATCGGATGGGAGAGGCAGAAGTGAAATCATCAGGGAGTGGTGACCGCGGGGGCGCCGGCCTTGGGAGGGAGGAGGCCAGGGCGCTGACGATGCTGCTCGGCCAGGCAAACTCCGGCCTGTACCGGGCCAGGGAGAATGAGCTCAGGCCGCTGGGCCTCCCCATGATGCACTCCGCCGTGCTGTGGGCGCTGAAGGTGATAGACCGCCCGGCGACGCCCGCTGAGATCAGCCGCATGCTCCTGCGGCGCCACCAGACGGTCCTCCAGCTCCTCAGCCGCATGGAGAAGCAGGGCTACGTCGCTCTTCACCGTGGACCGCGCAAGGGGGGGCCGGTGCAGGTGGTCATGACCGAGGAGGGCCGGGAGGCGGTGGACCTGGCCTGGGAGAGGGAGCAGGTGGTGGCGCAGATACTGTCAGCCCTCTCGCCGGAAGAGAGAAACGCTCTGAAGGTGCTTCTGGAGAAGGTCCGTGACCAGGCCGCAGTGCTGGGATCGAGGCCAGTGTTACTCTAGCCGCCGCCCCCGGCGCCTGGCCGCAGAGGAAGCATGCTGGTGCTTGCGCAAACGCCGGCAAACCTGATAATGTGGCTGGAGGAGCGCTGTTCAAGATGGGCATACGCAGACCCATGTCACCCGGAATCGGCGTCTGGGAGCTGTTTGGCGTCATTTCCGGATCGCGCCGCCTGCGGCACTACACCGAGGCCATCGATTCGCTGAAGAACAGCCGCAGAGTGAAAGCGGTCATCATCAATGTGGACTCGCCCGGGGGCCTGGCCACGGCCTCGGACTTGCTCCACAGCGCCGTGTCCCGGCTCGCGGCCAGGAAGCCGGTGGTGGTGTTCGTCAGCGGCGCCTGCGCCTCGGGCTCGTACCTGGCCAGTTGCCCGGCAGCCAGGATCGTGGCCCTGCCCACGGCCGTCATCGGGTCGATAGGGGTCATCTCCATGAGGCCGATACTGCAGGACCTGCTGGGCCGGATCGGCGTGCACGTTGACGTCACCAAGAGCGGCCGCCTGAAGGATATGGGCAGCTACTTCCGCGAGCCGACCGAGGAGGAGAAGGAGAAGGAAGAGGATCTGGTGGCCGGGTTCTACGATTACTTCGTGACGGCCGTGGCCAAAGGGCGGAAGATGGAGGAGGCCAGGGTCAGGGAACTGGCCACCGGGGAGGTCTTCCTGGGTGAGAAAGCCAGGGGCCTGGGCCTGGTCGACGAGGTAGGCGACTTCGAGCGCGCCGTAGAGATCGCCTCGGACCTGGGGAAGGTGAGGCGGCGGCTGATCTCCATGAGGTACCGGCCGAGCCTCGCCGAACGGCTCTTTCCCCGGTTCACCGGGGAATCGATGGAGGACGCCCTGGCCCAGGTGGAGGGGCTGCTCGCCCGCCGGATGTTCTACCTGGGTTGAGGCCGCGGTCTGCGGTCTATCGCAGGCGGTTCATGATGACCACAATGCCCACGATGACTACCAGGATGTCCAGCAGGCCGAAGTAGGCGAAGAAGGTCAGCGAGCCTCCCTGAAGCCACACGTTGCTGACCAGGTAGGACAGCACGAAGCAGGCGCTGGCGATCACCTGGAGCGGCGTGCCCCTCTTGTGGTTGATCACCCGGCTGACCACCTCCGCTATCACCCAGGCGGCCCCGGCGGCCAGCAGGATGGTGGTCATGAGGCCCAGAAAGGGTATGTGGATGATCACCCGGAGGATGGCCCAGGCTATCCCCACCACGGCCGCAATGACCGCGCCGGCGGCCACGGCCTTGACGTACTGGACGCGGGAGACACTGTAGGTAGGCAGCCGCCTGACGTTGGCGCACTTGCGGCAGCGGGCGCCCACCGGGGTCTCCACCAGGCACCTGGGGCAGATGGGAGTGTCGCAGCGGCCGCAGGACAGCCCGGTCTCCGTGTCAGGGTGTGCGGCGCATTTCATAGAGCATCCTTCATATGGCGCAATTCACGAAGCGTCTCTGGCGCCTCGTATTTCACGTCGTGCCTTTTGTGGGGCGCTTCTCGCTCGGCTGCCTTCCTATGCCCGGGCCGTCCTCTCTCGATGCAGGGCCTGGAGCCGGCCAATGCACTCCGGCGGGATGTAGACACCGCCCATCGGCGTCTCCGCCGGATCATCCAGCCCATGGTAGTCGGAGCCCCCGGTGGCGATGAGCGAGTGCTTGCGCGCCAGCGAGGCCAGGCGGCTGACGGTGTCCGGCGGGTAATTGTTGTAGTATGCCTCGATGCCCGCCAGTCCCGCTCTCTGGAGGCGCGGTATGAGACGGTCCAGGTCCTTGATGTTGGCGGGGTGGGCCAGGACGGCCAGGCCGCCGACGCGAGTTATCAGCTCCACCACTTCCTCCGGGGTCATCTTCTCCCGTTCCACGTAGGCCGGGCCCTCGCGGCCGATGTACTGGTTGAAGGCCTCCCTGATGGAGGGGACGTAGCCCTTCTCGTGCATGGCCCGGGCGATGTGGGGTCGCCCCACGGAGCCGGCGCCGGCGATCTCCTGGACCCGCGGCCACTCAATGCGGACGCCCATGGCGTCCAGCCTGGCTATCATCTTCTGGGCGCGCACCTTCCGCGAGTTGCGGAAGACGGCCAGCTTCGTGATGAGCTCGGGGCTCGAGCAGTCGATGAAGTAGCCCAGGACGTGGACTTCGCCGTCAGGGACGTCGGTGCTGCACTCCACCCCGGGGACCACCAGCAGGGGCGGGTAGTCCCGGGCGGCCAGCAGCGCCGGCGCAACGCCTTCGACCGAGTCGTGATCGGTAATGGAGATGGCAGCCACCCCCAGGCGGGCCGCCATCCGCACGATCTCCTCCGGGCTGTGCCGCCCGTCGGAGGCGGTGCTGTGTATGTGGAGGTCGATCTTCACTGCCTAGTCCACCTCCCGGTCGACCCGGGTGATCCCGGTTGCCCGCCCGGTCTCGGGGTCGGTCTCCACCAGCACCGAGTTGAATACCACGGGCCCCTTGGCCACCGACAGGCGCCGGGGCATGTGGGTGAGGAAGCGGTGGAGCACCTCCTGCGTGTTGTCCCCGATGACGGAGTCGGAGGGCCCCACCATGCCGATGTCGGTCACAAAAGCGGTGCCCTTTGGCAGGACCCGCGCATCGATGGTGCCCACGTGGGTGTGAGTGCCGACCACCGCCGAGACACGGCCGTCCAGGTAGCGGCCCATGGCCTGTTTCTCGGAGGTGGCCTCGGCGTGAAAGTCGACCACGATGGCCTCCGGCTTCCCGGTCAGCCCGTCCAGGAGCTGGTCCATCGCCCGGAACGGGCAGTCGGCGTCGCCCATGAAAGTGCGGCCGATGAGGTTGACCACCAGGACGTTCTTGCGCTGCACGGACCCCCGGCCGGGTACCCCCGGCGCGAAGTTCAGGGGGCGGATGATGGGGGAGCCGTCATCGAGCAGAGGGAGGACCTCTCTCTGGGCCCAGATGTGGTTTCCCGAGGTGATCACGTCCACACCGCTGCCGAGGAGCTCATCCGCCGTCTCGGGGGTGAGCCCCTTTCCGCCCGCGGCGTTCTCCCCGTTGGCAATGACCAGGTCCAGCTGCATATCGTGACGCAGGCCTGGCACCAGGTGGCGCACCGCCCTTCTGCCAGGCCTGCCTATCACATCGCCGATGACGAGTATGCGCAATGGCCCTCTTCGTCACCCCTATTTGGCGTAGTCTACCGCCCGGGTCTCCCGTACCACGGTCACCTTTATCTGACCTGGGTAGTTCAAAGTATCTTCCACTTTCTTGACGATGTCCCGGGCCAGCCTCATGGCTCCCAGGTCATCGATTTCTTCCGGCTTCACCAGTATGCGGATTTCTCTTCCTGCCTGGATGGCGTAGGATTTCTCAACCCCGCTGAAGCTGTTGGCGATCCCCTCCAGGGCCTCCAGGTGCTTCAGGTACTGCTCCAGGGACTCACGTCGGGCGCCCGGCCTTGACGCGCTGATGGCATCCGAAGCGGCCACCAGGAAGGCCATGGCAGTGTTCATCTCCACCTCCCCGTGGTGCGCGGCCACCGCCCTCACCACGTCCGGAGACTTCTCCCACTGCCTGATTATGTCGGCGCCAATCTGAGCATGCGGCCCCTCCGTCTCGAAGTCGACCGCTTTGCCCAGGTCGTGAAGCAACCCTGCCCTCTTGGCCTGTTCTACGTTGGCCCCTATCTCGGCGGCCATCATGCCGGACAGGAGCGAAACCTCGACGCTGTGCATGAGGACGTTCTGCCCGTAGCTGAAACGGTACTTCAGCCTGCCCAGTGTTCTGATAAGCTCGGGGGGCAGGCCATGCACCCCGGCTCTGTTGGCGGCTTGCTCTCCTTCAGTCCGAATGGTGTTTTCTACTTCGTCCCGCGCCCGGTTCACCATTTCCTCGATCCGGGCGGGGTGG
Source organism: uncultured Dehalococcoidia bacterium (assembly GCA_964492335.1). Lineage (GTDB taxonomy): Bacteria > Chloroflexota > Dehalococcoidia > UBA2247 > RBG-13-53-26 > JAFGCL01. Next base: position 2,540 of record CAZBJX010000033.1, on the reverse strand, counting down.
ATGCGGCCATCCAGGATAAGCTTCTCCAAGGCGATACGGGCAATCTCACGGCGCACGGGGTCGAAACAGGACAGGGTGACAGCCCCCGGAGTGTCGTCGATTATCAGGTCCACTCCGGTGGCATGCTCCAGTGCCCTGATATTTCTCCCCTCGCGCCCGATGAGGCGGCCCTTCATTTCGTCGCCCGGCAGGGAAACCACCGAGACAGTGCTCTCCGCCACCACGTCCCCGGCCAAACGCTGGATGGTCTGGGCCAGGATATCCCGCGACTTCCGGTCGCTATCCTCTCTGACCGCGGCCTCCATCGCCCTCACTCTCCTTGATGCCTCGTCCCTGACCTCGGTGTCGACCTTCTGAAGGAGGATCTCCTTGGCCTCCGCGGTTGACAGGCCGGCTATATGCTCCAGCTGCTGCTGCTGTCGCTGCCGCAGCTCCTCCACGCGATTGCGGGCCTTCTCTATCTCCCGTTCCTTCCCGGAAAGGAGCTGCTCCCGGCGCTGGAAGGTCTCCTCCCGGCGCTCCATGTTCTCTTCCTTTTGCGACAGGCGCCTCTCCAGCCGCTGCAGCTCGCCCCGCGTCTCGCGGTAGCTGGCCTCCGCTTCCGCCTTCATGTTTACGGCTGCCTCCTTCGATTCCAGGAGGATGGCCTTGTGTTTCTCCTGGGCTTCGTTGATCAGCCTTCTGGCCTCCTCGGAGGCCAGTTGGACCTGGCGGCCGGCGATCCACTGTCGGACTATGAACGCTATGCCGATCCCTATGATCAGCCCGGCTGCCAGACCAATTACCAGCCATGCCCATTCCGGCACTTTCACCTACCTTTCTCTTTGAATTCTCCAGGCTGGGGGTAGACTACAGTAACGCCCATATTTAACGCTTTCGATGCACCAGTGTCAAGGATTTCCGGCACGCGCGGCGGTGCCGTCTCAGTCCTTCTCCTCCAGGTAGAAGCGCCCCTCCCGCCTGGCCGGGCCGGCCCCCACCGGGGGCCTGGCCGGAGAGAGCCTGGCCTGGCCCTCCATGACTACCTTGCACTGCTCCACCTTGGACTTGACCAGCTTGACCTGGAGCAGTGCGCCGCACTCCCGGCAGGTTATCTGCCCGTCGTATTTCTGGGTGTTGAGGTTCCGGGGGATGGCGGTCTCCTTGAGGCATACCAGGCACTCGATCTTCATGCTCTTTGTGCCCTCCTTTCTGGTGGCCGGCTGCGGGGAACGCCCGCCGGCGTTCCCAAGGGGGAGGTACCCTGAGGGTTGCGTCTACAACACCACGAGGTTGTTGCGGTGGACCACCTCGGCGCCGTACTGGTAGCCCAGCAGGGACATGATCTGCCTGGAGTGGGCGCCCTTGATGGCCTGGATCTCCCCGGAGCTGTAGTTGGACATGCCGCAGGCGACGCGGCGGCCCTGCAGGTCGACGATGTCCACCATGTCCCCCCGGCGGAACTCCTTCTCCGTGTCCTTCACCCCGGTGGGCAGCAGGCTGCCGTTCTTCCGCAGCGCCCCGGCGGCGCCGTCGTCGATCATTATCCGGCCGCGGGAGGCCAGCCGGCTGATCATCCAGCGCTGGCGGCTCTCCACCTTCGTAGTCGTGGGGAGGAAGTGGGTGCCGATGGCTTCGCCCTCCGCCAGGCGGGCGATGATATCGGGGATGCCCCCCTCCGCGATCACCACCGCTATGGCCGACCGCGTGGCCAGCCTGGCGGCCTCGATCTTGGTGGCCATGCCCCCGGTGCCGCGGCTGGTCCCGGCGCCCCCGGCCATGGCCTCGATTTGGGCATCGATCTTCTCCACCACGGGGACCAGCGTGGCCCCGGGGTCCTTGCGGGGGTCGGCGGTGTAGAGACCGTGCACGTCACTCAGGAGGACCAGCAGGTCGGCGTCCACCAGGTTGGCCACCATGGCCGACAGGTTGTCATTGTCGCCGAACTTCTCTTCCTTGATCTCGTCGGTGGCCAGCACGTCGTTCTCGTTGATGACCGGCACCACCTTGAGCGCCAGCAGGGAGAGGAGGGTGTTGCGGGCGTTCAGGTACCCCGCCCGGTGGGACAGCTCCCGCTTGGTGAGCAGCGCCTGGGCCACCACGATACCATGGCGGTCGAAGAGCTGCTCGTAGGCATGCATCAGGCGCCCCTGGCCCACAGCGGCCAGGACCTGCCGGAAGGGGATGTCCTTCCGGTCGGTGCGGATGCCCAGCTTGTCCCGGCCGGCGGCTATGGACCCGGAGGAAACCAGTACCACCTCAAGCCCCTGCTGGTGCAGCCGGGCCACTTGGTCCACCAGCCCCGCCATGGTGGCGATGTCCAGCCCGTCGCTGCCCCGGGTGAGCAGGTTCGTGCCCAGCTTGACCACCAGGCGGTGATAGGGGGCCGCCGGCTTTGCCGGTGCGCCCCTGGATGCGGTGCGTCTCGTCCCGTCCATGGCCTTCTGCCACCGTAGATTATATTACGCCGGCCCGGCCGCCTCAACAGCCGGCCGCGGCCGGCCGGGCAGAAATTCCGCAACTTCTCCGGGCAGCCGTAGCTGACTTCTTCGTGGCCGGGG
>CAZBJX010000032.1:0-16667 GCA_964492335.1 uncultured Dehalococcoidia bacterium | reverse complement strand
GCAATGGCGGGACGCTGCTGCGCTACGACGGCACGGCCTGGGCCGCGGTGGACTCCGGGACGGATGCCCGGCTGACGGGGATATGGGGCTCCTCGGCCGCGGACATCCACGTGGTGAGCTACAGCCCCACCATGCTGCACTATGACGGGGGGTCCTGGTCCGTGCTGGAGAGCGGGGTCAAGAACGGTCTCCAGGGCGTGTGGGGGACGGCCGCGGATGATGTGTTTGCCCTGGGGACGGGGAGCACCATCCTGCACTACGACGGCACGTCCTGGGCCCGGATGAGCACCGGCAGCTACCATCACCTGCTGGCCATCTGGGGGGCCTCTCCCACGGACGTCTTCGCGGTGGGGTACGGGGGTCCCATCCTGCACTACCGGGAGACGGCCCCGGTCATCGTGGCCTCGGTGTCCCCCAACGGGGGCGAGGTGGGGAGGACCTTCGATGTGGTCATCAGGGGCAGCAACCTGGGCGGGGCCACCGCGCTGGAGTTCGGGGAGGGGGTCACCGTGGACAGCTTCTCCGTGGACTCCTCCAGCCAGATCAAGGCCTCCATCACGGTGGCGGTAAACGCCGCCGCGGGCGACCGCAACGTGGTGGTGGTGACGCCAAAGGGCACCGGGCGCCTGTATTCCGGGCTGAAGGTGCAGCCGGCCGGGGGCGGCCCTTCGCCCGGCAAGCCACAGGATGGCGGGTCCAGCCGCGCCTGGATACTGTGGGTGGTGCTGGGAGTGGCCGGGGGGTGCGCGATCGTCGGGGGAGCGATCTACTTCGTGAATAGGAAGACCAGACCCGGGCCCGGCGCCTGAACACTGCGGGGGCCGGCAGCGGCCGCCGGGGGAGGCCCGGAGACAACAGCCGGCTAAGGGAATAGCGTCATGCCCAGGACGATCACCGCGACCGCCCCCAGGCCTATGACGACCGGCAGCAGGGGGCTGTCGCGCTCCCCCTCTCCACTTTCCTTCACCTGGGTCTGCGCGAGGTACTCCGATATGGCGGCACTGGCCTTGAGCCGCTCGTCGGCGCCGAACAGGGGTATGGGGGCGCCGCAGGCAGAGCAGGTCAGGGCCCAGTCAGTTCTCACGCCGCATTTGGGGCAGTACGTGTAGAGCATCTCCCATCGCCTCCTCGGGTGACGATTATGTCCCACGGCGGTCTCACCGGTGTCTCCGGGCCTGGCCGCCCGGTCACAGGATTCTCTCAAAGCGTGCCGCCGGGCAGGGGCCCATGGCGGGCGGCCCCCGGGCGGGGGTTCCAGGATACGATAGTCGTAACAGAGATTGACAGATTCGGATCATGTGTGATAACGTCGCTTGTCAACTCCTGCATCGCCCGCTGATGCAGGTGTGCGGGTTGTGAACCCGCCTGGGAGGGGTGGCGATGAGGCGGCGAAGTGACCCACTGGTGGAACTGCCCAGCACCTGCATTCATTTCTGGCTCTGTGGCGAGATGGACCAACTGGTGGTGCATGCGGTCTGCAAGAAGTGCGGCGAGGAGACACGGTTCGTGCAGGCGCCGTACCCCTGGGTGGCCGGCGGGCTCCCGCAGAGGATTGGTGAGGTGCTGCGCCGGGCCAGGTCGACGGACGAGGCCGAGCGCCACCTCCTCGTGGAAGCGGAGTACTGAGCCTGCCCCGGGCGGCGGGGGCCCGTCGCGGGAGCAGTTGGCACTGCGGTCGGACTATGAGTGGGAGGTGGAAGCCATGGCATCGGACAGCGTCTACAAGGTAATCGAGCTCGTTGGCACCAGCACCGAATCGTGGGAGAAGGCGGCCCTGGCCGCCGTGGAGCAGGCCGCCAGGAGCCTGCGTGATCTGCGCATCGCCGAGGTGGTCGAGATGGACATCCAGATCGACGAGGGCAAGGTGCGGGCCTACCGGACCAAGATCAAGGTCTCCTTCAAGTACGAGAAGGAGGACTGATGCTGTGCTGCGGAGGACCCGCTGCAGGCGAGCGGCCATCATGGGCTCGGGTGGCGCGCGGGGAGGGTGCCCGGGCCTGTCTTCCGAATACCCGCCCATCGTTGACCAGGAGCACGAAGGCCGCGAGCCCCTGGCTTCAGGCATGGGGAGAACGTCAGAAATACGTAGATTGCGCAGTGGAAACTACGTGACTCAACGGATGCACAGGCCGGCGCCGTCGGGGTAAGATAGCACTATAACAAAGTTATAACAAAGCTTCAAAGAGGGTACCCCCCCCCTTTAGAGCAAAGAAGGCCCGCCCAAACGGGTCTTCTTGCTTTCTCGAGACCCCCGGCCTTGTCATCGCCACGGGCAAGTAATATGCTTAATGTGTCCCATGTGGCAGAGGCATGGGGCCGGTGGACGCTCCCGCCCGGTGGTGCGGCGGAGGCGCGCGTTCAGGGGGGCGAGGTATGAGTGGCCGTAGTCTGGCATATGCCCTGGTGGGCTTGGGCATTCTCCTGGGGCTGGTGGCCGGCCCGCTTGGCCGGCCGCCAGCGGCCAACGCGGCCGCCCCCCGCGCCCCGGTCAACCTCTCGCCGGTGGACGGGGCCACCGGCATCAGCCTGACGGTGACCTTGAGGGCCTCGGAGTTCAGGAACGGCGAGGGCGACAGGCACACCGCCTCGAAGTGGCTGATCGGCAGCCGGGAGATCACCGTGTCCTCCGGGGACCTGACCGCCTTCCAGGTGCCGCCGGGCCTGCTGGACTACTCCACCTCGTACGCCTGGCGGGTGAGCTACGCCGGCAGCAACTCGGAATGGTCGGCCTGGTCCTCCGCCTGGTCCTTCACGACCGTGGGCCCGCCGTCGCAGGCGCCGCAGGTCACCACCGGGCAGGCCAGCGCCATTGGGGCCTCCACGGCCACCCTCAACGGCGACCTGGCGGACACGGGAACGGCGGCCAGCGTGAGCGTGTCCTTCCAGTGGGGCACGTCGGGTGACTACGGGGAAACGGCGCCCGCCGGGACGATGACGGCGGCCGGCGGCTTCAGCGCCGGGCTGACCGGGCTGTCTCCCGGGACGGCCTATCGCTTCCGGGCCGTGGCCGCAGGCGCCGAGACGGTGTACGGCGCCGGCGTGACCTTTGCCACCAGCCCCGCTCCGCCCCCGCCGGCGGATGCCGGCACCGGCGCCGCGCCGTACATCAGTAGCCTCATGGCCTACGGCAGCCCGGAGGGGCAGGCGGTGACAGTGAAGATCACCGGCGCCCATCTGGGCGGCGCCACCCGGGTGGACTTCGGGGAGGGGATCGAGGGTGGCGGGCTTGCCGTGCAGAACGATCGGGAGATCATGGGGCAGATCATCGTCCTGAGCGGGGCGGAGGTGGCCAGGGAGGTCAGGGTCACCACGCCCTCAGGGGCGGCGGTCTACCCGCTCCGGGAGGGCTTTCTGGCCGGCCTGGCCCTGGACGGGCCAGCGGGGGAAGAGGGCCCCGGGCGGCGGTGGTGGGTGTTCCTGGCCGTGGCCGGGGGGCTGGTGGGGGTGGGCCTGCTGGCGGCCCTGGAGGTGGGCCTGTGGCGGCATCTGTCAGGTGAGGGAAATGGGTGATGGGCAGGACCCCCGGGAGGCCATTCTGGAAGCCGAGCTGAGGGAGGCGGTGGCCGCGGCGGAGAAGGCCGAGGCCCAGGCCAGGAAGGCCAGGTACGATGCCCGGGCGGCGGGGGAGGCGCGGCCGGGCGCCCGGGCGGCGCCCGCCGAGGGGCCGGGCTACCCGGCCACGCTGGCCGCCTACCGGGCCATGGCGGAGAAGGCCGACGAGGTTGCCCGGGCGGTGGAAGGCGGTTGCGGGCCGGGGGGCGGGGCCCGGGTCCTGATAGTGGACTCGCTTGACCTCTGCGGGGCGGACGTCCAGGCCATCCAGGTTCGCGCCCAGCTGGACTTCTGGCTGGAGGAGCTCGAGTCCCGGGTCGCGGGTCTGGAGCGGATTATGGAGCAACTGGCGGAGAGGGCTCGCCCGGACAGGGCTGCGGTCCTCTCCACTGCGGGCGGGGTGGCGGCGGCCGCCGGCGCGGCCGCGGAGGTGGTGAGCCTGGCCGTCGACGTCGCGGGCTACCTCCGCGGGGGCTATGACGCCAGGGGCCAGGCGGTGGGCTTGCCTGATGCCGCGCTGCAGGCCCTGGTGGCCGGCCGGCTGGACCGGCGGAAGTGCTGCGTCTTCCTGCCGGGGTTCCATCACCTTGAGAGTGGCGGGGCCATACCGGTGGTGGACAAGCTGAATGAGTGCGTCAGGCGCAAGGACCGGCTGAAGAGGCAGGTGGCGGCGCTGAGGGGCATGGCCGTCGGGCTGAAGGCCCTGGAGCCGGAGGCCGGGGGCGGCCCCCGGGGCCTGGCCGCCGATGTCGAGGCCGCCTGCAAGCGGGCGGAGCTGGCCATGGGGGAGTTCGCAGAGCTCAGCCAGGCCCTGACTTCCCCGCCCCGCGGGGGGGGCCACCCTCCCCTGGTGGCGGCCGCCCTGCGACACTGGCTGGACCGGATGCAGATCACCCACCTGCTGTATCTGGGCGTTGCTTCCAGCGGGGGGGATGCGGTCCTTGGCCGGGGCCTGTTCGGCTCCGGGAAGGCTGGCTACCTGGGTGGGTGCGTCATCACCTATGTCCTCGCCCGGACGTCGGGGGAGATCGTGGCCGCCGACAGTGTCGCTGCGCACTGTGGCCTGAAGTACGACCTGGGAGGCAACCGGCTGACGCCTTCCGGCCCCGAGTAGGGGCCCGGCATCCGCCGCCGCGCCCTGCGTCGCCCCTGACGGGATCGCCCGGGCGGGGCCTGCCTGTTGCCGGGCGGTCCGGCGCCGCGCCCCGCACGAAGATGGACGCACCGTGCTGATAGGGGGTACAATCGTGATGTCTGGTGCCCCCGGCGCCGGCGCAGCCGGGAGTTCGTCGCAGCAGGAGCAAGATCTGTGAAAGTACTGTTGGTCTATCCACGCTACCCGGACACCTTCTGGAGCTTCCGGCATGCCCTGAAGTTCATCGGCCGGAAGGCGGCCTATCCGCCCCTGGGGCTGCTCACGGTGGCGGCGCTGCTGCCGCGGGAGTGGGACCGCAGGCTGGCGGACCTCAACGTGGACGCGCTCAGGGATGAGGACCTGGACTGGGCCGACTGCGTGTTCATCAGTGCCATGGACGTCCAGTTGCAGTCCGCGCACGAGGTGGTTGCGCGCTGCGGGCAGCGGCAGAAGAAGATGGTGGCCGGCGGGCCCCTGTTCACCACGCGGCACGACGAGTTCCCCGGGGTGGACCACTTCGTGCTGGGCGAGGCGGAGGGGCTGATGGCGCAGCTGGCGGCGGACCTGGAGAGCGGCCAGGCGCAGCGGTTCTACCGGTCGGAGAAGAAGCCGGACCTGCGGGCCAGCCCGCTGCCGGCGTGGGACCTCGTCAGGGCCGCCAACTACGCCAACCTCACCGTCCAGTACTCCCGGGGCTGCCCCTTCGACTGCGAGTTCTGCGACATCTCCCTGCTCAACGGGCGGCAGCCGCGGACCAAGGATGTGGCGCAGCTGATCGCGGAGCTGGAGGAAGTGCACCGCATCGGCTGCTCCGGCACGGTATTCGTTGTGGACGACAACTTCATCGGCAACCGGAAGAAGCTCAAGGCGGAGGTGCTCCCCGCCATCCGGGACTGGATGCTGCGGAACCACTACCCGTTCACCCTCTTCACCCAGGCGTCCATAGACCTGGCCGACGATGAGGACCTGATGAAGCTGATGACCGACGCCGGCTTCGACCGGGTCTTCGTGGGAGTGGAGACGCCCAACGAGGAAAGCCTGGAGGAGTGCCACAAGCGGCAGAATGCCAACCGGGACCTGGTGGCCTCGGTCAGAGCCCTGCAGAACCACGGGCTGGAGGTCCAGGGGGGCTTCATCATCGGCTTCGACAATGACCAGGCCAACATCTTCGAGAGACAGATCGGCTTCATCCAGCAGAGCGGCATCGTGACCGCCATGGTGGGGCTGCTCCGCGCCCAGCGCGGGACCCGGCTCTACAAGCGCCTGAAGGAGCAGGACCGCCTGGTCAGCGAGGCCTCCGGCGACAACACTGACATGACGCTCAACTTCATCCCCAGGATGAAGCGCGAGGTGCTCCTGGAGGGCTACCGTCGGGTGCTGGCCACCATCTACTCGCCCTGCAACTACTACGCGCGGATCGGCACGTTCCTCAAGGAGCACCGGCCCGTCGCGCACGGGCGCACCAGGCTGCGCACCACTCACGTGCGCGGGCTGCTGTCGTCGTTCTGGTACATCGGGATACTGGAGAAGGGCCGGGTGCACTACTGGCGGCTGCTCACCCGCACCGTGGTGCGTCAGCCCCGCTCCTTCCCCCTGGCGGTGACACTGGCCGTGTACGGCTATCACTGCCGGAAGCTGCTGGAGGGGCAGGGCATCTCGGCATCCTCGGGATAGGCCGGCAGGGCATCGGCCGGGCAACGGCCAGGGCCATGATGGACAGGCTGCACCGGAAGGGCGTGAGGACCGTCTGCTATGTCGATGAGCGGGTCCTGGGCTACGGGAGCAGCGTGGTGCTCTGCCTGAACACGCAGGCGTGCGACGTGCTGGACGTCGCGACGGAGGTGGCCGCCATGGACGAGGTCCAGTCCGTCCTGGTGTGCGCCGGCCCCTTCGATATCGTGGCCACGGCTGTCTTCAGGCGCCAGTCCGAGACCCCCTGGTTTCTGAGCAGCCGGCTGGGCCGGGTGCCGGGGATCGTGCGGCACGAGCTGCTGATGTACCAGGAGGTCAAGCCCGTCCGTCGTGCCGGCCGGGGCGGCCCGGGGGACGTCGGGGGTGGGGCGGAGCCGGAGGTAGATGAGCTGGACATGGCCCTCATCGGGGAGCTTCAGGAGAACGCCAGGGAGAGTGCCACCGCCCTGGCGGCCAGGCTGGGCACCACCAGGACCACCGTGCTGCGCCGGATGAAGAGGCTGATCGACGACCGGGTCATCAGCTTCCAGAGCCTGTGGGGCGCCGGCACCGGGGGATACGCGGGGGCTGCCTTCCTGGGCTTGAAGGTGTCGCCATCCCGCATCAGGGCGGCGGGCGGCGGCTACTCCGCCCGCCGCTGCGGCGTGCCCGCCCCGAGGCTGCCCGTCATGCCCCACTGGTCGGGGTACTGCCGGACGAACCCCTCCAGGGAATCCAGCATCTTCTGAGTGAGGGCCTGGACGCCGGCGTGGGCGTTGCCGGCGGGGCTGGCCGTCACCCGGTCGCCGATGAAGCCCTTGAAGGTGCCGTCCGGCAGGCGGACGGTGCATGCCGGGTGCACCGCCGCCTTGCTGCGCAGGGCCAGGGCCGCCGGGCCGGCGGAGAACCGGACGTCGCCTTCCAGGAACCTGGCATCCACCGACCTGCCGTCGGCGGGCCCGTCCATCAGCAGGGCCAGGACCTCGTTGCGCCGCAGCGCCACGGCGGCGTCCCAGACGCCGCCGTGGGAGGAGATGACGGCTATGCCCACCGCGGAGCGCAACTGGTGCATGAAGGCGTCCAGCCCCTCGTTGCCCTTGGAGGCCAGGACCACGGCGTTCATGGGGTAGCGGCGGTGGGCCAGGTATGCTGCCCCCAGGTCCCAGCAGCCGATGTGCAGGCCCACCAGGATGACGCCCTTCCCCTCGCCCAGAGCGGCGTCAAGCTTCTCCAGCCCGTGGAACGACACCCGGGCGTCCAGCTCCGACGGGCGCCCGCCGTAGCGGCACAGCGCCACCACGTCCCTGCCGTAGTTCCTCATTGACCGGCGGGCCGCCCGGGACACCTCGGGGCTGGTCTTGGGCAGCCCCAGGACATAGGCCACGCTCGACCTGGCGTTGTCCCTCAGGCTGGGGGAGACCAGATACGCCGCAGTGGCCATGGCCTCCGCGAGCGAGTAGGCGAATTGCAGCGGCAATCTGGTTGCCAGAAGCACGGTGAACCGGGCCAGCCGCATTTCCCCTGCCATTTCAGTGCGCTGATTATACCTAGGGCTGCGATGCAAATCCAGTGTCGGCGGGCGGTAATCGCACCCGACTATTGACGAAACGCTGGGGAGAACGTATAGTGAGTGCACGTTATGCTGGACAGCCCGCCAATCAATGTGCGAAATGGTTCCAGCGAACGGGAAGCAGCGAGCGTTATGACGGGAGACTGCGGTGCCGTCAATGGCTGACGCCCCATCCAGCTACAGCCAGCTGGACGAGTCCGAGATCAAGCTCATCGAGCTTCTGGACTCGAACGCCCGCATGACCTACACGGATGTCGCCGCGCACCTGGGTGTCGGCAGGGCCACCGCCAAGGCCATGGTGGAGAGGCTCTACCGGAAGGGGTCCAGGACCGTCTGCTACGTGGACGAGTGGGTCAGGGGCTATGTCCGCAGCGTCGCCTTCTTCATTAACGCGGACCCCGCAGGCCTGTTCGAGGTGGCCAACGGGCTGGCCGCGCTGGGGGAAGTGCAGTCGGTGGTGCTGTTCGCCGGGCCGTTCGATATCATGGCCACCGCGGTCTTCAGGGCGCAGGGGGAGGTGGCCCGGTTCGTGTCGGAGAGGCTGGGGAAGCTGCGGGGGATAGTGCGGCACGAGTCGCTGGTGTACTACGAGATCAAGCCCGGGCACGGGACCCGCTCGGACAGGGCACGCTCCGAGGGCCAGGCGGTGCCCCTGGATGAACTGGACTTGGCCCTGATCCGGGAGCTGGAGAAGAACGCCCGGGAATCGGCGACCGCTCTGGCCACGAGGCTGCAGACCACCAGGACCACCGTGGTGCGCCGGCTCAACCGGCTGATGGAACGCAAGATCGTGTTCTTCCAGACACTCTGGAGCAGCTCGATCTGGGCCTACAAGGGTGTGGCGTTTGTGGGGATGAAGGTGTCGCCGTCCCGCATCAGGGAAGTGGCCCGGGCGCTGGCTGGCTGCGAGCAGGTCCGGGGCGTGCTGGTAGGCACCGGCCGGTACGACGTCATCTGCTGGGTGACCTTTGACACGCACGAGAACCTGATCGACTTCCTGGCCAGTGAGGTTGGCCGGGTCCGGGGCATAGCCGGCGCGGAGTCGGGTATCGCCCTGAAGCTTGTCAAGTACGATCTGGCTCCTGTCCCTGCAGCCCGGCCGCATCGTTAGGTGCAGACCAGGGCAGACCAGGGGGCTGCGGGCTGAAACAGGAGCGCTTGCCGGCCTGCCACTGATCAGGTCCGGTATCAAGAAGGAGGGGGTTAATGAACGGTCCGCTGGAAGATCTTCGTGTTATCGACTGCAGTTGGTGGATGCAGGGCCCGGCCGCGGGTTGCATCCTGGGGGAGCTGGGCGCCGACGTGATCAAGGTTGAGGAGCGCACCACCGGAGACCCCCTGCTGGGGCTTTCCAGCGCCTTCTATGAGGGCAGACGGAACGTCACCTACGAGGTGGTGAACCGCAACAAGCGCAGCATCGCCCTGGACCTGAAGAAGCCGGAGGCCATCCGCATAGTCCACTCCCTGGTCAAGGGCGCCGACGTCTTCATTCACAATTTCCGCTCCGAGCCGGCTGTCAGACTGGGCCTGGACTACGCCCGCCTGTCGGCCTTGAACCCCGGGCTCATATACGGGCAGGCTTCCGCCTGGGGGCCCGCGGGGCCCGACGCCGACCAGCGCGGCTTCGATGTCTCGGCCATGGCCAGGGCGGGCCTGTTGTACACGTTGACCATGGGCACTGAGAAGCCCCTGGAGCCGCCTCCCATCGGCTTCTCGGACATGTCCGGGGCCGTGTTCATGGTCATAGGTGTACTCGCGGCCCTGCGCGCCAGAGAGATGACGGGCAGGGGCCAGAGGATCGACACCTCGATCTTCGGCTCGAGCATATCCATGTCCAGGTATGCCGTCAGCTACGCCCTTTCCAACGGATTCGACCCATCCAACGACCCGTCCAACCAGTGGATGCAGAACCCCCTCTACTACCTGTACGAGTGCGCGGACGGCCGCTGGGTCTACCTGGCCATGAACCAGTACGACCGGTACTGGCCCGTCTTCTGTGATTGCGCGGGGCTGGACGACGGGCTGAGAAACGACCCCCGTTTCAAGGACCTCTTCACCGTGGTTCAGAATACGCCCGAGGTCCTGCCTATCATGCGCCAGGTGATGATCAAGAGGACCAGGGCCGAGTGGGTGAAGATGTTCCAGGAACACGGCATTCCTCATGCGGAGGTCCGGAGGCTGCCCGAGCTGGCCGAAGACCCCCAGGCCATGGCCAATGACTACATCATTGAGTACGACAATCCCCGGTACGGCCGGGAGAAGGTGGTGGGGATACCCTGGAACTTCGGCGAAACGAAGACTGCCGTCACCAGGCCGAGCCCCATTTTGGGTGAGCACACGGAGGAGGTCCTGCTGGAGCTGGGCTACACGTGGGATGACATCACCGGGTTCAGAGACCATGAGGTCACTTGATGGAAGCGGCACAGCTGGCCCAGTGGCGGGCGCCGGATGGCATGCAGATGGCGGGCCGCACGGCCCGACGATATAGATAAGGAAGGCGAGAAGGAGGGGAGATGAAGAGGGCAAGCTTGATCGTGGCGGTGTTTCTGGTGTTGTCCCTGGTCCTGGGCACCATCGGTTGTGGTGGCGGAGGGAACGGGACAGGGCAGGACGTGATCAAAATCGGGGCGGTCCTGGCCCAGAGCGGCTACCTGGGCTCCATAGGCAAGGAGATGGCAGACGGAGTGGCGTTCGCCATCTCCGAAATCAATGCCGCCGGGGGCATAGAGGCCCTGGGAGGCGCCAGGCTGGAGCTGGTCCTGGCCGACGACAAGAGCGACCCATCGCTCAGCCTGACTGAGGCGGAGCGGCTGATGACCCAGGTGGGGGTGGCGGCCCTCTTCATGGGAGGCGATGAAGTGGCCCAGGCACTGGTGGCGCCCCTGGCGGACAGGCATAAGGTGCCGGTCATGGCACTGGGGAGCTACGACAAGAAGGTCACTGACGAGAAGCACAGCTACTTCTGGGGAGGGATCGCAACCTCCAGTTACCCGGGCACGGGCGAGGCATTCCAGGCGTTCCTGGGAATGGTGATCGAGGAGTATGGCCGGACCCCGAAGACAGTGGGCATTCTCTCCTATCAGGCCACCGACATGCAGAGGTGCCGGGAGGAGATCCTGCTGCCCGCCTTTGCCCAGTACGGCCTGGAGAAGGTGTATGACGAGATCCATCCTGACGCGGTTGCCTCCTGGGACACCTATGCGCTGAAGCTCAGGCAGGCCAACCCGGATGTGTTCCTCAGCTTCACTGACCCGTTCTCGTGCTCAGAGATGCTCAAGGCCCTGGACCGCTCGGGTTATCTGCCGCCAATCGGGCTCTGGCTGAACCTCAATTGGGACCAGAGCCTGTCCATGGTGGGTCGGGATGTGGCCCAGCGGACCCTGGCCCAGCCGGGGCAGTTCGTGACGGCCACCACGCTGGAAGAGGTGGCTTTCGCCCCTGCGCAGGCCTTCAAGAGCAGGTGGCAGGCCGCCAAAGCGGGAGTGCCGCATGGGAGAGCTATTCTGGGAGTCCAGGCAATGTACGTGATGGGGAGGGCGATACGTGAGGCGGGGTCTGCGGACCCGGTGGCCATCAACGGGGCCCTTGGGAGCCTGAACATTCCCGAGGGAGACTCTGACCTTATTCTGGCTCAGATGACGCCGGAACTGAGGTTCACGGAGGCGACCCATGAGCCCGTCAATTACACCATGGTGGTAGCCCAGTGGCAGAATGACCAGTGCGTCATTGTCCGCCCGTTCAAGTTCTACACCGCGGAGGCGCAGTTCCGGTCGTGACGGCGGCCTGTCAACTCCGTTGCTGAGGGGTATGATGCTGTCGGTCAGGGGAGTCACCAAGACATTCGGCCGCGTGGTGGCGGTGGACAACGTGTCCTTCGAAGTGCCGCGGCGCGCGATCATGGGGGTTATCGGCCCGAACGGGTCCGGGAAGTCAACGCTGTTTGAGGTGATCAGCGGGTTCTACAAGGCCCAGAAGGGGGAGGTCTTCTTCGACGGCAGGCGCATCGATGGCCTGAAGTGCCATCGGATAGCCGGGCTGGGCATGAGCCGGTCCTGCCAGAAGTCGGAGTACTTCACCAACTTCACCGTCCTTGAGAGCCTGCTGCTGCCGCTGGTGTGCCACGTGTCGATGGGCGTGGCGCACCAGCGGGCCGGGGAGATGCTCGAGGCCCTTGGCCTGGAGTCCCTGGCCGACAAGCTGATAACCGAGGTCTCCTTTGCGGACCAGAGGATGGTGGCCATCGGTCAAGCCCTGATAACGGGCCCCAGGATGCTCCTGCTGGACGAGCCGTTCACCGGATTGTCCGCTGAGAGGATCAACCTCACCTCGGCGCTGGTGCTGAAGGCCCAGGCGGCCGGGACCACCACCATCATCATCGAGCACCGGTTGAAGCCGCTCTTCGGCCTCTGTGAGAGCGTCATCGTCCTGAGCTCCGGGGCCAAGATCACGGAGGGCACACCATGGGAGGTGCAGCAGGATGAGACCGTGCAAGAGCTGTACCTTGGCAGGAGGGCCAATGTCTGATTCGGCAAGCCCCTGCCTGTCTGTCCGGGACGTGACGGTCCACTACGGGTCCGTCAAGGGGGCGGACGGCGTCTGCCTGGAGGTCCCCGAGGGGAAACTCGTGGCCCTCATCGGCGTCAACGGGGCCGGCAAGACCAGCGTCTTGAGAGCGATATGCGGCATGACCAGACTGACGACGGGGGAGTGCTGGTTCCGGGGGACGCGGATAGACGGGAGGCCTTCCCACGAGATCGCCAGGATGGGCGTCATACATGTTCCCGAGGGCAGGGGGCTCTTTGGCGAAATGACGGTCCTGGAGAACCTGCAGCTGGGCACCCTGCCCAGGGGAGACAATGCCAGGAAGGAGAAGGACAGAGACGTTGCCGCGATGTCCGATCGGTTCCCCATACTCAGGGACAGGAGCGGGAACCTGGCGGTGCATCTCAGCGGCGGCGAGGCATCCATACTGGCGGTCGCCCGCTCGCTGCTGGGCAAGCCGAAGCTGCTGGTGATGGACGAGCCCCTGCTGGGGCTGGCGCCGCTGGCCGTCGACAACATCATGAGCATCGCCCGCGGGCTGCGGGACAGCGGGCTGTCCATCCTCCTGGTGGAGCACAACGTGGCCGTGACCCTGGAAGTGGCTGACTGGGTGTACGTAATGGACCACGGCAGGGTGGTGCTGGAGGGCACGCCCGGGGAGATCAAGGAGACGGACTTTGTGCGCAAGATGTACCTGTCCATATAGGGCGGCCGGAGCTGCGGGGCGGCGGGCGGCGAGCGGGCCCGGGAGGGGTAGAGCGGCGTGGTAGCGACGGTAGTCCAGGTACTGGTCTTCGGGCTGGCGCTGGGCGGGATATACGCCCTGTTCGCCTCCGGCCTGACATTGATCTACTCCGTGACCAAGCAGTTCCACGTTGCTCACGGGGACTTCCTGGGCGCTGCCATGTTCGCCAGCTACAGCCTGCACCTCGCTTACCGGCTGGACCCGTACGTGTCGATGTTCATCATGGCCCCGGTCTACTTCGTTGTCGGCTTCCTGGTCTTCCGCTTCCTCTTCCGGCCCCTCATGCTGGCGGGGGGCGCCGGTGTCTTCGTGGGCTTCCTGGGGGTGTCCTGGATTGTGGAGAGCATTCTCTATACCGTTTACGGTTCAGATACCGTGTCCACTCCGACGCTGGTCGGCGGGAAGTCCGTTTCCGTGGGGGCAGTGGTCCTGCCGGTATCGTACATCGTGGCGACCGTTGTTTCTGTGATTGTGACGCTCATTCTGCATCGTGTGCTGACCAGGACGGAGTTCGGCCGGTCAGTGCGGGCCGTTGCCGAGAACGAAGAGATGGCAGCCCTGGTGGGCATCGATGCGAAGAAGGTCCAGACCATCGTCTTCTCGCTGTCCTTCGTGCTTCTGGCCATCGCGGCAGCCCTGATCGCGCCGGTATGGTCGATCGGTGCGTTCAAGGGGGTGGAACTGCTCCTCTTCGCCTTCGTCGTATGTACATTGGGGGGCCTGGGCAGCTTTGTGGGGGCACTGGCGGCAGCGTTTCTTATTGGCGCCATGCAGGCCCTTGGTGACTACTACCTGGGGTCGGCGCTGGCGCCGGTCTTCCCCTACGCCGCGTTCGTCGCCGTGCTGCTGCTCAGGCCGGAAGGGTTGTTCGCCAGGAAATGACTACAAGAACGCGTCTTAGCGCCTTGCTCGGAATCGCGGGCCTGATCGGCCTGATCACGGCCCCTTTCTGGCTCAGTGCGTACTGGGTCAAGATGCTGGTCTACATGCTGTGGATCATCTATCTGGCCTGCGCCTGGCACCTGCCTCTTCGCGGCGGAATGTTCTCCCTGATGCACGGCCTGTTCCTCGGGGCCGGCGCCTACACCTCAGCGCTGCTGTTCATTCACTTCAACATCAGCCCCTGGCTGGGGATGGTTGCGGGGGTGGCGGTGACGGTGCTTCTGGCGGTCCCCACGGGGTGGCTGGTGCTGCGGGGCGCCATGTCCCAGGTGACTTTCGCGGCGATGACCCTGGCCTTCTCGATGATAGCCGTGTTCATCGTCCATTCCATAACGGCCATCGGGGGCACCAGGGGGATCGCCATTCCTACCCCTGCGGCGGACGACCCGGCGAACTTCCAGTGGGTTGGCGTAGCGCCCTACTACTACATCATCCTGGTCCTGGCGGTCGGGGCACTGGGCGTCAGCCACTGCGTGATGAAGTCCCGGCTGGGCCTCCGGCTGAGGGCCAGCGCCCAGAACCCCCGGCTGGCCTCTCTGTCGGGCGTCAATCTGCTGTCCACCAGGATGGCGGTCTTTGTCATCAGCGCCGTGCTGTTCTCCATCGCCGGCACGTTCTGGGCCCAGTACTCGCATTTCGTAAAAGCCTTGCCCCTGGTGGGGCCGGAGACCATAATACCTGTGGCCCTGATGGTGAACATAGGCGGGGTGGGGACGACCTGGGGCCCTGTCCTGGGGCCGGCCTTAATGGTGCCCCTCGTGTGGGTGGCCCGGCTGCACCTTGGCAGCCGGTTTCCGGGGATTGAGATGCTGCTCTACGGGATTGTGGGTGTCCTTGTCCTGCGTTTCCTGGGCACCGGGCTGCTGCTGTGGCCGAAGCAGTACCGGGCCAGGGCAGCCGCCAGGGGCGAGGCCAGGCGCAGCAGGGCCGGGGTGACATCACCGCCCTGAGGGACCAGGAAGCAGTGTGATCTGCCGGCCGGGCCGGTATCGCGGTTACTTGCAGAGGAGGGAAGAGAAATTGGCTAGTGAACAGATTGACCGGGAGCTGATGAAGGAATGGGACACACGGTATATGCTCCACCAGGTGTCCACGGTGAGAGAGATGCGCCGGGCCATGAGGTACGTTGAGCGGGTGGACGAGCATTTCATATACTACTCCGACGGCAGCCGGGTGCTGGACATGATGAGTGGGAACTTCTCGTGCATCAACGGGCTGCGCCACCCGAAGGTGATGGCGGCCGTGAAGCGGGCCTGTGACGAATTCGGGTTCGTGGGTGAGGGCGGGACCACCACCCGCTACAAAGCGAGGGCATCCAAGCTGCTGATGGAGGATATCCTGGGGCCGGACAACTGGGCCGGGGCCGTACGCTGGGTGGGGTCCGGCAGCGAAGCCGCTGAGCTGGCCCTGCAGATCGCCCGGCTGTATGCCAACCGCCCCAATGTGGGCACTCGCGAGTGGGAGTACCACGGCTGGACGGCCGGCGCGGACGCCTGCACCCGCATCCGCTTCTCCGCCCACAACCTGTGCTCGGGCGGCGAGCCCGTCTGGGTCCGGGATGTCCCGGGCAAGGCGGGCGCGTCCTTCGTCATCCCGGGCCACAATTGCTACCGCTGCAGCCTGGGGCACAGGTATCCCGGCTGCAAGATGGCTGACGGCAGGCTGCCCTGCATCCATGCCGCTGAGAGCATCATCAGGTCCGTCGGCGTGGAGTCTGTGGCGGCCATCATCACCGAGACGATGTATGGCACGGCGGCCTTCGAGCCCGTCCCCGAGTACTTCCCCCAGCTGCGGCAGATGACTCGGGACCTGGGCATACTCTGGATCGATGACGAAGTCATGATGGGGTTCGGGCGCCTGGGGTCCTGGTTCGGGTACCAGGCATACGGCGGGGCCGCGCCCGACATCATGGCCCTCGGCAAGAGCGTCAGCAGCTCCCAGTTGCCCGTCGGCGGCGTGGTGGTCAGCAGGGAGATCGCGGACTTCTTCGGGCAGAACCGCTGGAACACGGGCGGGACGTTCTTTGCCCACCCCGTTGTCATGGCCGCGGTCGAGGCCAACCTGGAGGATATGCTGCAGGAAGGCTGCATCGAGAAGGCCGCAGCCGTGGGCGCCTATCTCGGTGGGAAGCTGAGGGAACTGGAGAAGAAGCACCGGTGTGTGGGCCAGGTGTCAGGAAGAGGGTGCTACTGGGCGGTGGAGATGGTCAAGGACCGCCAGACCCGCGAGCCGTTCATCAAGGCCGACCGGAACACGGAGAGCGGCGGGAGGCTGTGGGCCGGCTGGCCGTCTTTCGCGGTCACCCGTAAGGCGGCGGAGAAGGGCGTCAACATCGGTCCTTTCCCCCCCAACGCGTCCATTATCGCCCCCAACTGCACCACTCCCAAAGAGCTGCTGGACATGGCCTGCGAAGCCCTGGACTACGGCCTGTCCGCGGTCGACCAGAGGTGCGACTAGGTGGCCGTCCGCGGCCGGCCGGAGGTGCGGCCAGGTGGCGAGGGTCCGCGGTG
>CAZBJX010000031.1:0-17416 GCA_964492335.1 uncultured Dehalococcoidia bacterium | reverse complement strand
CTAGGCGCGGCGGGTGGCGCCCGTTTCCTTCTCCAGGCGGGACATTATCTGCTCCTCGGCTGCCTCCAGTTCCTCGTCCGTCAGCGTACGGGCGTCCGACTGGCAGGCTATGCGGAAGGCCACCGATTTCTTGCCGGCGGGCACCTGTTTGCCGGAGTAGAGATCGAACAGATACACACCGCTCACCAGCGGGACGCCCCGTATGATGTCCATCATCCGGGCGGCGGGCACCTGCACATCCACCAGGACCGCTATGTCCCTGACGGACCGAGGGAACCGCGACAGCGGCCGGAAGCCCTGTCTGCGGCCCAGGGAAGCGGCCAGCAGCTCGATGTCCATCTCGAAGAGGGCCACCGGCTGCGGCAGGAGGTCGAAGCTCTCGGCTACCGTGGGGTGAAGCTCCCCGATGAGGCCGATGGCCGTCTGTCCGGCCATGATCCTGGCCGTCCGCCCGGGGAGCAGCTTCTCCTCGCTGCTGGCTTCCCAGGCGGCCTCTATGCCTATCCGGGAGAGCACGGCCTCCACCGTCCCCTTGGCATCGAAGAAGTCCGACTGCCCCTTCTCTCCCAGCCATGACAGGGCCCCCCGGGGACCGCTGATGACGCCGGCCAGGACCTCCCTCTCCCGGGGCAGGTCGTTGCCCTGGCCGTGGAAGACCCGGCCGAGCTCGAAGAGCCTGATGCCGCCCTCCTCGTGCTTCTGGTTGGCCGCCAGCGCCGACAGCAGGCCGGGCCGCAGGCTGGTGCGCATGTACTCCAGCTCCGTGCTCAGCGGGTTGGCCAGCCGGACGGCGTCACGGGCGGTGGCCGCCCGGGACAGCTTCTCCTGGCTGGTGAGGGAGTAGGTGATGATCTCCTGGAGCCCGGCGGCCACCATGAGGTCCCGGAGTTGCTCCCTGAGGGCCAGCCCGGTGTCCGCCTGCTGCCGGGGCAGCTCGCTGGAGAGGGTGGTGATGGGGATGGCATCGTAGCCTGTGATGCGGGCCACCTCTTCCACCAGGTCCGCCGGCTGGCGGACATCCAGGCGCCAGTAGGGGACGGTGATCGAGGTCTCCTCCGGGCCCGCCACGGCGCAGTCGAAGGACAGGGAGCTGAGGATATTGATGATCTGCTCCTGGCTCACCTCAAGCCCCAGCAGCTGCCTCACCGAGGAGGTGCGCAGCCGGATGACCCGGGCCAGGGATGGTCCAGGGTAGGCATCGGCGAAGCCGGCGCAGGCCGTCCCGCCGGCTATCTCGAGCATGAGCTGAGTCCCCCGACGCAGGGCCGGCACCGTCAGCTCGGGGGGCAGGCCCCTCTCGAACCGCATCGAGGCCTCGCTGCGCAGCCGCAGTGCGGCCGACGTCCGGCGGGTGCTGGCCTGGTTGAAGTTGGCCGACTCCAGCAGGATCGAGGTGGTGGCCGGCGTCACTTCGCTGTCCGCCCCCCCCATGACGCCGGCGATGGCCACCGGGACGGACTGGTCGGCGATGACCAGCATCTCGGGGCCCAGGTCCCGGTCCACGCCGTCCAGAGTGGTCAGCTTCTCCCCCGGGCGGGCCCGGCGGACCACTATGCTGGCCCCGCCGATCCTGCCGAAATCGAAGGCATGGAGGGGCTGGCCGTATTCGAGCATGACGTAGTTGGTGATGTCCACGATGTTGTTGATCGGCCTCATGCCGCAGGCGGCCAGCCTCTGCTGCATCCAGGGCGGCGAAGGGCCGATCCTGATCCCGTCGATCAGGCTGGCGCAGTAGCGCCGGCAGAGGCCGGGGTCGGCTATCTCCACGGTCACCCGGCTGCCGATGGCCGGGCCTGACTCCTGGTACGCCGGCGGCGGGACCTCCACTCGCTGCCCGGTGAGGGCCGCGGCCTCCCGGGCCACCCCCAGGACGCTCAGGCAGTCCGGGCGGTTGGGAGTCACCTCCAGGTCGAGGACGGCGTCCGCCAGGTACTCGGCCAGGGGCACGCCCACCGGGGCTTCAGCCGGCAGGACCAGCACGCCCTCGTGGCTCTCGGAGATGCCCAGCTCCTTCTCCGAGCAGGCCATGCCCTCGGAAGCCACTCCGCGGATCTTGGCCGGCTTGAGCCTGGACCTCTTGCCGGTGCCGGGGTCGATGAGCTCGGCCCCCACCCGGGCGAAGGGCACCTTGTCGCCCTCGCGGATGTTGGGGGCGCCGCACACCACCTTGGCGTGGCCCAGGCCGTAGTCGATGGTGGCCAGCCGCAGCCGGTCGGCGTTGGGGTGGGGCTCGATGGCCGTGATCCGGCCCACCGTGATATTGTCCCATGACTGGCCCGTGGCCCCGGTAACGCTGGTCTCGATGCCGGCCATGGTGAGGCGGGAGGCCAGCTCCGCGGCGCTCACCGGGACCGCCACGCACTCCTTCAACCAGCTGAACGGGGCCTTCATGTACTACCTTCCTGACCTAGAACTGCCTCAAGAAGCGCAGATCGTTGCTGTAGAAATGCCGGATGTCGTCTATGCCGTACTTCAGCAGCGGGATGCGCTCCACGCCCATGCCGAAGGCGAAGCCGGTGTAGACCTCGGGGTCGTAGTCCACCCTCCTCAACACGTCCGGGTGGACCATCCCGGCGCCCAGTATCTCGATCCACCCGGAGTGGCTGCACAGGCGGCAGCCCGCCCCCTGGCAGACGAAGCAGTCGATGGCCATCTCCACCCCGGGCTCCACGAAAGGGAAGTAGTCGCAGCGAAAGCGGGCCTTGCGCTCCGCGCCGAAGAGACGCCGGGCGAACTCGAAGAGCGTCCCCTTCAGATCACCCATGGTGATGCCTTTGTCTACCGCCAGCCCTTCCACCTGGTAGAACATGAACTCGTGGGTGGCGTCGGTGGCCTCGTAGCGGTACACCTTGCCCGGCACCACGGCCCTCACCGGCGGCCGGGTCTTCTCCATCAGCCTGATCTGCATGGGAGAGGTGTGCGTGCGCAGCAGCCGGGACCGCCCCGCGCCCTCGGTGTCCACCCAGAAGGTGGCCCACATGTCCCGCGCAGGGTGGTCCTGGGGGATGTTCAGCGCCTCGAAGTTGTAGTAGTCCCACTCCACCTCGGGCCCCTCCACTACCTGGAAGCCCATCGAGGCGAAGACGCCGCACACCTCCCGCAGTGTGCTGGTGGTGGGGTGCAGGCGCCCCATGGTGACGGGATACCCGGGAAGGGTGACATCGATACGGGTCTGCTCGATGGTGTCGACCAGGTCGCGGCTCTTGAGGGACTCCTGCTTCTGCTGCAGGCGCGATTCAAGTGTGGCCTTGAGGTCGTTGGCGGCGGCGCCCACGGCGCGGCGCTCGTCGATGGTGAGCCCCCCCAACCCCCTGAGAACGGTGGTGAGGGACCCCTTTCTGCCCAGGTAACGGACCCGCCACTTCTCCAGGTCGCCCAGGTTGTCTATGCCGTCGAGCTCGCTGACTGCCCTGGCCCCGAGTTCGTCAAGCTCCTTCAGCATCGACTACTTGCCCGTCTTCTCCCCCTTGGCAACCGCTACCAACTGAGAGAAGGCCTGGGGGTCCCGGACCGCCGTGTCCGCCAGCATCTTGCGGTTGACCTCCACGTTGGCCTCTTTGAGCCCATGCATGAAATCGGAATAGGAGATGCCGTCAGCCCTGGCAGCAGCGTTGATGCGCAGTATCCAGAGGCGGCGCATGTCACCCTTGCGCTCCCGCCGGTGGCGGTACGCGTAGCTCAGGGACTTGAGCATGGACTCATGCGCCCGGCCATAGAGGCTGTGCTTGCTGGCGCGATGCCCCCTGGTGAGCTTGAGCAGCTTCTTGTGACGGCGCCTGGTGACTACCCCACGCTTGGTTCGCGGCACGGGTCCTCCTTCAAAGATACGGAACGAGCTTGCTTACTCGGCGCCGGTTGGCGGGGCTGAGCACCACTTTGTCGCCGTACTGGCGCTTCACGCGGGCCGGCTTCTTCCGCCTGAGATGGCTCGCGCCTATCTTGGTGTGCATTATCTTGCCGGTGCCGGAAACGCTGAACCGGCGGGCGGCAGTCTTATTGGTCTTTAGCTTGGGCACCTGTAACCTCCAGAGTCGCCTTCTTGTCGATGGTCTTGACCGGTGAGAAGAAGAGGCTCAGGCTCTTCTCCTCCACCACCAGGGGCTGGTCTACGACGGCCTTGTCCTTGAGGTTGGTCAGGACCTGCTGCAGAATCTTCTTGCCGAGCTCCGGGCGGGTGACCTCTCTGCCCCTGAAGAAGACCGTGACCTTGACCTTGTCACCCTCGGCCAGCAGTCGCTCGATCAGGCGCGTCTTGGATTCCAGATCGTGGAAGTCTATCCTGGGCCGTAAACGGACTTCCCGCAGGAGCGTGGACTTCCTGATCTTGCGGGCCTCCCGCTCCCTCTTGGTCTGCTCGAACTTGTACCTTCCGTAGTCGAGAATCCGGCACACTGGCGGGACCGCCATCGGGGCCACCTCCACCAGGTCCAGGTTCCGCTCCCGGGCCAGCTGGATCCCCTGTGCGACCGGCATTGTACCGATCCGCTCGCCGTTCTCTCCGATCAGCAGGATCTCCTTGGCCCTGATCCAGTGGTTGATTCTCAGCTCTTTTACGACCCTTACCTCCTCGGGCCCTGTCCGGGGCCCGGCTTTTATCTATAGCATATCAACCGGGTTCGCGTCAAACGGCGAACGGTCTTCATCGAAGCGTCCGCCGACGGCCGCGCCGGGCCCGGATCGGGCCCGAAATTGACACTGGCCTCAGACAACTCGTAGAATCTTCCTTCAACCCGGGAGAAGAAGGAGGAACCCCCTGTGAAATACAGTAACCTGCTGGTGGAGAAGGAAAAGGCCACTGCCTGGCTGACCATTAACCGCCCGGACGCCATGAACGCCCTGGACCCGGAGACGCACAAGCAGCTGCGGGCCTGCCTGACGGAGCTGGACCAGGACCCCGCGGTGAGGGTGATCGTCATCACCGGGGCCGGCCGGGCCTTCAGCGCCGGGGGCGACCTGAAGTGGACCCTGGCCCACCAGGATGACCCCATAGCCGTGGCCGAGTACGGCCAGCTCTTCCACGACACCTTCTATCTCATGGAGCACATGAGCAAGGTAATCATCGCCATGATCAACGGGCACGCCCTGGCCGGGGGGCTGGAGCTGGCGGAGGCCTGCGACCTGGCCTACGCGGCCGACGATGTCGACATTGGGGACCAGCATGCCACCATCGGCCTGATCCCCAGCGGGGGCGGCTCCCAGCGCCTGCCCCGGCTTATCCCGCTGCGGGTGGCCCGGGAGCTCATGTTCACCGGGGACTGGCTCACCGCCAAGGAGGCCGAGAGGTGGGGCATCGTCAACAAGGCCGTGCCCCGGGAGGAGCTGCGGGAGTACGTGGCAGCGGTGGCCGACAAGCTGGCCCGGCGCAGCCCGATGGGCCTGAAGTACACCAAGTACGCCATCAACCGCGGCATGCAGGTGGACCTCTACACCGGTATCGAGATCGAGAAGGCAGCCTCCCGGGCCCATTTCCAGACCGAGGACGCCCGCGAAGGGCTCAGGTCCTTCCAGGAGAGGAGGAAGCCGAACTTCCCGGGGAAGTAGCCGGCAAGGGATGTTCAAGCCGGTCGGCAGCAAGGTCAGCTTCCCTGAAGTAGAGAAGCGGGTCCTGGCCTTCTGGAAGGAGCGCGGCATTCTCCGGAGGACCAACGAGGTCCGCCGTGATGGGCCGGAGTTCGTGCTCTATGACGGTCCCCCCACGGTCAACGGCAACCCCGGCATCCATCACGTCCTCTCCCGCATCTACAAGGACGTCATCCCCCGCTACAAGACCATGAAGGGGTACCGGGTCTTCCGCAAGGCGGGGTGGGACACCCACGGCCTGCCGGTGGAGTTGGAGGTCGAGAAGGAGCTCAAGTTCACCAGCAAGGCCCAGATCGAGGAATACGGCATCGCCCGGTTCAACGACAGGTGTCGACAGAGCGTCCTGCGCTACCTCAAGAAGTGGGAGGAGCTGACCGACCGCATCGGCTTCTGGCTGGACATGGAGCACCCCTACATCACCTTCGACACCGGCTACGTGGAGTCCTGCTGGTGGATCATCAAGCAGCTGTGGGACCGGGGGCTGGTCTACCAGGGCTACCGGGTGACGCCCCACTGCCCGCGCTGCGGCACGTCCCTGAGCTCCCACGAGGTGGCGCTGGGCTACAGGGACGCCGAGGACCCGTCCATATATGTCCGGTTCAGGCTGAGCCGGGAGGGGCAGGACCCCGGGGTGGGCTCTCTGCCGAAGCTGGGCTGGAGCGCCGCGGCCGGCCGGTGGGAGCAGGATGTCCCGGCCCTGCTGGCGTGGACGACCACCCCCTGGACGCTGACCGGGAACGTGGCCCTGGCCGTGTCCCCGGACGAAGAGTACGCCCTGGTCCAGGCCCGCTCTCCCCAGGGGGAGACGGAGAGGCTGATCATGGCCCGGGCGCTGCTGGCCCGGGCGCTGGGCGCCGGCAACTGGGAGGTCCTGGCCGGGTTTGTGGGGAGGGACCTTGCGGGGCTGCAGTACGACCGCCTGTATGAGCCCAGACCGGAGTTCGTGGCGGCGGGCGACAGCCTTCCCCCGTTCGGCCGCACCGTGACGGCGGGCTATGTCTCGGTGAGCGATGGCACCGGCATCGTGCATATTGCGCCCGCCTTCGGTGAAGAGGACTTCGAGCTGGGCCGGGAGGCCGGGCTGCCCATGGTGCAGAGCGTGGACCTGGACGGCCGCATGGTCCCCAACGGCCGGCCCTGGGATGGCAAGTTCGTCAAGAAGGCCGACCCCATGATCCTGGAGGACCTGGAGCGTCGCGGCATTCTGCACCACCAGGAAAAGATCGTCCACACCTACCCGTTCTGCTGGCGCTGCCAGACCCCGCTCCTCTACTACGCCAAGCCGTCGTGGTACATCAAGACCACGGCCGTGAAGGACCAGATGGTGGCCGGCAACCGGGAGATCAACTGGTATCCGGACTACATCAAGGAAGGGCGCTTCGGCGACTGGCTGGAGAACAACATCGACTGGGGCCTCTCGCGGGAGAGGTACTGGGGGACGCCGCTCCCCGTATGGCGCTGTGGGAGCGACCCCGGGCACCTGGAGTGCATGGGCAGCATCGAGGAGCTGGTGTCCAGGCCCAACGTGAGCGGCGTCGTGGAGCCGGTGGACCCGCACCGGCCGTTCGTGGACGAAATCACCTTCGACTGCGCCAGGTGCGGCGGGCGCATGCGCCGGGCCCCGGAGGTCCTCGATGCCTGGTTCGACTCCGGCGCCATGCCCTACGCCCAGTTCCACTACCCGTTCGAGGGCCGGGCTGAGTTCGAGTCCCGCTTCCCGGCGGACTACATCGCCGAGGCCATCGACCAGACCCGGGGGTGGTTCTACACGCTGCACGCCCTGTCCGTGCTGCTCTTCGGAAAGCCCTGCTTCCGCAACGTGGTCTGCCTGGGGCACATCGTGGATGCCAGGGGTGAGAAGATGAGCAAGTCCAAGGGAAACGTGATCGACCCCTGGCGCATCATCAACAACCAGGGCGCGGACGCGCTCCGCTGGTACATGTTCACCACCAGCCCGGCGGGGAATGTGAAGCGGCTCTCCGCCGACCAGGTCAGCGAGGCCATGCGCAAGGTGCTGTCCACCGTGTGGAACACCTACTCGTTCTTCGTCATTTACGCCAACATCGACCGCTTCGACCCGGTGAAGGCCGGGCGCCCGGCCGCCACCACGGACGAGCTGGACCGCTGGATCATCTCCGAGCTGAACCAGCTCATCGCGGAAGTGGACCGGGCCTATGACAGGTACGACCCCACCCAGGCCGGGCGGAGGATCGAGGAGTTCGTGGACTACCTGTCCAACTGGTACGTCCGCCGGAACCGGCGCCGCTTCTGGAAGGGCGAGAACGACGCGGACAAGCTGTCGGCCTACTTCGCGCTGTATGACTGCCTGGTCACCCTGGCGCGGCTGATGGCGCCCCTGGCGCCCTTCCTGTCGGAGGAGCTGTACCAGAACCTGGTGAGGGCCGCCGATCCGGGCGCCCCCGAGAGCGTGCACCTCTGCGACTTCCCCGCGGCCGACCTGTCAAGGGTGGACGAAAAGCTGGAGGCCGACACCCGGCTGGTGATGAAGGTCTGCAGCCTGGGGCGGGCGGCGCGCAGCAAGGCGGAGATCAAGGTGCGCCAGCCGGTGTCCACCGTGATCGTCGGGACCAGGGGCGCGGGAGAGCAGGACAGCCTCCGGGGCCTGGCCGCGCAGGTGCTGGAGGAGCTCAACGTGAAGGCGCTGGAGTTCGCCCCGCCGGGCGCGGACCTGTCGGGGCAGCCGGGCCTGTGCGCCATGGAGGACGGCGGCTACGTGGTGGCCGTGTCCACCGAGATACCCCCCGAGCTGGTCGAGGAGGGCATCGCCCGGGAGATCACCCACCGCATCCAGAACATGCGCAAGGAAGCCGGGTTCGAGATCGCCGACTATATCGTGGCCTACTACCAGGCCGATCCGCCCCTGCGGAAGGCGGTGGAAGGCCAGTCCGCCTACATCAGGCAGGAGACCCTGTCCCGGGAACTGCTCCACCAGCCGCCCGCCGAGGGCGCCTTCTCCCGGAAGGTCCGCATCGAGGGCTCGGAGCTGACCCTGGGCGTCAAGAGGGTCGAAGGCTAGACGATCTCGCTGATCTGAACCTGCGGCGTGATGTCCGTGAAATTGGGGATGTCGGCGGTGAAATCAGCGGCATGGGCGAAGAACCCCGTCTGGAAATCCTCCATCGACTTGAAGTAGAGGTGCCCGATGCCGATGAACGGCGCGTTGGGGTCGGCGGCCTTGTCCACCTCGGCCTTGACCATCCCGGCCGAGTCCAGCCTCTGGTGCACCAGGGCCATGTGCTTGTGGACGTAGTAGTCCAGGTCGAACTTCTTGCCCTTCTCGTTCGGGTACAGGACCGACACTCTGATCATCTTTCCCCCCTCGGTTGTGAATCGATATGGATCGTGATGCCAGCATTGTAGCAAGACCCCGGGCGGACTGCAAAGCCGCTTCCCGCCGCGCCCGGCGGCATCCGGATGATACAATGGTCGGATGCTGAAGTGGCCCGCGCCGGGCCCGTGCGGAGGATGCAAGTGGACCGATCAAGGGTAGCCCTGGTGCGCTGCGGGACGTACGATCCCGACGCCGTGTATCAAGCGGTGCGGAGAGGCCTGGACCTCATCGGCGGCCCTGACGGCCTGGTGAGGCCCGGCGAGAGGATCGTCCTCAAGCCCAATGTGCTCTACGGCGCCAGCCCGGACAAGGCGGTCACCACCCACCCCTCGGTGTTCCGGGCCGTGGGGCGGCTGCTGCAGGAACGGGGGGCGCAGGTGACCTACGGCGACTCCCCCAGCGTCGGCCCGGCCGCGGGCCACATGAGGAGGTGCGGCCTGGCGCAGGCCGCGGAAGAGGCCGGCATCGCGCTGGCGGACTTCGACAGCGGGCGGGCCGTCAGCCACCGCGACGGGCTGCTGATCAAGAGCTTCGTGGTGGCCAACGGGGTGCTCGACGCCGACGGCCTGGTCAACCTGCCCAAGCTCAAGGCCCATCCCCTGACCCGCCTCACCGGCGCGGTTAAGAACCTGTTCGGTTGCGTCCCGGGGCTGCTCAAGAGCCAGTACCACGTGACCCTGACGGACCCCTTCGACTTCGCCGCCATGCTGGTGGACCTGGGCACGCTGGTCCGGCCCCGCTTCTCGGTCATGGACGGCATTGTGGCCATGGAGGGGAACGGGCCCAGGAGCGGCGTGCTCCGCCAGTTGGGCGTCCTGCTCTTCTCCACAGACCCCGTGGCCCTGGATGCCGTGGCCTGCCGGACCATCAACGTGGACCCCGGGGTGATGCCCACGGCCGAGCCCGGCGAGAAGGCCGGGCTGGGGCGCTACCGGGCCGATGACATTGAGCTGGCCGGTGAGGCCCTGGAGGGGTTGGTCTGCCGCGACTTCGATGTCATCCGCGCCCCCCAGGAGCATCTCAGCCGGAGCCGGACCAAGACCTTCATCAAGAACCGCACCTGCCGGAGGCCGGACATCGACCGGGCGAGGTGCACGGCCTGCGGCTCCTGCATCAGGATGTGCCCGGTGGACCCCAGGGCGGTGGACTGGGGCCGGGGCGGTGAGAAGAAGCCCCCCGTCTACAACTACGGCCGCTGCATCCGCTGTTTCTGCTGCCAGGAGTCCTGCCCCGAGGGGGCCATCTCCAGCCGCAGCACGCTGCTGGGACGGCTGGTGTTCCGTCACTGATTCTGGACCTGGAGGTGAGCGATGTCCTTCGTGATAACAGTTTACGTTCCCACCGCCATAGTGATGGCCTCGGACAGCCGGCAGTCCATCACCATCGCCGGCAAGGGCCCCGACGGGAAACCGCTGCCCAGGATCGAGACGGTCAGCTCCGATTTCGTCTACAAGACCTTTCTCCTGGGCCGGCAGAGGGTGGGCATCAACTCCTTCGGTGAGGCGCTCCTGGGCAACACGACCACCGAGAGCCACATCAAGAGGTTTGCCCAGGAGGTGCTGGACGAGAGCGACGATGTCACCACCGTCCCCCGCAAGCTGATTGACTTCCTGAGGAAGGATTTCCCGCAGGCCGACTCGGCTTTCCACGTGGCGGGGTTCAAGAGGGCCGGCAAGAAGAGCATACCGTATGTCTTCTACTGCCATGTGGAGAAGGACATGATAGAGAGGCAGAACGTGGCCCGCCAATCGGAGAAGGTGGTCCACGGGGCCACCTGGGGCGGCCAGGCGGACATCATCGCCTCGGTGCTGCAGCCGACGCAGGCGCAGCCCAAACCTCCGATCATCTGGGACGCCATGACTGTCCAGGACGCCGTGGACTTCGCCATCTATGCGGTCAGGACCACCATCGACACCATGCGCTTCCAGGCCCGTCCCAAGAACGTGGGCGGCCCGGTGGACGTGCTCGTGATCGGCCCGGACGAGCCGCCGCAGTGGATCCAGCGCAAGGAGTTCCGGGGCGAGATGGGACGGTCCCCCTAGCCCCGGGCGCTACTGGTATCGCCGGAAGACCAGCATGGAGTTGTGGCCAC
The DNA here is from genome assembly GCA_964492335.1 of uncultured Dehalococcoidia bacterium. Taxonomy (GTDB): domain Bacteria; phylum Chloroflexota; class Dehalococcoidia; order UBA2247; family RBG-13-53-26; genus JAFGCL01. The sequence goes on along the minus strand of CAZBJX010000031.1, from coordinate 6,392 downwards.
CGAAGGCCAGGGAGTTGGACATGGCCGCGTCCACCGTCACCTGGCGCGCCTTGTGGGGCACGTAGTCCAGGTCGCACTCCGGGTCGGGGTCGTCCAGGTTGATGGTGGGCGGGACCACCCCGTCCTTGATGGCCAGGACGCAGACCGCGGCTTCGAGGGCCGCGGTGGCTCCCAGGAGATGGCCGGTCATTGACTTCGTGGCCGACACAGGTATGCGGTAAGCGTGGTCCCCGAAGACGGCCTTGATGGCCATGGTCTCCACGCGGTCGTTGATGAGGGTGGAGGTCCCGTGGGCATTGACATAGCCGATCTCCGTGGGGGACATCCCGGCCATGTCGAGGGTGCCTTTCATGGCCCTGATGGCGCCTTCGCCCTCCGGCGATGGCTGGGTGAGGTGGAAGGCGTCGTTGGTGGCCTTGTAGGCCACCAGCTCGGCCAGTATGTCCGCCCCGCGGGCCAGCGCATGGTCCAGGTTCTCCAGCACCATCATGCTGGAGCCCTCGCCCATGACGAAGCCGTCGCGGCCGACGTCGAAGGGGCGGGATGCCTGCTGGGGGGTGTCGTTCCTGGTCGACAGGGCCCGGGCGGCGCAGAAGGCGGCGATGGCGATCGGGCCCAGGGGGGCTTCAGTGCCGCCGGCCAGGACCATGTCCGCCTCGTCGTGCTTGATCATGAGGTAGCCCTGCCCGATGGCATCGCTGCCGCTGGAGCAGGCCGATGAGACCGAGAAATTGGGGCCCCTGAATCCGAACATCAGGGCGATCTGGACACCGGCCGCATCGCTGGTCATGGTCGGCGCCAGCATGGGGCTGATCCTCCTTGCCCCCTCCTTCTCGAGCACGTCCAGCTGGTTGCAGACGGCCCGCAGCCCGCAGACGCTGTTGCCGACGACCACGCCGGCCCGATCGGAGGTGCCGTTGGCCTTGTTCAGCCCGGCCATGTGCAGCGCCTCTATGCTGGCCACCACGGCGAACTGGGTGAAACGATCCATGCGATGGGCCTCGCGGCGGGAGATGTACTGGCTGATGTCGAAGTCCTTCACTTCGGCCGCGAACTTCACGGCCAGCGGGGAGGCGTCAAAGGAGCCGATGTAGTCGACACCGGACCGGCCTTCCAGAAGTGACTGCCAGGTCTGCGCCATCGAAAGGCCGACGGGGGTGACCCCTCCCATCCCTGTAACCACTACACGTCTCTTTCCGTTAAGCACGGGAACGGTCCTCCTTAGTGGACAGTAGCATGTGCCAGCAGCGCAGTCGCCGGCCGGCGCGGCCGGGACCCCCGGGCCCATGAGATACACGATGAATATTACCTTGAAAGCGGACTGCTGTAAAGGCAGTCAGGTCCGGGTTGCGGCCGGGGCACCGAAAGGAAAAGGACCGGGGCACTCGGTATGGAGTGCCCCGGCAGATCGTTGTTGCCATTTTCCGGCGGTGTCAACCGCCTCACGGCGAGTCCCGCGTACGGGGACTCATCCCTCATCAGCTCTTCCTGGAGCTGATGGCGACCATATGTGGCCCTGCCTGCAGACAGGGCCCTGGGAATCAACCTGCCAGATCCCATACCTGCTGTGGAGCCGCATCACTTCACCTCCGCCTCTCGAATACTTACCCGGTGCTCCTTGTGCCGCGCATTATATGCCTCACCGTGTCCGGGTTGTCAAGACCTCTTCAGCGCTTGCAGCATGACATGCCGGCGGTAGAGGAGGTCGGCGGTGGTCAGCGCGATGAGGCCCACGGCCGCCATGATGATGAGGCTCAGGGCCCACCAGCTGAAGGTGGCTTCGGGGGCGCCGTCCGGCGACCCGGAGCCGGTGACCTCGGCGGCCACCGGGTTGCCCTCTAGGTCGCCCGCCAGCACGCTGGAGAGGGTGACGAGGCAGGCCGGTGAATCGGCGATGGCCATCAAGGTAACGGTGGCGAAGGTGCCCTTCCCGGAGACCGCCTGGCCGGGGGTGGTTATGAAGCCGAAGGCGCCGGTGATGAGGCCTCCCTGGTGGTCTATGCTCCCGGTGTTGAAGAGAGCGCTGGCGCCGCCCTGGGTGAACAGGTCCCCTGCGGTGACGGACTGCACGGCGAAGAGCTGCGGATCGAAATGCAGGTCCATCTGGAGCCCGGCGATGGCGGTGCCGGGCGTAACCAGGATGTTCACGTCAACCTGGTCTCCTGAGGCGATGGAGCGCTCCGGGGCCGCGACGGTGAGCAGGGTCACCTCGTCGGCCAGGACCGCGGCCGGCATGACCAGCACGGCCAGCACGGCCAGACAGGCCGCCGGCGTAATGGCCAGGGCCCGTCGGAGCACACTAGTCTTTCGATGGTGTCTCATAATCAAACCTCCCGCTACCCGGTCCAACCCTGACCTATCAGGGTGGCGTCAAGGACATTGACTATGCCGTCCTCATTGACATCTTCCCGGACCCAGCCGGCCGGGCCCGTGTGGTTGAAGCGCTGGCCCACCCGGATCATGTCCAGGATATTCACGGAGCCGTCGTCATTGAGGTCCTTCCGAAGCGTGTTGCCCACGGTGATGGTGATGTCTTCCCAGTCCGAGGAGTGGCCGTCGGTCACCGTGAAGCGGACGGTGTAGGGGCCGCTCTGGTTGTAGGCCGGCGTCCAGGAGAAAGCCCCGGTGACTCCGTTCAGGGCCGCGCCGTCCGGGAGACTGGGAGCGGAGTAGGTCAGGGAGTCGCCTTCCGCGTCGGAGGCGGACAGAGTGAATGAGAGCGTGGACCCCTCGGTGGTCACCTTGTCTCCTATGGGGGCCAGCACGGGGGCCTGATTGACGATGCTGACGGAGCCGCTGGTTACGGTCACCGTCACCGGGGTGCCGCTGGTGTCGCCCACGACGACGTTGCTCAGGCTCAGAGGGCAGTTCCCGCTGGCGGACCTGGCGGTAAGGGTGATGGTGGCGAAGGTCCCCTGGACCGATACCGAGCTGCCCGGGGAGATGATGGCCCCGAAGACCCCGGTGATGGTGCCGTCTTCGTTGTCGATTATGCCGGGATTGAAGAAGGTGGAGGCGCCGCCCTGATTGAGCAGGGTGCCCTCCTGGACGCTGGTGACGGACACCAGGGAGGGGTTGAAGGCCAGGTCGAACTGCATGCCCGCGATGGCGGCCGACGGGACTACCACCACGGTGGCGGTGAACGCAGACCCCGGGGAGACCGCTCCCGGAGGCGGCGAAACGGTCACGGTGGTGGCGGCGGCCGCGCTCGAGGCCGGGGCGAAGGCCAGCGAGGCCAGGGAGGCGGCCAGCAGGGCCGCCGTCAGGTGCAGTCGCAGGTGCCGAAGAGAGAGATAGCGCTTCATTTTGCTTACGGACCTCCTATCCTGTCCAGTGCTGGCCGATACGGACCATGTCCAGGGGATTCACGGCGTCGTCGGACGTGATGTCGGCGATGAAGTCACCGCCGGCCGCGGCGCTCTTCTCAGGAGAAACGTAGCCGCTGCCTCCGCCGATGGGGTTGGTGCCGGCGTAGGCGCCTGCCCCGTAGCCGGGTGAAGAAGGGCTTTCGTCGGTTGCCATTTGAGAATCCGAGGGCCGGCCGCGCTGGCAGCCGTGCTCTGTCCGGTGGTTCCCCCTGCTGTGATTGACGAGTGTATCACCGTGCCCTCTCACGGGGGTCTCGCGGGCGAGGGCGCCGGTCACAAAACATTATCACGAGGGGCTGACGCCGGGTGGTCCGGGGGCCGGGGACGTGGCATCTGCCTTGACTTGGCGCAGGTTTGTTGCTAAAAGGATACCTCGAATGAGAGAGCCAATGCCGGCGGGGAACGGGCCGGCCGGCGGGCCTCTGGACCAAGGAGGAGAGCACACAATGAGAATCACCGTCAGACAGGCACGCCCCGAGGATGCCCCTTTGCTCGGGTGGTGCATGCTTATGGCCGGGCGGTCCCACCTGGATGTTGGCATCTGGGACTTCGTCATCTCGCAGCCGGAGGACCGCTGTATCAAGTTCCTGGAGATGCTGTCCGTTGAGGGGCCGCGGCACATGGCCTACTACACCGAGTTCCTGGTGGCCGAGGTGGACGGCCGCCCGGCGGCGGCGCTGGAGGGCTTCGACCCGGTGAAGAACGGCGAGGATACCATGACCATACCCATGGCCATGGTTATCGAGAAGATGGGCCTCACGGAGCAGGACATGGCCCCCGGGGTGGAGAAGCTGGTCTCCTTCATGACCTGCCACTCCGACTTCCTCCCGGATGCCTGGGTGGTGGAGCAGGTGGCCACCAGGCCGGAGTACCGCCGGCAGGGGGCCATCAGCCGCCTGCTGGAGGGCGTGCTGGACCACGGCCGCCGGGAGGGCTTCAAGCAGGCCCAGGTCAGCTTCTACATCGGCAACACTGCCGGCGAGCTGGCCTACCAGAAGGCCGGGTTCCGCTACCTGGACGAGAAGCGCCACCCCGATTTCGAGAGGGTGATCGGCTCCCCCGGCATGATCCGCTACGTGTGCGACCTCTAAGGGAAGGAGGAGCGCCCGCCCTGTTGACAAAGCGTGGGCGATAGAGTATCATATCGGAATATAGAGATATTGCAATATGGGCATGTGGCCAGGGGACGGGCATTGATTCCGCGGACCGAAGACGGGCAGGAGGAGGAGATCCTGCGGCGCCAGGCGGAGCTGTGCAGGGCGCTGGCCGATCCCAAGCGGCTGATGATGCTCCACGTGCTCAGGGAAGGGCCCAGGTCCGTGGGCCAACTGGCCGGGATGGCCGGGCTGAAGCAGTCCAATGCCTCCGCGCACCTGGGGGTGCTGCGCCGGGCGGGCGTGGTCCGGACCCGGAGGCAGGGAAACGTGGTCTACTACAGCCTGGCGACCCCCAGGATCGCCGACGCCTGCGATACGGTGCGGCAGGTCATCGCAGAAGAGATCCAGAGAAGCGGGGCCCTGGGCAGGGCCCTTTGAAGACGGGGCAGCGCCATATTGTGCGCAGAGCGTGAGGGAGGGTTGAGATGGCGGTAACCGGATATCAGTGTCAGCAGTGCTGGGCCACATACGTCGATGAGCATTCCTGCGGTGATGCGGACGGGAAGATGCCCCCGTGCCCCTACTGCCAGAGCACCAGCGTGAAGAAGGTGGACCTGCCGGAGAGCTGGGTCGGCCGGGCGCGCAGCGGCCTGCGCTTCGGTTGACGGTAGAGCGATTGAGGCCGTGGGCCTCGTTGCAGTAAGAGAAGGCGGGCCCTCATCCCGCGGCGCGGGAGCACTGTGGGCACGTCGAGGAAGGCAGGGCGGCCCTGCCGGTGGGCAACAGCGTGGCTGCCAGGGTGGGCGAGCGCGTCGGCGGCCCGCGGCTGACGCCGCTTTGAAGGGGGCCGGGGCCTGTGCTATAGTGCTGTGTCAGGTGCACGGGTCAGATGAGCACCATCACCCTGATTGCCGTCCTGGTGGCGCCCTTGATCATCCTGGGTGTGGTGGCGTTCGCCCTCATACTGGCCTATGTGCACCGGGTGTCCCGGGTGACCGCGGAGCTGGAGGCGAAGCGCAAGGGGCCTCCCGGGGCGCCCGGTGCCCTGCAGGCGGCCTCCGGGCCGGTGCAGGCGCCCGTCGCGCGGGCCGGGACGGGCCCCACAATGGACGATATACCGGACGGGAGGGTGGAATTGATGGAAGTGGAACACGTTGCCGGCAGGAATGCGGGCCAGGCCATGCTCTACGCGCTCAGTACCTGTCCCTGGTGCAACAAGACCAAGCGGCTGCTGGGAGAGCTGGGGGTGGAGTACAGCTACATTGACGTCGACGAGCTCGATGGCGCCGAGAAGGAGGAGGTCATGGCCGAGATCCGGAAATGGAACCCCGCCTGCTCGTTCCCCACGCTGGTGCTGGACAACCAGCGGTGCATCGTGGGGTTCAAGGAAGACGAGATCAGGGAGGCGCTTCAGAGATGAGCGCCCCGGCCGTCACCCCGGAGGAAGTGGAGGGCCGGTATGACCGGCTCAGGAGGGAAGCCGAGGCCGGCGGGTACAATCTCAACCCCGACGCGGACTTCACCCGGGCCCTGGTGAAGGGGCTGCTGGTCAACGAGAAGCGGTACGGGTACCAGGCCTGCCCCTGCCGTCTGGCCTCCGGCAAGAGGGAAGAAGACCTGGACATCATCTGCCCCTGCGACTACCGGGACGCCGACGTCACCGATTTCGACGCCTGCTATTGAGGCCTCTACGTGTCTCAGGCCGTCGTGAACGGCCAGAAAGCCGTTGGCTCCATACCGGAGCGGCGGCCCCCGCCCCAGCAGCGGGGCCGGCCGCAGCCGGTGTCGGGGGCTTCCGGCCTGGGCGCCCTGCCCTTGCCGGTGTGGAGGTGCAAGGTCTGCGGTTACCTGTGCGCCAGGGACGGCCCCCCCGAGGTGTGCCCCATCTGCAAGGCGAAGAAAGACCGCTTCGAGCGGTTCATCTAGG
>CAZBJX010000030.1:0-18855 GCA_964492335.1 uncultured Dehalococcoidia bacterium | reverse complement strand
TCTAGACCCATGAAGTGCCCTTATTGTGACTTCCAGGACTCGAAGGTAGTGGACTCCAGGAGCATCGGCGACGGCATACGCCGCCGCCGCCAGTGCCTCCACTGCCACACCCGTTTCACCACCTACGAGAGGTTTCGGGCGGACAGCTTCATGGTCATCAAGAAGGACGGGAGGCGCGAGGACTTCAACCGGGAGAAGCTCGTCTCGGGCATCCGCAAGGCCTGCGCCAAGCGCCCCGTGTCCAGCGACGACATCGAGCGCGTCGTGGACCGGATAGAGCAGGACCTCCACGGCCTGGGGAAGGTCGAGGTGCCCAGCTCGACGGTGGGGGAACTGGTGATAGAGCACCTCAGGGACCTGGACCGGATCGCCTACATCCGGTTCGCTTCCGTCTACCGGGAGTTCGCGGACATCGACAGCTTCAGAAGGGAGCTGGACGCCCTGGCCCACGGCCCGGAGGAGGCGCCGCCCTCGCAGCTGCCCCTCATCCCCGGGGACAGGCCGTTGCCAGCCGCCAGGAGATCACGAAGAGCCACGGGCTAGGAGGCCTGACATGCCCAAAGACGATGCCAGCAAGCGCGACGCCGAGCGCCTCGCCCGGGACCAGATAGCCCGGGCCGTCTTCGCCGCCGCCCGGTCCCTGGGCATAACCGACCGGGAGGTGACCGAGGAGCTGACCAGCCAGGTCATACAGAGAATGGAGAGGGACCAGACGGGGGCCAGGCTCCCCCTGCCGGGCATGGAGGGGCTGGTCCTGAATACCAGGCACAAGGGGAAGCGGAACGCGGAGCCCGCCGGGATAGAAGGGATAGTGAAGGAGGCTCTGACGAGCATGGTGCGTAAGGAGACACCGGAAGCCAGAGTGGAAGTGAAGATAAGCCATGACGGATGCGCGCCGGCCGGCGCCGGCGGGGAGGCCCTGAAGGGCCTGTCCCCCAACGCCCTGACAGTCCTGGAGCGGAGGTACCTGAAGAAGGACCCCAAGGGCCAGGTAATCGAGACGCCGGAGCAGATGTTCCGCCGGGTGGCCCGCTGCATCGCCTCGGCGGAGCTGGCCTACGACCCGCAGGCGGACGTCCGCGGCTGGGAAGAGAAGTTCTACGAGATGATCACCAGCCTGGAGTACCTGCCCAACTCCCCCACCCTGATGAACGCCGGGCGCGACCTGGGCCAGCTCGCCGCCTGCTTCGTGCTGCCCGTTGAGGACTCCATGGAGTCCATCTTCGAGGCCGTCAAGCAGACCGCGCTCATCCACAAGAGCGGGGGCGGCACGGGGTTCTCGTTCTCCCGGCTCAGGCCGGAGCGCGACCGGGTGGGCTCCACGGGCGGGGTGGCCAGCGGCCCGGTCTCGTTCCTGCGGGTCTTCGACACCGCCACCGACGTCATCAAGCAGGGCGGCATGCGGCGGGGGGCGAACATGGCCATCCTCAGCATCGACCACCCGGACATCCTGCGGTTCATCAGCGCCAAGGAGAAGGGCAGCGCCTTCAGCAACTTCAACCTCTCCGTGGCCATGACCGAGGACTTCATGAAGGCCGTCGACGCCGGGCTCGACTACGGCCTCATCAACCCCCACACCAAACAGGTGGTGGAGCGGCTCAACGCCAAAGAGGTCTTCGACCAGATAGTGGACATGGCATGGAGGACCGGGGACCCGGGCATCATCTTCATCGACCGGGTCAACAAGGACAACCCCACGCCCCGGCTGGGCATGATCGAGAGCACCAACCCCTGCGGCGAGCAGCCCCTGCTGCCCTACGAGTCGTGCAACCTGGGCTCCATCAACCTCGCCAGGATGCTGCGGCAGCAAGACGGCCTGGTGGAGATCGACTACCCGAGGCTGGCCGAACGCGTCAGGCTGGCGGTGCGGTTCCTGGACAACTCCATCGAGGCCAACAGGTTCCCCACGGAGCAGATAGAGAAGATGTCCAAGACCACCCGCAAGATCGGCCTGGGGGTGATGGGGTTCGCCGACGCCCTCATCCACATGGGGGTCCCCTACGACTCGGAGAACGCGCTGGAGGCCGCCGAGAGCATCATGGACTTCATCAACCGGGAGGCCACCGCCGCCTCCGCCGAGCTGGCACGGACCAGGGGCGCCTTCCCCGCCTTCGAAGGCAGCATCTACGACCGGCCGGGGCAGCCCAGACTGAGGAACGCCGCCCGCACCACCATCGCCCCTACGGGCACCCTGAGCATCATCGCCGGCTGCTCCAGCGGCATCGAGCCGCTGTTCGCCCTCACCTACAAGCGCGTCATCCTGGAAGGGGAGCAGCTCCTGGAGGTGAACCCCGCCTTCGAGGAAGTGGCCCGGAGAGAGGGCTTCTACAGCGATGACCTGATGAAGGACCTGGCGGGCCGGGGCAGCGTCCGGGGCATGGACCAGGTGCCCGCCCGGGTGCAGCAGGTCTTCGTCACCGCCCACGACATCACCCCCGAGGCCCATGTCCGCATCCAGGCCGCCTTCCAGAGGCACACCGACAACGCCGTCTCCAAGACGGTCAACTTCCCCCACGATGCCACCAGGGAGGATGTGGCCCGGGTGTACCACCTGGCCTACGAACTGGGCTGCAAGGGCATCACCATCTACCGGGATGGGAGCAAGGAGAGCCAGGTGCTGAACATCGACCGCGAGGCGGCCCCGCCGCAGCAGGCGGAGGCGGCCGCGGCCGCCGGGGCCATCCCGGCCCCCACACCGACCCGAACGCCGCGGAAGCGTCCGCGGGTGACCGCCGGCTCGACGGAGCGGGTGCTCACCGGCTGCGGCAACCTGTACATCACGGTCAACCGGGACGAGCACGGCATCTGCGAGGTGTTCTCCACCCTGGGCAAGACCGGCGCCTGCGCCTCGGCGCAGCTGGAGGGCCTGTCCCGGCTGATCTCGCTCTGCCTGCGCTCCGGGATAGAGATCGACACCATCGTCAGCCAGCTCCGGGGGATACGCTGCCCGTCCATCGTCTGGGAGGGAGGCCACGCCGTGCTGTCCTGCGCGGACGCCATAGCCAGCGTCCTGGAAAAGGAGGTCCAGGAGGTGCCGTCCAGCCCTGCCACCGCCACCACCCGGGTGAAGAACGTGGCCGGGCAGTGCCCGGACTGCGGCAACCTCCTGGTCTACCAGGAGGGCTGCTTCCTCTGCCGCGGCTGCGGCTACACCAAATGCAGCTAGATGCCTTCTTCATGCCAGTCAGCCCGCCCCTTACAGGGCGGGCAGCGGCGATCATCGTCAGTGCGCTCCGCTGGGCTGGTCACTGTCGATGACAGGTGCGCCTGCGGCCGGCACCCGTCTTGGCCTCCGCGTTTACCTTGACCGGGCCAACAGCGGATGCTAACATCAGGACGGGTTTTCGTTCGAGAGAGAGGAGCACACGCGGCGTGAACTGGAAAGAGGAATACAAGAAGAGACTGGTCTCGGCGGAGGACGCCGTCCAGGCGGTTAAATCCAACGACTATGTCGTATTCGCCCAGCCGGAGGCCCCGGCGCTGGCCCTGGCCCTGGTCAGCCGGGTGGGCGACATCAGCGGCATACGGATCATGGGCGGAGGCGGCAGCGACCTGCCCATATATGACGCCAGCTGGTACGACAGCTTTCCGGACACCTTCTGCCTGGAGACCTCCTACGTCCTGCCGCTGATCCGCGACCTGATCGCCCAGAAGAAGTCCGACTTCATCATCAGCGGCCTCTTCGGCGTGCCCGACATCGGCGCCGGCATGCCCAAGCCCATCGACGTGTTCATGGTGCAGATCTCGCCCCCCGATGAGCACGGGTTCTGCAGCTTCGGCAACTCCCTGTGGATGAAGAAGGAGTGGGCCCGGTCGGCGAAGATCGTCATGGGCGAGGTCAACAAGAACATCATCCGCACCTACGGTGACAACTACATCCACGTCTCCGAGGTGGACTACTTCGTGGAGCACACCCCCAGCGGCAAGGTCCCCGGCGGCACCGACATCCTGGGCCGCAAGACCTCCGGCCCCGGGGAGCTGGAGAAGACCGTGGCCGGCTACGTGGGCACCATCGTCAGGGACGGGGACTGCCTGGAGATCGGCGTCGGCGGCACCGCGGAGTGGGTGGCCCAGTTCGGCGGCCTGGAGACCAGGCATGAGCTGGGCTGGCACTCGGAGAACACCGTCCGCGGCATCGGCACCCTGGTGATGAACGGCGTGATGACCGGCAGCCGCAAGAACATCAACATCGGCAAGTGCGTGGCCACCGCGGTCGGGGGCGGGTCCAAGGAGGAGATGGACTTCATCGCCGGGAACCCCATCTTCGAGGTGTACTCCTCCTCCTACGCCCTGAACCCCAACGTGATCTCCCAGAACGACAACGTGGTGGCCATCAACAGCGCCATCGCCATCGACCTCACCGGCCAGATCGCCGCCGAGTCTGTCGGCCCGGTCATGACCAGCGGCTCCGGAGGGCAACTCTCCTTCGCCATCGGCGCCTGCCTGTCCCGGGGCGGGCGGAGCGTGGTGGCCATCCCCTCGACGGCCCGGGGCGGGCAGATCTCCCGCATCGTGCCCATGCTGGAGCCGGGGACGGTGGTGAGCACGCCCCGCACCCTGGCCGACCACGTGGTGACCGAGTACGGCATCGCCCGGCTCAAGGGGAAGACCCAGAGGGAGCGTGCCCTGGAGCTGGTGGGTGTGGCCCACCCGGACTTCCGCGCCGAGCTGAAGAAGGAGGCAGAAAGGCTGTACTGGCCCTGATGGGTATCCGTATCGTGGTCACCGGCCTGGGGGCCATCACCCCGCTGGGCCTGGACGTCCCGCAGACGTGGGAGGCCCTCATGAGCGGCCGGTCGGGGTGCGGCCCGATAACCCTCTTCGATGCGGCCTCCTTCGAGACGCGAATCGCCGCCGAGGTGAAGGGGTACGACCCCTCCGGGCACTTCGAGCACCGGGAAGCCCGGCGCATGGACCGCTACACCCAGTTCGCCACCATAGCCAGCCTGCAGGCGGTCAAGCAGGCCTGTCTCGACTGCGAGAAAGCGGGGGCCGATGTGGGCGTGCTGATCGGCAGCGGCATCGGCGGCATAACCACGCTCTCGGCCCAGATGGCCACCCTGGTGGAGAAGGGGCCCCGGCGCATCAGCCCGCTGCTGGTGCCCATGATGATCGCGGATGCTGCGGCGGGACACGTGTCCATCACGCTGGGCGCCAAGGGGATGAATTTCTGCACCACCTCGGCCTGCTCCAGCGGCGCGGACGCCATCGGCGAGGCCTGCGAGGTCATCCGGCGCGGCGACGCCCAGGCGATGATCGCCGGAGGGGCCGAAGCGCCCATCACCCCCATCTCCATCGCCGGCTTCAATGCCGCCGGGGCGCTGTCCGTCCAGAACGATGAGCCGCAGAAGGCCTCCCGCCCCTTCGACTCCCGGCGGGACGGCTTCGTGATGGGGGAAGGGTCGGCGGTGCTGGTGCTGGAGAGCCTGGACTACGCCCTGGCGCGCGGCGCGCACATACTGGCGGAACTGGCGGCCTACGGGGCCACCTCCGATGCCTTCCACATCACACAGCCGGCGCAGAACGGCGAGGGCGGGGCCAAGGCCATGCAGATGGCCCTGCGCAAGGCCGGCATGGGCCCGGCCGACGTGGACTACATCAACGCCCACGGCACGTCCACCGCCATGAACGACAGGTGCGAGACCACGGCCATCAAGGCCGTCTTCGGCGATCACGCTTACCGCATACCGGTCAGCTCCACCAAGTCCATGATGGGGCACCTCATCGGGGCGGCCGGGGCCATTGAAGCCATAGTCTGCGTCCTGGCCATACAGAACGGGACCGTGCCGCCCACCATCAACCTGGAACACCCGGACCCGGACTGCGACCTCGATTATGTTCCGAACAAGCCCCGGCAGCACAGGACCAGGGCCGCCATGTCAAACTCCTTTGGATTTGGCGGGCACAACTCGGTGCTCTTGTTCAAAGAGTACGCGGGCTAGGGCAGGGCAGGCTAGTGAACCACCGGCGCTGGAGGGTGCTTCCCTCCCCCCCTCCCGGCTTCCTCCAGGGCATGGGGAACCTGCCCCTGGTCAACCAGCTGCTCTTCAACCGGGGAATGGCCGACCCGGCCACCGCCCGGTCCTTCCTGGACATAGGCCCGGAGCTGGAGCACGACCCATCGCTCTTGACCGACATGGGCCCGGCCGTGTCCCGCATCCAGCAGGCGCTGGCGGCCGGGGAGAAGACCGCCGTCTACGGGGATTTCGACGCGGACGGCATCTGCGGGACAGCGGTCCTGGTGGAGGGACTGGCCGGCCTGGGCGGGAACATGGTTTCCTACTTCCCCCACCGCGTGCAGGAGGGATACGGCCTGAACACGGACTCTCTGGACGGCCTGCAGGCGCAGGGTGTCTCCCTGGTCATCACGGTGGACTGCGGCATCAGCAACCATGCCGAGGTGGCCCATGCCCGGGAGCGCGGGCTGGATGTCATCATCACCGATCACCACAACGTCACCTCCAGCCTGCCACCGGCCCTGGCCGTGGTCAATGCCAAGCGGCCCGACTCCTCCTATCCCTTCTCCCAGCTGGCCGGGGCCGGGGCGGCCTACAAGCTGCTGCAGGCCGTGGCCCGGGCCCAGGGGAAGGAGGAGGGCGTCACCCGGATGCTGGACTTGGTGGCCATCGGCACGGTGGCCGACAAGGTACCGCTGCTGGACGAGAACCGCTACCTGGTGCACCGGGGCCTGGAGGTCCTGCGGCGGACGCGCCGCCCCGGTCTGCGGGCCATGATCGAGATGGCCCGGCTGGCGCCCGCGCACGTGGACACGGAGGCCATCGGCTGGACGATAGCCCCGCGGCTGAACGCCCCGGGCAGGCTGGACCACGCCATCACCACCTATCGCCTGATCATGTCCGCCTCCGCCGATGAGGCCCGCCCGCTGGCGCAGCGGCTCGAGGAGAAGAACCTGGAGAGGCAGCGGCTGACCGAGGAGTTCCTGACGAAGGCCAGGGAGCAGATCTCGGCGGCGGGAGCGCCGCCGCCGGTGCTGATCGTCGGCGGCGCGGACTACCCGTCAGGCATTGCCGGCCTGATTGCCGGGCGCCTGTCGGAGGAGTTCTACCGGCCGTCAATCGTCTATGAGCTCAAGGAGAGCACCGTCTCTGGCAGCGCCCGCAGCATCCCTGAGTTCGACGTCGTGGGGGCCCTCACGCAGTGCCGGGACCTGCTGCAGCGCTTCGGCGGCCACCCCGGCGCGGCGGGCTTCTCACTGGCGAGGGAGAACCTGGCGGCCTTCGGCGAGCGTCTGGCGGACATAGCCGGCCGCCAGTTGGCCGGGGTCGACCTGCGGCCCCATCTGAACGTGGACGCCGTCGTGCCTCTCTCCGCCATGGGGGGTAAGACCTACAAGTTGCAGGAGACGTTCGCCCCCTTCGGCCAGGAGAACCCGGCGCCCGTCTTCCTGTCCCGCCGGGCGGCGGTGGTCGACCACCACGTGATCGGCGCCGCCTCGCAGCACCTCCGGCTCCGGCTCAGGGACGGCAGGGCCACCTGGAAGGCCATAGGCTTCGACCTGGGGCCCCTGGCGGGCGAGATCGCGCCGGAGATCGACATCGTCTACAACCTGGTCCTGGACCGCTGGAACGGCGAGGAGACCCTGGGCCTGAACCTGCTGGACTTCGCCCCTTCGACCTGCAGAACCCAAGTTGAGACCTCGATCTGACGCGGCTGGCTGATGGGGCGGCCTACGGTTGCGGCTCCGGCGTCGCCGGGGGGCCCGCCGGCTCCGCCGGGGGCCCGGCCTCCCGCTTCACCAGGCGCGTCCTGCGCACCACCAGCATCACCACGGCGAACAGGAAGATGCCTATGGAGATGACGTGAGACTGGTGCAGCGGCCCTCCCCAGACCAGGTCCTCGGCCCGGGACCAGCTGATGGCGAACCTGCCCACCGCGTAGAGGACCAGGCTGACCATGAAGAGGCTGCCGTCGGGGACCAGCCGCTTCCACAGCCGCCACAGGACCACCAGCAACACCACGTTCCACAGGATCTCGTAGACGGGAGAGGGGTGCGTGGGCACCCCCAGCAGCTCCCTGGGCACCAGGGCCCCCGGGTGGGTGTAGGCCAGTCCCCAGGGGAGCGACGTCTGCGCGCCGATGGCATCGCCGTTGAGGGTGCAGCCGATGCGGCCGATGGACAGCCCGGCGAAGAGGCCGGGGGCCGCCGCATCGGCGAACTTGCCCAGAGAGAATTTGGCGATGCGGGAGTAGACGGCCACGGCGATGGTGCCCCCGATAAGGGCCCCGTACCAGCCCAGCCCCCCTTCCTGCACCGCCAGTATCTTCCCCGGGTCCTTGCTGTAGTACTCCGCCCAGTTGTCGATCACGTTGGTCACCCGCGCCCCGATGAAGCCAAAGATGACCGCCCACAGCGCGGCGCTGAAGGTGATCTCATCCTTGATGCCCACCTTCCTGGCCAGCCACAGGGTCACCCCCACGCCGGTGCAGGTGCCCAGGAACATCATGATGCCGTGCCAGCCAATGTTCAGGGAGCCTACTGACACTATGGTGGGGTCCAGGTTGAGGTCCATGAGAGTACCCTCCTATGACATAACGGCTTCGACAAACGACCGCGGGTCGAAAGGCGCCAGGTCCTCCACCGTCTCGCCCGTCCCGATGAACCGCACCGGGATCTTCAGCTGGTCGCATATGGCCAGCACGATGCCGCCCTTGGCCGTGCTGTCCAGCTTGGTGAGGATGATGCCGGTGATGCCCACCGCCTCGGTGAAGTACTTCGCCTGGCTCACCCCGTTCTGCCCGGTGTTGGCATCCAGCACCAGCAGCGTCTCGTGCGGGGCGCCGGGGTCCACCCTCTGGACCACCTTCCTGATCTTCTTCAGCTCCTCCATCAGGTTGAACTTGGTCTGCAGCCGGCCGGCGGTGTCCACGATGACCACCCCGGCACCACGCGTCCTGGCCGCCTGAACGGCGTCGAAGACTACCGCCCCCGGGTCGGCGCCCGGCTGATGCGCGATGACCTCAACGCCTATCCTGTCTGCCCACCACTTCAGCTGGTCGCTGGCGGCCGCCCGGAAGGTGTCGGCTGCCGCCAGCAGCACCCGGCTGCCGTCCTTCTTGTAGATGTAGCCCAGCTTGGCTATGCTGGTGGTCTTGCCCGAGCCGTTGACTCCCACCACCAGGATGATGCGGGGGGGAGCAGCCGCCGGCGCGGCGCCGCCCCCATTGACCTGCAGCATGGAGGTCATCTCCTCCATGAGCACGGCGCGCACCTGCTGACCATCGCTGATCTTCTGCTTGCTGACCCGCTCCCTGACGCGGCTGATGAGCTTGTCGGTCGTCTCCACGCCGGCGTCAGCGGCTATCAGCAGCTCCTCCAGCTCGTCCCACAGCCCCTTGTCAATGGTCTGGCGATCGAAGAGGCTGGAGATCTTGCCGAACCAGGACTCCCTGGTGCGCTTGAGCGCCTGCTCGGTCTTCTTCTTGAAGGCATCGAAAAGGCCCACATCACCCCTCTGTTGTCAGCACATGTTAGCACCCGGGTATGGCGCCGTCAAAGAGGCCTGCCCGCGTCCGGAGGCCGCTGTCCCGGGGCCGGCCCCGGCCGCTTCCCGTCCCCGGGGGCCTAAGCTGCTTCGGGGGCCGCCGCCGCATCCTCGGACTTCTCGTCCAGGGCGGCCTGCGCCGCCACCAGCCGGGCCACCGGAATGCGGAAGGCGCTGCAGCTCACGTAGTCGATCCCGATCTGGTGGAAGTAGCGTATGGACCGGGCCTCGCCGCCATGCTCGCCGCAGACCCCGATCTGGATGTTCTTCTTGTTCCTCCGGGCCCACATGACGGCGGTCTCCATCAGCCGGCCCACGCCCTTGACGTCCACTACCTCAAAGGGGTTGTCCTGAAGGATGCCCAGCCGCAGGTAGGTGGCCAGGAACTTCTTCTCGGCGTCCTCCCGGCTGAAGGAGTATACGGCCTGGGTGAGGTCGTTGGTGCCGAAGGAGAAGAAGTCCGCTTCGTGGGCCAGCTTCCCGGCCCGCATGCAGGCACGCACCGTCTCCATCATCACGCCCACCTTCAGCCCCGCCGCCTTGATCTGCTTCTTCACCCACAGCAGCTCCTGGACCGTGATCACCTGGGGGATCATCACCGCGGCGTCCACCTTCACCTTGTCCTGCACCGCGGTCTTGGCCTGAATGATGGCCTCCACCTGCATGCGGTAGATCTCCGGGTTGGTGACGCCCAGCCTCACCCCGCGGTGCCCGATCATGGGGTTCACCTCCCGCAGCTCCCGCACCATTTCCTGGATCGCCGGTACGGACGACTCGGTCTCTGACGGCAGGAACTCGTGCAGCGGCAGGTCCAGCAGCCTGATGATGATGGGCAACCCGTCCAGTTCCCGGAAGATGGCCTCGAAGTCCTCCACCTGGTACCGGCGCAGCAACTCCAGAGATTGCAGCTTCTGGCCCTCGGTGCGGGCCATGATGTACTCCCGGATGGCCGAGAGGCGCTCCGGGGCGTTGAACTGCCGCTCCGTGCGGCACAGGCCGATGCCCTCGCAGCCGAAGCTCCTGGCCAGCGCGATCATCTCCGCGGTGTCCGCATTGGCCCGCACGCCCAGGCGCCGGAACCCGTCCGCCCAGGACAGGAGCTCGGAGAGCTCCGGCGTCACCTCCACCTCCTCCAGGGGCAGGGCCCCCAGGAAGACCTCCCCGGAGGTGCCGTCGATGGTGATCTCCATGCCCTTGGTGACCACGGTGCCGCCGACCACGAACTGGTCCCCCTTGAGGTCGATCCTGATCTCCTCCGCTCCGCAGATGCAGGGCTTGCCCATGGCCCGGGTGACAATGGCCGCATGGGAAGTCAGCCCGCCCCGGGAGGTGAGCACGCCATCGGAGGCGGCAATGCCCTGGATGTCGTCCGGGCTGGTCTCCGGGCGGACCAGGATGACCTTCTCGCTCTTCTCGGCCAGGCGCAGCGCCTCGATGGGGTGGAACACCACTTTGCCGGAGGCCGCCCCGGGGGCCGCGTTCAGGCCGCGGGCCACCGGCTCCTGCCTGTCGGTGAATTTGATGCGCTTGTGCAGCAGGGCCTTCAGCTCCTCGGGCTTGACCCTCTGCACCGCTTCCTCCCGGGAGATGAGGCCCTCCTTGGCCATGTCCACGGCTATTCGGACGGCCGCCTGGCCGCTGCGCTTCCCCGACCTGGTCTGCAGTATGTACAGGGTGCCGGACTCGACGGTGAACTCCACGTCCTGCATGTCGCGGAAGTGCCCCTCCAGCTTGTGCGCCACCTCCTCCAGCTCGGAGTAGACCTCGGGCATGGCCTCGCGCAGGTCCTTCACGGGCCCCGGGGTCCGCACCCCGGAGACAAGGTCCTCGCCCTGCGCCCCGCCGATATACTCCCCGAAGAGCTCCGGCTGGCCCGTGCTGGCGTTGCGGGTGAATATCACTCCGGTCCCCGACCGGTCGTCCAGGTTGCCCATGACCATGGTCTGCACGATGGCCGCGGTGCCGATGTCCCGGGGGATGTTGTTCAGGCGGCGGTACTCCACCGCCCGGAGGTTGTCCCAGGAGCCGAAGATCTTCTTGATGGCCGAGATCATGTGCTGCTTGCTCCGGATGTTGAGCAGCGTGTCCATCATCCCCGGCATGGAGACCGCCGCCGAGGACCGGACGGACACCATCTGCCCCTCCCCCATCTTCTTCCCGGTGACCTGCTCCAGCCAGCGCAGGCCGTCCTCGATATCCTCGATGGGCAGGCGGCCGCTGCGCCGGTACTCGGCGTAGGCCTCTATCGATACCACGAACCCGGGCGGCACGCGCAGGCCGGCCCTGGTCATGGTGACCAGGTTGGCGCCCTTGTTGCCCAGAAGCGACTTCTCTTCGCACTCATCAGTGAAACGGTAAACAGCGGCCACAGTACCACCTCCTCCTGGAAACCTCCCACATGATATCGATGCCTGTTCGAACCTGTCAATAGGCACTCCCGGAAACAGACCGTGGCGGGCGGCAACGGGCCGGCGCACCGCGGCGCAGGCCTTCCCTCCGCGCCGCCGAGAGGCAGAAGCCGGCCCGATCGGGTAAAATGAGGTGTTTGCGGGCCGGTAGCTCAGTGGAAGAGCACCTGACTTTTAATCAGGGTGTCGCGGGTTCGAATCCCGCCCGGCTCACGAATCCCTCACGGCGCCCGTTACGGCAGGACTCCGCCCCGCTGAAGGCCCGCCCAGGGCGCCCCGCTGAAGCCCGCCTCCCCATGCACCGAGAACAGGGACCCGGGTCACTGGACAGGGACCAGCCCAGGCCTCATACTGGCAACGGGCACCCCCGAGAGGGGGGACCGGGGGTCCGCCGCCAGGCGGCTGGCGAAGAGGCGACACGGGGGCCCGGAGTGCAGCCGTGAAGGAGGACGCAGGCCATGGTGATATCGATACTGGCTTCCCTTCTGTTCTTGCTCATCCCGGTCCTCCTCATTGCCGGCGTGGTCTACCTGGTGATGCGGTCCCGCAGCAGCCGCGAAGGGTCCACTCTGCATGATGCGCTGGCGGGCTATATCTACACCATCATCGGGGCCAGCACGATCACCGCGGCCATAGGCGTGGCCCTCTTCATCGATGTGGCGCTGAGGAGCTCAGGCTCACGGGGCGGTGATGAGGTGACCATGGCCTGCGTCCTGGCCGGCACGGGGGCAGCCGTTGGCCTTCTGCACTTCCTGGGCAAGCGCGCAGCGGAGAGAAGGGCGGGCATCACTTTCGCCGGCGCCCGCAGGGTGTACCTCTTCTTCATGCTGGGGATAGCCAGCCTCAGCGGGCTGGTGTCCCTGCCGGGGGCCATCTACGCCGTGGTCAGCTACTACGCAGTAGAGCCACCCGCCGCCGCCTTCCCGCACACGGAGATGGCTATCGCGGTTGTGGTGGTGCCGCTGTGGGCCTACTACCTCTGCCGGGTGATCCGCGAGACCGCGCGGCGCCCGAACAAGGGCGGGGCCCCGCCCCCGAACGAGATTCCATCGCCGCCGGCAGGCGCAGCATGAGGCTTCCCGCCCGGCCGCCGCCCTTCTAGCCCACCAGGCCCCTCCGCTGCAGTCCATCGGCCACATGGTCCAGATCCAGCGCACGGAGGCGGGCCGCGGTCTGCAGGCCGGTGTCCTGGTTCCAGCCCCGCATCCCGTAGTACGCCCTCCTGGCCCGGGCGAACTGGCCCCTGTCTACCACCTTCCCTCTCATGTTCACCACCCCGTCTCCCTTCCCCGGCAGGACCATCTCCGGGTTGGTCATGTCGATCTTCAGGGGGAGCTCGTGCCAGGCCTCCGGCAGGCGGTCGTCCTCGACGCCCCGGTGGCCCTCCCTGACCAGCATGGCCCTGTTGAGGTTGAAGGCCCGCTCGCCTGCACGGTTGAGGCCCTCCTCGTCGATGTCCCGGCCGGTGACGGCCGACAGCAGGCCGCTCTCCAGCGACAGGTCCCCCAGGTGATCGGGCGTGTGCTGGGAATCGAGGACCGGCCAGTTGAAGCCGCAGAGCACCAGGCTGTCGTGGGCGTACCCCCGGTCCTGCAGCATCACCGCAGCGCGGGCCATGGCATCGGCGTTGCCCATGTCCGCCACCTCCTCGGACCCCCAGGAGCGCCAGGCCACGCGGTGAAACACCTCGTTGGAGACGTAGCTGTCGGGGACCCCCCGGCGCCAGTCCAGCCACCGCAGCACCAGTTGCTTCACTTCGTGCGTGTGCCCCAGGGGGGCCTGCACATCCAGCGCCGCCATGAGGGCCGTGCTGGGATAGAGCCGCCCTTCCACCACATTGGTCCACCCGGCCTTGCACATGAGCGGCGCCAGCAGGCCCTGCGCCTGCGGCCCCAACTGCTCCGCCGCCCGCTCCACCCCCCCGGCCAGCAGGTCGCCGAACCCCTCCCGGAGGGATATCTTCCGCACCAGCCCCTCGATGAACTCCAGCGAGCCCACCCTGGAGACGGGCAGCCCGATGGCGTCCTCGCTGAGAACGCCCTGCCTGACGCAGCCCAGCAGCCAGATGATGACGAGCACGATGGCCGTCACGTCCACCCCGTAGTCGTCGCACATCTTGGCGGCCTGGAAGGAGGCCTCCAGCCCGGGGCCATGGTGCCTCTCCACCCACGGGTGGTAGAACGAGACGGGCTGGCACATGAACTTTCCCCGGCGGCCGTCCTGCGCCCGGTAGGTCCTCCTGATGCAGCCCCCCATGCAGGGCCAGCACGGCGCCTCGGCGGTCCCCGGCCCGGTCACCTCCAGGGGCGCGTTGCCTATCATGAGGGTGGGATGGCGGGTGAACAGGCGGCGGAACTGCCCGGTGAGGCCCTCCAGCGCCTCGGGGCGGGCGGCCCTGGTGCGCCTTCTCGGGCTGCGGACAACGATGGCCTTCAGGTTCTTGGAGCCCATGACGGCCGCCACCCCGCCGGCCCCGGTGGCATCGTCGGTGGCTATCAGGCAGGCCATGGCCACCCGGCTCTCCCCGGCCTGCCCGATGGCCGCCACGCTGATGGAATCGCCCAGCTCGCCCTGGAGCAGCTCCCGCGCCCGGATGCCCCCCTTCCCCCAGAGCCACGAGGCATCCGCCAGGCGGCAGGCGCCCTCCTCGACCAGCAGGTACACCGGCTTCTCCGACCGGCCCCGGACGAGGACGGCATCGTACCCTGCGGACTTGAGCCTGGCCCCCCAGTCCCCACCGAGGTTGCAGTGCGCCAGGTGCTCCGGGGAGGTCACCGGCGACTTCGCAGACACGCACCACCTGGAGCCCCCGATGACGGGCACCCCGGCCAGCGGGCCGGTGGCGAAGACCAGGCAGTTGCCCGGGTCCAGCGCGCCGGTATCCGGAGCGACATTGTCCCACAGGAGAGCACAGGCCATGCCCCGCCCGCCGATGAACTTCCCGGCGTAGTCAGAGGTGGCCAGCTCTTCTGTCCTGCCCAAAGAGAGGTCGACGGTCAGGACCCGTCCCGCATATCCGAATGGGCCCACAGTGCTGCCTCCAGGTAGATTCTACCCTTCTGCTGGTGGGCTGTACAGGGTGCCCGCTGCAAGGGGCAGAGGCCACGGCAGGCTGCCGCCCCGGGTCAGCCCTCGGGCTGCCGGGGCGCGGGCATACAGTGAACGGCGACAGTGGTCCAGGGAGATCAGGCCCGGTCGCTCATAGAAGACGCGGGCACGTCCCGGCAGACCCGGGGCTGGCTGTCATACTCGACCAGCGCCCTCCGGGCCTCCTGGCAATGGACACACTGGCAGTTCTTGTGATTGCGGTATATGGCCAGTGATTCAAGCTGTGCTGCCGTCATAGCAGCACGAAGGTACACCAGGCCCCAGCGGCCTGCACCGCGCATTGGAGGGGGTTCTGCCTGGCCTTCCTGCCGGCACACCACCTGTCCACCCGGGCAGGACAGGGGCTGTCCGCCCCCGTCACTCCAGGCTGTCCGGCAGCACCTCCGGGATGTCCCCGACGGCTATCCGTTCCTCCAGGTCGTCGCTCTTGGCGGCGTCCTGCAGCATCACCAGGCAGACCGGGCAGGCAGTGGCCGGCACCCCGGCCCCGGTCTCCACGGCCTCCCGCACCCGGGCCACGCTGGCCTGCTCCTTGCCCCGGGCCGAGATCCCGGTGTAGAAGTCCCCATCCAGGACCCCCGTGATCAGCGCCCCCCGGGTCAACCACATGAGCCCGCCGGGGCAGTACCTCTCCGGGCCGGCGGGCGGTACACCATAACGCTCGCTTCATCCCGCCCTTCGCAGACATTTCGCGCAGTCCATACTGAGCCGTCCAGCATAACGCGCCACTGGGCCGGGGCCAGTCTGCCATTTCGTCAACCGAAGCTTGACATGCCAGCATCCCGTGGGTACACTGCAAAGAAGTCCATCTGGGATTTCGCGATCGAATAGCCTGGCAAGGGGAAGCAGGGTGGCGGTTGTCCGGTCAGAGAGGATAGCCGACAGCGCAGCAACCCGCATGAAGGTCGCAGGATGGGCGCCAGCGGATCGTTCCTGACGGCCGCAGGAAGGGGGGGTACGGGACCAGAAGAAGGGGGACACAGAGAGGGCCATGGGGCAGAGTCCAGGAGCCGGTTTCACGGCGCCGCAGCGCCCGTAGTAACCGTCATTGGCGCACAACCGGAGTCTCATTTTCAGATTGGGGGTACCATGAATAGCGTATCGCAAGGCGTGCCCGGAGCACCTTCGGGGACAAGCTACCGCTGGGTAGCGCTGGTCGCGTGCTTCCTGGCATGCGGCTTCTCGTACGGGATCCTGTATACCTTCGGGGTCTACCTGACACCGATCCAGGAAGACCTCGGTTGGAGCCGGAGCATGGTCTCCTGGGTGGCCGGTCTTCAGATGGCTGTGGTCTGCGTTGCCGGGTGCATCGGCGGCTGGCTGGCGGACAGATGGCCGCGTGCGGTGGCCTTGTTTGGAGCGGTCCTGATGGGGATGGGGCTTATGCTGGCCAGCCGTGTCAGCACTCCCTGGCACCTCTACGTGTACTACAGCCTGCTGGTGGGGACGGGGATCGGCTTTGCCGCTGCCCCGCTGATGCCAGTGGCCATGCGGTGGTTCCCGAAGAAGACGGGATTTGCCGTCAGCGTCGTGGCGATGGGGTCGTCCCTGGGAGTCATGGCCATCGCCCCGCTGGCCGCACGGGCCATCGATGCCTACGGATGGAGGACCTCCTGTTTCCTCTTCGGATTCGGCGCCCTGCTGGTGATCGGCGCCGCGCTGCTTATGAAGGGGGCGCCCGCCGGCAAGTCGGAGACAGCCAACGTAGAGCACAGCACGGCCCATCTGGAAGGACTCAGCATATCGCAGGCACTGCGGACACGGTCCCTGTGGATGCTCTTCGCCATCTTCGGCCTGGCCTATGCAGGCCTGATGATGGTGATGTACCACCTGGCCGCCCATGCAACGGAACTCGGCCACCCGGCGATGCTGGGTGCGGCGCTCCTCAGTGCGCTGTCCATCGGCGGCATCATCGGTAAGTTCGTGGGGGCCGCTGCTTCCGACAGGATGCCCAAGAAGGTCCTTCTGGCCCTGATGCTGGCCTTCCAGGTGGTGGCCATGGTCTTGCTGACGCGGGCCACTTCCGCCTGGATGCTCTACACCTTCGCCATCGTATTTGGCATCTGTGAAGGCGTGTGGGGGCCCATGATCGCCTCGGTCACTGGAGAGACATTCGGGCTGCGCTACGTCGCCGGCCTCATCGGTGTGGTGGCCGTCAGCTACGGGATCGGCGGTACTATCGGGCCGACCCTGGCCGGCTACATATTCTCCGACTCCGGCAGCTACAACATGGCCTTCTACATCGGCGCGGCGGGGCTGGCGCTGGCCTCGGCACTGTGTTTCTTCATGAAGCCGGCCACGAAGGCCGCGCCTTCCGCCAGCAGACCCAAGGAGGCGTACCGGGTTGCCCTGGCCAGAGAAGATGGCAGTCAGCTGGCCCACAAGGAACCGGGAGGGTAAGACAGACAATGCGACGAGGTGCTGATGGGCGCCGCGTGGATGCCAGCATGCCCATCCTGTCACCGCCGGTGACAGGAGCAACTGGCCCGGATATGCGAGTGCTTCGACAGGTCCTTCAGGCCGCGTACCAGGGCGAAGCTGCAGCAAAGGGCGGTGGAGAGGATGGTTCGCCCTGATCTATGCCTGACCATGTGGCCGGGCCAGGACCGCGGGCCCCAGATCGTACTTGATGAGCTTCAGGGCCATGCCCGATTCCATGCCGATTATGCCTGGAATCCGGCCCACCTCACTGCCCAGGAAGTCGATCAGTGTTTCCTGCGTGTCAAAGACCAGCCAGCAGACAACGTCATACCGGCCGGTGCCGACAAGCACGCCCTGGACCTGCTCGTAGCCGGCCAGCGACTGGGCTACCTCGTTGATGCGGGGCGGTGATACCTTCATCCCCACAAAAGCCACGCCCTTGGACGCCCAGACCGCGCTGCCCCACAGTGTCTGGAAGAACAGGATCTTGCGTTCCATCAGCCGGTTAAGCCGGCGCACCACGGTGTTCCTGGTAGTTTGCAGTGTCGCGGCCAGCGCTGTGGCCGATTCCCGGGCGTTCTTCTCCAGCTCCCGGATCAAGGCCAGGTCCAGTTCATCCAGGGGTGCCCCCCCGCCGTCGGACTGCGCCTGGTCCGAGCGGGTCCCGCGTCCGGGCTTGATTTCGTAATACACCAGCGACTCGTGCCGCACTATCCCCCGAAGCTTACCCAGCTTGTCCGACACGAACCGCGGAATCTCCTTATGCGCCTTGAAGACCGCCGTGGCCATGATGTCGAAGGGTCCGGCGAACAGCACCACCGACTGGACTTCGTCTATGGCCGCCAGCCCGTTGGCCACCTCGAACAGAAATGAGGCGTCCGTGTTGATGAAGAAGGCGACGCTGCGCACATAGCCCTTCACCCACTCATCCACGTAGCAGACCGTCCTGGCCCCCCTCTTGTACAGCCTGTCCATCATGGCCTTGGCCCTGGCCCTGCTGACCCCCAAGTGTGCGGCCACCTCTGTGTAGGTCATGCGCGGGTCGGAGTCGAGAAGCTCGATCATCCTGAGATCGGATTCTTCAGGCCCGGGATGATTCTGGGCGGATAAGGATTGGGCCATGGCGCCTGTCCAGCCTCCCGTCACAACGATGGTGTCAATTACCGGAGTCTTCGACCCGGGCCTGGCCACGTACTTCGGCCCACCCGGGTGATAGCGTTGTACTACTTCTGCTCCGGGGTGTCAAAGCCCCGCCTTCAGCCGGGACCAAGCCCGGAATCCGGGCGACACGACGCCCACGCCACGCGTGGTCCTGCGCGCCCTGGGCAACGCGTCGTCCTGCCCGGCCTACGCCGTGCTCTCCAGCAGCACCTCCGAGATGTCCCTGACGGCTATCCGTTCCTCCAGGTCGTCGC
>CAZBJX010000029.1:0-19878 GCA_964492335.1 uncultured Dehalococcoidia bacterium | reverse complement strand
GGAGGGGCTGAAATGCCCCCAAGGGAATTCGAATCCCTGTTAACGGCTTGAAAGGCCGCCGTCCTAGTCCACTAGACGATGGGGGCACAAAGAGACGATACTGAGTATATACTGTCCGCGGCGCTGGCAACAAGCGCGGCCCACTGCGAAAGTGTGGGCCGGAGGCAGCAGAGGGCGCTGCCCGCTAGATCATCTGGGCCGGGATGGTGTGGCCGCCGGTCTTCCTGCTCTTCTTGGAGTCCTTCACCGGCTCAGTGACTTGGTCTTTCTTCTGCTCGTCTTCTTTGTCCATTCTACGCTCCAGTGCAACACGAGAGGCCCCCCCTCGGATAATGCGGACAGTGGATAGAATACCACAGGAAGGGGTGCATCTGTCAACGCATCTATCGTCGTTTCACGATTATGACATGCGTTAAGCGTTCAGCGAGAATGTCACCCTGCGCGGCACCCGGGCCTCAGGGGTAGACCGGCAGGGCCTCCAGGCCGGTGTCCTCGGGGAAGCCCAGCATCAGGTTCATGTTCTGCACCGCCTGGCCGGCCCCGCCCTTGACCAGGTTGTCGATGCAGCTGATCACAACCAGGCGGCCGGTCCGCTGGTCCACGGTGGGATAGACCAGGCACAGGTTGCTGCCCCAGGTCTGCTTGGTCTGCGGCGGCGTGTCCACCACCTTGACGAAGGCCTCGCCCCGGTAGAAGTCCCGGTAGACCTGCCGCAGCTGGTCCACCCCCTGCTGGCCGGCGGCCAGTTTCCCCTCAGCCAGCGGAGCGTAGCAGGAGCTGAGGATGCCGCGCGTCATGGGGACAAGGTGGGGCACGAAGGTGACCGCCAGCTTCTCCCGGCCGCCAAGCGCCTCCAGCTCCTGGACGATCTCGGGCAGGTGCCGGTGCCCTCCCAGGGCGTAGGCCGAGGTGTTCTCGTTGACCTCGGCGTAGTGGGTGGCAAGGGTCAGGGCCCGGCCCGCGCCGGACACGCCCGACTTGCTGTCCACGATGATGTCCCGGCCGACCAGCCCGGCCTTGACCGCCGGCGCCAGTCCCAGTATGGCGCTGGTGGGATAGCACCCGGGGTTGGCCACCAGCTGCGCCCCGGCCAGCTCCGCCCGGTGCAGCTCGGGCATGCCGTAAACCGCGTTCTGCAGCATCCCCGGCGCCGGGTGCGCCTGGTCGTACCACTGCCGGTAGAGCCCCGCCTCTTTCAGCCGGAAGTCGGCGCTGAGGTCGATGACCCTGACGCCCCGGGCCACCAGGGGCGCGACGGCCTCCGCGCTGGCCTTGTGCGGCAGCGCGGAGATGACCAGGTCCGCCTCGCCAGGGGCAGGCTCGATCATGAGGTCCAGCGGGGCCAGGTGGGGCAGGACGCTTCCCAGCCTCTTTCCCGCCTCGCTGCGCCCGGTGACGGAGACGATCTTCACCCTGGGGTGCCGGGCCAGGATGCGGGCGGTCTCGGCGCCGATGTAGCCGGTGATGTTGACGATGGCGATACGGGTCAGGCTCATTCCCGGGGCTCCCCTTCCTTACTCTGTCGCTGCTGCCGGTCCACCATATGGATTGTAACGCCCCCGGCCGCCCGGGGGCAACAGACCGGCCCTTACCCGCCCGACTGCGCCCCCGGGCACAGGTCCCTGAGCGCGCAGTCGCTGCACCGGGGCCTGCGGGCCTTGCAGGTGCGTCGGCCGTGCTCCACCAGGAGCATGTGCAGCTCGTACACGTCCGCCGGTGGCACCATGGCCTCCAGGATTTCGTGGGCCTTCTCCACGGAGGCCCGGGAGTCTACCAGCCCCAGCCGCCGCGCCACCCGGTAGACGTGGGTGTCCACCGGCATGGCCGGCATCCCCAGGGAGAAGAGGAGCACGCAGCCGGCCGTCTTGGGCCCCACCCCGGGCAGCCCCCGCAGCCAGGCCCTGGCCCCGTCCAGCCCCATCCCGGCCAGGAAGCCCAGGTCCAGGCTGCCCCGCCGGGCCCTGATCTCCTCCAGGATGGCCTTGATCCGCGGCGCCTTGATGCCGGCCAGCCCGCCGGCCCTGATGGCGCGGGCGATCTCCCCGGCCTCGGCCGCGGCCACTGCTTCCCAGTCGCCGAACCGGTCCACCAGGGATGCGTAGGCCCGGTGGGAGTTGGCATCGGAGGTGTTCTGAGAGAGGACCACGGCCACCAGCTCCGAGAGGGGGTCCCGCCCCGGCTGCCATCGCCGCGGGCCATACTCCTGCCGCAGCCGCCGCCTCAGTTGCTCCACGCCGGGGACGAGGACGGGGCGCCTGGAGGGCGGACCGGAGGATGCGGGCGGGCGGGGCATGCCGGTCAGCCTATGCCGTGGAGGGAGTCCACCAAGGCCTGGTCCAGCTTCTCCAGCAGGGTGATCAGCTGCTGCCGCTGGTTCGCGGTCAGCGTCACCATGATCTCGGTGACCCTGGAAGTGGCCTTCATGCCCTCCAGATAGACCTCCCCCCCCCTGGGCGTCATCTCCACCTCCATCGTCCGCCGGCCGGGGGCCTTCCTCTGCAGGACCACCAGCCCGGCGCGCTCCATATTCACCAGGCAGGACACCACCGAGTTGTGGCGGCGCACCACCCAGGTGGCCAGCTCGGTGGGGGTGGTGGATCCCCTGCCGTTGTCCCTGGCCTCGGACAGGGCGTCCAGTATGGCGAACTCGACGGCGGATATGCGCAGCGGCCTGAGCTCGCGGTCGACAACGGTCTCCAGCCCCTTGCGGCAGCGGGCTATCAGGCGGTGGATGTGCCACTGCTCCGCCCGGCTGAGGCCCGCTTCGCTTCCGCGATGTTCGGATACGCCCATTCCGACGCCACCTCCTGGACGGCCCTATTGTAGCATCGCCGCACCGTAGATGGAAATACGGGTTACCCATACCCGCAACGCGTACATGCCCGTAGGCACGGCCGCTGCGCCGTAGACGCGGGTACGGCCTCCCGGGGGCTTTGACAGGTACATGCCCGTATGGTAGCCTTTTTGTCATGGCGGTGTTATATCATTTTGATATCGTCCTGACCTCACGGGGTGCCCCCGCCGCAGCCGCCGCCGACTGCTGCCGGAGAGCCGGAATCCACACCGCCTGAAGAGCACAGGGCGGCCCGACGGGAGGGAGGGCGAGAGGAGGAAGACATGGAGACTGCCACTGAGACCACGCACCGTCGCGAAGCCCAACCGATCAGCGGGCCCCTGAATGGCTACCGCATCCTGGAGTGGGGTGCCTGGCAGGCGGGCCCGGCCGCCGCGATGATGCTGGGCGACCTCGGCGCGGATGTCATCAAGATCGAGAACCGCGGCAGCGGCGACCCGTCGCGCGGGCTCGAGCCCGGCTTTGACATCCGCTACAAGACCGCGCGCACCTGCTACTTCGAGGTCATCAACCGCAACAAGAGGGGCATATCGCTGGACCTGGCCAAGCCCGAGGGCCGGGAGGTCCTCTACGGCCTGGCCAGGCATGCCGATGCCTTCATCACCAACTTCCGGCCCCAGGTGGTGGAGCGGTACGGCATGGGCTACGAGGCGCTCTCCCAGATCAACCCGAAGCTGGTCTACACCATGGTCACCGGTTTCGGGCCCAAGGGCCCCGATGCAGAGAAGCGGTCCTACGACTCCATCGGCCAGGCCCGGTCCGGCCTGATGCGCCAGTGCGACCCGGAGATGCCCCGCTACGTCATCGGCGGCGTGGGCGACTCCGTGCCGGCCATCATCGCCGCCTGCGGCACGCTGACCGGCCTGCTGGCCAGGGAGAAGACCGGAAGGGGGCAGAGGATCGACGTCTCCCAGCTGTCCAGCCTGATGTACATCCAGCTCTGCGGGCTGGCCATGGACCTCATCGGCGGCTACCCCATAGCCCCGCGCCACCATCGCAACCCCCAGAACGCCCTGGTCAACGCCTACAAGTGCAAAGACGGCAAGTGGGTCTTCGCCTGCAACATGGAGGGCGATAAGCACTGGCCCAACCTGTGCCGGGCGCTGAACATCCCCGAGGCCGAGCACGACCCCCGCTTCGACACCAACATCAAGCGGGCCGGCAACAGCGACCTGGTGGACCTGCTGGACTCCGTGTTCGCCACCAGGGACCGGGACGAGTGGCTGGACATCCTGTGGAAGCACGACCTGGTCTTCGACCGGGTCAACGACTACAAGGACCTGCTGGAGGACGTCCAGGTCCAGGCCAACAACTACCTGCCCACCTTCGACCACCCGGTCTACGGCCCCACGACGTACCCGCCGGTGCCCATGGACCTCAGCGAGACCCCGGGGGCCCTGAGGATCCCGGCCCCGGAGTTCGGGCAGCACACCGAGGAGGTGCTGATAGAGCTCCTGGGCATGGACTGGGAGGAGATCGGCCAGCTCAAGGAACGGGAAGTCATCTAGCGTCAACGGCAAGAGCGGCCGACAAGAGTATAACAAGAGGAAACCAGAAGAGGAGATGAGGTAGACGAGATGAAGATGCAGGCTCCGGCCAGAACAGGGGCGCCGTCACGCTACGGCTGGGTGGTGCTGGGGGCCAGTTTCGTATCCTACGCATTCGCCTTCGGCCTGATGTACTCCTTCGGGGTCTTCATGAAGCCCCTTCAGGACGATCTGGGCTGGACCCGGGACATGGTCTCGTGGGTGCCCAGCCTGTACATGCTCTTCCTGTGCCTGTCGGGGCCGCTGGTCGGCTGGCTGGCCGACAAGTACGGGCCCAGAGTGGTGGTCATTCCGGGAGCGGCCCTGATCGGCCTGGGGCTGGTCCTGGCCAGCCGGGTCACCGTTCCCTGGCACCTGTACATCTTCTACAGCCTGTTCATGGGGGTGGGCGCTTCGGCCGTCGGCAACGCCATCATGCCCACGGTGGTCCGCTGGTTCCCGCACCGCATGAGCCTCGTCGCCGCCACCGTGGCCTGCGGCGCCTTCGTGGGCACCATGGCCATGGCCCCGCTGGTGACCCGGGCCATCTCCGCCTGGGGGTGGCGGACCACCAGCGTCATCCTGGGCTGCTTCGGCCTGGCCGTCATCGCCCTGGCGCTGCTCATCAAGCGACCCCCTGTCCAGGCGGCCGCTCCCGCGGGGAAGAACGCCCCCATTCCGGGGGGCCTGACACTGGGGCAGGCGCTGCGCACCCGGTCCCTCTGGGCCCTGTTTGCCCTCTTCGTCCTGGCCTACATCGGCGCCATGATGGTGCAGTACCAGCTGACGCCGCACGCCACCGACATGGGCCAGTCGAAGGAGCTGGCAGCCAACCTCCTGGTGGTCATATCCGCCATCGGCCTGGCCGGCAAGCTGGGCGGTGGCGCGGCCGCCGACAAGCTGGGGCGCAGGAGGATGTTCCTGGCCTTTGCCATGCTCCTGCAGGGGGTCACCCTGGCCATGCTCCCCCGGGCCACCACCGGGGCCAGCCTGTATGCCTTCGCGGCCGTCTGGGGCCTGGGCTACGGCATGTGGGCCCCCCAGCTGGTGACGGTGGTGGGAGAGACCTTCGGGCTGCGCAACGTGGCATCCATCATGGGCCTGGTGGGAATGAGCTTCGGGGTGGGCGGCACCATCGGCCCCGCGCTGGCCGGGAAGATATTCTCCACCAGCGGCAGCTACTCGCTGGCTTTCTACCTGGGGGCCGGCGCCATGCTGCTGGCAGCCGCCATCATGGTGCTGCTGGTCAAGCCGGCCAGGGCACCGGAGCCGACGGCGGGAACCACCGCCACGGCCGCCGCCTTGCCCGAGCGCGCCTGACCTCAGGGGGAGCAGAGACCCCCCTTCTGCAGAGTCACGGGCCTGCCCCCTTCCGCGGGGCAGGCCCGCATCATGTACGTCAGAAGGGTAACTGGCCGCCGGGGGCGCTCCTTACGAGGCCGGCCGGACAGCGGCGGATGGCCCATGGCCCAGGGGCGGTGAAGACCATCACCCCCGGAGATGGCAGGTATCGTTCAGGAGGTGGACCACGGCCGGCCCCGAGCCCACCTCCACCAAGCTGATGGCGCAGTGGTCCTGCTGGAAGCTCCAGAAGCCGGAGTCGTCCAAGGCCAGGAGGTGGCACAGCAGCAGCTTGATCACCGCCTTGTGAGATACCAGGGCCACCGTCTGCTGGCCGTGCCTGGCCACCAGCTCCCGGACGGCGCCCACCGCCCGCTCCCT
The DNA here is from genome assembly GCA_964492335.1 of uncultured Dehalococcoidia bacterium. GTDB lineage: Bacteria > Chloroflexota > Dehalococcoidia > UBA2247 > RBG-13-53-26 > JAFGCL01. The sequence goes on along the minus strand of CAZBJX010000029.1, from coordinate 13,776 downwards.
CACCGGGGCCAGGCCCTCCCCGCCGGGGAAGGTCACCTGCTGCGGACGGTGGAGCCAGAGGCCGTAGAGCCGGGGGTCGTCGGCCCGGGCCTCCTGGTGGGTCATCCCCTGCCAGCGGCCGTAGTCGATATCCGTCAGCCCCGGCTCGGGCTGCGGCACCAGGCCCCGCCGGGCGCCGATGATGCCGGCGGTGGCCACGGCCCTCTTCAAGGGGCTGGAGTAGACCGCCGCCACCTGCCAGCGCTCCAGCCTGGCCGCCGTGGCCCCGGCCTGCCGGAGGCCGCAGTCGTCCAGGTCAACGTCCGCCCGCCCCTCCGCCCTTTCCAGCCCATCGGAATGCCAGGCGGTCTGCCCGTGTCTGATGAGGATCAAGCGCATCAAGACATGGCCTCCTTCCTCTGCTGGCGTCTGCTCCGGCGCGGGGGGACCGGCGCGGGGTAGGGCGGTGTACGGGCAAAGTGATGGCCCACAGCGGGAACCGGGAATGCCGCCATCCGGTGCCACCCGCCCGCCTGCGGCCGGCGTGGCACCGGATGGAGTGCGTCTATGAGACTAGTCCGAGGAAGGCAGCGGCCTGGGCTGCTGCTCCACCATGTCCTGGCCACAGCAGGCCACGGCGCCCGCACCCTGCTTGGTGCACAGGACCTCGGTCTTGCAGGTCTCGCAGCTGTATCTCTTGCCGAGCGTATTGGCCATAATGTTTCCAAACCTCCTACCGTGAAAGCCTTGCGGGTGCACCTTGCCGGCCGGTGACGGGCCACCATCGGTGGCGCGTCACCCTTCAAGACGTTTACTTCTTGAGGTTCATCGGCTCGCCGCAGCAGTGAAGCTCACCCTGCCCGGCGCGGGTCACGATGAACTCCGAGCCGCACTTGGCGCAAGTGTATCTCTTGCCTACCTGATTAGCCATCAGCATCGCCTCCTGAGAGTGGAATACCAGGCCCCTATTTCTTGGGCGGCATTTTGTATTCGGACCACTGGTCCGTGTCCATCATCTTCGCTTCCCACTTGCAGGCAATCTCGTCCGGGCCCTTGCGAGGCGGGAGCTTCAGGGCCTTGACCCTGATCTTGGGGTTGATCAGGTACCTCTCGATGACCCGCTTCTCGTTCTCGTAGCAGACGTACTGGATCCTCTCCGGGGCCTTGGCCTCGAAGAACTCCAGCGACCGGCACCGCGGGATGGTCCACACGATGTGGTTGGGATTGATGATCTCCACCTCGGCCGGGAAGAGGCCGCCGGTGGTGTTGTCCAGGGGCAGCTGAAGGCACTTGAAGGAATCCAGGACCGTCTTGAGCTCGATATTGGCCACCTTGGCAAACCGCGGGTTGACCCTCTCGCCTATCCGGCACCAGGCAGCGGTCTCGCAGATGTCGGCCGTCTCCTTGTCCACCCTCTCCTTGACGGCGTCGTACCAGGCTTCCGTCATATGCAGCCAGGCATACTGCCACACCTGCATCAGCTTGAGGATGAACTCCTTGGAAAAGTCGTTGAAGGTCAAGTTCGGATCGTACGGGCCCGAGTAGTCGTTCAGTTCCTTCTTGACTGCACGCTTGGCCGCGGGCTTGGCTGCCGCCTTCCTGGCGGCGCCGGTCCTGGCGACGCCTTTCTTGGCCGGGGCCGCTTTCCCTGCCTTCGCGGTGGTCTTCTTCCCGGGTGTCTTACTCGCCATTTGCACCTTCCTTTCCACTGCTCTACTGCGCTAACGGTCAGTCCGGCTGCCGGCCGACTGCGGACGGTTTCATTATTCCAAGCGCGTCACTCTGTTGTCAAGCGAAGCGGCCGCCGCGGCATTGACCCGCCCGCAGGCAATCTGGGACAATCTGGGCTATGCCCGACCTGGAGTCCATGTTCTACCCGGGGTCGGTGGCCGTCGTCGGGGCCTCGCCCCGGCCCCTGGCCCCCAGCAACGTCCATTTCCTGTACCCGTTGCTGATGTACGGTTACCCGGGGAAGATATACCCGGTGCACCCCACAGCCGACAAGGTCCACGGCCTGCCGGTCTTTCGCAGCATCCTGGAGGTCCCGGGGGCGGTGGACTACGTCATATCGGCCATCCCGGCGCCCCAGGTCCCCGGCCTGATGCGGGACTGCATCACGGCGGGCGCGAAGACGGTGACCGTCTTCACGTCGGGCTTCAGCGAGGCGGGCACCCCGAAGGGGGAGGACCTGGAGAAGCAACTGGTGGACATCGCCCGGCGGGGCGGCATCCGCCTGGTGGGCCCCAACTGCCTGGGGCTGCACTGCCCGGCGGGAGGGCTGTCCCTGGACTTCAATATCCCCAGACAGAGCGGCCCTGTCGGCTTCCTGGCCCAGAGCGGCGGCAACGCCTGCGAGATCGTCGGCGGGGCGGCGGAGCGGGGCATGTTCATCAGCAAGGGGGTCAGCTTCGGCAACGCCGCGCTGCTCAACGAGTGCCACTTCCTGGAGTACCTGACCGGCGATGCCGACACCCGCATCATCGCGGCCTACATCGAGGGGACGAAGGACCCGGCCAGGTTCCTGCGGGCCCTGCGGGCGGCCGCCCGGGCCAAGCCCGTGGTGCTGCTCAAGGGCGGGGTCACCGAGGCGGGGGCGGGAGTGGTCAGCTCCCACACCGGGGCCCTGGCGGGCAAGAGCCAGGTATGGGACACGCTCTGCCGCCAGGCCGGCGTGATGCAGGTGGACCGCTTCGAAGAGGTCATGGACACCCTGGCCGCCTTCGTGTACCTGCAGCCGCCGCGGGGCCGGCGGGTGGGCATCATCGGCGTCGGCGGGGGGGCCAGCGTGCTGGCCGCCGACCACTGCGAGAAGGCCGGGCTGGAGGTGCCGGTCCTCCCGGACCGCATCAGGCAGGCCCTCCTGGAGTACACCCCCGGGGTGGGGGTCGGCCTGCGCAACCCCCTGGACCTGGACACCGCCGGGTTCATGGACGCCGCGCTGGCCGCCCGCACGCTGAAGGCCATGGCCGAGTGGGACGGGGTGGACTTCGTGATGCTGGCGGTGCTGCCCGGCATCCTGCTGGCCCACTCCCATCACCAGGTCCTGGGCGGCCACGTGGAGGCCCTGGGAAGGGTAGCCCGGGAGGCCGGGAAGCCCCTGGTCGTGGTGCTGCGCACCGGAGGCATCGCCCGGTCCGAGCAGGCCGCCCACGGGATACAGGCTGACTTCCAGAAGGCCGGCTTCCCGGTGTTCCGCTCGGTTGACGGTGCGGCCCGGGCCATGGCCCGGCTGATTGCCCATCACCCCAAGCCGGGCCATGGCCCGGCGCCCGGGGCCTATCCGAATGGTATACACTGAGGTCGATGGCTGACGGCGCAGGCAGCAGCAGGCCCGGCCCGGGCGTCACCCGCTGCGGCGGGCGGGAGCTCCGCTGGGGCGAGCGGACCTACGTCATGGGCATTATCAACCTCACCCCGGACTCCTTCTCCGGCGACGGGCTGGGCAGCGACACGGACGCCGCCCTGGCCAGGGCGAAGCGCTTCGAGGCCGAGGGGGCCGACCTGCTGGACGTCGGCGGGGAATCGACCCGCCCGGAGGCGGCGCCCATCACCGAAGAGGAAGAGCTGCAGCGGGTGATACCCGTGGTGGAGCGCCTGGCCCGCGAGGTGACCGTGCCCGTCAGCGTCGACACCACCCGCTACGAGGTGGCCCGCCGGGCGCTGCTGGCGGGGGCCGCCATGATAAACGACGTGTGGGGGCTGGCCCGGGAGCCGCGGCTGGCCGACCTGGCGGCGGAGCACGGGGCCCCGATGGTGCTGATGAGCAACCAGCGCGGCCGGACGTGTCCGGACATCATGCCGGAGGTCATGGCCGGCCTGCGGCAGAGCATCGCCCTGGCCCTTTCCCGGGGCCTTCCCCGGGAAAGCATCATCGTCGATCCCGGGGTGGGCTTCGGCAAGACGCTGGACCAGAACCTGGAGATAGTGCGCCGGCTGGACCATCTGAAGGGCCTGGGCCGCCCCGTCCTGATCGGGACATCGCGCAAGTCCATGATCGGCCTGGTGCTGGGCCTGCCGCCCGGCCAGAGGGTGGAGGGGACGGCCGCCACCGTGGCCATCAGCGTGGCCCGGGGCGCGGACATGGTGCGGGTCCACGACGTGGCGCAGATGGTCCGGGTGTGTCGCATGGCCGATGCCGTGGTCCGGGGCAGGCCGAAATGAGGCGCCAGCCGGTAACCGTCTACCTCGGCATCGGCTCGAACCTGGGAGACCGCGAGAGCCACCTGGCCAGGGCCATGGACCTGCTGGCCCGGGGAGTCAAGATAGAGCGCACCTCGTCGCTGTACCTTACCGAGCCGGTGGGCGGCCCGCCCCAGCCGCCGTACCTCAACGCGGTCTGCCGCGGCCGGACACGGCTGGGGCCGGAGGAGTTGCTGGGCCTGGCCAAGGGCATCGAGGCAGAACTGGGCCGCAAGCCCGGACCGCGCAACGCCCCCCGGCCCATTGACATCGACATCCTCTTCTACGGGGACAGCGTGATCGACCTGCCGCACCTGGTCATCCCCCACCCCGGCGTGCCGCACCGGGCCTTCGTGCTGGTGCCGCTGGCGGAGATCGCCCCCGGCCTGGTGCACCCGGCAAGCGGCCGGACGGCGGCCGAGATGGCGCAGGGGCTCAGGGACCGCCAGGGGGTGAGGGCCTGGGCCCGGGAGGCAAGGAATGTATGAGATAGCAGTGGAGATGGACTTCGAGGCGGCCCACTACCTCAGGGGCTACCAGGGGAAGTGCGAGAAGATGCACGGGCACCACTTCCGGGTGGTGGCCACGCTGAGGATGAGCAAGCTGGACAGCATCGGCATCGCCTACGATTTCACCGTGCTTCGGGAGCGGCTGGGCCGGGTCCTGGCCCGCTACGACCACACATGCCTCAACGAAGTGGCCCCGTTCGACAGCATCAACCCCACCTCGGAGAACATCGCCTCCACCGTCTTCGGCCAGCTCCAGGCCGACCTCAAAGCGGACGGCGTGACCGTCGCCAGCATCCAGGTGTGGGAGTCCCCGCGCAGCTCGGTGACCTACTTCGCGGATGAAGCCTGACCGGTCTTGTCCCGCAGGTCCGGCGGCAGCAGGTTGGGGATGGCGTCCACGATGGGGTAGGTCTCGTTGCACTTCGCGCAGAAGAGCGAGCCGCTGAGCACTTCCTTGCTGTCCTCTTCGACAATGGTGAGCTTCAGGTCTCCCTTGCACATGGGACAGGCCAGGATATCCATGAGTTCCTTCTTCACCTTGCTCGCCTCCTTGCAGTAGAGCTGGCCCTAAGATTACCGCGGAAGGTGCGGCAAATCAAGGACTTGCCGCCGCCAGGCCGCGAGCCCGCCAGGGCATGTCACCCCGGCCCCTCCAGAAAGCGCTCCACGTCCACGGCCGCCGGCCCCCGGTACACCACCCGGCCGCCGCGGAGCGCCATCACCGCGTCCGCGTAGTCGCCCACCAGGTGGAGGTCGTGGGTGGTCAGCACCACCCCCGTGCCCTCAGCGGCCACCCCCCTGAGCAACTGCAGGAACGCCCGCTTGGCCGCCACATCCAGCCCGTCCAGGGTCTCATCCAGCAGAAGAAACCTCCTGCCCCGGGCCAGGCCGAAGGCCAGCCAGGCCCGCTTCTGCTCACCGCCCGAGAGGGCCTCCACCGGCCTCCCGGCGATGGCCTCCGCGCCGCAGCGGGACAGGCTGGACCTGATGGCGGCCAGGTCCTCCCGGCCCGGCCGGCGCCAGGGCGCCCGGTCCGGCCGGAAGCGCCCCAGGGCCACCAGCTCCGACACCGTCAGGTACGGCGGGGGCCGCAGTTCCTGCGGGATGATGCAGACCTCCCGGCCGATGTCCCTCTGGGAGAGGCGCCCGGCATCGACACCGCCCACCAGGTATCTTCCGGAGGCCGCCCGCCACTCCCCGGAGAGGACCTGCAGCAGGGTCGTCTTCCCCGCCGCGTTGGGCCCCACCACGCACGTGAGGCGGCCCCCGGCGATCTCGGCGCTGGCCTCGCTGAGCACCGCCCGCCCCCGGCGGATGCAGGTGACCCCCTCCAGGGTGAGGGTCACAGCAGCCTCCGGGCCACGTAGACCATCAGGGGGGCCCCCACCAGCGCGGTGACCAGCCCCACCGGCACCTCCGACGGGGTGAAGGTGAGCCGGGCGGCCTGGTCGGCATACAACATGAAGGCCGCCCCCAGGGGGACGGAGACCAGGGCCACCGCCCGGAAGTCGTGGCCCACCAGCAGCCGCGCCAGGTGCGGGACCAGCAGCCCCACGAAGCCCACCAGCCCGGCGACGGCCACCGCGGCGCCGCCCAGGATGCCGGATGCGGCCATGGCCACCGCCCGCGTCCGCACCGGTTCCGCCCCCAAGTTGGCGGCCACCCGGTCCCCCAGGGACATGGCATTGAGGCGGCCGGCGACGGACAGGGCCAGCAGCAGGCCCGCCGCCCCGAACGGGAGCGCCGGCGTGACGTCCCCCCAGGTGAGGTTGACGAAGCTGCCGCCGATGAAGTGCAGCGACTGCACGCTGAAGACCCGGGCCTGGGCCAGTATCCCCGTGGTGGCCGCCGCCCCCAGGGCCGAGATGGACACGCCGATAAGCGCCAGGCGCGCCGGGGATATCCCCTCCCGCGAGGCGAACACGGCGATGGCCGCCGCCCCGGCCAGGGAGGCCGCCACCGACAGTCCCAGGATGCCCCACGTCCCGGTCCGGACCAGGCCGGCCATGGCCAGCGCCTGGACGATGGCCGCCCCGCCGCCGAGGCCGAAGAGCTGCGGGTCGCCCAGGGGGTTGCGGGCGCAGCTCTGCAGCAGGCACCCGGCCAGGCCCAGGCAGGACCCCGCCAGCAGCGCCCCGACCACCCGGGGCAGCCGCAGGTCCCACACCACGACGCGGGCCGTGGGATCGTCAGCGGAGACGATGGCCGAGAGCGCGGTCTTCAGGTCCAGCTTCACCGGCCCCAGCGCCACCCCCATCAGCACCCCCAGGAAGAGCACCGCCGCCAGCCCGGCCGCCACCAGGGCAGTCCTTTTCAAGAGACCGCCCTACTCGAAGCCTTTGATGGTCTCCAGCATCCCCTCCACCGCGGCGGCGATCCGCGGGCCCTGGGCCTGCAGGTAGAGCGACGGGTCCAGCTCCACCAGGCGGCCTTCCACCACCGCCGCCTTGTCCCTGTAGGCCGGGAGCGAGGGCAGCACCGATGAGAGCCGCGGCGCCGGCAGCGGCGCCGGCGTGATGGTGAAGATCACGTCCGGGTCCAGCGAGACCATCACCTCTGCGGAAAGCTCGGCAAACCCGTTATAGGGCCCGGACCCCGCCATGTCCGCGGCCAGGTTGTCCAGCCCCAGCAGGGCGGCCACCGTCCCGGGATACGAGTCCGCCCGCGCGGCGTAGACCTTCCTCTGCTCATCGCCGATCAGGACCAGGAAGCTGCTGGAGGACGGGCAGGCGGCCCGGGCGGCCGCGATGCGCTCCTCTATGTCCTTCACCGCGGCAGCCGCGTCTTCGCTCCGGCCGGTGACCTCTCCCGCCAGCGTCATGGAGTCCACGATGTCATCGAGGTTGGCGGCCCGCACCGCCATGACCGGCACGCCCAGGGCGGAAAGCGGATCGATGTACCGTTGCTGCGTGAGGGCCTCTATGATGATCAGGTCCGGCTGCAGCTCGGCGATGGCGTCGACATTCAGGTTGAAGGCGCTGCCCACGGTGGGCAGCTCGGCCACTTCAGCCGGGTGCTTCGAGGTAGAGTCGCGGCCCACCGGCAGGCCGCCGGCGCTGCAGAGCACCTCCGTGGCCGTCGGGTGCGTGGTCACTATGCGCTGCGGGGCCCCGGCCAGCGTCACCGGCCGCCCCAGCAGATCGGTCACGGTCAGCGGCTGGCCCGTGCTGTCGGAGGCGGGCCCGGAGGAGCACGCTGCGGCCAGCGAGCCGGCCAAGATCAGCACCGACAGGAGCAGGGCGAAGGCCCTCGAGCTGAAGATACCCCGCGTGCCCCTGCCCGCGGGGCCGGCGTACCCGGGTGAGAAACGAATTGCGCGCACTTGGTCCTCCTCTTCTTAGTAGCGTTGCCGGCCGGCCCGGGGACTGGAAGCCGTCTCCTGGTGGGCTGCCACCAGGGAGACCAGGGCCTCGTCCACCGCGCGGGTCACCAGGGACACGGTGGCCACGGCCCGGCCGCCGGCCACCCTCCCCTTCATGGCATAGCGGGTGGCCGCCTCCACCAGCAGGTTGCGGTGCCTGATGAAGGCCTCGACGCAGTCGACCAGCGGGAAGCCCAGGGAGGCCAGCACCCTGCCGTGCTCTTCCCCCACCTGCCGCACGAAGCAGATCGTCTGCTCCCTCCTCGAGGGCTGGTTGACGTAGCGGATGACCAGGTCGAGAAGCTCCCGGCCGCAGCGGGCCAGCACCTCCCGGTCCTCCCGGGGCAGCGGCCCCAGGGGCAGGGCGGAGTCCACGTACTCCCGGGCCGTCCGCCGGTGGTCCAGGGCGGTCTGCTCCAGATGGTCGGCCACCTTCGCCGGGGCCTGGCCGGCCCGGTGCACCCTGGTGAATCGCCTCAGCTCGTGCTCGGAGTAGCGGCGGTGCCCCCCGGGGGTGACGAAGGCCTTGACCCGGCCCTGGTCGGTCCAGTGCCGCAGGGTGGCCCCGCTGATCCCCAGCATCTCGCTGGCCTTGCTCACGCTGACGAACTGGCCGCCCGGGGATGGCCCCTTCTCCTTCATGCGATCCCTCCGCCGATCCTGCTACAACCTCAGCAATTCTATCCAAATACCTGTAAATCTGTCAAAATCTGCAAGGAAGGCGGGCGGGGACGCCGCGCCGGCCGCCGGCCGGTGCGGCACTGGCCCCCGCGCCCCGGCCAGCGCCCCCGGTTGACCGCCGGCTGCGCGCGCGCCTATCATTGCCCATCAGCGGGACCGGACATGGAGGTGGCGTAACATGATAAGAGCATTTGGAGACAAGGTTCCCAGGATCGCCGGGTCCGCCTTCATCAGCGAGGCGGCCTACATCCTGGGCGACGTGGTGATCGGGGAGAGGAGCGCGGCCTTCCCGGGAGCGGTGGTCCGGGCGGACTACGGGCCCATAAGGGTGGGCGACGACGTGCTCATCGAGGACAACGTGGTACTGCACGGGGACCCCAACGGCCTGCAGATAGGCAACAGCGTGACACTGGGGCACGGCGCCGTGGTCAACTCGCGCCGCATCGGCAACAACGTCCTCATCGGAATGAACGCCACGGTGCTGCACGACGCGGTGATCGGGGACCGCTGCATCATCGCCGCGGGCGCGGTGGTGGGCGAGGGCATGACAGTGCCCGACGGCTCCTTCGTGACCGGCGTGCCGGGACGGGTGCGGGGCCAGGTGACCAAGGCCCAGATGTGGTGGGTGGAACGCAGCCCCGAGATGTACGCCGACTGGCTCAGGATGATAGAGCAGTACAAGCGCCAGGGGCTCTAGAAGGGGTATACTGGCCCGGTGATCATCGACTTCCACGTCCACATCCTGCCCCCGAAGATGAGGCAGGAGCGCGCCGCGTTCTGCCGCAGCGACAGCATGTTCCGCGAGTTCTTCACGGTCCCCAAGGCCCGCATCGCCAGCGCGGAAGACCTCATCGCCAGCATGGACGAGTGCGGGGTGGATGCCTCGGTCCTGCTCAGCGCCGGCTGGGACACCAACGAGACCTGCCGGCTGACCAACGACTACATCCTGGACTCGGCCGCCCGCTATCCCAAACGCCTGATACCCTTCTGCGTGGTGCAGCCCCGGGACCGCGATGGGGCGGTGCGGGAGCTGGAGCGCTGCGCCCGGGGCGGTGCGCGGGGCATCGGCGAGATGAGGTCGGACAGCCAGGGGTATGACCTTGGCGACCGGGAGATCATGGCGCCCATCGTGGAGGTGGCCCGCCAGCACCACATGGTGTACCTGACCCACGCCTCGGAGCCGGTGGGGCACCTCTACCCGGGGAAGGGGACCATCACCCCCGGCTCGATCTACCAGTTCATCCTGAACTTCCCCGGCCTGCCGGTGGTGCTGGCCCACTGGGGAGGGGGCCTGCCCTTCTACGGCCTCATGCCGGAGGTGGCCGCAGCCATGGAGCACACCTATTTCGACAGCGCCGCCACGCCGTACCTCTACCGCCCGCAGGTCTTCGAGAGCGTGGCCGCCATGGTGGGCGCGGACAAGATACTCTTCGGCAGCGACTACCCGCTCCTCTCCCCCCGGCGGGTCATGGACCAGATCGCCTCCACCGCCCTCTCCCCCGAAGCGAAGTCCCTCATCCTCGGCGGCAATGCCCGGAGGCTGCTGGGATGGCCGCCGGAGTAGAGGAGACCATGCACCCTCCCGCCGACGCCGTCCGCTGTTTCATTGCCATACACCTGCCGGCGGACGTGCTGGGAGAGCTGTCCGCGCTGGAGGAGGGGCTGAAGGCCGGGGGGCACCCCTTCGTCAAGTGGGTGGAGCCCGGCAACCTCCACCTGACCCTCAAGTTCCTGGGCAATGCGCCCGCGGCCTCCATACCGGGCATAGCTGAAGCCATGCGCCGCGCGGCCGGGGCCCACGCCCCCTTCCGGCTGCAGCTGGACGGCACCGGGGCCTTTCCCGGCTGGCAGCGGCCCCAGGTGGTGTGGGTCGGGCTGGCCGGAGACCTGGACCGGCTGCAGGCCCTGAAAAGGGACCTGGAGGCGGCGGTGTCGCCCCTGGGATTCCCGGAGGAGCCCCGCCCCTGGAGCGCCCACCTGACCCTCGGCCGGGTGCGCAACCGCACCGGCACCGCGGACCGACGGCGCTTTGCCCGCTTCGCCCAGGGGGTCGGCGGCGGGGCAGGCCCCTGGTTCCAGGTCGGCTCCGTCAGCCTGGTCCGGAGCCGGCTCACCCCGGACGGCCCCGTCTACACCGACCTGGCCGTGGCGCCCCTGGAGCTTCCGGCAGGCAGGTCCGCTGCGAAGGGCTGATGCTACCCCGGTTGACAGGCCGGGCCTCCGGGAGGATACTCTGTCAGTAACATACAGTTTGCCTGGGCCAGAGGACCCGGTGGCGGGGGCTGCGGAGGAGGACGTTCGTGAAGACTGACCCACAGAAGGAGAAGCTGATCCTGTCCACCCTGGCGCTGGCGGACAGGGCGTTCGGCGAGCTCTTCCCCTTCCTGCCGGAGGAGTGGCTGAGCATAGACCTCACCACCAGCCAGCTGCGCACCCTGCTGCACCTCTACATGAAGGGCACCAGCCGGATGACCGATGTCTCCGCCGGGCTCGGCGTCACCATGGCCACGGCCACCGGGATCGTCGACCGCATGGTGGAGCGGGGCCTGGTGGTCAGGGAGAGCGACCCCGACGACCGGCGGGCGGTGCTGGCCCGGATGTCGCCCGAGGGTGAGAAGGTGGTGAACAGGCTGTGGCAGGCATGGATGGCCCGGGGCGAGGTCCTGCTGCGGCCCCTGGACCGCCCCCGGCTGCTGGCCGTCAAGGGGATGCTGGAAGCCCTCCTGGAGGCCGGAGAGAACACCAGGGGCCAGTGGTAGCCCGCCGCGGGGCCTGCGGCGGCGGCTTCCGGGTTGACAGTATCCCCCACCCGCGCTACATTCTTAATACTGTCATAGCCCCGGGGTGACGCTGCGCCGCGCCCGGGGCGCGTCGCGCACAGCCGTCATCTGTCGGGAAGGGGGTATCCATGAAAGCCAGCCAGCGCCGGGACACGCTCGTCGAGTCCACCATCCAGATGGCCGAAGGGGCCTTCGGGCAGCTGTTCGATTTCACTCCCAAGGAATGGATGAGCATCGAACTGAGCGCCGGGCAGCTGCGGGCCCTGCTCCTGACGTACAGCCGGGGCCCGGTGCGCATGAGCGAGATCGCTTCCGTCCTGGGGGTGAGCACGGCCACCGCCACCGGGGTGATGGACCGCATGGTGGAGCGCGGCCTGATCACCAGGGAAAGCGACCCGGCCGACCGCCGGATCGTCCTCTGCCGCATCTCTCCCGAGGGCGAGAAGGTGGTGGACGGGCTCTGGCAGGCATGGATGGCCCGGGGCGAGCACATACTGAGGGCGCTGGACCGCCCCCGGCTGCTGGCCGTCAGGGCCATGCTCGACGCCCTGCTGGAGGCCGGGGAGAACACCCGGAGCCAGTGGGAGACCTGACCGGGAGAGCGCCGGCCCCTACCTCAGGACGCGCTCATCCCCCACGCGCCGGGTGACCTTCTGCTCATCCAGGTGCTCCATAAGGGCCAGGGCGTACTTGCGGCTGGTCCCGAACATGTCGCGGACCTCCGCCACCGTGATCCTGCCGTTCTCCCTGATGCGGCCCGTGATGCGGTCCACCATCTCCCGGTAGGCCGGAGCGGCGAAGACCACGTTGTCGGCCACCTTCACCACTTCCCGCTGCTCGATCAGGACGTCCAGCAGCTCCGGCGCGATGGCCAGCTCGGCCGGCGGGTAATAGGGGTTCCCGGCCAGGGCCGCCAGGTACGCGTCCGTGACCGCCCTCTGGCTGGCGCTGAGCTGGATGCAGTGCGACGGCAGGCGGACCGTCTTCACGTCCTCCGCCACCACCCCATCCCCGGCCAGGAGCTGGAGCATGGCCGGAAACAGCCCGGGGGATGCTTTGATCCTGCTCCTGAGCTCCTCCCGGGGCATTCCGAGGCGCAGCGGGAACTGCCGGTGGTACGCCGCCAGGGCCTGCGACGCGCTGGCGGCCAGGCGCTGCCAGCCGCCGGCGGAGAAGAGAAGGGCATGGGGCCCCCTGTCGCCCAGCATGATCACCCGCTTCTGCGATACCAGGGCCTCCACCGCCTGACGGGCCTCGCCCGGCGAGACGCTGGCCCGGTGGGCCAGCTCGGCCATGTCGATCGGCTCCCTGGCCTCCAGCGTGGCCAGCAGTACGTCCTCGGCGCTGCCCTTCTCCCTGGCGGCCAGCCCCTCGATGGTGGCCGCGTGGAAGCGGCGGTGGCGCCTGGGGTAGGCGTCGATGATGTCACCGCCCCCCAGCGTCTCCACCGGGGAACGGATGATGAAGAGGTCGCCCTTGACCACCGCGGCCGGCGCGGCGAAGGCCAGCTGCGCCCAGCCCGTCTCTCCGGGCTTCAGCTCGTCCGCCTCCAGCAGGCGCACCTTGGCCGGCACCTCCAGGGCATTGCTGTGGAAGCTGACCGCGGCATTGTGCTTCAGGGGGCGGGCCAGTGAGGGGAGCAGGCGCACCTTCACGTCCACCATGCCGGCCGGCCTCAGCCAGTCGGGCGCCACCAGCACATTGCCGCGCATGAGCTCACCCGTGGAGAGGCCCGAGAGGTTGGCCGCCACCCGGCTGCCCGGGGGCACGGTCCCCAGCTTCTTCTTGTGGCTCTGCAGCCCCCGGATGCGGGCCCGCAGGCGCGGAGGGACTATCTCCACCTCCTGCCCCACGGACAGGCTGCCGTCCACCAGCGTGCCGGTGACCACGGTCCCGAACCCGGCGATGGTGAACACGCGGTCGATGGGCAGCCGGGGGCGCCCGATGTCCCTCTTGGGGGGGGTGGCGTCCAGGAGCCGGTCGATGGTGCGCCCCAGCTCCGGCAGGCCCTCGCCGGTCACTGCGGACACGGCCACCATCGGGGCCTCGGCCAGGCTGGTGCCGGACAGGGCCTCCTTGACCTCCATGGAGACCAGCTCCAGCAACTCCTCGTCCACCAGGTCCTTCTTGGTCACCACCACCACGCCGCGGCCCACGCGCAGCAGGTCCAGGATGGCCAGGTGCTCCCGAGTCTGGGGCATGATGCCCTCGTCGGCGGCGATGATCAGCAGGGCCAGGTCGATGCCGCCCACCCCGGCCAGCATGTTCTTGATGAAGCGCTCGTGGC
>CAZBJX010000028.1:0-23330 GCA_964492335.1 uncultured Dehalococcoidia bacterium | reverse complement strand
GCGCCCTCCCGGCCGGGCCTACGGCGGCGGGTGGCCGGGGGGAGGCGGAGGAGGGCCCGGGGGCGGCGGTGACGGTGGCGATCCCGCCGCCGTAGGCGGCAGTTCCGGCGGGTCGTCGCACGGTATGTGGACCGTCCCGGCGAACCGGTCCACCGGGATGGTGAAGGCGAGGCCCGTCGCAGGCTCGAACAGCCGCGCCGCCTTCACTATTTCGTCGAGGATGGCCTCGGCCCTCTTCGACGATGTGAGGGTGAAGACGATCTCCTTCTGGGGCTCGATGGCTATGCCCAGGATCTTCTTCCTCTCGTGGATGCCCACGCCGCGCCCGAACAGGATGGTCCCCCCCTCGGCGCCGGCTTTCATGGAAGCCTCGATCACGGTATCGCCCCAGCCCTTGTTGACGACGGTCACGATGAGAGTCCTGCTGCCGGGAGTGCCTTCAGTCATTATGGTTGCCTCCTCCTGGCGCCCGCACGCGATACACCAGGCTCAGTGCCTGGAGCGATATGATCGGCGCCAGCGTTATAATCCCGATAAGGCCGAAGCCGTCCACCAGGGGGTCGCGCCCCGGCATGACCGCGGCCGCCCCCACGGTCAAGGACATTATGAACGCCACCGTCAGCGGTCCCGAGGCGATGCTTCCGGAGTCGAAGGCCAGGCTGACGAAGTTCTTGTCGGCAATGGGGAGCAGCACCAGGGCGGTGACATAGCCGGGGACGATGATCTGCAGCAGGGGTATGCCGTAGACGGTCCGCGCCATGGCCAGCGCGGAGAAGGCGGCCACGCCGAAGCAAAGGGTGTAGAGGATGACCGGGGCATGGATGTAGCCGTCCGAGGCCTCTTCCACCTGCTGGCTCAATACGCGCACCTGCGGCTCGGCGAAGGTGATGAGGAAGCCCAGGGCGAACCCCACGGGGACCAGCACCCAGGTGTGGCGGAAGTTGGCGAACAGGCCGCCGATCTCCATCCCCATGGGCAGGAAGGCCAGGTTGATCCCGTGGAGGAACAACACCAGCCCCACGAAGGCAATCAGCACGCGCCTGAGGAGGAACAGAACCCGCCTGACCGGCTGCCGCAGGAAGAGCGCCTGGAACACCAGGAAGAAGGCCACCAACATGCCCACGGGCACGGTGACCTTGATGAGGACGCCGTCCAGGCCGGTGAGCAGGGAGGAGGCGTTCATCAGAAGATTATCCCCCACAGCAGGACGCCCATGATCGGGCCGGAGCAGGCGATCCCGATCAGCCCGAAACCGTCCGACAGGGGTGAACGGTGGGCCAGCACCGAGACGAAGCCCAGCCCCAGGGCCAGCAGCACGGGCACCGTCAGCGGCCCGGCCGCCGCCCCCCCGGAGTCAAAGGCGATGGACAGGAACTCGGGCGGCGTGAACATGGCCAGGACCAGGATGATCCCGTAGACAACGGCCAGGAGGTACCTGGTGGGAAACCCCAGGAGGATGCGCGCCAGCGCCGCCACGAAGAGAAGGGCCATCCCTGTGGCTACCACGAAGACCAGGGGAGACATGCGGCTGCCGCCGGCCTCCATGGACATGTCCCTGAGCACCATCACGCTGGGCTCCGCATAGGTCACCGCGAAGCCGAAGACGGCGGCCACCCCGAGGGCGAATATGGTGGAGGAGCGCTCCGGCAATGCCGCGCCGACGTCCCGCCCCATGGGCAGTATGCCCTCCCGGACCCCGTAGAGGAAGAGGGTTATGCCCGCCAGCACCATGACCGACCCGGCCAGGAAGCGCAGGAAGACGTCCGTGGAGACGTGCAGCACCGCGAACTGCAGCACTACTATGGCCGCCACGATGGGCATGAGGGCCTTCAGGGCTTCCTTCAGGGTGCCCCACATGGCCTTCAGGAAGGAACCCTCGTCGGTTGCCACAATGGGCTTGAGCGCCTCCAGGGCTTTCTTCAGGGTGTCCCGGATGGTCCTCAGCAAGGGGGCCTCCTGAGGTCCGTCCCGGCCGGGATGCGGCAGGACCGGGCGGCTGGCGCGTGTCCGGAGCCGTTCATGCGGATGCCTTCACCCTATCAGGGGGGAGGGCCAGTGTCAACAACCGCGGCCCGTGCACCGGCACCGGATGGCCGGGCCGCAGACAGCGATAATCGCCGCCGGCCAGAGAAGAAGGACGACGGTGCGGGTGCCGAATCGTCCTTTCACAGTACCCCCTTTTCGTGGGCCTACACCTGCCGGTGCCGCTGGACGAAGCGGGCCATGCGGATGAGCGCCTCTTCGATGTTGGGCATCGAGGTGGCGTAGCAGCAGCGGACATGGCCTTCCCCGCCGGGGCCGAAGGCCGATCCGTGGACCACCGCCACCTTCTCCTCCATGAGCAGGTTTTCGGCGAACTCCTCGGAGGTCATGCCCGTGCCGGTGATCCGGGGGAAGGCGTAGAAGGCCCCCCGGGGCTCGAAGCAGGGGAGCCCGATGTCGTTGAGCCCCCTGACGATGACCCGGCGGCGCCGGCCGTACTCCTCGATCATCCTCCGGGCCTCGTCCTCACCGGAGCGCAGCGCCTCCAGCGCCGCCACCTGGCCCATGGTGGCCGAGGACAGCGCCGTGTACTGGTGGATCTTGGTCATGCCGGCGATGATCTCTCTCCTGGCGGCGGCGTAGCCGATGCGCCAGCCGGTCATGGCGAAGGCCTTGGAGAACCCGCCCAGCAGCACGGTGTGGTCCTTCATGCCGGGGAGGGCGGCGAAGCAGACCGGCTCCATGTCGTAGACCAGCAGACTGTAGATCTCGTCCGAGATGACCAGGAGCCTGCGCCTGCGGGCCACCTCCGCGATCCCGGCCAGCGCGTCCGCCTCCATCACCGCGCCGGTGGGGTTGGCCGGGTAGCCGATGAGGATGGCCTTGGTGCGCGCCGTCACCGCCGCGTCCACGTCCCCGGCCGACAACCGGAACCCGTTGTCGCAGTTGGTGGGGGCCCACACCGGTACCCCGTCTGCCAGCAGCACGGCGGCCGGGTAGGCCACGTACGCCGGGTCGGGCATGATGACCTCGTCGCCGGGGTCCAGGAGGGCCCGCGCGGCCAGGTCCAGCCCCTCGCTGACCCCGTTGGTGATCAGGACCTCCGTATCGGGGTCGTACTCCACCCCGTACGTCCGGGCCAGGTAGGCCGCCAGGTCGCGGCGCAGCTCGGGCATGCCGGCGTTCGAGGTGTACATGGTGAAGCCGTCTTCCAGGGAGCGGATGGCTGCCTCGGTGATGGTCCAGGGGGTGGAGAAGTCGGGCTCGCCCACGCCCAGCGAGATGACTCCCTGCATGCCGGCCAGGAGGTCGAAGAACTTGCGTATCCCCGAAGGGGGGACGTTATCGAGTCGGCCGGTGGTGCACTTCTTCATATGCTTAGCTGCTGCCGCCGGTCATCGGGGACGGGGCCCAGGACCTCGCCGTCTTCCTTGTAGCGCCGCAGCAGGAAGTGAGTGGTTGTCCCCTGCACGCCGTCCAGCGGGGCCAGCTTCTGGGACACGAAGAGCCCCACCTCCTGGACCGTCTTGCCCACCACCACCAGGGACAGGTCGTAGGCCCCGGAGACCAGGTAGACGGTGCGGACCTGGGGGAAGCGGTAGATGCGCTCCGCCAGGGCGTCAAACCCCACGTCCTTGCGGGGCTGGACCTTCACCTCGATCATGGCCCACACCCTGTCGTCCCCCGCCTTCTCCCAGTCCACCACGGTCTTGTACTTGACGATGACCCTGTCCTTCTCGGCCCGGGAGATGATGTCCCTGACCTCGGCCTCGCCCATGCCGGTCATGGTGGCCACCTGCGCCGGCGTCAGGCGGGCGTCGTTTTCCAGTATCTCGTAGACCTCCCTCATCGTCCCGGCTCCTTTCCTCCAGGGTCACGGACTGACCATTGGTCATTCTGCTCATTGTGGCAAAGCTCGACGTACTGCTCATCCCCCGTGCAGACCAGGAAGTGCTTCTCGCCCGGCTCCCTCCACTCCTTCTCCACGCTGTGAACGCTGTAGGTCATGCCCCCCACCGTGAAGAAGGTGGGGCGCTCCGCGTAGGTCCGCCCGGAATGGCAGGTCACCCTGACGGGCTTCACCGCCGGGCCGCCTCGCCCATGCCCAGGGCGTCCGCCGGGCAGTAGTCGATGCACACCAGGCACTCGTTGCACTTGTCCGGGTCCACGTGGCACAGCCCCCAGGCCCAGAGCGCGTCGGTGGGGCAGAAGCTCACGCAGAGGCCGCAGCCGACACACCGGTCTTCGTTTACCACCAGCATCACTTACCTCCTTCGCGGGATCAGGCCCCGGGCCTGACCCGGGCCTTGATGTCGTCCACCACGATGCGGGCCGACGCGGCGCAGCCCGGCAGCCCCAGCGGCACCAGGGGCGACACCCCGTCCCCGACGTTGTACAGGTTCTCCACCGGGGTCTTCTGGCCCAGGGCGCCCGGCAGGGCCCGGTACATGGGCCATTCCTTCTGCCAGTAGCTGACGTGCAGGACCTCGGCGTCCCGGTCGAAGCCGGGGATGGCCTCCCGCACGTCCTGCACCAGCATGTCCAGCTGCTTCTTCGGGTCCAGGGGCAGGAAGGACGACTCCGGGGCCGCCCAGGCCTGCGTCAGGTGCCTGCCCGCAGGGGCGTATTCCGGGTAGACCAGGGTGGTGGTCATCATGGTCACCTGGTGGCGCCCCTCCGGCACCACCAGCACCCCCAGGAAGTCCACCAGGGGCCGGGAGCTGGCCAGCTCCAGGCACATGTAGGCCAGGGGCCGCACGTTCTCCCTGACGTCCTTGAGGTAGCCCTTCTCGAAGGCGGCGCTCCCGGCCAGCTCCACCGTGCCATGCGGGCCGACGTTGCTGATGACCGCCCTGGCCGGTATCTCCACCAGGCCGGAGCCAAGGACCTCCACCAGGATGCCTTTGGCCACCTCGTCCTGCACCAGTATCTGCTTCACCCGGCTCTCGGTCCAGACGTCGCCGCCCCGGGCCTTGATGGCCCTGACCAGCCCCTCCATCAGGTGCAGGAAGCCCTGCGGGTCGGCGCCCGCCGTGCCGGCCAGCTTCAGCTGCCGGATGAACTCCGCCGCCGGCATTTCCGAGAAGTTGACGCACTGGTAGTTGCACATGCCCCGGAATACCGCCAGCACCTTCTCGTTGCTGGTGTACTGGCGGAACCAGTCCCGGATGGATATGGAGGCCGAGGGCTCCTGCCAGGAGAAGGCCCGCCGGATGGCGCCCATGACCCGGGCCGTCTCCGCCTCGCTGGCGAAGTTGGATATGATGGCCTTCAGCCCGCCCTTGGGCGGCATGGGGTAGTCCTTGCCCCCCATGCGGAAGCCGAGCTGGATGGGGAAGTCCCGCACCGGGAAGGGGGCGCCCACCTCGGCGAAGAGCTGGTCCACCACCCCGTGCGTCTCCACGTAAAGCGAGCCGGTGGGCAGGGTGAAGCCCTTGTACTCCACCGAGGAGCAGCGGCCGCCCACGAAGGGCAGCTTCTCTACCACCAGCGTCTTGTAGCCGTAGTGCGAAAGGAGCGCGGCGGCGCACAGCCCGCCCATCCCCGCGCCCACCACGACGATGTCCCATTTGCCCCGTTCGGTCATGTCACCTCCCCGTAAGCTTACACGCGGCCCGACCGTCTGACCACCAGGCTCACCCGGTGGCTGTCCCAGAGCCGCTCTGCGATTTCGCTGTCGAACCAGTGCTGCCGCGGGTCGCTCTCCGCCTGGTCGAGGACGAAGGGTATGGCGCAGGAGTACTGGACGGAGTGCACCACGGCGCTCCCCACGGCGCGGGCCAGCACCCCGGCCAGGTCGTCCTCCCTCCGGGCCAGCCTGACCGTGATGGCCACGCTGGGCAGCCCCCTCACCTCGACGGCGATGTCCGGCCAGAAGTCCGCGCCCCAGGCCCAGACCGAGGCGATCTTGCCCTTGTCCCGGCCGCGGACCCACACGGCGCCGAGCTCGCCCAGCTCCGTGTTGATGAGGTCCTGCACCAGCCCGGCGACGTCGGCCACCAGGTCCTCTTCCTCCGCGTACTCCCCCATCTCCGACTCCAGCAGCCCGCCGGTGAGGGCGTCGACGATCTTCAGTACATCCTGGTTCTCTATCATAGTCCCCTCCTGGCCGCCGCTACAGCGGCGGCTTCCTCCTGCGCCAGTCCGTCGACTGCTCGTAGGCATAGGCCACCCGCAGCAGCGTCTCCTCGCCCAGCGGCCTGCCGATGATCTGCAGCCCCACCGGCAGACCGTCGACGAACCCGGCCGGGACCGAGATCCCCGGGATGCCGGCCACGTTCATGGGCAGGGTGCAGATGTCGCTTAGGTACATCTGCATGGGGTCGTCCATCCTCTCGCCCATCTTGAAGGGCACCACCGGCGAGGAGGGCGC
Source organism: uncultured Dehalococcoidia bacterium (assembly GCA_964492335.1). Taxonomy (GTDB): domain Bacteria; phylum Chloroflexota; class Dehalococcoidia; order UBA2247; family RBG-13-53-26; genus JAFGCL01. The sequence continues at coordinate 16,975 of CAZBJX010000028.1, read as the reverse complement.
CACCAGGGCGTCGCAGCTCTCGAAGGCCCGGTCGAACTCCCGGCGGATCAGGGTGCGCACCTTCTGCGCCTTGATGTAGCAGGCCTCGTAGTAGCCCGAGGACAGGGCATGGGTGCCCAGCATGATCCGCCGCTTCACCTCCGGGCCGAACCCCAGCTGCCTGGTCTTCTCCAGGCCTTCCCACATGCTGGCTGCCTCCGGGGCGGAGAAGCCGTACTTGACGCCGTCGTAGCGGGCCATGTTGGCGGAGGCCTCCGAAGGGGCGATGATGTAGTACACCGCCAGGGCGTAGGGAGTGTGCGGCAGCGACACGTCCCGGTCTATCCGGGCCCCCAGCTCGCCCAGCCGGGCCAGGGCCGCCTCCACGGCGTCCCGCACCCCGGCCTGCATGCCGGGCACGAAGTACTCCCGCGGCACTCCCAGCCGCAGGCCCTCGAGGCCGGGCTGCAGGGCCTGCGTGTAGTCCGGCACCGGGGCCGGCAGCGACGTGGAGTCCCGGGGGTCGTGCCCGCAGATGGCGTTCATCACCAGGGCGCAGTCGGTGACGTCCTTGGTGAAGGGCCCCACCTGGTCCAGCGAGCTGGCCAGGGCCACCAGGCCGTAGCGCGACACCCGGCCGTAGGTGGGCTTGAGGCCCACCACGCTGCAGAACCCGGCGGGCTGGCGGATGCTGCCGCCGGTGTCCGAGCCGATGGAGTAGAGGCACTCGTCGGCGGCCACCCCCGCCGCCGAGCCGCCGCTGGAGCCGCCGGGGACCCGGGCCGGGTCCCACGGGTTGTGGGTGGGGAAGAAGGCGGAGTGCTCGTTGGAGGAGCCCATGGCGAACTCGTCCATGTTGGCCTTTCCCAGCATCACCATGCCGGCGGCGGCCAGCTTCTCCACCACGGTGGCGTCGTAGGGGGGCACGAAGTGCTCCAGCATCTTCGAGCTGCAGGTGGTGCGCACCCCGGCGGTGCACATGTTGTCCTTGATCAGGGCGGGGATGCCGGCCAGCGGCGCCGCTTCGCCCCGCCGGAGCCGCTCGTCGGCCACCTGCGCCTGCCGCAGGGCCTGCTCCCCGCAGACGGTGACGAAGGCGCGCACCTTCGGCTCCACGCTCGATACGCGGTCCAGGGCGGCCCCGGTCAACTCCACGGAGGATATCTCCCGGCGCCGCAGCCGGTCGGCGGCTTCATGGATGGTCAGTCGGAAGAGGTCCACGGCTACTGCTCTAGCACCGCCCGCACCTTGAGGTAGCCCTCTTCGCGGTCGGGGGCGTTGGCCAGGACCTGTTCGGCGGTGAGCGACGGGGCCGGCACGTCCTCCCGCAGCACGTTCTCCAGCGCGATGCAGTGGGCCGTGGGCTCCACACCGGTGGTGTCCACCTGCTGCAGGACCTCGAAGTTGTCCAGGATGTCGGAGAGCTGCTCCCGCAGCCTCTCCACCTCCTCGTCGGATAGCCCCAGGCGCACCAGTGACGCCAGGTGCTTGACTTCTTCTCGGCTGAGCTTCATGACGGGTGCGGTCCTCCAGGCGCAGGCGCGCATGTCTCCCAGCGTAAATTATAGCATCCGGCCCGCGCCGGGGACAAAAGGCCTCTTGCGGGGGAGCGCGCCGGCGCCGCATCAGCCCCTGCGGCGGGACATCACCAGCCAGCCCACGATCGCGGAAAGCAGGACCCCTGTGCCGATGACGGTGCCCACCAGCGCCCAGTTGGTCCCTATCGGCGGGGGCTCGGGCGCCACGTAGTCCGTGCTGCTGGTGGCCGTCCCGCGGGGCGTGGCCACCGAGATGCGGCCGCCGGCGCCGTGCCTGGCCCCGGCGGTGATCCGGGTGGCCGACTCGACGGTGAAGCTCAGCGTCTCGCTGTCGCCGAAGGCGACCCCGGTGACTCCGAAGAAGCCGGTGCCGTTGATGACCACCAGGTCCTCGAGCTGGCCCCGGGTGGCCGTGTATGAGGTTATGGTCGGCGGGGGCGGGGTGAAGGTGACGGCCAGCTGCGCGGCCGCCGTGTTCCCCAGGCCGGCTGCGTCCCTGGCGGCGTCGGCGCCGATGCCAATGGTCACCGGCCCCTCGTCCCGGGGCGTCACGCCGAAGGTGTAGACGGCGGAGCTTGCTGCCGTGAGGTTGTCCGCGTCGCCGTTGGCCACCGCGATGCTGTCCAGGGTGAAGCCCGCCACCGCCTCGCTGAAGGTGGCCGTTACCGCGATGGGGTAGGTGTCGGTGGCCGGGCTGGCGGCCGAGGTCAGGGCCACCGAGGGCCGCTCCGTGTCGGTCAGATGGCCGTCGGCGTCCACCCGGTCGGCATAGATGTCGTGGCCGCTGCTGCTGCTGCGGCCGTCAACCCAGGCCACGATGGCCCCGCCGGAGCCGTCGGGGACCATCCGGGGGCTTTCCTGGATGCCCGGGGCGGTGCAGACGGCCGCGCCGCCGGCGGCCCACCGGGGCGCGCCGCCGGAGTCCAGCCTCTGGGCGTAGATGTCGTAGCCGCTGCCGCTGCGCTCAACCGGCCAGGCGACGATGGCCCCGCCGGAGCCGTCCGGCACGACATCGGGCCCGTACCGGGAGAACGAGGCGCTGTCGGTCCGCACGCCGTCGGCGGCCCACCCGACGGCGCCGCCGGAGTCCACCCTCTGGGCGTAGATGTCGATTTCCCAGCCGGCGCCCCGGCGCAGGTCGTACCAGGTGACGACCGCCCCTCCGGACCCGTCGGGGGCAACCCGGGCTTCCAGCTGGTCGGCCGGCGCGGTGCACACGGCCAGGCCGCCCGGGGCCCACTGGAGCGCGCCGCTGGAGTCCACCCTCTGGGCGTAGATGTCAGGTCCGGTGCTGCCGCGGCCGTCACTCCAGGCCACGATGGCCCCGCCGGAGCCGTCCGGCGCCATCCGGTGGCCGGTCTGGTCGCCCGGCTCGGCGCAGACAGCCACGCCGCCGGCGGCCCACCGGGGCGCGCCCTCGGAGTCCAGCCTCTGGGCGTAGATGTCGCCGTGGCCGTTGCGGCCGTCCTGCCAGGCGATGATGGCCCCGCCCGCGCCGTCGGGGATGACCCGGGGGTCGGACTGGGAGAACGAAACGGTGCAGACAGCCACGCCGCCGGCGGCCCAGGCGAGCGCGCCCTCGGAGTCCAGCCTCTGGGCGTAGATGTCCCAATTGTCGCTGCGGCCGTCCTGCCAGGCGATGATGGCCCCGCCCGACCCGTCCGGCACGACCTGGGGGCACTTCTGGTCTCCTGAGGCGGAGCAGACGGGCGCGCCATCGGCGGCCCAGGCGGGAGCGCCGTCGGGGCCCAGCCTCTGGGCGTAGATATCCCAGGCGTCGCCGCGGGAGTCCTGCCAGGCGATGACCGTCTCCCCCGGCGCAACCCCGGCCGCCTGCGGCAGGGACTGGGAGCCCGGCGCGGTGCACACGGCCAGGCCGCCCGGGGCCCAGGCGAGCGCGCCCTCGGAGTCCACCCTCTGGGCGTAGAGGTCGTCGTTGCCGCTGCGGGCGCCCTGCCAGGCGATGACTGCCCCTCCGGAGCCGTCCGAGACCATGCAGGGGTAGACCTGGGAGCCCGGAGAGGTGCAGACGGGGGTATTCTGATCGGGGTATCCGGACCAGGCCCCGGCGCCCTGCGTCCCCGGCAGCAGGGACGCCGCTGCCAGCAGGCACAGCAGCCAGGTGAGCCCCCGGGAGCGCATCCGCTGTCCCGCTCTCATGCCGTGACCATGCTAAGAGGGCGGGGGGCGGCTGTCAAGGCGCCGCGGCCCGGGGGTGGGGAGCTCAGAGCACGTGCCCCGCCCGCCGCCGCGTGAGCCGCACGGCGATGGTTGCCAGCAGCCCCAGCCCCGCCACTGCGCCGGCCACGGCCGCCAGGTAGAGCCACAGGTGTACCGCACCCCCGGCCTCGTTCACGGTGAAGGCTCCCGGGCGGGTGGCGGTCCCCGCCGGCGTGGCTACCGTGACGTCCCTCTTGCCAGCTTCTGCTCCGCCGGTGATAGACAGCTTCACCGTTATCTCCGTGGCGCTTACCACCCTGAACTCGTTGATGGTGATCCCGGCCCCGAAGCTGATGGCAGTGGCCCCGCCCAGGTGGGCCCCGGAGAGGGTCACGGTGAGGTCGTCCCCCGGGCGCCCGTTGTTGGCCACCAGCCCTGCGATGGCCGGCATGCCTCCCGCGGGGGCGCCGGTGGTGAAGCTCTGCTCCGCGCCGTAGCCGGTGCCGTCTCCCACAGCCCGCGCCTGGTAGTAGAAGGTGGTGCCCGAGGCCAGGCCGCCCAGGTCGAAGTGGAACGGGCCGGTGCTGGTCTCCAGCGCCCTGGCAACCTCATTGAGGTACGGTCCTCCCCGGGCTGTGCCCCAGACGAAGGAGACCGTGACGCTGCCCGCCGTGCCCAGGGAGGTCAGCTCGCCGTTGAGGCGGGCGGAGTCGGCGGCTACCGGCCCGGCCTCCAGGGTGTCGACTGCGGGGGCGATGGCGGGCTTGAAGAACGTGGTGAAGGTCATGTCGTTCCCGTAGGCCGTGCTGTCCCCGACCACCTTCGCCCGGAAGTGATACGCGGTATCGACTTCGAGGCCGGCCAGACCGGCGCTGAAGCTGACGGTCTCCGAGAACGGCTGCGGGGTGGTTTCGGCGCCGTAGCCGGGCGAAGTGCCCCATTCGAAGGACACCATCACGGTGCCGGCGGTGCCCAGCGAATTCAGCGAGCCATTCAGGGTGGCGGACCTGTCGGCCACGCCGGTGGCGTAGCCCGTGGTCACCAGGGGCGCCGCTTTGGTGGTGAAGCTCATCTCGGTGGCGCCGTGCACGACGCCGGCGTCGGTAACCACCCTAGGCTTGAAGTAGCAGGTGGTCCCCTCGGTGAGGCCGGTCAGGTTGAAGGTGAAGGCGCCGCTGTGGGTCATGGGATACCCCGTCGTTTCGTTGGTATACGGCCCACCCGGAGTGGTCCCCCAGACGAAACAGGCCGTCACCATGTCCGCCGTACCCAGCGACTGCAGGTCGGCGTTCAGGCGCCCCGACAGGGCGCCGACGTCTGTGGCGGCGCTGGTGACCACGGTCGGCGGCACGATGGGCAGGGTGGTGAAGGCAATGTCGTTTCCGAGGGCGCGGGCGCTGCCCTCGGCGATGGCCCTGAAGTGGTAGGTGGTGTTGGCCTTCAGCCCGATCAGCTTGACGCTGAAGGGGCCCGTAGCCGTCATCAGGGGGGTCGCCCCGCTGCCGTAGGCCTTGCTGGTCCCCCACTCGAAGCACACCTGGACCGACGACGCGCCCCCCAGCCCGGTCAGCTTCCCGTTCAGGATGGCGGAGTTGACGGTCACGTCGCTGGCCCTGACGGTAGTCACGGAAGGAGGAACGACGGCCGTGGTGAACATCACGTTGCCTCCGCGGAATGTACCCCGCGCGGTCGACGCGCAGGCCCGGAAGTTGTAGGTGGTCCCGGGCTCGAGCCCCGAGATGGTGTCAGCGAACGGGCCGGCACTGCCCATGGCCTGCGCCAGCGTGGAGCTGCCATAGTGCTCCGTCAGCCCCCACTCGAAGTAGACCTGGCACCCGGAGGCCGCTCCCGGGGAGACCAGCGCCCCATTCAACACTGCCTGCCTGTCGCCGATGTTCGAAGCCAGCTGGGTGGTGACGCTCGGGGGCAGCTGCTCGCCGGCCCTGGTCGCTACGCCGATGGCCGGACAACCATAGAGATTGAAGGTGAGGTAGTTCATCCACGTCTCCTCACAGCCCGGGGCTACTTGAAGCCTGAGGTCGTTCAGCGCGTCACCGGCGTACATCTCATCGGCGACCAGCCTCCTGGAGTACTCCAGGGTCATGCCCGAATTGGCGGCTGACCCTGCGAACAGGGTCTGCCCGGGCCAGTACCAGCTGACCCGCGTGGCGCCGACGGTGGCGATGCAGCCGTTCTTGAGCAGGGAGTAGGCCAGGTTGGCGCTGTCCTCGGGCTCTGCGTTGCTGCATGAGCACTGGAAGGTGAATCCCGGGTGCTCGTCGTCCAGTGCCCCCACGCGGCTGACCTCCATGATATCCGCTGCTCCCTCTGCCCATCCGTGCGTCCACCAGAAGATGGCGCCGAAACGGGAGCCCGTCCAGGCGCGCACCACGCCCTCAACCGTGCAGGGCACCGTCTCCGGCGGGGGGAGCAGCCCGTAGGCGGACTCGTAGACCCGGTGACAGGACCAACCGCCGGGCACCAGGACGTCCTGCTTGATTTCCTCCGCCAGGTGGTAGCCCGGCGTGTATTGATCGCTGGGCTCCATTGGCAGCAGGGCCTTCTTGCGCCAGGCCGTGGTGCCCGATGGCGCGTTCTCATAGCTCATCATCTTCACCAGGATGCGGTCCAGGTCATCGATACTGCCGTAGTACGGAATGCGCCCCACGGCCACTTCGGCGGCCCGGGGCGGTTTGCCCCGGAAATCGTCGGCATACTCCCCGTACTTGCCGTCTCTGTCCGTGTTCCAGTCGGAGGTCAGCTCGGCATAGTAGAAGTCCGTGGGGCAGGCGGCATCCGGATAGCCGTCGGAGGGGTTGCGCGGATAGCATATCTTCATGGGCACACTGCCCTCGGAAGGATGGGGGTCGCCTATCAGCAGGACGTACTTGATGGCCATGCCGGCGTAGTTGGCCTGCAGCCAGGACCGGATGCGGTCGGCCGCAACGTTGCCCACACCGCCTCCCCACGCTTCCTCCGTGATCACCTGGGCCGTGAAGCCGCGGCCCTCCTTGCTGAGGGCGAAGTCCGCCAGGCTGGCCGAGGCGGACCTTATGGCCTCGGTGGTGATTATCACGTAGCCCATGGCGTTGGGGGACAGCGCGCCATGGCCGTATTCACCAGCCATATCGGCGAAGTTGACAGCCATCTTCCGGACCGCCTCGGACCCGGCGCCGTCGAAGTCCCCGGAGTTGCCCCGGAGGGAGGTCCTCTGGAAGGTGACCAGAAGGGTATCCCCGGACACGCGGCAGACCTGCCCCCTGACGGGGTTGTAGACGAACGGGGCATAGAAGACCTGCGCCATCTTCCACCGGCCCATCACCTGGACGTCCACCTTCACCACCACCTCCGCCGGGAAGAGGGCATCCGCGGCGTACACCCCGGCGTCCCGCTCCTCGGCGGCCCCTCCGCCCGGGGGCGCGGCGGCCGCTGCCGGCCCTGCGTCCCCGGCCACCGGCGGCTGAACGGGCGGGATGTGGTACTGGCCGGGGACCGCGTCGAACCGGGCGCCGGTCATCGTTGCCGTCACCGTGCCCGGCTCGGCATCAGGGGGCAGCAGTACGGTCACGGACTGGCACGGCAAGGAGGGCTCTCCTGTCCTGCCGAGATAGTGGAGGCTGTTGCCGGTGAACAGGCAGGGCCCTTCGCCTTCCTGGTGAATTGCCGCGTCCGGTGCGGGCAACGGCACGCTGATGGTCCCCTGCCGGTGCCCGGCTGCCAGCCCCTGGCCGGGGGCGAGCGGCAGCAGCATCAGGCATGCCAGGGCGATGCCGAGCCTGCCGGACAGGGCTATCTTCCCCCGCCGAGGAGAGGTCCCTGTCCACGCGGCAGAGATGAACTGGCGGCAGGCGCCAAACCGGGCCAGGTGCATCAGTCCGTGCTCCGATCTGCTTCGGCCAATCTCGCTAGCCGGCCCCCGCAGAGGCGCGGGGCCGGCGCCGCACTATCCATATTGCGAGGGACGTCAGTATGCCCAGCCCCACCAGCCCCCCGAGTCCCGCCACCAGGTAGACCCACAGGTGGACCCCGGCGCCGGCGCCGTCTACCCGGAAGGCGCCGCGGGCCGTGGCAGTTCCCCGTGGCGTGGTAACCGTGACATCCCTGGCTCCCGGCCCCGCGCCTTCGTCGATAGCGATCCGGGCCGTGATCTCGCCGTCGCCGACCACGGTGAAGCCGCTGACCGAAATGCCGGCCCCAAAGTCAACACCAGTGGCGCCCTCCAGGTTGAGCCCGGTGATCGACACCGTGAGGCGGTCGCCCGGCCGGCCGCTGTCGGCAGCCAGGGCGGCGATGGCCGGCTCTCTCCCCGGGATTGTGAAGCTCTTCTCAACGCCATAGCTGGTGCCGTCACCCACGGCCCTGGCCTGGTAGTAGAAGGTGACCCCTGAAGCCAGCCCGCTCAGGCTGACGCTGAAAGGCCCGGCTTCCCCCCGGATGGCGGGGGCCGTCTCGTTGGGGTAGGGGCCTCCCCGCACGAATCCCCACAGGAAGGACACCGTTACGCTCCGCGCCGTGCCCATCGAGGTCAGGTCCCCATTGAGCCGGGCGGAGCCGGCGGCCATATCGTCGGCATCGCCGGTGGCAACGGTCGGGGCAGAGGGATGCGCGGCCCCGGTTGCCAGGCTCAACTCGCTGCCGAACACGGTGCCGTCACCCACGGCCCGGGCGCGGTAGTAGATGGTCGTGCCGGCAGCCAGGCCCTCCACGTCGAAGAAGAACGCGCCCGCGGAGTCCCTCACCCGGGGTGCGGTTGTCTGCGTATACGACAGCGGGGCGGTGCCCCACTGGAAGGAAACCCTGACTTCGGATGCGGTCCCCAGCGACAGCAGCTCACCGTTGAGCCGTGCGGAGTCCGGGCGGACATTGCTGGCCCCGGCTGTCAGGACGGCGGGCGGCACCGTGGCTCCTGCCAGGGTGGTGAAGCTGGTCTCAGTGGACCATTCGGACCAGGCGTTGCTGCTGTCCAGATGCCTGACGCGCCAGTGGTACGTGGCGGAGGAGCTCAACGTCCCCGGCGGCAGGGTGATCTGCGTCAGGTCCACCGGGTCGGTGTCGCTGTCGAACAGTGCCCCGGCATAGCTGCCCGCGGTGGCCGTGACCTGCCACTGCGAGGCGGTGTGGCTGTCGCCGTCGGGATCGGCGAAGGGGGAGGACTTCAGCGTTGGGGTGAGGTTCACGTCGATGGCCGCACCGGCCGGCGAGATGTTGACCGGCTGCCTCGGGCGCACGGAAGCGGCCGTGGTGAAGGACGTCTCCCTGGAGTAGCTGGACCAGCGCCCGCCGGCCTGCTGGTAGCCCACTCTCCAGAAGTAGACGGTGCCGCCGCTGAGCCTGCCGGGGGGGACTGCGATGGTGGTGGCGGGCGGGATGATGCTGCCGCTGTCCCAGACAGGGTTGTCGTAGCTGCCGGAGCTGGCCCTCACCTGCCACCGGGAGGCGACGTGCGGATCGTCATCAGCGTCATAGTAGGGCGAGGCCTCGAGGATTGGCGTCAGGCTGACCCCCGCGGCGCCGTTGGCTGGCGAGATGTTGACCGGCCGCTCGGGCATGTCGTAGTAGTACAGGATGGTGCCCCCCTCGCCCACGGCGAAGAAGCCGGCGGCCGCGTTGCCCCAGACCGCCTTGAGGGCCTTCGTGGTCCCGCTGTCCCACGGGCTCCAGGCGATGCCGTCGTAGTGCAGGATGGTGCCCCCCTCGCCCACGGCGAAGACGTCGCTGCCGGAGCTGCCCCAGACGGCGTTGAGGCTGCTGGTGCTTCCGCTGGCCATCCGGCCCCAGGCGATGCCGTCGTAGTGCAGGATGGTCCCCCACTCGCCCACGGCGAAGACGTCGCTGCCGGAGTTGCCCCAGACGGCGTTGAGGCCGGCGGCGTCCGCCGGGGCGGCCATGGCCCGCCAGGTTGCCCCGTCGTAGTGCAGGATGGAGCCGTAGTACTTCCAGTAGTCCGTGTACGGGTCCCACGACTCACCCCAGCCCACGGCGAAGACGTCGCTGCCGGAGCTGCCCCAGACGTCGCAGAGGTAGCCCGTGGAGAAAGCGGGGTCGAAATCCGGGCTCCAGGAAGCGCCGTCATAGTGATTGACGATGCCGATGTCGCACCCGCCCACAGCGAATATGTCCCGGGAAGAGCTGCCCCAGATGCCGCTGTAGGAGCCGTCATGGCCGTCTATGGTCTCCTGGGTCCAGCGGCCTCCGCTGCGCCTGAAGACGCAGTGCTCGTGCCAGTTCACGCTGCCCAGCACGAAGAGGTCGGAAGAAGTGCCCCAGATATCGCGGAGGTACGGCTCCACGCCGTCCGGGGAGTGCATGGGTATGGGGCCCTCGGAGACCCACTGGCTGCCGTCGTAGCGGATGAGGTCCCCGCAACTTGTGACGGCGAATACGTTCGAAGAGGTAATCCCCCAGACGCCGACCAGGTAGTCGCAGTCCGGCCTCAGGCCGGCCGGGGCCTTCTGCGCCTCCCAGGCCACTCCTGCCGGGGCAGGTGCTCCCGCGACGGTCAGGTCAGGGGCGGCCGGGCCCTGGCAGGCGGCGGCCGCCGGGGCGGGCAGAAAGGCCAGCAGCAGGACGGCAACCACTGCCAGCGTTATGGACCACCTGGTAGCGGAGCACGCGACTTCGCGCCTTCCCATGCCCTTTTCCCCTCTTCCTTCGCTGTGCCTCCGGCAAGGCGGGAGTTGACAGCCCGCCTTGCCCGGGTGCCATTCTCGCCTTCGACATCAGCATAGGAGACTGGCTGGCGGAAGTCAACCGGCCCCGCCCGTGTGCTCTCTCGCCCCGCACCGGGCACGGCCACGCAGCGCCGGGCCCCACTCCTGAAGGCAGGGCCGGGGCTGTGCGCTCCGGTGCGGCATCTCCTGCCCCGGACCTGTCGCGGGCCGGCCGCCTTGCCAGGGCTCCTCCCGGCTGAGTATGATGGGTCAGGCCGGCTGTTCGGCCGCCTGCGGAGAACCATATGCCCGCGATTCACTTCATCGACGTCACCAACCGGGACACCGTGCAGGCCTCCCGCATCAACCTGTCCAAGCTGCAGAAGACCATGATCAACTTCTACCTGGGGCAGATGGGCATCAGCCAGTCGGAGTTCGCCTTCCCCTTCGTCAAGAACGAGCGCAACTACGTCACGGCCAACCTGGAACTGCGGGAGGCGGGGGCCTTCGGCGGCCTGGTCCTCGAGGGCTGGTGCCGGGCCCTTGTCTCCGACGTCTCCGAGGCCCTGGCCGCCGGCGTGAAGGACCTCAACGTCTCCATCTCCACCTCCGACCAGATGATCTCCCACAAGTTCGGGGGCCGGCTGGACCGGGAGGCGGTGGTCCGGGCGATGACCGCCGCTGTGGCCCATGCCCGGCAGCAGGGGGCGGCCACCGTCGGGGTGAACGCGGAGGATGCCTCGCGGAGCGACCTGGCCTACCTGGTGACCTTCGCCGAGGCCGCCCGGGACGCGGGCGCCGACCGCCTGCGGTACTGCGACACCCTGGGCTGTGAGACGCCGTTCACCATCTACCGCCGGGCCAGGGTCATCGCCGAGCAGGTGGAGGTCCCGCTGGAGCTTCACTGCCACAACGACCTGGGCATGGCCGTGGCCAACTCCGTGGCGGGGGCCCGGGGCGCCGTGGACGGCGGCGTCGACGCCTACATCAATACGTCGGTGAACGGCCTGGGCGAGCGGGCCGGACAGGCCGACCTCCTGAGCTGCATCCTGGCCATCATGTTTGCCCGGGAGATGGACGAGTACCGCATCGGCGACCCGCTGGACCTGCAGGTGTCGGCCAGGCTGGCCGGCTACGTCTCCTATGCCTTCGGCGTGCCCATCCCCATCAACCAGCCGGGCGTAGGGGAGAACGCCTTCGCCCACGAGGCCGGCATCCACGCTGACGGCGCTCTGAAGGACCGGCGCAACTACGAGATCTACGACTACGAGCTGCTGGGCCTGGACCTGGAGGCCCCGCCGCCCCGGGGCCGGGTGATCACCACCGGGGAGTTCGGGGGCCTGGCCGGCTTCGAGTACGTCTACGGGAGGCTGGGGATCACCTTCGGCAGCAAGGAGGAGGCCTCCCGGGTGCTGGACCTGGTGCGCTACGCCACGGCCCACAACCAGCTCAACCTCACCGACGACGAGCTGCGCTTCATCGCCCGGCATCCCGAGCCGGTGCGCCGGATACTGACGACCACACCCTGAAGCCGACGCACCGCACGGGGCCATGCTCCAGGGCGGGTTGGATGCCCGCCCGGCTACTGCCTGGCGCGGGGTGACTGGCGACCCCTCGGTTGAACTGCCACGTAGAGATCAGCATCGAGGGCCTCGGCCACTCTCTTGACCGTGGAGAGAGACGGCAGCGAGGAGGCGCTCTCCAGCCGGGCGATGGCCGACTGCTTGGTGTGGACCCTTCTGGCCAACTCCTCCTGGGTCAATCCCCTGGAAAGCCGCAGCCGGATCAGGTCACTGGCGAGCTTGTACTCCGGCTCAAGGGTGCGGTACTCCCTTCTGAACTCGGGGTCCTTCAACAGCTCCCTCTTGTGCTCTTTCCAGTTCATGATGGTCTCCGTCTCTTCAGGAATTCGGCCTTTCTGTCCCTGGCCGTCCGTATGTCCCTCTGGGGAATCCGCCCTGACTTCTTGGCGAATCCATGGAGGAGAATGAATGCGCCTCCCGTGAACAGGAAGTAGATGATTCGATACCGGTTGGTGCCGGCCCTGGTCCGGAGTTCCCACAGATCTCCTTCAACGTGTTTGGCGAAAGGCATTCCCAGCTCGGTCCCGAACTGCTCCAGCAGGTCCAATGTGCGGGCGGTGCTGGCCTTTGACCTCGCGTCCAGGGAGTCAACGAACTCCTTAACCGGAGATCTTCCGGTGGCACTCTCGAAGTACCTGATCTCCCACACAGTTCTGTCCATTATAACATAATTGTGATAATGGGTCAACCTCACCGACGACGAGCTGCGCTTCATCGCCCGGCACCCCGAGCCGGTGCGCCGGATACTGACGACCACACCCTGAAGCCGACGCACCGCACGGGGCCATGCTCCAGGGCGGGTTGGATGCCCGCCCGGCTACCGCCTGGCAGGGCGCCGGCGTTGCCACCTGGCGCGCATTTGGATTTGAAAGGCACTTCGCGCCCCTCTATAATCTTCCTATACATATTCGGGAGCAGCACTGATGTCAGATATCGACCAGAACTACGCGCTTATCAAGAAGCTGCCGCTGAAGGTCCCTGATCAGTTCATGGGGCTGATCACCCTCAACCGGCCGGAGGAGATGAACCCCCTGAACTGGGCCACGGTGAAGGCGCTGCGGGCCGCGCTGCAGGCGCTGTCGCCGGACCCCAGCGTCCGGGTCATCGCCGTCACCGGCGCGGGCCGGGCCTTCAGCGCCGGCGGCGACCTCAAGGCCTACATGTACCTCTACCGCCACGAGACCGAGTACCGGGGATTCCTGGGCGACATGCGGGAGACCTTCGACTCCATGGCCCTGCTGCCCCAGCCGGTGGTGGCCCTGGTCAACGGCTACTGCATCGCCGGCGGCATAGAGCTGATGGAGGCCTGCGACTTTGCCTATGCCGCCAAGTCGGCCAAGATCGGCGACGGCCACCCCAACTTCGGCCAGATCGGCGGCGCCGGCGGCAACATCCGGCTGCCGCGCTGGATCTCGCCGCCCCGGGCGCGCGAGCTGCTGTTCACCGGCAAGCTGCTGACGGCCGACCAGGCCCTGGAATGGGGCATCGTGAACCGGGTGGTGCCCGACGACCAGCTGCTGGAGGCCGGCCTGGAGTTCGCCAACATCATGGTGGATAAGAGCCCGCTGGGCACGAGACTGACCAAGGAGCTGTGCAACCTTGGCTTGAATATGCGTTTGGAGGACGCGCTGCACCTGGAGATAGAGACCAACGTCCACTACTGCGTCTCCGGCTACGACAGCTACGAGGGCCTGGAGGCCTTCGACGCCAAGCGTCCGCCGAAGTTTGAGGGCAGGTGATACATGGCTAAGTTCGATACCGCAATAGCCGGGGTGGGCTTCACCGAGTACTCGCTCGATTCCGGGCGCAGCATCCTGGCGCTGGCCGTCGAGGCCTGCCAGAAGGCCATGGGCGATGCCGGGCTGCAGCCCAGGGACGTCGACGGCATCCTGGAGTTCAGCCTGGGGGACTCGGTCCCCACGGAGAGCGTAGCCCAGGGCCTGGGGCTGCCGGAGGTCAACTACGCCGCGGACTGGTTCTGCGGCGGGTTCGCCCCCTCGGCGCTGATCGCCACGGCGAGCATGGCGGTGACCAGCGGCATGGCCAGGGCGGTCCTCATCTACCGGGCCATGAACGGCCGGTCGGGCTTCCGCCTGGGTGGCGGGGGCGGCGGGGACGCCTTCCGGCCCCGGTCGGGCGCCCAGTACCGCATCCCGTACGGCTGGTTGACCTTCGGCCAGAACATGGCGCTGTGGTGCCGGCGCCACATGGAGAAGTACGGCACGAAGCAGGAGCACCTGGCGGCCATCGCCATCTCCCAGCGGGAAGCGGCCCTGCTCAACGAGCGGGCCATCCAGCGCAAGCCGATGACCCTGGAGGACTACATGGCCTCCCGAGTCATCGCGGAGCCCTTCCATCTGTTCGACATGTCGCTGGAGACCGACGGCGCCTGCGCGCTGCTGGTGACCACCAGGGACCGGGCCCGGAACTGCCGCAAGAAGCCGGTATACGTCAAAGCGGCCGGGCACTTCGGCAAGGCCACCGTGGCCGACCCCATGTGGGCCGACGCCTTCCTGTGGCCGGACCTGACCGAGAACTACACCGCCTACCTGGCCCCCCGGCTGTACGAAGAGGCCGGGCTGAAGCCGGAGGATGTCGACGTGGCCCAGATCTACGACTGCTTCACCTATACCGTGCTGATGGCCCTGGAGGGCCTGGGCTTCTGCAAGAAGGGAGAGGGCGGGTTCTTCGCCGCCTCCGGCGCCACCGGGCTCAAGGGCAAGATACCGGTGAACACCAACGGCGGCATGCTTTCAGAGGCCTATATCCACGGAGTGAACACCGTCGCCGAGGCGGTGATGCAATTGCGGGGGGAATGCGGGAAGCGCCAGGTGCCCGACGCGGAGGTGTGCTTCGTCACCTCCGGCGCCACCACCATAGGCAGCGCCTGCATCCTGACCGTCTAGCGAGGGAAGTCGAGATATGGAACGATACATAGTGCACCCGGAGGCAGACCAGGACAGCGCCCCCTACTGGCAGTCGCTCAAGGAGCACAAGGCGAAGCTCCAGAAGTGCGGCAAGTGCGGGAAGCTCCGGTTCCCGCCGGGGCCGAGCTGCTATTACTGCGGCACCCTGGGGGGAGACTGGGAGCCCATCTCCGGCAAGGGCGTGATCTACACCTGGAGCGTGATCCATCACCCGGTGGACAAGAGGCTGGCCGGGGAGGTGCCCTTCACGGTGGCCATGGTGGACCTGGAGGAGGGCCCCCGCGTCGTCGGGAGGCTGGTCAATGCGGACAAGGCGAAGCTTGCGGCCGGGATGAAGGTCAGGGCCCGGTACGAGGACCTGGACAAGGACCTGACCCTGATGTACTTCGAGCCGGCCTAGGGCCGGCGCCATCCGGGGCCCGGGGGCAACTGGCGCGTGAACACCCATCTCAGCGGCGAGGGCTGGAGGGTTAGATAGGAGGAGGACAGAGCATGATAACTTCCCAGGAATTCATAGAGAGAATGCGGTCCCTGAAGCCGAATTGCCACATGCACGGGCAGATCATCCAGCGCGACGACCCGCGCATGCTGACGTCCATGAAGGACATCCTGATGTCCTTTGACCTGGTGGATGACCCCGGGTACAGGGATTTCATCACCGCCACCTCTCATCTCACCGGCAAGACCATCAACCGGTTCACCCACATACACCAGACCGTGGACGACCTGCTGAAGAAGCAGTTGATGACCCGGGTGCTGAGCCGGCTCTCGGGCACCTGCATCCAGCGCTGCATGGGCATAGACATGATGAACGCCATGTCCGTGATAACCAAGGAGGCGGACGACAAGAACGGCGGCAAGACCGAGTACCACCAGCGCTACCTGGCGTTCATGAAGGAGTTCCAGGAGAAGGACATGGTGGGCGCCGCCGCCCAGACCGACCCCAAGGGCGACCGGCTGCTGCGGCCGCACCAGCAGGCCGACCCGGACATGTACATGAGGGTCATTGAGAGGAACGCCAAGGGGGTGGTGGTCCGGGGGTGCAAGGTGCACACCACCGTCGGGCCCTACTGCGACGAGCTCATCGTCACCCCCTGCCGCACTCTGACCAAGGAGGAGAACGACTGGTCCATCTGCTTCTCCATCCCGGCGGACACGGAGGGCGTTCACATGCTCATCGAGGCCGCCAACCCCACGCCCCGCAAGGCCTTTCCAGCGGAGGTGGAGAAGCACGGCATTGCCCACAGCGTCACCATCTTCGACGATGTGCTGGTGCCCTGGGACAGGGTCTTCCTTGACGAGGACTACCAGCTGGGCGGCCGCGCGGCGCTGCTCTTCGCTCTGTACCACCGGCACAGCTACACCGGCTGCAAGCCGGCCTACACCGATATCCTGATGGGCACCACCGCGCTCATCGCCGAGGTGTCCGGCATCGAGAGGGAGCAGCATGTCAGGCATAAGCTGGCGGAGATGGTGTCCATCGCGGAGCTGGTCTTCGCCGCCGGTGTGGCCGCGGCCCACAACGCCACCAGGGCCTCCTCCGGCACCATGATACCGAACATCATCTACTGCAACGTCGGCCGCAAGCATGCCGGCGTCAACATCTACCACGAGTACGACACCCTATGTGACATCTGCGGCGGGCAGCCGCAGACCATGCCCTATGAGGAGGAGTACGCTGATCCCAAGTGGCGGGCGTACCTGGACAAGTACTTCGCCCGGAAGAAGGACGTGGATCCTGAGATCGTGCACCGCGCCTTCCGGCTGGCCCAGGACCTGATCGCCGGGCCGGTGGCCTCCAACATGCAGATCGCGGGTGTCCACGGCGGCGGCTCCCCCATCATGGAGGACATTGCCATACTGGGCAACTACCCCATGGAGGAGAGAAAGAACATCGCCAGGAGGCTGGCGGGCATCCCCCAGAAGGAGATCAAGCCCAGGGAAGCCAAGAAGTAGCCACCTGCGGGCCGCGCCCCGGCGCAGCGGGTGACCGAGGTTCAGAAGCGGGGCCGGTGCACAGCCGGCCCCGCGCTTCATGGTTCTTCCCCCCGGGTACCCGGCAAGGGCTGGAAGGACGGCAGCAGATAACGCTGGATGCCGAACAGAAAGCTACTCTCGAATCCTGGATACGCTCCTCG
>CAZBJX010000027.1:0-27389 GCA_964492335.1 uncultured Dehalococcoidia bacterium | reverse complement strand
AAATCCAGGAGTTGTAGTGCCAAAACCCCGAACAAACCGCCGGCCCCTGAGCACGTAACTGCGGAAGTTCGGCTAGCAGCCCGCCGGGCCGGGCCTGCCCTCCGGCCGGGTGCCGGGGGGTGCCTTTGTGTCCGGCGCAGGCCGGGTGCCCGATGCGGGCTCCGTCTGCGGCGCGGGCCGCGGGTCGGCCCCGGCCTGCCGGCCGGGCCTGCCGGTGATGGACACGGCGCCGCACCTCATCAGGCCGACCAACACCTGGGCCACGTTGGGGTCAAACTGGGTGCCCGCGTTCCTGCAGATCTCCTCCATGGCCTCTTCCCAGCCCAGGGCCGCGCGGTATGGCCGGTCGGCCGTCATGTCGGCCAGGCAGTCGGGCACGGCCAGGATGCGGGCCTCCAGGGGTATCTCCTCGCCCTTGAGGCCCTCCGGGTAGCCGGTGCCGTCATAGCGCTCGTGGTGGTAGAGTATGGCCGGCGCACAGGGGGCCAGGCTGGGCACGTTGGCGATGATGCTCACCGCCAGGCCGGGGTGCCCCTTCACCTCCTCATACTCTTCCTTGGTCAGGCCCGTGGGTTTGGTGAGGACCTGGTCGCGGATCCCGATCTTGCCGATGTCGTGAAGCAGGGCCGCCGCGCTCAGCCGGTTGACGGCGTCCGCAGGCAGCCCCATGGCCTGGGCCAGGACCACCACGTACTCCTTCACCCGCTGGGAATGGGCAAAGGTGTAGTGGTCCCTGGCGTCCACGGCCGTCACCAGGGCGTAGACGGCCGCCAGGCTGGGGCTCCTGGCCTCGCCGTCCACCACCTGGCCGGAGGGCGTGGTGGACATCAGGTTGCTGGAGATGTAGACCCGGTTCCCGCCGGCATACTTGGAGTGGTACAGCGCGCTGTCGGCGGCACTGACCAGCTCATCGGGCAGCACCCCGTCCACCGGGCAACTGGATATGCCGGCGCTGCAGGAGATTCCGGAGTTCCTGGCCTGGGCATGCGCGGCTATCTCCTGCCGGATCCTTTCCGCCACGTGGAAGGCGCTGTCCGTGTCCGTCTGCGGGAGCAGCACGGCGAACTCGTCTCCGCCGTAGCGGAAGGCCTGGTCGCTGGTCCGTATGGCCTTTCTGATCAGGGCGCTGATCTCCCGCAGCAGGGTATCCCCCGCGGGGTGCCCGTAGACGTCGTTGTAGGGCTTGAAGGAGTCCAGATCCAGCATGATGAGCGAGAAGGCCCCGCCGTAGCGGGCCTGGCGGTTGATCTCCTCCCGGAGGCGCTCGTCGAAGTGCCGCCGGTTGAAGAGCCCGGTGAGCTCGTCGAGACGGGCCTTCTCCCTGGCCTGGGCATACAGCTGCGAGTTGGCTACAGGGGGGGTGATCTGCACGGCCAGTTCCTCCAGGAGCCTGATCTGGTCCTCGTGGTAGGCCTGCGGATAGCGGCTGCCCAGGGTCAGGGACCCCAGGCTCCGGCCCCCGTACACGAGCGGCAGGTAGACCATGGAGCGCAGGCCCTGCTTGATGTGCTTCCCCCCGGTGGTGAATGCGTGGTCCTTCACCAGGTCGGGCTCGTACACGGCCTTCAGCTGCCTGCTGGCGGCCTCGGTGCCGGTGCCCGCCAGCAGGAGCCTGTCCTTCTCCCGCCAGGGGGAGGATATGGGGCCGTGGGACGCCACGATGTGCAGCTCCTCCTCATCAGCCAGCGACAGGGCCGCCATGTCGATGGACACGAACTCGCCCAGCTGCTGCGTGAAGTGCGCGAAGGCCTCGGTGACGTCGATGGAGGAGGTCATCACCAGCATCAGCCTGTTCACCAGGGCCAGCGACTGCTCCTTCGCCTGCAGCTGCTCGCGGACATGCTCCCTCTCGATGCCGGGGCCGACGGAGCGCAGGGTGTTGGAGACCAGCCCTATCTCCTCGTAGGCGTAGGACCCGCCCCGCTTCTTCCGGCCCATGGCCACTATGCCCGCCAGCCGGCCCTCGCTGATCAGCGGGAACAACAGCTCCACCCTGGCCCGCCCATTGCCCTCCCCCTCCTCTTCCTCGAGCGCGCCCAGCCGGGGAAGGCTGTCCATCTCCTTCCGGGTCAGCGGCATGCCCTCCTGCAAGAGATGCTCCACCAGCGGGCTGTCCCGCCGGACCCCCATTACGGGCCGGCGGGTCTCCTCCGGGAAAGCGGCCCTGGTCTGGAACGCCTGGCCGTCCGGGGTCGGCAGCAGCAGCCAGGCATTCTGGGCCCCCGTGGCATGGCAGAGCTGTGCCAGGAACCGGCCGATGAACTCCTCAAGGTCGGCGACGCTGTGCAGGCTCAGCACCAGGTCCACCAGCTTCTGCCGGTGGTCATACCTGGGGCCCATGAAGAACTCATCGACGGCCCGGCGCAGGGTGGAGCCGACGGCGGAGACCAGCATGATACAGCAGATGGCGACCGCCAGGCCCGCCAGCACCACCACCCAGTCGAACCGGAAGTCCAGAAGCTGCGAGGCCCCCCAGAAGAGGGACAGATAGGCGATGACGCCCACCGCGGTCAGCCAGACATGCAGCAGCACCTTGCGCAGCGCGGCCCCCACGTCGAGCAGTTGGCGGGCCGTGGTGGCGTACAGCAGGACCACGGCCGTGAACATGTTGCCCACGTGGAGGACGGCATAAGCCACCCCCAGCCGGGTGAAGGCGGCCGCGAAGAAGAGCGCCCCGGCCACGGTGAGCAGCATGAGGTAGGTGATCTGGTTGCGCTCCGCCGGCTGCGTGGCCGCCCGCCGTTTGTGCCCCAGCAGGAAAAGGTCGCGCCCTATGACCACCGCCAGGCCGATGGCCGGAAGCATCAGCCAGAGACCGTAGTCAATGGTGATGCCGCCGTCCGTGACGCCGGAGGACCGGGGCACCAGGCCCGCCAGCGCCAGCGCCACCACCACCGCCACCGGCGCCAAGGCCAGCGGCACCCGGCCCACCCGGCCGTGGTAGTGGCCCAGGATGTAGTGGAACTGGACCACCATCCAGAAGGCCATGCAGATGGTGACCTTGATCAGGACGGGCTGGTTGAGGCGGAGCAGGTCGCTGCGCAGCAGGAAGTCGGACAGGCTCCAGAGCACCGCCGGGACCAGGTACAGGATGAAGTAGCCCTGCTGCTTCTGCCAGGGCCGGCGCAGCAGCGTGGCCGCCAGCAGCGGGATGAACGCCACTGTGGCCACCAGCGGAATGAAGGCGTGACTGTTCATCTCACGTCAGACAGCGTCCTTCGCTCATTCTACTGCCGCATTCGCTGTCGCCCCGCGCGCCCGCGGGAAGGGACCCGGGGCTCCTCCGGCATCCCCGGCACCGTCATGATACCGCTTTGCGCGCGCGCCCGCGCGCCGGGGCCCTCCCGGTTTCCCTTCGACCCCATCCTCCGATTCTGACACTATTGAGAGCTATTTGATAGACCCAAAGGGGTATCAATCTTGAGCCGCGGGGACCACCCGGGCCCACGGGGCCCGGCCCCGGGCAGGACGGGGCGCGGCCATCGCCATCGTGATCGGGGTGTGCGTGTCGGCCCTGACCCCGGGCATGACGGGGCGCGGCGGCGCCGTCAGCGACCGGAGAGGGCCGGCGCTCCGCGCGGCCGGGGCCGCCATGCAGCGGAGACCACGCAGCCATGCGGCGGGGTCCGGCGGGGGGTCAGCGCGGTCTCCTGCCGCAGGGTCCGGGCGGTCCTGCCCCGATGAGAACGGTCTTGCGGCGGAGAGAGCGGCCCGCCTATTCGGAGGCGGGCGCGGCTGTTGCCACCACCGCATCCTGAGGCGCCCCCTCCCGGGGCTTCTTGAAGGTGTAGCCTATGCCGGGCCGGGTGGCGATGTACCTGGGGTTGCCTGGATCGTCCCCCAGCCTCTTCCTCAGCCTGGCCACGGCCACCTGGAGGATGTGGGTGTCCCCCCGGTACTCCCGTCCCCAGACCTCGGTCAGCAGCTGCTCGTGGGTGATCACCCTGCCGGCATTGCGGGCCAGCAGGCACAGGATGCGGTACTCCGTCGGCGGAAGCACCACCTCGCTGTCGGCAATCTTCACCTGGTGCTGGGCGAAGTCGATGCACAGGCCCTCCGAGGCGAACAGCGGCTGGGGCATCTCCTGCGGGAACCTTGTCCGGTGCAGCACCGCCTTCACCCGGGCCACCAGCTCGTTGATGCTGAAGGGCTTGACCACGTAGTCGTCGGCGCCGGAATCCAGGCCGCGCACCACATCCTCCACGGCCCCCTTGGCAGTCAGCATGATCACGGGCACCTCGCTGAACTCCCGGATCCGCTCACAGGCCTGGAAGCCATCCATCACGGGCATCATCACGTCAAGCAGCACCAGCGAGGGGCGCTCGTGATGGACCATCTCCACCGCCTCTTTGCCGTTGGCAGCCGTCAGCGTCCGGAATCCCTCAAGCTCCAGGTTGAGGCTGACCAGCTTGAGGATGCCCGGCTCATCGTCCACCACCAGTATGAGCGACTTCTGAACTGCCATCACGCTACCTCCGTGCGCCCGGGTCCCTCAGCGGACAGCAGGTGCCCGCTACTTGAGGCAGGCCTCGACCCGCCTCCACGTCTCGGGAATAAGTGTAGAACGGGCTGCTTTCCCCTGTGTCTCAGGCCAGGCCGGCCCCTTCTCAAACGGTCTTCCGCCGGGAGGAAAAACCTCACAAGAAGGTCACCGATGCGGGTGCCGGGGAAGGCCGCTGCCCGGCCGGGCAGCGGGGCGAGGGGCGCGGGAGGCGGGCTGTCCGGAGGGATGGCTAGGGCTTCTTGAAGACGTAGCCTATGCCCGGCCGGGTGACGATGTATTTGGGATTGCTGGCATCTTCGCCGATCTTCTTCCTGAGGCGGGCCACCGCCACCTGGAGGATGTGGGTGTCGCCGCAGTACTCCTGCCCCCACACCTCGCTCAGCAGGTGGTCCTGGGTGATGGCCCTGCCGACGTTGCGGGCCAGCAGGCAGAGGATGCGGTACTCGGTGGGGGTGAGCAGGACCTCATCCGGCCCGGAGGTGACCCGGTGCTGGGCGAAGTCAATGACCAGGTCGCCTGACACGAAGGGGGGCTGGGGCATCTCCTCGGGGAACCGCGTGCGGCGGAGGATGGCCCTGACCCGGGCCATGAGCTCGTCGCTGTGGAAGGGCTTCACCACGTAATCGTCCGCTCCCTTGTTGAGGCCGTTGATGACGTCCTCGCTGCGGCTCTTGGCCGTCAGCATCAGGATGGACACGTCCGAGAACTGGCGCACTCGCTCGCACACCTGCAGGCCGTCCATCCCCGGCATCATCACGTCCAGTATGACCAGCGTCGGCTGCTCATTTTCGATCAACTGCAGCGCGATCTTGCCATCGCTGGCGGTCATGACCTGGTAACCCTCGAGCTCAAGGTTCGAAGTGACCAGCTTGAGTATCCCGGGGTCATCATCCACGACCAGGACCAACGGCTTTCTCTGCGGCATGGGCCTACCTCCCTATTCCGTACTCCGGCTCCGGGGCCGGCTTCCTTCCTGCCGGGGCAACGGCAGCGTGAAGGTGAATGCGCTGCCCTTCCCCAGTTCGCTCTGAGCCCAGATACGACCTTTGTGGGCCTCTATTATACCCTTACATATGGCCAGACCCAAGCCCACCCCCCCGGCCTTGTGGGACGACGTGCCGGAGACCGCCTGATAGAAGCGCTCGAATATCTTCTCGATCTCGTTGGCCGCGATGCCCACCCCCTGGTCCTTCACCTGCACCCGGAAGCCCTGATCGTCACACCGGCAGGCCACCGATATCTCGGTCCCTTCGGGGGAGTACTTGACGGCGTTGGTCAGCAGGTTGTCGATCACCTGCCTGATGCGCCTGGGGTCGGCCTCCGCCAGCGGCAGGGACTCCGGCACCTCCACCGTGAACCGGTGCCCCCGGGCCTTCAGCCGGATGTCCTCCACCGAGTTGGCAATGAGGCTGTCGATGGACACCGTCTCCTTGCTGATGCGCAGCCCGCCGGCCTCCAGCCGGGACAGCTGCAGCAGGTTCTCGATCAGCTCCGTGAGCCGGTCACTGGCCAGGTCGATCTCCCTGAGGAAGTCGCGCTTCTCCTGGTCGGAGAGCTTCTCGTAGTGCCTCAGGATGGTGGTGCTGTAGCCCTTGATGGACGTCAGGGGAGTGCGCAGGTCGTGCGAGACATTGGCCAGCAGCTCGGTCTTCAGCCTGTCGGCCTCCCGCAGCGCCCCCACCGTGCCGGCGTCCTTGTAGAGGCGGGCGTTCTCGATGGCGATGCCGGCCTCGTTGGCGAAGGCGATCAGCATCCTCATCTTCCCGGAGAAGGCCTTCTTCCTGGTGCTGTGCACGAACAGGACCCCGATGATGCTGTTCTTCACCGTGATGGGAACGCCAGCATAGGACTTGATCCCGGCCCCCAGGAGCACCGGGTTGGTCCCCTCGCTCTCGTCGACGTCGTCCACCAGGAGCGGCTGGCCGCCGGTGATGATGCCCCGGGTGGCGCCATGGGGCCGGGCCTTGATGGAAGTGATGGGCAGGTCCACTATCCTCCCGGTGGCGCCGCTGGACCGCGTCTTCATGGTCAGCGAGTGGATATCGGCGTACTTCTCGCTGCCCACGCCCAGCGTGCCGTCCTCGTTGACCATGACGATGCTGGTGTATGAGGACTCCAGCGCGGTGCCCACCTGCGACACGATCTCCCGCAGCACCTGCTGCAGGTCCAGCGTCTGGGTGATGGAGGTGAGCACCTGGTGCAGGGCGGCCAGCTCGCGGTTGCGCTGCAGCAGCTCCCCCTCGGCCCTCTTGCGCTCGGTGATGTCCTTCACGATCATGATGAACCCCGTGGGCTTGCCGGACTTGTCCCTCATCAGCGCAGCGGAGAGCTCGGCGTCGGTGGTCCGGTCGTCCCTGGTCAGCAGCGTGTACTCCATGTGCCCGCTGTGGCCCTGGTGGAAGGTCCGGCGCAGCGCTTCTATCACCCGGGGGCGGTCGTCCGCGGCGACCAGGTCCAGGATGCTGCGCCCCAGCAGCTCCTCCCGGCGCCGGTAGCGGTGAAGGAAGAGGGTGGCGTCATTGAGCTCCGTCATCAGGGCCTGGAGGTCGGTGACGATGACGCCGTCCGCGATGGACTTGAACATGGCGCGCAGCTTGCCCTCGGACTGGAGCAACTCGTCCTCTATCCGCTTGCGCTCGCTGATGTCGCGGAAGAAGCCGATGGTGCAGTCCCGCCCGTTGACCAGGGCCCTGGTGACGTTGATGTCCACGTACACGGTCCGGCCGTCCCTGGTGGTGCAGGGGATGCCGGAGGCCATCTGGGTCATGCCCCCCGCCTGCGCCTCGATCTCCGCCGCAATGCGCCCCCATTCCCCCGCGGGGTGGATGGCGTTGCGGTCCATTCCCGTCAGCTCGTCGGGGCCATACCCCAGCATGCGGCACATCGCCGGATTGGCGTACACGAACCTGCCGGTGGCATTGTCCGAAACCAGGATCCCTTCCTCGGTGGACTCGAAGAGGGTCTTGTACCCTTCCTCGGACTCCCTGAGGGCCTCCTCCGCCGCCTTGCGCTCGGTGATGTCCACCAGGCTCCCCAGCACGGCCGTCTGGCCCTCGTACTGCACCGGGGCGCAGCTGTGCGTCACCCACCTGGTTTCGCCGGCCTCGTTCAGTATCCGGTAGTCGAACGGCTGCAGGCGATCGCCGCCGGCGGCGTTGGCCAGGTCCCGGCTGACCCTCTCTCGGTCCTCGGGCGCCACCAGCCTCAGGTAGTGCTGGCCCTGCAGGTCCCCCCGGGTGCGGCCGGTGTAGTCCTGCATCCGGCGGTTTACGTAGCGGATGATGCCGTCCAGAACAACCCAGATCCCGGTGGGCGCATCGCCGAACAGGGGCTCGAAGGCCCCCCGGGGCACGACGGGCGCCGGGCCGCTCGCCCCGCCGCCTCCCTCCGGGGCGGACCAGGAGCCCGCCGTCTTCTTATCGTTGCCCATTTGCTGCCACATTAGACCACTTCGCGGCGCTTTTTGGTAGACCCCCCGGGCGGCCCCCCGGCCAGCCCCGCCATCTCGTGCCGCAGCAGGGTGATCCTGTCCCGCAGGATGGCGGCCTTCTCGAACTCCAGCCCCCGCGCGGCGCTCTTCATCTGGCCTTCCAGGTCCTTGATCAGCGCCGCCATCTCCCTGCCCGACAGGGCCGGGCCCCCGGCGCCGCCGGCCCCGGCCGGGGCCGCCGGCCTCACCCTGTCGGTGATGTCCTTGACGGCCTTCCTGATGCTCCGCGGCTCGATGCGGTGCTCCCGGTTGTAGGCCTCCTGGATGGAGCGGCGCCGCGCCGTTTCCTCCATGGCCGCCTTCATGGAGCCGGTGACGGTATCGGCGTACATGATGGCATGGCCGTCGACATGCCGCGCCGCCCGGCCCATGGTCTGGATGAGGGCCCCGGCGGACCTCAGGTACCCCTCCTTGTCCGCATCCAGGATGGCCACCAGGCTCACCTCCGGCAGGTCCAGGCCCTCCCGCAGCAGGTTGATCCCCACCACCACGTCGTAGACGCCCAGGCGCAGGTCCCGCAGGATCTCCACCCTCTCCAGGGTGTCCACCTCGGAGTGCAGGTAGTGGGTCTTGACCTCCATCTCCTTCAGGTACATCGACAGCTCCTCGGCCATCCTCTTGGTGAGCGTGGTCACCAGGCTCCGCTCGCCGCGCTCGGCCCGGGCCCTGACCTGCTCCAGGAGGTCGTCGATCTGGCCCCTGGTGGGCTTGACCTCCACCGTCGGCTCCAGCAGGCCGGTGGGCCGCACCAGCTGCTCCACCACCTGGCTGCTGTGCTCCTGCTCGTAGGGCCCCGGCGTGGCCGAAACGTAGACCACCTGGTTGATGCGGGCGCTCCACTCCTCGAAGGTCAGGGGCCGGTTGTCCAGGGCCGAGGGCAGGCGGAAGCCGTACCTGACCAGGACCTCCTTGCGGCTCTGGTCGCCGCGGTACATGCCCCTTATCTGGGGTACAGTCATGTGGGATTCATCCACGAACATCAGGAAGTCGTCCGGGAAGTAGTCCAGCAGGGTGGCCGGCGGGCTGCCGGCCGGCCGGCCCGTCAGGTGGCGCGAGTAGTTCTCGATCCCGGTGCAGTACCCCATCTCCTGCAGCATCTCCAGGTCGTAGTTGGTGCGGCTCTCCAGGCGGGCCGCCTCCAGCAGCCGGCCTTCGGCCCGGAACTCCTTCAGCCTCTCCTCCAGCTCAACGCGGATGTCGGCCATGGCCCGGGCCAGGTTCTCCTCCGAGGTGACGAAGTGCTTGGCCGGGTAGATGTTGATCTCCGCATGCTCCTCCAGCAACTCGCCGGTGAGAGGGTCCACCTCCACTATCCTCTCGATCTCATCGCCGAAGAACTCGATGCGCACCGCCTTCTCTTCGTAGGCCGGCTGCACCTCCAGGACATCGCCCCGGATGCGGAACCGGCCCCGGGTGAAGTCCACGTCATTGCGCTGGTACTGCATCTCGACCAGCCGGCGGGCGACCCGGTTGCGGTTGTGCCTCTCCCCCTTCTTCAGGTGCTCCACGAAGCTGTAGTACTCCTCCGGCGAGCCCAGCCCGTAGATGCAGGACACGGAGGCCACTATGACCACGTCCCTCCTCTCGAAGAGGGCCCTGGTGGCCGCATGCCGCAGCTTGTCTATCTCCTCATTGATGTCCGTTTCCTTCTCGATGTAGGTATCGGTGGCCGGCAGGTAGGCCTCGGGCTGGTAGTAGTCATAGTAGCTGACGAAGTACTCCACGGCGTTGCCCGGCAGGTACTCCTTGAACTCGGCGCACAACTGGGCGGCCAGGGTCTTGTTGTGGCACATCACCAGCGCCGGCCGCCCCAACCGCTCCATGACGTTGGCCATGGTGAAGGTCTTGCCGCTGCCGGTAACGCCCAGCAGGGTCTGGTGGCGGCTGCCTTCCTCGACCCCCTTCACCAGCCGGCTGATGGCCTGCGGCTGGTCGCCCGTCGGCGTGAGGTCTGTCTGGATCAGGAACTTCTTCATGAATAGTCCGCCCGGCCGGACGCCGCTCCCTGCGGGCCGGCCACCCCCATACTAGATCATGGACCGCCGTTGCACAAGATATGTGGACTCCGCTGCCCGGCCGCCCGCAACGCCGGCCTTCGGCAACCGCGCAGATGACGCAACGATCCGAGAACGCCCAAACGGGGCACAGGCCCGGGCCGGGACTGGCCAAGGCGCCCTTTGCGGCCCCGGTCAACGCAGCGGCCGCTTGGCCGGCACGCCGGGGCGGCGGGGGAAGGCAGCCGGGGTGGCCGCCGCCTTCTCCATGATCACCAGGACATGCCCTTCCAGGCCTTCCACGCCGACGTCCCGGACCGCCCTCAGCCGGCCGCCGAGCACGTCTATCGCCTTCCCGGCCCGGGCCACCTCCTCCTCCGTGTCCCCCTTCCTGGGGGACACCGCCAGCCCCCCCGTCACGCAGAAGGGCAGCATGAGCTCGGCCACCGTGGCCAGGCTCCCCACCGCGCGGCAGACCACCAGGTCGAACCCCTCCCGGTACCCGCCCAGGTGGGCCAGCTCCTCCGCCCGCCGGGTGACTACCTCCACCCCCTGCAGCCCCAGCTGGCCCACCACCTCCTGCAGGAAGGCCGTCTTCTTGGCCACCGACTCCACCAGCACCAGCCTGGCCCGCGGATAGGCGATCTTCAGCGCGATGCCGGGCATGCCGGCCCCCGTCCCCACGTCCAGCAGGCCGAAGCTGCCTCCGGCCCAGGAAGCGCCGTCCAGCGCCAGGGTGATCGCCAGGGAGTCCACGAAGTGCTTCACCTGCACTTCGTCGCGGTCCGTGATGCCGGTCAGGTTGATCCGCCGGTTCCAGCGCATCAGGGCCTCATAGTAGGCCTCGAAGAGGCCCACCTGCTCCTCGGAAAGGGCCAGGCCCAGCCGGCGGGCGCCTGCCTCGAGCTTCTCCATGGCACACCCATCATAGCACGGGGCCCGGGCCCTCTCACCGCCGCCGCTGGCCCCCCCGGCCCCCGGCGGGTATGATTATCCTGCGGGGCGGCAGCGCGGCGGAGGCCACCGGGTGATCGTGGACAGCGAGACAGTGCTGGAGCAGGCCGGCCGGCTGGGGTTCGACTCCTGCCGGGAGTTCGACGCCGCCCTTCTGGTCCCCGAGGAGTGGGTCCGGGCCTTCTGCATGGAGGACCGCTGCGGCTGCTACAACACCCGCCACATGTGCCCGCCGCGCGTGGGCCCGCTGCCGGAGATCGCCGCCCGTCTGCGGGGCTTCGAGCGCGGCCTGCTGCTGCAGTGCACCCGCCGGGTGGACGTGGCCCGCGACCGGGAGGCGGTGGACCGCACCAGGCTGGAGTTCCACCGCCTGGTGCTGCGGCTGGAGCGCCGCCTGCGGCGAAGGCGCATCCACCCCCTGTGGGCCCTGATCGGCGGGGAGTGCCGGCTGTGCCGGACCTGCGCCGCCGTGGAGGAGAAGCCCTGCCGCCACCCGGAGAAGGCCCGGACTTCTCTCGAGGCCCTGGGGATCGACGTGGTGGGCCTGCAGCAGAAGCTGGGGCTGGACGCAGCCTTTCACCCTGACCGCATAACCTGGACGGGGTGCATGCTGTACGGCGGGGGCCGGGCGGGTGCCCCGCCCTAGTAGATGACCTTCTCGGCCTCGAGCCCGGCTATGTCCTCTTCCGACAGGCCGAGCAGCTCCTTGAAGACGTAGCCGTTGTGCTCTCCAAGAAGGGGTGAGCGGTGGCGGATCTCGGTGGGGGCATCCGACAGGGCCCAGGCCGAGTTGGCGATGAAGTCCGTCCCGGTGGTGGGGTGGTCGACCTCCAGGTAGGTCTTCCGGGCCTGCAGGTGCGAGTCGAAGAACCGGCCCTCGGTGTCCAGGCAGGGCGCCGCCGCCACGCCGTGCTGCTGCAGTATCTCGGTGGCCTCGTAGCAGGTGCGGCTGGAGGTCCACTCGGTGATCAGGCGGTCCAGCTCCTGGCGGTGGTTCTGCCGCTGGTACTTGTCGGCGAACTTCGGGTCGCAGCTCCAGGCCGGGTCTCCCATGGCCCGGCAGAAGGACTCCCACTCCTCTTCGGTCTTCACCCCGATGGAGACCCACTTGTCCTCATCGGCGCAGCGGTAGTTGTTGTGGGGGCACATGGTGGGGTAGTAGTTGCCCATGGTCCCCAGGACATTGCCGTTGATGACGTACTCCATGATGGCTTCGCCGGCGATGCCGATCACCGCCTCCAGCTGGGCCATCTCTATGAACTGGCCCTTGCCCGTCCTCTTGCGGTAGTGGAGGGCGGCCAGGACCGTGAACGCCCCGTGAAGGGCGCTGTTGACATCGGCGTAGGCCTGCTGCAGGCCCAGGACCCGCTCGCCGTGGTAGCCCACCAGGCCGTCCACCCCGGCCAGGCCGGTCAGCGATGGACCGTAGGTCTGCGCGTCCCGCAGGGGCCCGGAGTGCCCCGTGGCCGGCAGGGACACCATGACGATGTCCGGCTTGACCTTGGCCAGCTCCGGGTAGTCCAGGCCGTGGTTCTTCATCACCCTGGGCGCGAAGTTCTCGACCACCACATCGCTGATCTTGACCAGGTCTTTGAGCAGCGGGACCGCCTTCGGCTGCGCCATGTCCAGGGTAATGCTCAGCTGGTTGCGCACACCGCTGTGGAACCAGGGGTCCCGGTCGGGCTCCTTGTCCAGGTTGTCCGGGGAGAGCCTCATGGAGTCGATGCGGCTCCTGGTCTCCACCTTGATCACCTCGGCCCCCATGTCACCCAGCATGGTGGCCAGGTACGGGCCGGCGAAGACCCACCCGAAGTTGATCACCCGGATGCCCGACAGCGGGTAGCTCTTGCCGGTGCTCAGATCACACCTCCGGTGCGCAGCGCCTCCAGTTCAACGGCGGAGAACCCCAGGCGCTGACAGTAGATCTCCTCATTGTGCTGGCCCAGCAGCGGGGCCGGGCGGTCGATGGCCCAGGGCGTCTCCGACAGCCTGCCCGGGGCGCCCGGGTACTTCAGCCTGCCGGCCGCCGGATGGTCCACCTCCACGAAGTAGTTCCGGGACGCCAGGTGGGCGTCGTTGACCACTTCCTCCATGTTGCGCACCGGGGCGAAGGGCACCTTCTTCTCCAGGCACATCTTGTAGATCTCGGCCTTGGTGTGGCTGGAGAGCCACGGCGCCAGGCGGCCGTCCATCTCGTCGGCGTACTTGAGGCTGATATCGCGACGGTCCTGGAAGCGGGGATCGCTGCTGTACCACTCCGGCACCTTGCCATCGCCCAGCAGCTCCAGGAAGCGCTTCCACTGGTACCCCTGGATGGCGATCATGCTCATGAAGCCGTCCTGGCAGGGCAGGATGGTATAGGGGTAGATGCCCGGCGTGCGGTGGCCCCAGCGCATCCGCTTCATGCCGTGGAGGATGAAGGAGGTCTCCTGGTTGCCCGTGTGCAGGGTGGCCCACACCTGGGCCTCGGAGATGTCCACCTGCTGGCCCCGGCCGCTGGCCTCCCGGGCGAAGAGGGCCCCCATGGCCGCGGTGGCCCCCGCCGTGGCGCTCTGATAGTGGCCCAGGCACAGCGGCGGCGTCAGGGGCTCGCGCCCCATCTCGCCGGCGCAGACACTCTGGCCGCCCAGGGCGCTGGCGTTGATGGCATAGCCCTTGTAGTCCCTGTAGGGGCCCGTCTGGCCGAAGGCCGTTATGGAGACCACGATCAGCCGGGGGTTGACCTGGTGAAGGCTCTCGAAGTCGAGCCCCAGGGCCTTCATCCGGGCCGGCGGCTGGTCCTCCACCAGGATATCGGCGTTCAGGAGGATCTTCTTGAGGATGTCCCGCCCGGTGGCCGTGTCGATATTCAGCGTGATGCCCAGCTTGTTGGCGTTCAGGTAGAGGAAGAGGCCACTCTTCTCCGGGTCCGGCACATGACCGGGAAAAGGCCCCCTCTCCCGGGCCTCATCGCCGCAGCCGGGCTTCTCGATCTTGATCACCTCGGCCCCGAAGTCGGCCAGCAGCTTGCCGCAGTAAGGGCCGGCGATGAACTCGGCGAGCTCGACTACCTTGAGGCCGGAGAGGGCTTTTTCGCTCATCGTGGTGATGCAATAATTATAGGCCAAGGCGAGAACCGTTTCAAGCGCAGTGTCGCCGTTCTACGATTATGACAGGGGTTAAGCGTTCAGCGAAAATGTCACTGTATGAAGGAGACGGTGACGTTGAATCTCAGGGAACAGAAGAGGCTGATGGTAGTCAGTGCAGTGGGGGAGGGGCGTTTGGGGGCAGGGGAGGCGGCGGTGGGGCTGGGGCTCCCGCGCCACGCCGGCCCCGGACAGCCGCTGCGCCGGGTGCAGGCAGGATCCGCCGGGCGGGCGCCCGCACCGCCCCGCCTTTGCGCCCCGGGGCCGGCGCGTCCTATAATGGGCCTGCCATGGAAGCCATGGTGATGCTCCCCACGTACAACGAGAAGGTCAACATCGAGAGGATGGTCGGGGCCATCCTGGCGCACGATGGGGTCAGCGTCGTGGTAGTGGACGACAGCTCCCCCGACGGTACGGGGGAGATAGCGGACCGGCTGGCCGCCGGGAACCAGGGCCGGGTCCACGTCATACACCGCCGGGAGCGGGGCCGGGGCACGGCCGGGATCGCCGGCCTCAAGTACGCCCGGGAGCAGGATGTGGACTGCGTGTTCGAGATGGACGCCGACTTCTCTCACGACCCGGCCGACATCCCCCGGTTCCTGGAGAAGATCGGGCAGTGCGACGTGGTGATCGGCTCGCGGCTGGTCTCGGGGAGCCGGGCCGTCCGCAACCCCCTGAGAAGGGCCATCAGCAACGGCGCCAATCTCTATGCCAGCCTGCTCCTGGGCTGGCACATCCGCGACTGGTGCGGCGGCTACAAGTGCTACCGCCGCGCCGCCCTCCTCGGCCTCGATTTCGACCGGTTCCGCTCCCGGGGCTACTCCATCGGCATGGAGACGCTCTACCGGCTGACCCGCAACGGCTGCACCTTCGTGGAGATACCCATTGCCTTCACGGACCAGCGGGAGGGCCAGTCCAAGTTCGGCTTCCGCGAGATCACCGGCTACGCCGCCAACGCCCTCCGGGTCAGGTTCGGCGGCTAGGCCGCGGCCCGGCCGCGCCGGCGGCCGCCGCCGGGGCGCCCGCTGCTAGCCGAAGCGCAGTATCCGCAGGAACCACACCCCGATCTCCACCGGCACGTGCAGCAGCGGCATGAAGACCCTGGCGACGAAGTACGAGGTCACCACGCCCACGACGACGCCGCCGATGATGTCCGACGGGTAGTACACGGCCGCGTATACCTTGGCCAGCGGCATCAGCACCGCCGGCACGAGCATCATGTAGCCCCACCTGCGGTTGAAGTGCCACACGCCGGCTGCGGCGGCAAAGGTCAGACACGACGAGTTGCTGGGAAACGACGGGTCGTGAATGGGATAGAAGATGTGGTTGGTGACCGGGTCCAGCAACTGCGGCATGTCCTGGAAGGGATGCGGGTGGCGCCAGATGCTGTTGGCCACCAGGACGAAGCCCATGGATATGCCGATGGTGATGGCGGAGCAGACGCAGGCCTTCTGGTTCCGGTCGCGCTCCGCGAAGCCGCGGCCCGCAAACCACAGGCAGAGCAGCACCAGGGAGATGCTGACCGGCAGGAAGTAGTCGCTGGCCAGCAGTATCATGGCCCGGTCCAGCACGGAGTTCTTGCCGACCAGGTGGCTGAACCAGAGGACTATGCTCTGGTCAACCCTGATGATGAGACCCAGCATGGCCTTCCCGCAGCTTATCGATGGCTTCTCCGACAGCCTTTCTCATGGCCTCGAACCAGCTCATGTGCCTCAGGTCGCAGGCCCCCTCCACGCGCTCCCCCGGGCCCTCGTCCGTCCGGCGGTACACCAGCGCCTTCAGCAGCGAGGCCACCACCAGGGTGACCACCAGGGCGGCGAAGGTCGTCCAGCAGAAGACGGTGAACTGCTGGGCCCCCTCCAGCCCGGTGTGGCGCATCACCGTGTTGATGCGATCGTCCCGGTAGAAGAACCACCAGAAGGCGAACACCAGGGCGGCCGACGACAGGAGGAGGGTGACGGGCCTGTTGCGGATGAAGAGCATCCCCTTGAGCCCATTGACCAGCGCTATCAACTGGAGCAGGCCCATGACGGCCACGAACACGAATATGCAGTACTGCCAGGCGCGGACGATCTCCAAGGCTATCCCCGGGAGCCCTTCCTGCCCGTCGCGGCATAGGCGGGGGTGCACCAGCCGAGGTACTTGCGGTTCCGGCCCCGGATGACATCGCCGTACAGGGCCACCAGCTTCCTGGTGATGGGCCCCACTTTGCCGTCCGCCACGGAGCGGTGGTCCACCTCGACCACCGGCGTCACGTTGGCCGCGGTGCCCGTCATGAAGCACTCGTCGCAGACGTAGAGCTCGCTGCGGTCTATGGGCCTCTCCACGGTCTCCAGGCCCAGCTCGTCCCCGGCCAGCCTGATCACCGAGTCCCGGGTGATCCCCTTGAGGATGTTGTCGCAGGAACCCGGCGTCACCAGCTTGCCTCCGGTGATCATGAAGATGTTCTCGCCGCTGCCTTCCGAAACGTGCCCGTCCGGCGACAGGAGGATGGCCTCGTCAAAACCGTTCTCGTGGGCCTCGGTCTTGGCCAGCGCGCTGTTGACGTAGATGCCCGTCACCTTGCCCCGCGGCGGGATCATGGTGTCATCCACGCGGCGCCAGCTGGACACCCCGCACCTGGCGCCCTTGTCGGCGTCGAGGTAGGGGCCGAACGGGGTGACGAAGATGAAGAAGTCGTCCTCCAGGTTGTGCAACCTCACGCCCACCGTCTCGGAGCTCTTGTAGGCCAGGGGGCGGATATAGATGTCCTCCTGGTAGCCGTTCTTCTTCACCAGGTCGACGGTGGTGCGGCACAGCCGGTCGACGTCGAAGGCCAGATGGATCTTGAGTATGCGGCAGCTCTGGTGCAGCCTCTCGTAGTGCTCCCTGAGGCGGAAGAGGTACATCTGGCCCTTCTCGGCGTTCCAGTTGCCCCGGATCCCCTCGAAGCAGGCGGTGCCATAGTTGAGCGCATGGGTCATGATGCCGACCCTGGCCTCGGACAGGGGCACGAACTTCTTCTGGAAGAAGGCTACCTGCGGCATTCCACGTCTCCTTTCGCCGCGTTACCGCCGCGGCGGTAACTATTATAGGGCTTCAAGCTGGGCCGGCACAAGAAACCGGGCCCCCTTCAGGCCGCCGGCGCCGCATCCGCCTTCCCCTCCCGGCGCGACCGCAGGGCCGTCCACAATATGAAGAGGATGGGCAGCCCAACCGGCGTCGGCTACGGCCCGGTCCTGTTGACAGTGCGGCCCGCTGGCACGGATAATCGTACCGGCCCGGCCCGATCCCGGGCCGGTCGCGCCGGCGGGCCGCCGGCGCGCGCCAGCAAGGAGCCGACAGGTGCAGTTTCCGAAGACCGTCATCGCCCGGGCAACCCGGCGCCCTCCCGGCTTCGAAGAGGACATCCAGCACATCGAGTTCCGGGAAGACCCGCTCACCGGCCGGCGCTCCCGCCTGAACGCCAGAAGGGCCGGGCGGGTCAGGAGGAGCCCTCCCAGCCCGGTGCCGCCCGAAGTGGTGGGGCCCCGCGATTCCTGCCCCTTCTGCCCCGGGAACATCGAGCAGTCGGTGACCCGGTTCGACCCGGCCTTCTATCCCGGCGGCCGGGTCCGCCGCGGAGAGTGCATCCTCTTCCCCAACATGTTCCCGCTGGCCAGCCATCACGCCGCCGCCACCCTGTGCTCCGCCCACTTCCTGGACCTGCAGCAGTTCACCCCCGGGATGGTCTCCGACGCCCTGGCGGCCGCCAGGGAGTTCCTGGGCCTGGTCCGCCGCCATGACCCCGATGCCCGGTACCCCATGCTCCACTGGAACCATCTGCCGCCCAGCGCCGCCAGCGTGGTCCACCCCCACATCCAGGTCCTGGCGGACCTGCGGCCCACCTCCTACCAGGAGGCCCTGCTCCGGGCCAGCCGGGAGTACCACCGCCGGACCGGCCGCGGGTTCTGGCCGGACCTGGTCGCTGCGGAGAGGCGGGTCGGCGAGAGGTACATCGGAGAGAACGGGGCCGTGGCCGCCATTGCCAGCTTCTCCCCGCAGGGGAACCGTGAGGTGCAGATCATATTCAAGAGGGCGGCCAGCCTGGCGGACCTGGAGGACGAGGAGATAGCCGGCTTCGC
Source organism: uncultured Dehalococcoidia bacterium (assembly GCA_964492335.1). Taxonomy (GTDB): domain Bacteria; phylum Chloroflexota; class Dehalococcoidia; order UBA2247; family RBG-13-53-26; genus JAFGCL01. Next base: position 9,219 of record CAZBJX010000027.1, on the reverse strand, counting down.
CGCCGCCGCCGTCAGGCTGCTGGCCGCCTACAAGCAGGCGGGCGTCAACTCCTTCAACCTCTCATCGTTCTCCGCGCCCATGGACGAGGCCCCGGAGCACTACGCCCTGCATGCCAAGCTCATCTCCAGGCCGGTGCTGCAGCCCTTCTACCGCAATGATACCGGCATCCTGGAGAGGTTTCACCACGAGGCGGACATCGAGGTCATGCCGGAGGCGTTCGCCGCCGCCGCTCGGGACCTCTGGAAGGAGTAGGAGCCATGGACATTCTCAGGCTGGTGCTGGACGGCTGCCGCCGGGGGCTGATGGCCGTCCTGGCGATTCTGAGGACCATCCCAGCGCTGTGGCTGGTGGTCATGGGGCTGGTGGCCATCCCCATCGCCATCCTGTCGGCCCTGGTGGCCCTGGTCTTCTCCTTCCTGCTGCTCCTGGTGGCCCTCCTGTGGGCCCTCTTCTACCTGGCGGTCTGGAGGCCGGTCATCGGGTCGGCCCGCAGGCAGCCCCGGGTGATCGAGGTCGAGTACAGCGTCAAGGACGATGACGGGCCTTAGGCCATGGCCCGGGCCACCGCCAGCCGGGACTCAATGCCCAGCAGCAGTTGCGCCACCTCGTCCACCGGCAGGCGGTGGCGCGCCGCGATCCCTTCCGGCGGCACCTTGCTGCCGGTGATGAAGCCGGCGTGCCGCAGGTACATCCCCTCCTCCCCGGCGCTCAGCCCCAGGTGGTCCAGGTGCATCAGGCCCACCACCTCTTCGTGCTGCCTGGCAAGGACCCGGATGAGGGCGGCCTGGTCCCGCAGGGCAACGGCGTAATCAGCCTCCGCTCCCCGCCGGTCCCCCAGGTTCTCCAGGGCCACCGCCCGGTTGAACCGGGCCCGGGAGTTGCCCGGATACTGCTCGATGGCCCCGGTGTAGCGCCGCACGGCCTGCCGCAGTTCGCCGGCATGGCCCGACCACAACCCCTTCTCCAGGTGGCGGTTGCCCGCCATGTAGCCCGCGATGGCTTCCACGCACCGTGGCGGAAGCCCCTTAACCTCATCCCATCGGGGCAGGTCCCGCCAGTCGACGTCGGCCAGCCGCCACCGGCCGCCGCGCCTGGCCATCAGCCCCAGCCGCCGGTGCCGGATGTTGCCGGACCCGTACCACAGGTCGATGAACCGCCGGCGCCCGTCGGCCAGCCTGACGATGTTGATCACGTGGGGCACCGCCCGGCCGGCATTGTCCACCAGCACCTCGACGATCCCGGCATCCAGCCCCAGCGCCCGCCCCAGCTCCCGGAAGAGCCGGGCATAGCCCAGGCAGTCGGCCCGGCCATCCCGGAGCACCCTCTCCTCCTCGAACAGGCGCCCCCGCCGGATGTTCGCCCTGAGGGCCGCCCAAACCCAGTCCACCAGCGCCAGCTCCAGCCGCGCCCGGGACCGGGCGCTCCCGGCCCGCATGAGGCGCCGGCGGGAGGCGCGGCCCAGCCCGGTAAGCGACGGCGGCGCCGCCCCGCGCCCGGCGCCTGCCCTCAAAGCGGCCGGCAGCGGCGGCAAGCTCCATCCCCGCAGGGCGCCGGCCAGCGTCACCCCGGGCCCCGGCCGGCGGCGGCCGACAGCGCGACTTCCGATATCAGCCACGGCACCCTAATCCTAGTGCCCGGGGGCGGCCGGCACAACCGGGGACGGTTGCCCGGGCGCCCGGCAGGCAACCATCCCCGGCGCAGGTCCGCGAAGGTATTCCACTGAAAGAGGGTGACAAAATCGTTGGACAATTAGAGTGACATTGTCGCTGGACAACGACAGACAGCAACAGGCATCTTGACTACTGCCCTGAACGGGACTAGAATGCGGACAAGACAACAGCTTCCCACGGGGGGCTGTTGTACTTCTACGCCCGCCAGGATGCCTCCTTCCCGTCACACGAATGGGCATCGGGCGCACCGCTAGGACAGGGAAGATGCCGGTTGCTTATGATGAGCTGCAGCAGCGGCTGAAGGACGAGCGGGAAAGGCTCCTCCGGCAGCTGGAGCAGGTCCGCGCCTCCGCGCCGGCCATCGGCGAGATGAAGGAGGGCAGCCCCTACGGCAAGAAGGAGGAAGGGGCTTCCGAGGCCGTCGAGATGGAGACGCGGCTGGCCATGGAGAAGAGGCTGATGGCCAGCCTGTCCGAGATCGAACATGCCCTGCGGAAGTTCGAGGGGGGCACGTACGGCACCTGCGACATGTGCGGCCGCCCGGTGGGCATCGAGCGCCTGGAGGTCCTGCCTCAGGCCAACCTCTGCCTGGGCTGCAAGGCGCAGCAATCGAAGACTGGTAGAAGGAGGCCTCCTGGAAGGTAGCCGGCGGCCCCGCGGGGCCGTCCTCCCGCCGGCCAGAGCCCGGCGCATTCGGTTCCTATGAGAGATGACAGGCTGGCCCCGCTGGTGCTCTCCCTGGCCGCAGTGGCGGCGCTGGCCACCGACCAGGTCACCAAAGAGCTGGTCCGGCACTACATAAAGCCGGGCCAGGCCATACCGGAGCACGGGGCCTTCCGGCTGATCAACGTGACCAACGAAGGCATCATCTTCGGGCTGGGGGCGCCGCGATGGTTCGCCATCGCCCTGCCGGCGGTGCTGGTCCTGGCCGTGCTGGGCGCCATCTGCTGGTACCGCTCCCGGGCCGGCAACGCCTTGACCATATCCATCGGGCTGTTTGTCGGCGGCACCCTGGGCAACTGGGTGGACCGCCTGCGCTTCCCCGGGGTGACCGACTTCATAGACGTCAGGCTCAAGGAGGACCTGCACTGGTTCACCTTCAACCTGGCGGACGTGTTCATCCTGGCGGCCATCGTGCTGTTCGTGATAGCCATCTTCGGCCTGCGGCCCGGCAGGGCCGCCGGGGACCGGTCGCAGACCCCCCCGGGGGACTCCCCTCTGAGCGGATAGAGCATGCATATTCCCCTGCTACAGCATGAACGGCGGGCCCTCCTGGTGGCCTTCTGCACCGCCTTCGCGGCGCTGGCGGTGGACCAGTTGACCAAGCTGGCCATCACCAGCACCATCCCGGTCGACGATCCCATCCCCGACCACATCTTCATCGCCTTCGGCCATGTCAGCAACCCGGGCATCATCTTCGGCATCAAAGCTCCCGGGTGGTTCTCCATCGCCATGCCCCTGGCGCTGGTGATCGCGGTGCTGGCCGCCTACCTCTGGCGCGGGCCCTTCAAGGGCCCGGCCACCAACCTGGCGGTGGGGCTCTTCGTCGGCGGCACCCTCGGCAACTGGATAGACCGCGTCAGGTTCGGGTGGGTCACCGACTTCGTGGACGTGAGGATCGTGCGCGATGTCAAGTGGTTCACCTTCAACCTGGCGGACGTATTCATCCTGGCAGCCATCATCATATGCGTGGTGGTCATCTTCAAGCTGTGGCCGGCCAGGGCCGGCAAGGGCCAGTGACCGGCGCCGGCCCCCCCCGGCAGCTGCGCCTGACCGCCGCCACCTCCGGCATCCGCCTTGACCTCTACATCTCAGGGGCCTCCGAGGGCCTGTCGCGCTCGCAGGTGCAGAGGCTCATCGAGGACGGCCTGGTCCTGGTCAACGGGCAGCAGGCCAGGCCCGGCCGCAAGCTTAAGGCCGGCGATGACATAGTGGTGGAGGTCCCGCCGCCGGAGCCCTCGCCGGAACTGGTCCCCGAGGCCGTACCCCTGGACATCCTGTACGAGGACCGGGACATCCTGGTGGTGAACAAGCCCGCCGGGCTGACCGTCTACCCCGCGCCGGGGCACCCCCGCCACACCCTGATGAACGCGGTCCTGGCCCACTGCCCGGAGATATCGGGGATCGAGGTCTCGGTCCGGCCGGGGGTGGTGCACCGCCTGGACCGGGACACGTCGGGGGCCATGGTGGTGGCCCGCAACAAGGCCGCCCAGCTGCACCTGGCAGCGCAGTTCTCCGAGCGCCGCATGCTGAAGAAGTACCTGGTGCTGGTCCAGGGCGACCCCCGTCCGGCCGAAGGCGCCATCGACGCCCCCATCGCCCGGCATCCGAAGGACCGCAAGAGGATGGCCGTCCTGGAGGGCGGCCGGCCCTCCCGCACCCTCTACCGGGTCGTCAGGCGCTTCCACGGCTACTCGCTGGTGGAGGTCACCCTGCAGACCGGGCGCACCCACCAGATCCGGGTCCACTTCTCGCACCGTCGCTGGCCGGTGGTGGGGGACCCCGTGTACGGGGTGAAGGCGAACTGGCTGGGCCGGCAGTTCGTCCACGCGTGGAAGCTGGGCTTCAGGCTGCCCGGCAGCGGCCGGTACGCGGAGTTCGAGGCCCCGCTGCCCCCGGACCTGGTGGAGGCGCTGGAGACCGCCTCGCAGCTGCCGCCGCGCCCGGGCTGAGCGGCGCCGTCCCGGGGCAGGCCCGCCCGGCGCTCCTTCCCTCCCCGGCTAGAGCCGCTTCTCTTTCCTGGCCCACGAGTCGCGCAGGGCCACGGTGCGGTTGAAGACCGGGCGCACCGGGGAGGAGTCCCGGGAGTCCACGCAGAAGTAGCCCAGGCGCTCGAACTGGTAGCGGCTGCCGGGCGCCGCCGACGCCAGGCCGGGCTCCAGGTACCCCGTCACCACCTCCAGCGACCTCGGGTCCAGCACGCTCTCGCAGCCGCCCTCGACGCTGCCCGGGTCCTCCACTGTGAACAGGCGGTCGTAGAGCCGCACCTCGGCCGGCACCGCGTTCGGGGCGGAGACCCAGTGGATGGTGCCCTTGACCTTGCGCCGGTCAGGGGCATCCCCCCCCCGCGTGGCCGGGTCATAGGTGCAGTGGATGTCCGTTATCTCCCCCGTGCGCCCGTCCCGGGTGACTCCCACGCAGGTCACCAGGTAGGCGTAGCGCAAGCGCACTTCCCGCCCCGGAGCCAGGCGGAAGAACCCGGACGGCGGCGCCTCCCGGAAGTCGTCCCTCTCGATGTAGAGCACCCGGGAGAAGGGGACCCGGCGCTTCCCGGCGGCCGGGTCCTCGGGGTTGTTGACAGCCTCCAGTTCCTCGATGCGGTCCTCGGGGTAGTTGTCGATCACCAGCCGGACCGGGTCCAGCACGGCCATGACCCGGGGGGCGGTCCGGTTCAGGTCATCCCGGATGCAGTGCTCCAGGAGGGCGATGTCGATGGTGCTCTCGGTCTTGGCCACGCCGATGCGCTCGCAGAAGTCGCGGATGGAGGCGGGCGTGTACCCGCGGCGGCGCAGGCCGGCGATTGTGGGCAGGCGGGGGTCGTCCCACCCGGACACGTGCTTGTTCTCCACCAGTTGCAGCAGCCGGCGCTTGCTCATCACCGTGTAGGACAGGTTGAGCCGGGCGAACTCGATCTGCTGCGGCCGGTACGCGCCCAGCTTCTCCAGGAACCAGTCATAGAGAGGGCGATGGTCCTCGAACTCCAGGGTGCAGATGGAGTGCGTGATCCGCTCGATGGAGTCCTCGATGCCATGCGCCCAGTCGTACATCGGGTAGATGCACCAGCGGCCCCCGGTGCGGTGGTGATCGGCGTGCAGGATGCGGTACATCACCGGGTCACGCATGTTCAGGTTGGGCGAGGCCATGTCTATCCGGGCGCGCAGCACCCGGGCGCCGTCCGGGAACTCCCCGGCCGCCATGCGGGCGAACAGGTCCAGGTTCTCCTCCACCGAGCGGCCGCGGAAGGGACTCTCCCGGCCCGGCTGCGTCAGCGTCCCCCGGTAGTCCCGGATCTGGTCGGCGGTCAGGTCGTCCACGTAGGCCAGGCCCGCCTTGATCAGATGCACGGCGTAGTCGTGCATCTGCTGGTAGTAGTCCGAGGCGTAGAAGAGCCGGTCTCCCCAATCGTAGCCCAGCCAGCGCACGGCATCCATGATGGAATCGACGTACTCCTGCTCCTCTTTGGTGGGGTTGGTGTCATCGAAGCGGAGGTTGCACAGGCCGCCGTACTGCGCGGCGATGCCGAAGTTCAGGCAGATGGACTTGGCGTGACCGATGTGCAGGTAGCCGTTCGGCTCGGGGGGGAACCTCGTATGCACCCGGCCCTGGTACTTGCCGGTCCTGATGTCCTCGTTGATGATGTCCCTGATGAAATCGGAGGCGGACCCGGGCCCTGTTGCTGTCACCTTTTCGTCTCCCGATACTGAGGGCCGCCCGTCCCGCATCCCCGCGGCCTCGCGCCGCGGCGGCCGGCCCCAGACACAGACTAAAGTACAGTCTCGGCGACGGCTTTGTCAAAGGGGGCCGCAATCCACGCTGTACATTAGACCCGGCCGGCGGGCCTCCTGTATAGTGGGTGAAGACCCTTGTCATCTGCAGGTCAGGAGCGCCGCATGCCCCACACGCCCGGAGACGCAGTCCCCCATCAACCCCTGCCGCAGGCGGGAGCCAGGGAATGGTACCAGATGTCCCCCCGCGAGGTGGCGGCCGCCCTCCACACCTCCGAGGCCGGGCTGACGTCGGCCGAAGCCGCAGACCGGCTGGCCAGGTATGGCCACAACGAGATCAAGTTCAAGAAGACCAGCGCCCTGGTCCGCTTCCTGCTGCAGTTCCGCAGCGCCCTCATCTACCTGCTGCTGGCAGCGGCCGTGGTGACCGCCCTGGTGCAGCAGTGGACCGACACCGCCATGATCCTCATCGTGCTCGTGGCCAACGCCATCCTGGGCTTCATCCAGGAGGGCAAGGCGGAAGCCTCCATGGAGGCCCTCACCGGCATGATGGTGCCCGAGTGCAGCGTCCTGCGGGATGGAGAGGCCAGGCAGATACGGGCCCGCGAGCTGGTCCCCGGCGACGTGGTCCTCCTGGCCGAAGGAGCCATCGTGCCGGCCGATCTGCGCCTCTTTCATGTCCGCAACCTCAGCACGGACGAGGCGGCTCTGACCGGAGAGTCCGTGCCGGTGGACAAGGAGACCGAGGCCCAGGCCGGGACCGACCTGTCCCCCGCCGACCAGCATTCCATGGCTTTCAGCGGGACCCTGGTGGTCCGCGGCGCCGGCAGGGGGACCGTTGTGGCCACGGCGGAGAAGACGGAGCTGGGCAAGATCGCCGTCCTCATGAAGCGGTCCGGCTCCGATGCCCAGGCCCCGCTGATGCGCAAGGTGGGCAGATTCACCCGGTTCATCATCATCGCCGTCCTGGTGCTGGCCGGGATCAACCTCATCCTGGGGGCCACCCTGGGCGACCACAGCCTGGTGGACGCCTTCGTGGCCTCGGTGGCCCTGGCCGTGGCCGCCATCCCCGAAGGGCTGCCCGCCATCCTCACCATAGCGCTGGCCATGGGCGCCAGGGCCATGGCCGGCAGGAATGCCCTGATCAGAAGGCTCCCGGCAGTCGAAACGCTGGGGTCAGCCACCGTCATTTGCTCCGACAAGACCGGCACGCTCACCAGGAACGAGATGACCGTGGTCAGGGTGTACGCCGGGAGGAAGACCTACGAGGCCACCGGCGCCGGCTACGCCCCCCACGGCCAGTTCCTCCGGGAGGGCTCCCCGGCGGAGCCCCGCCGGGAGCCCGACCTGCACTCCACACTCACCGCCGGCCTGCTCTGCAGCAACGCCATTCTGAGGGAGGACGCCGGCGCCTGGGAGATGCACGGCGACCCCACGGAGGGGGCCCTGGTGGTGGCGGCGCTGAAGGCCGGCCTGGCCAGGGACTCCGCGAGGCTGGACGAGGTCCCCTTCGAATCCCGGCGGCAGTACATGGCCACGCTCTACCGGGGCGACCAGGAGAACATCATATACGTGAAGGGGGCCCCCGAGAGGCTGCTGTCCATGTGTACCGGCGAGATGCTGGCCGGCAGCGTCTCCCCGCTCGAGAAGGGCCACTTCCTGGCGGCCACGGACAGCATGGCCGGCGACGCCCTCAGGGTCCTGGGGCTGGCCATGCGACGGGTGCCCGGCCACAAGACCACCCTGTCGGCGGACGATTTGCATGACCTGGTCTTCCTCGGCCTCCAGGGCATGATAGACCCGCCCCGCGAGGAGGCCATAGAGGCCGTGGCCGACTGCCGGAGGGCCGGGATCAAGGTGATCATGATCACCGGGGACCATGCCGCCACGGCGGCGGCCATCGCCAGGCGCCTGGGAATGGAGGATGGCGGCCGCGTGGTCACCGGCGAAGAGGTCTCGCGCCTGAGTGATGAAGAGCTCAGGCAGATGGTGGACAGCGTATCGGTCTATGCCCGGGTCTCCCCGGAGCACAAGTACAGGATAGCGTCCCAGCTGCGGCAGCGGGGCCATGTCGTGGCCATGACCGGCGATGGCGTCAACGACGCCCCAGCCCTGAAGGTGGCTGATCTGGGGATAGCCATGGGCATCAAGGGGACCGATGTCACCAAGGAAGCCTCGGACATGGTCCTGGTGGACGACAACTTCGCCACCATCGTGGCCGCCGTCGAGGAAGGGCGGCACGCATTCAACAACATCCGCAGGGTGATCCTCTACACCCTGCCTACCAACGGCGGCCAGGCGGCCCTCATCCTGGCCGCCATAATGCTGGCCCCCGTCCTGCCCGTCTTCGCCGCCCGCCTGCCCCTGTCGCCGGCCCAGATCCTGTGGATCAACTTCTACGACGCCGTGGCCCTGGCCCTGCCGCTGCTGTGGGAGCCCCGCGAGAAGGGCCTGCTGGACCAGCCTCCAACCGACCCCCGGAAGCCCATCGCCGACGCCACGTTCTTCAGAAAGGTGGGCCTGGTATCCATCGTGATGGCCGCCGCGGCCTTCTTCGTCTATAACCACTTCGGGGCCGCCGCGGTGAGCGGCGACACCATCACGGACGAGGGCCTGCTGACGCAGGCGCGCACGGCCGCCTTCATGACGGTGATGGTGGTGCACATCTTCTACCTGGTCGCCGCCAGGTCGCTGACCCAGTCCGTCTTCACCATGGACCCGTTCTCCAACCGCTGGCTGTTGCTGGGCATCACGGCTACCCTGGGCCTCCACCTGCTGATCGTCTACGTCCTGCCCGGGGTGAACATCAACCCCCTGAGAGTCGAGGCCTTCCCGGCCTCCTGGTGGCTCACGATAGTCGTCGTGTCCGTGCCGGCCCTCCTGATAATCGAAGCCGAGAAGCTCCTGACGGGGCTTGTCAGCCGGCGGTCGAAGCCGCTGGCAGGGCGCCGCTAGAGGCAGCCGCCGCTTTTGCGCCACCGGCCGGATGGTGTAGAATAGACACGCGCCGGGCTACGGCGCCGGGTTCCCCGATAGCTCAACGGTAGAGCGGGCGGCTGTTAACCGCTAGGTTGTTGGTTCGAATCCAGCTCGGGGAGCCAAC
>CAZBJX010000026.1:1172-27877 GCA_964492335.1 uncultured Dehalococcoidia bacterium | reverse complement strand
TGACCACGTTCTTCTTGAGCTCTTTGATGGCAGCGTCCATGACGTTCCTCCTCGCCTATTCTCCTTTTCCTTCGCTCTGACAATCGCCGCACAGGCCGCGGAACTCCAGGCGATGGTGCCACACCTTGAACCCGGTGCGCTCCTCCACCCTGCGGTCTATCCCCTTCACCAGCGGCTCATCCACATCGAAGACCCGGCCGCACCGGCTGCAACTGAAGTGATAGTGGTTGGCCGCATTCCCATCGAACCTCCGGTACTGCCCGGGTTGCTCCAGCTCCAGTATCAGGCCCCGCTCCTTCAACTGCCTCAGGTTACGGTACACCGTCCCCAGGCTGACGCCGGGGACCTCCTTCTTCACTTCCTGATAGACCCACTCCGCTGTCGGGTGCGAGGTGGTGCTCATCAGCACTCTCAGGACCGCCTCTCTCTGCCTGGACCGTCTCATAGCACTCTGGGCGCTTAACCGATAATGACTATCATTATCATTTAGCTACAAGAGCATTCTAACAGCGAACCTCCCGGCCGTCAAGCAGTTGTGTCGCTGTTCTACGATTATGACAGGGGTTAAGCGTTCAGCGAAAATGTCACTCTAATTGTCCAGCGATTCTGTCACCCTCTATCGTGAAATACTCTGCCTCGATTGCGCCAGGGATGGTTAGGCGCTGGGCCTCTGCATCGAGCCGCACCACCGCGGAGATGATACAGGCAGGACCGGGAGAGGACTATGACCTGGATCACATTCGCCAGCCGCAGGGAGCCGGCCAGCGCAGGCCAGTTGTGACTGCGCTCCTCAATGAATCGAGGAGCTCCTCAGGGGAGAGAAGCCCTGAAGGCTCAGCGCGGGCCTCGCAGGCCAGTTCTGGAATAACGGAGGGTCCCCCGGGGAGGGCCTGCCCGCCATGGACGCGGGCGGCAAAGAGAAGGGGAACGCCGGGGCGGGGTCACGTCATCGGTATCGCGGTGCCGGTGGCCCGGGCAATGAGCTTCCCGTCCTGGTTGTTCACCACCATCTCGCAGATGTCGACACGCCGGCCTTTGCGGAGGACGCGCCCCTCGGCGATCAGTTCGTCCCCCGGGGCCGCCGCCGCCACGAAATGCATGTTGAACTGGGTGGCAACGCAGGGACGGCCAAGGGAGTTGGTGGCGCAGGCGAAGGCCTGGTCGGCTACAGCCACAATGATGCCGCCGAAGATGAAGTTGTTGAAGTTGAGGTGCTCCGGCCGAAGCACCATGCTGACGCGTGCATGGCCCGGGGACAGGTCCAGGAGCTTCATTCCCAGAAAGGCCCCCACGGGTTGCTTCTCCACTTTGTCCCGCAATTCCGCCAGGTCGTCTTGCTTGTGGCTGTCACTCGGCATAGCTCATGGCACCTCTCTGTCCCTCCGTCCGGACCGCTGCCGGCGTTCCCAGTCTGACACTGCCGGCGCCACAAGGCAAGCCGGGCCGGGCGGGCCGCGGGGACCTGGCCCGCAAGCCTGTCCCGCAGGCCCCCGGGGCGGGCGGCACCGGGCGGCCATCGGGGGATGCCCCGCTGAGGAGAAGGCGGGGAGGAGGGCCGGGGCCGGGGAGGAAGGGCCCGCGGGTGAAGCTGCGGCGGCCGGCGCAACCGGGAACCCCGGGTAAGCGAGGCAGCAGCACAGGCCGCCGCAGCTTCCCTCATTCAGGCGGCTAGTTCTTGGAGATCACGTGGCCGGACATGTCCAGGGGCCGGGCCTCCCGGAGAAGGCGGCGCACCTCTTTCCTGGTCAGCCCCACGTCCTTGTGCATATGCTGGGTGAATATGTGGAGAAACAGGTCGAAAATGGTCCTGGCACTAAGCCCGCAGTGCTGACAAGAATACGTCTGCATCGCTTCCTTCCCCTGTCTGGACGCGCTACTGCCCAGGGCTTCGGCCTTCTGCCCGTTCCCCCGGCGCAGAAGACGGCCCCCGCAGGACATTGGCCGGCGTCTTCAGACCAATCTCGATTCTGCTCCCGCCGCCGGGCGGGAAGACAATCACCAGCTAACAAGTGACTGCCGTTTCAGTCGGCCAGGCCCGGTACCCGCGCGTATCCCCCCGCCCGGGGCCCGGGTTAACGAAATTGACCCCCTTCGAACGTGGATGCTACCATGGTTCATACCTGACCGAAGGAGGGCTTCTCGTCTCATGGACTATAGAACATTGAACTTCACCTGTCAAGACAACATCGGCTGGCTCACCCTCAACCGGCCCGACCGGCTGAATGCCATTTCCATTGAAATGGTCAGGGAGTTGCGCCACTTCTTCACCACCCTGGACGAACGCCCCGAGGCCCGGGTGGTTGTGCTCATGGGAGCCGGCCGCGCCTTCTGCGCCGGCTTCGACGTGAAGGACCTTACCGGCCTGGTGGGGACGGGCTCCGAGGAGATCAAGGGCCCGTCCGGGCTGGCCACCAACGGCCACATGCTGCAGAGGAACATCGCCGATGTCGTCGTCCAGATGCGCCATGCGCCCCAGCCGCTGATCGCCGCCGTCCGCGGCCCGGCGGCCGGCGGCGGCTTCGGCATCTCCATGGCCTGTGACATCCGCATCGCCGGGGAGTCCGCCCGGTTCAACGCCAACAACATCCGCATCGGCTACTCCGGCGGCGACCTTGGCTCCAGCTACTTCCTCCCCCGGCTCATCGGCCTCTCCCGGGCTGCCGAGTACCTGTACACGGGGAAGGTCCTGGACGCGGCCACCGCCGAGCGCATCGGCTACGTCTCCCGGATGGTCCCGGACGACCAGCTGGAGAAGGCAGCCACGGACATGGCCATGGAGATGCTCAACGCCACGCCCTTCGCCCTGCGGCTCACCAAGGAGCTGCTCAACGCCAACATCGACGCGCCCAACCTGGACGCCGCCACCGGCCTGGAAGGAAGGGGCAACGTCCTCTGCGGCTTCACAGAGGACGCCCAGGAGGCCACCCGGGCAGCCTTCTTCGAGAAGCGGCGGCCGGTCTACCACGACAGGTAGCCGCCGGCCATGCCCCGGGGCAGCGCCCGTCCTTGACGTTCTCCCCATGGTTGAAGCCAGGGGGTTGCGGCCTTCGTTCTCCGGGTCATGCCGTCGGCCTCCCGTGATATAAGTCGCTTACAACCGCGCCTGACAGGCCCTAGAATCGGAACCAGCAAACGGCAAAACCGAGGAAAGGAGGCGCAGGGATGACGGCAGTAGTCAGAGTAGACCCGATCCTGGAGGAGTTCGACAGGGTCTTTGGGGATATGTGGGGCCCCTGGAAGCCGGTCATCGTCGGTGGCGGGCCGGGCACGGACCTGGACGTCCACGAGACCGCCGATGAGCTGGTGATCAGGGCCGACCTGCCCGGGGTGAGCAAGGACGATCTCAACATCACCCTGGAGGAGGGGACCCTGAAGATCGAGGCCGAGAAGAGACAGGAGAAGGCCGAGGACGGGGAGACCTGGTACGTCAGAGAGCGGCGCTTCGGGAAGCACTCCCGCCTGATGGAAATCCCCTTCAGGGTGGCGGCCGACAGGATCTCTGCCACGATGGACAAGGGAGTCCTGGAGATCAGGCTGCCCAAGGCGGAGGAAGCCAAGCCCAGGAAGATCGAAGTCAACGTACAGTAGACTTGCAGCGCAGGATGTCCCGCAGGAAGGCCGGGCTTGACCCGGCCTTCTTCGTTTCGGGCAAGCCCGGGGGCCGGGCCGTCGGCCCGGGTGGCGCGGCGGCAGGCGGGAAATTGACACGCGCAACGCCCGTGTCTTATTCTTTATCTCTGGGCAGGGGCTCTTTCCCGCGCAGGCGGGCGGCACGGAGAGGTCGAGCACCATCTTCACCACGCACACGGCTCTTCCCCGCGCAGGCGGGCAGCACCGGGGTTCGGGACGGGCCGAACACCGCCGAGCCTGTCGGTGGCTTGGGGCGCCCCCGCCGACGATGAACACAGGAAAGGCGGAGTAGGGAGACGTAATGGACAAAGTCTTTACCAGTATTGACGAAGCCGTCAAGGACATACCGGACGGGGCCTCCATCGCCATCGGAGGCTTCTTTACTGCCGGGACACCGGTGGAGCTCATCCAGGCGCTGGGCAGGCAGGGGGCCAAGGGCCTGACGATAATCACCCAGCAGATGGGGCCGGGCAATGAAGACATCATCAAGCTGGTGGAGCAGGGCCAGATCAAGAAGGCCATCTGCAACTACCCCTTCTACCGGTCAGCGTCCAGGGGCGCCAACTCGCCCTTCGAGATCGCCGTGCGCGCCGGGGAGATAGAGGTGGAGGTCTTCCCCATGGGGACCTTCATCGAGAAGATGAGGGCCGCGGGGGCCGGCATGGCCGGCTTCTACACGCCGACGGGCGTGGGCACGGTGGTGGAGCGCGGCAAGGAGAAGCGGGAGTTCAACGGCCGCCAGTACCTGCTGGAGGTGGCCCTCAGGCCGGACTACGCCTTCGTGCACGCCTGGAGGGGGGACCGGCTGGGCAACCTCATGTTCCGCAAGACCGCCCAGAACTACAACCCGGAGATGGGCAAGGCGGCCGGGATCACCATAGCCCAGGTCGAGAAGATAGTGGAGCCGGGCGACCTGGACCCCGACAAGGTCCACATGCCCGGTGTTTACGTGCAGAGGGTGGTAGGGGTAGGACGGCGAAGCTACAAGCCGGGCATCGACTAGGCGCCTGAGCGAAGGAATTTGGAGGTCTATAGGTGGTAGCAAACCCCAACAAGAAACTTCAGGGCGTACCCCGGGAACTGATCGCGCTCCGGATCGCCAACGAGCTGGCCGACGGCTCTTATGTCAACCTGGGCATAGGGATCCCCACCCTCGTGTCCAACTGGATTGAGGGGAAGGACATCATCCTGCAGGCCGAGATCGGCATGCTCAACACCGGGCCCCTGGCCACGGAGGACGAGATCGACCAGGACTGCATCAACGCCAGCTGCCAGCCGGTGACGGAGATGCCCGGCTGCTGCTACTTCTCCGACTGCGAGTCCTTCGCCATGATCCGCGGAGGCTACATGGACGTGGCCGTCCTGGGAGCCCTGCAGGTGTCCGAGACGGGCGACCTGGCCGGGTGGAACAACCCCGACCGCGGTTTCCCGGAGCACGTGGGTAACATCGGCGGCTCCATGGACCTGGCCGTCGGCGCCCGAAAGGTCATTATCGCCATGGAGCATGTCACCACCAAGGGCGACTACAAGATCGTCAAGAAGTGCTCCTACCCGGTCACCGCCATAAGCGTGGTCAAGATGATAGTCTCGGACCTGGCGGTCATAGAGGTCACCGACAAGGGCCTGGTGCTCAAGGAAGTGGCGCCCGGCCTCACCGCCCAGGACGTCCAGTCAGTCACCGAGCCCACGCTCATCATCGACCCCGGCCTGAAGGAAATGGCCCTCTAGGACCGGGCGGAGAGACGTCGGATTGCGCACCGGCAGGGGCTGTTGCCGCCCCTGCCGGTGTCCTTTTTCGGGGGCAGGCCCGGCCCCGCCCCCACCCACCTGCGGGGCCTGGCGATTTGCCGGACAGGCGGTATAATGGTGGCCACTATGATTGACACCGACCGCAGGACGAAGATCATCTGCACCATCGGGCCGGCCACCGAGTCCCCGGCCGCCATCGAAGACCTGGTCCGGGCCGGAATGAACCTGGCCCGCCTCAACTTCTCCCACGGCACCCACCAGGAGCAGGCCGACCGCATCCGCAACATTCGCGAGGTGTCCGCCGGCCTCAACGTCCCGGTGGCCATAATCCAGGACCTGCCCGGCTCGAAAGTGCGCACCGGGCGGCTCAAGTCGGGACAGGTGACCCTGGAAGAAGGCGCCCCTTTCACCCTCACCACCCGCAGCATCGACGGGGATGAGCACGCGGTCAGCGTCAGCCCGCCCGGCCTGGCCAACAGCGTCAACCCGGGGGACATCGTCTTCCTCAACGACGGCGCCATCAAGCTGGAGGTCAACAGGAGGACGGCCACGGACGTGATCTGCCGCGTGATCACAGGCGGCATCCTGGAGCCGAAGAAGGGCATCAACGTGCCCGGGATCAACCTGCGGGTCCCTCCCCCCATGGAAACCGACCGGGACGACCTGATCTTCGGGATCGAACATGGGGTGGACTTCGTGGCCCTCTCCTTCGTCAGGGCGGTCAACGACGTACTGGCAGCCAGGTCATTCATCCAGAATCGGGGCGCCGACATACCCATCATCGCCAAGATAGAGAAGTGGGAGGCCTGGCAGGACATCGACCGCATCATCGCCGCCGCCGACGGCCTCATGGTGGCCCGGGGAGACCTGGGCGTGGAGATCCCCCTGGAGAAGGTGCCGCTGGTGCAGAAGGAGCTGATCCGCAAGTGCAACCGCGCGGGCAAGCCCGTGATCACCGCCACGCAGATGCTGGAGTCCATGATAGACTCACCTCGGCCCACCCGGGCCGAGGTGACCGACATCGCCAACTCCATCTACGACGGCACCGATGCCATCATGCTCTCCGGCGAGACCGCGGTGGGCCGCCACCCGGTGGAGGCGGTCAGGGTGATGACCCGGGTGGCGCTGGAGACGGAGGCCTCGCTGCCCTATGACAAGATCGTGGCGGAGAAGGGGGTCGACCTGGAGCCGGTGACCGACGACGCCATCAGCTACGCCGCCTGCCACACTGCCCGCCGGCTGGGGGCCGCCGCCATCGTGGCCTTCACCATGTCCGGCAGCACCGCGAGGAGGGTTACCAGGTACCGCTCGGGCATCCCCATCCTGGCAGCCACTCCCACCAGGGCGCAGAGGCTGCGGCTGCTCCTCTCCTGGGGCGTTTACCCCTTCGAGGAGCCCAACCCGGGCTCCGTCCAGGACCTCTTTGCCCAGGCGGCCCGGCTGTGCAAGGAGACCCGCATCGCCCGCCATGGCGACCTGATAGTCATCACCGCCGGCCTGCCCACGGCCATCCAGGGCACCACCAACCTGCTGAAGGTGGAGCGGGTCACGTGAGGGGCGTCGCCGCCCCGGCCGCTCCGGGGCCAGCACCCGGCCGCCGGGGGGACAGAGTCGCCCTCCGAACGATGGTATCCTGTAAGCCAAGACCAATTCACTTATGGCCGGCCACCCCTTCGCCACGGCTGCGTTTGCACCAGCGCGGTCGTTCATGATACCCTGAATACGTCCGTTGCGCCGCCGCCTGGCCAGGCCCGGCCGAACGGACTCAGGATCTCCGAGCTGAGCTGCCTAAACACGTTCGAGCAGGGCACTCAGCCGGCGGGCGAGCAGCCCCGAGGGTCCAGGTGGAAACGCCTGCACCTCCCAGTGTGGAAAGGAGAGGACCATGAAGGCCGGCGCATTCTGACGGAACGCCCTCAAACTGCGGGGCGTTCTCTTTTTGTCCCTGTGCACTGCGGGCAACCACCAGGGCGCCCTCCTCTCCCGTGATCACGTCTGCGTGCTGCGGGACCGGCATCAGGGCGCCGGGCGCCGCGAAATGAAGGTGAAAGGAGAAGATGCTACTGGGTCATCAATAGGGTGAAGCTGCATATCTCCGAGCCATCTCCGCCTAAGGCGAAAGCTATGGGGAGTGGCCGACAGGGTACAGCTGGAAACGACTGTGCCTCCCTTGTTTGGAAAGGAGACGGCGACGGACACCGGGTTCTGTCCTGCTGCCTGCCTTTCCGCGGAGAGGCAGGCTTTCTCTTTTCTGCCCGGCAGCAGCCAGAGGAGGACCGGTTTGTTGAGAAGCAGGTTGATTGACGACCTCATTGCCGCCGCTGCCAAGAACAGCGAGCCGGCCAAGGATGTGCGCGTCGGCGTCTCCTGGACGGCGGTCCACGGCAAGTACTGCGGGCTGGCCAAGACCTATGGCCTGCCCGTCAGCCACGGCAACTACACCCACAACATGGGACGGCTGATCGGCGCCGCCACAGTGGAACTCGCCGAGTATGCCCAGTCCTGGAACCTAGTGGAGGCCAGCATCGGCTGCGCCGCGATCACGTCTATGGCGGCCCCGCCGGCTGGCAGCCCCGAGGTCAATGCCCAGGAGATCGTTCTCGAGAAAGGCGCCGGCGCCCGGGTGGTGGTGGTGGGCGCCTTCCCCTTCATCACCAAGCTGAAGGCCGTGGCCAGGGAGGTCCACGTCCTGGAGCTTGACCCCAGCCTGCAGGATACCAGCGCGGGCATCCTGCCGGATTCAGCGGCGGAGTACCTCATTCCAGACTGCGGTCTGCTGGTGATCACCGGGTCCACCATGGTGAACAAGTCCCTGGAGCGCCTCCTGGCTCTTGCCCGCGAGAGCCGGGCGTACACGGTCATCCTGGGGCCGAGCACGGTCATGTCCGAGGTGCTCTTCGACTACGGCGCGGACATGCTCGCCGGGGCGGTGGTGCTCAATCCGGAGGCTGTCATGATGAAGCTGAGCCAGAGCGGCGGCATGCTGGACACGAGGGTGTGCCCGGGGGAGATTGCGTTCAGGGTGATGCGCAAATGAACAGAGATACCGACCCGACGCAGATGGACCTGACGGCCCGCGTGGCCTTTGCCAGAGTGTATCCCGCCATCGCCCGCCACGTGGTGGAGAAGTACGGCATCACCTCCGGGCTCTGCCTGGACGCCGGCTCGGGGCCGGCCTCCCTGGCCCTGGCCCTGGCCCGGGTCACCGATCTCCAGATTGTCTCCCTGGACAGGGAACCTGAAATGACCAGCCTGGCCGAGAAGAACATCGCCGGGGCGGGGTTGGCCCATCGCATCGTCGCGGTGACAGCCGATGTATGCCGCATCCCCTTCGATGACGGCTACTTCGACCTCGTGGTCAGCCGCGGCTCGGTCTTCTTCTGGGATGACCGCCCGGCCGCGCTCCGGGAGCTGTACCGGGTGGTGAAGCCGGGCGGCGTGATCTACTGTGGCGGCGGCATGGGCAGCGAAGCCATTCACCGCGAGGCTGACGAGATCATCATGAGCGATGAGCGGTTCAAGGACATGCGGGACTTCTGGCAGCAGAGAAAGGGCCGGCTGGGCAAGGAGAACGAGGCCGCCTTTGCGGAGGACCTCAACAGGGCCGGGCTGGAGGGCCGCATATTGAAGGACGGTGGCGGCATCTGGATCGAAATCATCGGATAGCCGGAGCAGGGGATGGATTTCAACTCGATAGACTGGAATGCCCTGTGGCAGGAGGAATCACAGCGTCCCGGGCCCGGCGACTGCCTCTCCCAGAGGGAGCGCTGGGACAGAAGGGCGGGCAGGTTCGGCGGGAGCGCCGGCGGCCTCAAGGACGGCCGGGCCGGAGACAAGGATGACTACGTCTCCATGATGCTGGACCGCATCGAGGTGCGGCCGGGGTGGACGGTGCTGGACATCGGGTGCGGGCCGGGCCAGCTCACCGTCCCCCTGGCAGAGAAGGCCCGGAGCGTCACTGCCCTGGATATCTCCCCGGAGATGCTGAAGCGGCTGAGGTCCCATGCCGAGGGCCCGGGCCTGACCAACATCCACTACGTGAACTCCTCCTGGCAGGATGCCTTTGCCGGCAGCCAACTGGGCAGCCACGATGTCGTGGTGGCATCACGCTCCCTGGGCTCCGGTGACATGAGACAGGCGCTGTCCGGCATCAGCGCCGTCGCCAGGAAGGCGGTCTACCTCACCTTTCCAATCATCCATCTCCCCTTCGACTGGGAGGCGTACCGGGCCATAGGCCGAGGCAACAGGAGGCATGCGCCGTACATCTACATCTACAACATGCTCTACCAGATGGGTACGCCGGCCAACGTGGAGATCCTCAGCTGCAGGATAAGGGTGGAGTACTCGAGCATCGGGCAAGCCATGGAAGCTCTTCAGTCGCGGGCTGATCCGTTCAGCCCTGAGGAGAAGGGGAAGCTATGGGAGTTCCTGGAGAAGAGGGCCTCCGGGCGGAAGGACGCACCGGCCCTGACACACGAGGGCCGGTCCAAGTGGGCCCTCATCTGGTGGCGGAAAGAGGACCTCGGAGAGGAGGCAGAGGGAGAACACCTGGACCTGCGCACACATCCGGGAAGCCCATCAATCCCGCTGTGACGCCTGCCAGACGGATTGCCACTGGCGGCAGACCGGGGGGCACAGGGCGTGGCCAGCCCACTACATTGAAGGAGGATAGGAGATGAAAGGCAAGGCACTCAAGGTCGTTTCCATCATGCTGGCGCTTGTCGTACTGACCGGCGCGCTGGCGGGCTGCTCCAGCGACAAGGAGACCGCCGCCGCCACCAGGACCATAGAGGACATGCTGGGGAGAAAGGTGGAGATACCCACGAAGGTCAACATGGTGCTGAGCACCGCCCCGCCGGTGACCAACCTGGTCTACCTGCTCGCCCCGGAGAAACTCGGCGGCTGGAACTTCGAGTTGGCTGAAAGCGAAGCTCAGTACGTACCGTCGCAGTATCGGGACCTGTCCGTCGTGGGAGGGTGGTTCGGCAAGCAGACCGGCAACTACGAGACCTTCATATCGGCGGACCCCGACATAGTCTTCGAGGGTTTCACTACCAGCGGAGACGCTACTTCAGCCGACGAGAGGCAGCAGAACCTGGGCGACATCCCGGTGGTGGCCGTGGAGGACAGCGCCTACGTTGACAAGTACGAAGAGCCCATCAGGTTCATGGGCGACATACTGGGCGTGGAGAAGAGGGCGGACGAGCTGCTGGACTTCTACGCCGGCGCCAAGGACTACGTCGCCGGCGTCCTGGCCCGGGTACCGGAGAGCGAAAGGAAGACCGTCTACTACGCCGAGGGACCCGACGGGCTGGCGACAGACCCCGCAGGCTCGCAGCATTCCGTCATGCTCGATCTCTGCGGCGGGATTAATATCGCTGACGTCAAGGTCACTCCCGGAATGGGGCAGACGCCGGTATCCATGGAGCAGGTGCTCAAGTGGAATGCGGATGTCATCATAGTGAACTCCGCCGCCGCCTACGCCAAGATAACCTCCGACTCGACATGGGCACAGATGGCGGCAGTCCAGAACCAGGAGGTATACCTGGTGCCCCATGGTCCTTTCTCCTGGTATGATCGTCCGCCCGGGGTGAACCAGATCGTGGGCATATACTGGATGATCGCCACGCTCTACCCCGACCAGTGCGACGACCTTGATCTGGCCGCGAAGACCAGGGAGTTCTACTCCGACTTCCTCAGCTATGACCTGAGCGACGATGAGGTCTCCGCGCTGCTGAATCCGGCATGAGGCACAAGGAGGGCAATATGGGCAGTATTGACGACTTGCTGGACAAGGCCAAACGTTTCCACGGTGATGTCTGCCCCGGCCTGGTGCTGGGGACCAGGATGACGGCTGCAGGCCTGCGGGCCCTGGGGCTCGACCCGGCGGTGCGCAGCCGCGACCTGGTGGTGTATGCGGAGATCGACCGCTGCATGACGGACGCGGTGCAGGCGATCACCGGCTGCTCCCTGGGCCGGCGCACTTTGAAGCACATCGATGCCGGCCGGTTCGGGGCCACCTTTCTGCATTTGCCCACCAGCAGGGCAGTGCGCGTGTTCTCCCGCAACAAGCCCAGGGAAGCCGCCATCACGGGCGACTCCAGGGCCGGGGTGGAACTGATGCTGCAGACACCGGAGGAGGAGCTGCTCGGCCTGCAGGAGGTGCAGGTCCACGCCTCCGAGTGGGACATGCCGGGCAGGCCAAGACACCGGACGGTCTGCACCAAATGCGGCGAAGGCGTCCTGGACCATAGAGAGGTCCTGGTCGACGGACAGCCGGTATGCAAGGTGTGCGCGACAGGGTCGTACTACTCCATGGTGAACAGCTAACTGACCAGCCCCCCTTGCCGGCTACAGGGCACGGGGCCAGCGTCCCGGGCCTCGTGCCCCCTGTGCCCCCTCCATGACCAATGTCGGGAGGGTCATTTGGAAGGATCATGACGCTCAAGCAGATGAGCAGTCGGGTGACATCCGCCCCGGAGAGGCCCTCCGGGGTGTCACGGATCAGGCTGGCCATACTGATTGCGCTGCCCTTGCTGCTGTTCCTCTGCTCGCTCTTCTGCGGCCGCTACTGGGTCTCTCCCGCGGTGTGCCTGCAGGTCCTGGCGGCGAAGCTGCTCCCCTTCCTTCCCATCGAGCACAGCTGGAGCGGCGCCCAGGAGGCCGTGATCTGGCAGATCAGGCTGCCGCGGGCGGTCCTGGCCATGATGGTGGGGGCCGCGCTGTCGATCAGCGGCGCCTCCTTCCAGGGCATGTTTCGCAATCCGCTGGTCAGCCCCGACCTGCTCGGGGTATCCGCGGGGGCCGGCTTCGGGGCCTGCCTGGCCATCATGCTCGATGGCAACCAGGCCATGATACAGGCCTTCGCCTTCTGCTTCGGTCTTCTGGCGGTGGTCACCACATACCTCATAAGCCGGGTGTACAAGAGCACACCCGTGCTCATGCTGGTGCTGGCGGGGGTAGCCATCTCCGCCCTCTTCTCCGCCTTCATCTCGGTGACCAAGTACCTGGCTGATCCGTACAGCAAGCTGCCGGAGATCACCTTCTGGCTCATGGGCAGCCTGGCCAAGGCCGACATGTCCGGCGTAGCCGCTGCGGCTGCCCCGATCCTGATAGGAAGCCTCGGGCTCTTGCTGGTGAGCTGGCGGATCAACCTGCTGTCGATGGGAGATGAGGAGGCCCGTTCCCTGGGCGTGAACACAGAGCTGCTGAAGGGGTTCATTATCGTCTGCTGCACCCTGGCCACCGCCGCCGCGGTGTGCAGCGCCGGCATCGTCGGCTGGGTGGGAATGGTCATCCCTCACATCGGCCGAATGCTGGTGGGCCCCGACCACCGGAGGCTGCTTCCCACCAGCATCGCCCTGGGCGCCGGCTACCTGCTGGTCATGGATGACATCGCCCGGACGGCCACCGCGCTGGAGATCCCTCTGGGCATACTCACCGCCATCATCGGCGCCCCCTTCTTCATTTACATGCTGAGAAGAAGCAAGGGGGGTTGGGCGTAGATGAAGGGCGTAGTCAGCATCACCGACGCCGGCTTCGCCTACGGGGACAGGGACGTCTTCGCCGGGATCAACCTCGAACTCTCCAGGGGGGAGATACTGTGTCTTCTGGGCGCCAACGGGTGCGGCAAGACCACTCTCCTGAACTGCGTGAACGGCTCCCTGAAACTGAAAACGGGCCGCGTCAGGCTGCACGGCCAGGATACCGCCTCCATGCGGGTGTCGCAGGTAGCCAGGAAGGTGGGCTTCGTCTTTCAGGAGCACAGCGCGCCCTTCCCCTACCCGGTGCTGGACGTGGTGTGCATGGGGAGGGCGCCGCACCTGCGGATGTTCTCGGCCCCATCCAGGCATGACAGGGCCATTGCCGAGGAGGCGCTGGACATGGTGGGCATGTACCACTTGAAGGACCAGCCATACACCAGGATCAGCGGCGGGGAGAGACAGCTGGTGCTGATCGCCAGGACCATAACCCAGCAGCCGGAGGTGGTGCTGCTGGACGAGCCCACCTCCCACCTCGACTTCAAGAACCAG
Organism: uncultured Dehalococcoidia bacterium; assembly: GCA_964492335.1. Taxonomy (GTDB): domain Bacteria; phylum Chloroflexota; class Dehalococcoidia; order UBA2247; family RBG-13-53-26; genus JAFGCL01. The sequence goes on along the minus strand of CAZBJX010000026.1, from coordinate 14,465 downwards.
ACGCTGATACTGCGGATGATCAACCGCCTGGCCACACAGGGGATGTCGGTGATGATGTCCTCCCACCTTCCCAACCACGCCCTGCTCTTCTCCAGCAAGGTAGCCCTGATGTGCCGTGGAGGGATCCTGGCCGCCGGCCGTCCCGACGACATCATCACCGAGGAGAACCTGAGGGAGATCTACGGCATCGAGGTGCGGATCTTCACCGGACGTGACAGGGCCGGGGGCAATGAGATCAAGCTCTGCCTGCCGGCCCTCGAGCCCTCCGACATGGTGGCCTCGCACCTGGACAAGACCGACAATGTCTTCGAGGGAGACTCCAGCATGGAAGGGGACCTGGCCAGGATTGACCTTGGCCACGGCACCGTGGGAGAACGGGGCTAACCGGGGGGCCGTCTCCCGTGAAAGGCGGCGGCGCCGCCCCGGCCGCTCCGGGGCCCGCGCCCGGCCGCCGGGGGCCCCGGCGGCTCACAGCCTGCTGAGGATCTCGGCCACCCTGGTGGCGGTGGCGCCCGTAAGCAGGGCGCACTTCTCGATGGTCTCGGCCCCCTTTGGGCCGAGGTAGTGGCCGGCCACTTCCCTGAGATCAAACCAGTTCACGCCGCTGATCTCGGAGCAGACAGTGCTCTTGAACATGGGCTTGAACCACAGGGTGAGCTCATGGCAGGGCCCGAGGGCCGGCAGGATGGCCTCCAGTCCCTGGTCGATGCTGGCCCGCCCCACCCTGGCGTTGATGAGCATGTAGCCCATGGTCAGGGCGCCGCAGGTCAGGCCGCAGCCGCCGCCGCCCTGGAGCCCTCCCACGGCCCGGAACAGGAAGTCGTCCCTGATCTCGAGGACGTCCTGGAAGGCCTGGAACATGGACTGGGAGCAGCCGAAGCTCCTCTTGTAGTAGTCATAGGCCAGCTCGCCCACCCGGGCCCGTTCCTCTTCCGCGGTGAGGACCTCCCTGACCCTCTCATCAAACAGGGCGGCGAAACTGCTCTTCGGTTCAGGCGCCTTCGGAGCCATGCTCCCTCCCTTCCGGACGGCAAGTCCTCTTAAGAGCCCATCGTCCCCGGCAAGCACCCGGGGCGACGCGGGGTCATTGCCTCTCCCAAATGGAGAGGTAGTAGCCGATCCTCACCCTCCTGAGGCTCTCCAGTATGGCGCAGGCCTTCTGGCCCGGGCCCACCAGGGACTCCCAGAACACCGACATCGATCCGTACCTCATGATCAGCCCGGCCACAAACCCCTTGTAGAGCGCCGTCTCATCACTCCAGGCCGCCAGGCGAAACCCGGCCGCCCCAATCCCGGCCACCACCGCCTCCCGGGGGGCGATCCCGTTGATGCAGGTGGCCAGGGGCAGCCCGGGGAAGTCCCCGGTCTTCTCTCTGAGGTACAGGTCGCTGATGATCAGCTTGCCGCCCGGCCTCAGCACCCGGTGCATCTGGCCCAGGGCCCGGGGACGGTCCTCAAGCAGGTTGTAGACGCATTCGCAGAGCACCCCGTCCATCGAGCCGCCCGCGCAAGGCAGCCGGCCGGCGTCCCCCACCGCAATGGCCAGCGCGGGGTTGAGCCTCCTGGCCTTCGTCACCATCTCGCGGGACACATCGACCCCCGCCGCCCGCATGCCCAGGGCATCGCCCAGGTACTCCACCGTCTTGCCGCAGCCGCAGCCGATGTCCAGGATGCGGCTCCCCCGGGCCAACCCCGCGGCCTCCATGGCCTTCGTCGTCAGCTCCAGGCCGCCCGGCCGCAGGGCCTCCCGGCTGGCCGCCTGGAACCCCTCGTTCTCGTACAGGCTGACGGCATCCTCTTCCATCACTTCGTGCGGGCCTCGCGGGCCGGCGACGGGGACTCAGGAACAAGCGGCACTTGCGGCCACAGGTCCAGGGGAGTTCGTCGTCCTGGAGACGTATGCAGGTGAGTGAATCCCGCCTCGTGCAGCATCCGCTTGCACGCGGCGATGTCCCGGCCTCGATGGCCGGTGGTTTCCGCCTCCGTGTCTCGCGGGTTAGAGCCTGTCTCGGCGTAGATGGTGTTGGCGCCGCTGGTCAGGCCGATGAGATTGGGCTCATGGACCCCTATGGTCTTCGTCTCAAGGGTCTCCAGCATGGCCAGGGCCACCACCGCGGTCACCTGCCCCAGCCTGAGCGTGGTTACCTGGCCGTACGCGGCCAGCGGCGATGAGGGCAGGTGCACGCGGGCCATGGCGCCGTGCTGATAGCAGCCGTAGTCACGGCCAAGGAACAGCTGCTCCACCAGCTCCCCCGGCGTATGTTCCGGACCAACCGGTTCACAGCAGTAGTACCAGTCCAGCCCCTCCTCTTTGATGTTTCGAATAGTGGCCCTTCTCGAATCAGGGCTGAGGGCTGTGTCGGTCCCTTCCCGAAGACGGGCCAGATGGTAGGCCCCGGTCACGCCCGCGGCTCTGAGCTCCCTGGCCTGGGCCCGGTCGAAGTCGCCGATGTTCACACAGACCTGCGTGTGGCCCGGTATCCGCTCACGCACCATGCGGACGATCCTCACCAGCCGATCGAAATCGAAGCGGTGCATGGTCATCAGGAAGAGGGCACACAGCTCCCCTGACCGGGTGAAATCGAGGGCGGTGGCCAGTAGCTCCTCATCTGTCATGAAGCTTGTGCCTAATGCGGTGTGCTCCTCGGAGAAGGCGCAGAACCGGCATCTCCCGGGACATGGCGCTATCTCGATGCCTATCTGACCGAATATGAGCGCGCTGCCACCATACCTTTGCCTCATCAGGGAATCAGCAGTTGCCCGGACCAGGGCAGCTTCCGCAGAGGCCTCCGGGAAGCCGAGCATGCGAACGCATTCTTCCTTGCCGGGAGCGCGCCCTTCACGGGCTCTGTCAAGGATGCCCAGGACCTTGCTGTCGATGATCATATGCTCCATCCTCCGGCGTTCTGCCGGCGATCGGCGATCGTCCTCTTGACGGTGCCCCTGGAGACCGGCAGACTGGCATCGGCTACATTCACCATCACCTTCACCCTGCCCCCCGCCAGGCCCCGGGCCACCGCGGGCACCCGGCCAACGGCCTGCCGGACCTCCCGGGCCAGCGCACCCCCCGCGTCAGGGCCGCCCTCCACGCCGACCACATCGACGGCCAGGGCCTCCTGCCCCCGGGCATCCAGCAACTGGCAGCGGTAGTCCAGCACCCCGTCGACCTCGAACACCGCTTCGTCCAGCTCGGCCAGAGAGAAGGCCTCCCCGGCCAGCCTCTTGCGTCCCGCCACCCTGCCCCTGATGATGTCCAACTGCCGCAGCGACGAGCCGCAGGGGCAGGTCCCGGGCACGAAGCGGCTGATGTCCCCGGTGCGGTAGCGGACCAGCGGCATGCCGCGGCGGGTGAGCGTGGTGAACACCACTTCCCCCGTGTGGCCCTCGGGGAGCGCCAGCAGGCTCTGCGGGTCGATGATCTCGAAGTAGAGGTCGGCCTCCCTCACGTGGAGGGCCGACCGGGCCTGGCACTGCACCCCCCCACCCAGGCCCATCTCCGTCATCCCGTAGTGGTTGAACACCCGGCAGCCCCAGGCGCCCTCTATGGCCCTGGCGATCGACCCGGGCACGTTATCGGTGGTCAGCAGGACGCTCCTGATGCGGCCCGCCAGCGCCGGCCCCTGCCGATGGCGGGCCATGCCCAGGACATGGGTGGGGATGCCGACCATGGACGTGGCCCCCTGCTCCGCGGCGGCCCGGACCGCTGCGGCGGCATCATGCACCGGCCCCCAGGGAATGGGGTGGGCGCCCATCCGCTCGAGGGCCAGCCGCAGCAGGTCCCCCACGCTCCCCGGCTGCTCCCACGGCAGCAGGATGGCGACCCGGTCGCCGGGCCCGACCAGGTTGCGCATGCCGTGGTCGAAGAAGTCTATGGTCAGCTCCTGGTCCTGCCTGGTGAAGAAGATACGTTTCGGCCGGCCGGTGGTGCCCGACGACTGCAGGCTGACGATCCGCTCGATCTCGCTCTGCGGGGCGCAGACCAGCGCACCGGGATCCTGGGCGATGTCCTCCGGCGTGGTCAGCGGCAGCCGGGCGAAGGCGTCGAAGCTGGCGATCCCGCCGGGATCGACCCCGGAGAGCCGGGACCGGTAGAAGGAGCTCCTCTCCTTGACCAGGCCCACGGTCTCCCGGAGCCGGGCCAGCTGATAGTCTTCGACGGCCTGCCGGACCAGCGCACCCGGCGGCACGCCGATCTTCCCGGCAATCCAGTCGTCCAGCGGCGTCCTGGTCATCAAGCTCCCGAACATATGGCCCCCGTCTCCCCGGCATCAGTGGTCGTGGCCATCGCAGCCGGAGGGGCTGTGCTCGTGCCAGTGGGGATCATACACCTCCCCTTTGGGCACCCGGATGATGTCCAACTGGTAGGCCTCCATCAGGCGCAGCGCCTCCGAGGCCCTCAGGTTCGGCCCCAGGTAGCGGGTCACCTGAGCTATCATCAGCTCATCGTAGGCGGGCTTCTCGAGGCTGCCGCAGATCACCGCCTCGCAGTCCTGACTGATGATCTCCCGGGCCATGGCCAGGCCGGGCCCCTCCCCCGCCTCCGGGTTGGGGAAGACGTGGCAGCTGCCGTCATCGGTTTCCACGATCAGCAGATACCGGCTCTCCTCGAAGGTGTCCGGCACCACATCCTCCATGGTGTTTCCAGTGGCCGCAACCGCGATCTTCATCAGCCCTCACCCCTTCTTCCGGGCGTCGCTTGCCGCCTTCGCCGGCGCGCCGGCCCCGGACGTCGACGCTGTTCCCCTGTACAACGAGCGGCCGTCCCTGCCCGTCAGGTTGTAGGCGCAGAATGGTATGGTCCGGCCGCTGTCGATGACGGCAACGCAGCAGGACCGCAGGCGCTCCAGGTCCATGTTCCAGGCATCCTGAAAGGCCATGCAGGTGATGCTCAGCCGGTGGTTCCTGACCCTGTCCAGGACCGCATCCCAGCTGCCCTGCCCGGAGGGGCTGCTCTCGGGGCCGCAGCACCCGGCGCCGCCGTGGAGCCGCCAGCGGCTCCTGACGAAGTTCCTCGACCTGGACACCGCTTCCGCGCGGCCGCGCCCCGGACCGCAACCGCACCCGTTCTGGCCCTTCCCCGAAGGGGTCAGCCGGCCATCCCCCATGTAGATGAAGTCCCCGTGAAAAGAGCAGACGGAGCTCTCGCAGTCGGAAGGCGCCAGATCAGCCGCCCTCAGCAGCCCGTCTGTCTGTTCTTCCAGCGCCCGCATCACCTCCGGCAGGGTGAATCGGTCCTCATCCCGGGGCGGGTGCGGGTACCGGCCGAAGTAGCTCACCGGCTGGAAATGCACCCCCTTGATCACCGGCATCCCTTTCAGAGCATAGCGCACCATGTCCCCGATGTTGCCGGTGTTGACCCCCGGCACCAGGGTGGGCACCAGCACCACCCCCAGCTGCGCCCGGCGGCAGGCGGCAATGGCCCGCTCCTTCGCCACCAGCAGGCTGCGCCCCCGCAGGCGCCGGTAGATCTCGTCCCTGGTCCCGTCGAACTGCAGGAACACCCAGCCCAGGCCCGCCTCGGCCAGCGCCTGCACATAGCCCGGGTCCTCCCCCAGCCTTATGCCGTTGGTATTGAGCTGGAAGAAGGTGTGCCCCAGCGACCGTGCCGCCCGTATGATGTCCGGCAGATCGTCCCGCACCGTCGGCTCCCCCCCGGAGAGCTGGATATTGCAGGCGCCGGTGGCGCCCCGGACCATCTCCAGCCGATGCACCAGCTCTTCCAGCGAAGGGTCGCCGGCCGGCCCCTCGCTGCGGCCTCCCCCGCCGGGGCCGTCCACCGGCCGGGCACCCTGCCCCTCCCCGGCATCGGCGAAGCACACCGGGCACCCCAGATTGCAGCGCTCGGTCACCTCGATCTGGGCGCAGCAGATCTCCTGCCAGTGGTCCGGGCACAGGCCGCAGTCGAACGGGCATCCCTCCACCACCGGCGCGAGAGGCGCCCGGGGATGCTCCGGCACCTTCTGCTGCTGCCAGGAGAGGTAGTCGGGGGGGCCCCGCCAGATGATGGTCCGGAACTCCCCGTGCTCGGGGCAGGCCTTCCGCAGGAAGACGCTGTCGCCCTCCCTGACCCGCTCGGCGGGCAGCCTTCCCAGGCAGACCGGGCAGACGCTCTGGGTCCGGCCGATAACCGCCGGCGCATCTTCCTTCCCGAGGCCGGGCCGGGCGCTCACGGGCGCGCCCTTCCCTTCACGGCCTCGATCAGTACCTGCATGGAGCCGCCGCAGACCATGCCCTCTTCCATGAAGCTGCCGGACATGTCGATGGCCTGGACCCGGTAGCCCCCGCTCCTGATCACTTCCCGCGCGGCCTCGATGACCACGCCTTCGCCCCCACCGCCGCCGACGCTGCCCAGGATGCGGCCATCCGGCCACACCAGCATCTTGGCCCCGGCCCTGCGGGGGGCGGAGCCCGCCGTGGAGATAACCGTGGCCGCGGCCCTGTCCCCGACGCTGCCCAGGGCCAGGTCCTCCATGACATCCCGGTCGAACTCCGTCCACTTGATCCTCGGTGACTCCCGGCCCTTCCCCGGGTCCTCCAGCCGGAGATAGCTGATCACCTGGGCCAGTATGGATACGGTGATCTCCTCCGGGGTCAGGGCGCCGATATCCAGGCCGACGGGCGCATTGACCTTCTCGACTACATCGCGGGGGGCCCCCTCGCTGATGAGCATCTCCCTCACGCCCTGGACCCGCCGCCGGGACCCGATCATCCCCGCATAGGCCCAGGACCTCTTCAGCACCTCGCGCAGGCAGGCCGTATCGTGGAGGTGGCCCCGGGTCACCACCACGACATACGTGTGCGGGCCGAACTGCAGGCGCTCAAAGGACCGGTCGAAGCGATCGCAGATGACCTGGTCCGCGTCGGGGAGGCGCTCCCTGTTGGCGAACTCGGCCCTGTCGTCCACCACCGTGACCAGAAACCCCAGCCTCGAGCCGAACTCGCACAGCGCCTTCCCGATGTGCCCCGCTCCGAAGACGATCAGGCGCGGCAGGGGGAAGAAGGGCTCCGCCACCAGCACCCTCCGCTGCAGCGCGGCGGCTACCCGGAGCTCCCCGGTGGCCAGGGCCTCCCGGGCCAGCTGCCCCGCCTCCGGGCCGGCGCTCCCACCGGGGCGCTGGCCCTCAAGGCTCGCCCGGGTGAAGCAGACCTTCTCCGGCTGGGCGGCGCCCTGATTGCCCTCCTCCAGGACGGTCAACATGACCACCCCGCCCCCGGCTTTCAACTCCTTCAGCATGCTGCGGTATACGCTCATATCAGACCCCCCGGCCGCTGTTGCTGCCTGTTACTATTATCGCGTGTGTCCGAGGGCAACATCAACCTCGTCCGCCCTCGCGTTCACCACCACCACGCGCCAGCTCCCCCGGCTCTCCGAGAGAATGCTGACCCCGGCATGGTCCTGGGGAATGGAGAAGAGCTCCTGCAGGGGCCGCCGCATGAAGCCACAGAGCAAGACCCGGTTGACCCCGGCGTGGCCCACAATCAGGAAGTCGCCCCCGGTCTTCTCCGCCGCCGCCGAAAACGCGGAGAGCACCCGCTGCTGCAGGTCGGCGAAGCTCTCTCCGCCCGGGGGACGATAGCCGGCCAGGTCTCGCCCCCTCTCCTGGTACTCCTGCGGGTACTGCGCCCGGACCTCGTCGAAGGTCCGGCCCTCCCAGTCCCCCAGGCCGATCTCCCGCAGTTCCCTGACCGGCCGGGGCCGGCAGTCGCGGCCCCTGGCAATCAATGAGGCGGTGCGCATCGCCCGGCGGAGATCGCTGGTGAACACCGCCCGCAGCGGGCGGCGGCGCAATGCCCGGGCCAGCTCCTCCCCCTGGCGGACGCCGCGGGGGCTGAGGTCGGGGTCCAGCTGCCCCAGGTAGCGCTTCTGCCCGCCGCTGCCGGCGGATTCGGCGTGCCTCACCAGGTAGACAGTCCTCTCCATCCTACTCGCCCAGTACGTCAGCCATCTTGAGCCCCAGTATGCCCTCTATGTTCCTCCGGATGGCCATCGCCTGCCCCAACCGCTCCCCGGCCCCCTGCCGGGCCGCTTCGTCCTCCAGCCGGCGCAGCCGGTCCCGAAGCCTCGCCTCGAGGGTGACCACCCGGGACCCGGACACCATCTTGTCCGCCAGGTAGACGATCGACACCTCGTCGACCCGGTCCTGCTGACCGGGCTCCAGGCCCATGTGGGAGGCGATGATGCGCGCCACCTCCGGGTACCCCAGGCCGGCCACCAGCTCGGCGCCCGCTCGAGCATGGTCCTTCTGCCCTCTGGCGATGTCGTGGAGCAGCGAAGCGGCCATCACGGCCCCCAGGTGTATGCGGTATCCCCGGCTGTTGAGGCGCTCGGCGATCAAACCGGCGGTCCGGGCCACCGCCCGGGCATGCTCCAGGCCGGCCCCCTCAACACGGTGCTCCCGCAGTATCCCCAGGCATTCCGCCCGCGCCGGGTAGGGCGGCAGAACACCCCGGATGGCCCTCCGGTAGTCCTCCTCCGAGTCCAGGTCCACGAGAATGCCCTCATCATCGACGGGGACTTCGGCGCTGCCCCGGGCCTCCTTCTCCACCAGCCCCCTCAGCCCGCCGGGGGCCTCGCCAGCCAGGATAGGCGCCCGCAGCCTGCCGGAGAGGAGGGGCGGGTGGCCTCTCTGCCCCCGGCAGACGGGGTAGAGGACCTCCCGGGAGCCATCCCCGCACGTCAGCCAGGAACGCATGAGAAGCCGGACCGTCTCCGGCGACACGAAGGCGCAATCCGCCGGCAAGACGAAGAAGGCGGTCACCTCGCCCTCCAGGGCCCTCACCCCAGCCTGGACGGAGCTGAACATGCCGCGGTCATAGTCGGTGTTCATGACGGCCTTCACGCCCAGGCGAGCAAGCAGGGGGGCCAGCAGGTCTGCCCTGTGGCCCACCACGACATGGATATCCTGGCTGCCCAGGCCAGCCTGCTGAAACGTGTGAACGGACTTCTCCAGGACCAGGGAAGGCCCCGCCGGCAGCAGGGGCTTGAAGAAGCCCGCCCGGGACGAATAGCCGGCGGCCGGGACCACTGCTGCAAACCTTCTCGATGTCTCTGTCATGGTGAATGCTGTGGCTGCAGGGCCCCACACCCCCCCCAGTCGCCGCACGGCTGGCCCCGGGCCCACCGCAGATATACAGTGTGGCCAACCGGACTGCAAGCCGGCTTGCAGTCCGGTTGGCCGATGTCCACCATCAGCTTCGGGCCGGCGCCAGGCCGGGAGGGCCTGGCGCCTCCTCATCGGGCCGCAGGCGCGCCTACTCCTCTTTCCTGATGCCTCCCTCGGCGCTGATATCGAAGCCGGTGCCCTTCATCGGGCGGTCCTTGATGTACTGCATCCTCTCCGCGAAGTCCATGCCCAGCCAGTACTTCCTGGGCTTGCTGACCTTGCCGGCCTCCAGGTCCTTCATGGCCTTGAGCACCTTCGCCGGCCTGGCCGGAAGCTCGTGGATCCGGACTCCGACGGCATTGTGGATGGCGTTGAGGATCGAGGGGAATCCGGTGATGAAGCACTCGGCGCAGCCGGCGGAGCCGAACGGGCCGGTGGGCCGCGGCGTCTCCAGGAAGTGGATCTCCAACTCGTCGGGGATGTCGTCAATGAACGGGAAGCCGAGCCTGACCAGGTTGATGTCCTTCGCCGCGTCTTCGAAGTCCTCGGACAGCGCCATGCCGATGGACTGGGCCATGCCGCCGTAGGCCTGCCCCTCGACAGCCAGCTTGTTGCCGATAACGCCGACGTCGAAGCACCCCGTCATCCGCAGCACTCTGGTCTTGCCGGTCTTGACATCGACCTCAACCTCGGACAGGAACACCGCGTAGTTGTACTCTGGGTTGGGGGAGCCATGGCCGGTGTTGGGGTCTATGTCCACGGTGGTCCCCAGGGTAGGGTGCACTCCGCGATACTTGGTGGGAATCCCCTCCTTCTTCATCTCGTCATAGGTGCGGAAGGTGCCATCGGGCTTGCGCATGGCGTCCATCAGCTTGTTGGCCGCATCGATGCAGGCCTTCCCGTGCATGTAGTGGTTGCTGCTTCCGGCTGAGGCTCCGGTGTTGGGGCAGATCTTGGTGTCGCCCATGACCAGCCGAATCTGGTCGGGCCGCAGGCCGAGGGGCCGCAGCGCCTCGTGCGTCTCCACGAAAGCACCCACGTCTCCACCCTGGCCCTGGTCCTCCCATCCGTTGAAGTTGGTCACGGAGCCATCCGGGTTGAGTTCCAGGTCCACCTCGGACTGGTCGCCCATGCCTCTGCCGACGCTGTAGCCGCCGCAGCTGATGCCCACTCCGCGCTTCTTCTCGGGGGTGGACTCCTTCCCGGCCCTGGCCAGCGCTTCCTGGTACCTGGGCCGCATCATGTCCATCAGCTTCTCCATCGGGTACACCGACAGCACGTTGCTGGTGAGGCCCAGGTCCCCCTTCCTCAGGACATTCCTGTACCGGAACTCGAAGGGGTCGATGCCGGTCTTCTCGGCGAGCTCATCCATCATCTGCTCGTGGGCCACATAGGCCTGCATGGCGCCGAACGCGCGGAAGGCGGTGGTGAAGTTGTGGTTGGAGGCCGTGACCAGGGCCACCCCCTTGATGTTGGGTATGTTGTAGGGCCATCCCATGAAGCGGATGCCCTTTTCGATCAGGAGGCAGGCCACATCCGCATAAGCGCCGTGATCGTACAGCAGCTCATACTGCATCCCGGTGAGCTTGCCGTCCTTGTCGCAGCCCATCTTGATGTTGGACCAGCCCGGGGCGCGCTTGCCCGTCATGACGGTGTGCTCCTCATAGTCCAGGTCAAGACAGACCGGGAACCCGTCGACGGCCATGGTGGCCACCGTCGCCAGGGCTATATTGTTGGATGAGAGCGAGTAGCCGAAGCTGGCCCCCACCGGGTTGTTGATGATCCTCATGTCGGCCAGGCCGACGCCGGCCAGGATAGCGGCCGCCGCCGCGTGGATCAACAGGCTCTTGCAGTGGCAGGTGTACTTCCCGTCCTCGTCCATGTAGGCCAGGAGCGTATCCGGCTCGAGCACCGCGTGGGGCTGGCGCTGGCTGTAGTAGCTCCCTTCGAGGACGTTCGTCGACTTGGCGAAGACCCCGTCCATGTCCTCCTTCCCCTTGAACAGCGGCGCCATGACGTAGATGTTGTCGAAGCCCTCGAAGACCTGCCTGGCGTCCGGGGCCACCGCGTCCAGGGCGTTCATGTGGGCCGGCAGCTCTTCCTGGGTGACCTTGACCTTCTCGGCCGCCGCCCGGGCGTGCTTCCGACTGTCAGCCAGCACGATGGCGTAGACGTCGCCGTACTGGTACACCCTGTCGTCCACCAGGATGGGGCGCTCGAACATGTTGCCGGTGTACCGGGGGTTCATGATGTTCAGGTTGAACATCAAGTTCGACCCCTTGACGTCCTTCTTGGTCACCACCTTGACCACGCCCGGCATCTTCTCGGCCTCGGAGACATCGATCTGGCTCACCCTGGCACTGGACACCCTGGCGAAGGCCACGGCGGCATGGTAGGCAGTGCCCGGCGGCATCTTGGCGTTGACATCGGAGCCGTAGTCGCAGGTCCCCGTGACCTTGGCCAGGGCCGAGGGCCTGGGGAAGGCGGTCCCGTAGATGCGGCCGTCGGCGGGCACCTTGAACTCCAGGTCCTTCATGCTCATCTCGCCGCGCAGCACCCTGGCGGCAGCCATGACCGCATCGACCAGGGGCTTGTACCCGGTGCACCGACAGGCGTTGCGCTGCTTCTGGAACCAGGCCCTGACCTCCTGCCTGGTGGGCCTGGGGTTGGCATCCAGCAGGGCCTTGGCGGAGACTATGAAGCCCGGCGTGCAGTACCCGCACTGCACGCCGCCGTAGGTTATCCACGCCTGCTGCAGGGGGTGCAGGGCGGTGGGCGTCCCGATTCCCTCAATGGTGAGGATCTTCGAGTGCTCCTCCACCTTGTCCATCTTCTTGGTGCAGGCCTTGGTAACCTTGCCGTCGACCAGGACTGAGCAGGCGCCGCACTGGCCCACACCGCACCCCATCTTCAGGCCTGTCAGCCCCAGGGCCCGCAATACGTCGCCCAGCGAATCAGTAGGTTCACAGACTATCTGGCGTTCCGACCCGTTGATCTCCAGGAGCATCTTCCTGAGTGCCATAGGTATTCCCCTCCTTCAAAATACTACAATGCGCTCCCTCGCCGCCCCGGGACCGCTTCCCCCGGGCCGGCGGTGTCTGGCCTCTTCCGTCTTCCGGATGCAGACGCGTTGCCGCAAAGAGAGACTGCGCATAGGAGGGAGGCACAGCCGTTTCCAGCCATACCCCATCGACCACCCACCACGGCTGTCGCGCGAAGTGGGGTTGGCCCGGAGGCCCTGGCCTGTGAATGGCCCGGCAGCGTACCCCCCTTACCCTTATCCTGTCTGGCATCCCCGGCAGGCAGAGCCGGGCTATTCTACCATCGCCGACCGGCACTGGCAAGCCTCGGCCGGCGGACAGATTCGATTGACTCAGACTATCACAAACGACCTGCGCCGTCCAAACCGCTTCGGCGGCAGTGTCAGCACTGCCGCGTCAGTGGCCGCCCGGACTTCTTCTCCCGGTCACCTGACGCCTACGATGACATCCTCCAGTCGCCGCTTGGGCACATGGTGGACGCCTTCGCTGTCGCGCCAGTAGCAGTAGTCGCCGAGCGGCCCCATGTCCTCCAGGACCACCCGCTCCTTCGGCCGGCCCAGCGCCACAACCAGCAGTATCTCGAAGTGCCGCGGTATCCCCAGCGCCTGCCGCAGCCCCTCCCTGTCAACCGAGGCCAGCATGCAGCCTCTCAGCCCCTTCTCCACGGCGCCCAGCAGGATCGTCTGGGCCGCGATTCCGTGGTCACAGCCGAAGGACCGGGTGATCCGGGTATCGCCCAGCACCACGATGTAGGCCGCCGGCCTCTCCCCCTCGGCGGGCCCTCCCCAGCCTTCCAGCTGGCGGGCCCACGCCAGGTGAGGGAATACCAGGGCATTGAGCTCCGCATCGCACGAGAAGGCGTACTTCAGCGGCTGCTGGTTCATGGCGGAGGCGCAGACCCGCGCCATGTCGATCAGCTCTCTGACAGCCTCCACCTCAACCCGGTGGCCCTGGTGGAATCGCCGGCAGCTCCTGTTCTTGAGCACCAGGTCCTTCATCATCGCGGCACCTCCCGGAATGCCGGACAGGCGGGGCCCGCCGCTTCGGCCATGGGCCACGCACCGCCGCTTGCGGTCCACCGTCAATATACCTTCCCCCACGGGGCCCGTCCAGCCCGCATCCGCCGCCGGGCGCCTCGCAGCCGGCGG
>CAZBJX010000026.1:0-1072 GCA_964492335.1 uncultured Dehalococcoidia bacterium | reverse complement strand
CCCGTCGCCTGCGACCCGCTGCCCCCCGGACCGGACCCGCGGGGGCCATTGAGAGGGCTTTGCAAGGCCTGCCGGAGGCTTCGAGACGTGATGGTGACAGGGCCTACCTACAATCGTGGTGCCGGACCCTGGTTCCGGGATGGACAGAGGGAGGACAGCGTTGGAGAGCAGATCATCATCCTCGCCCCAGAGCGATATCCGACTGCGCGACGGAAGGCGGCTGACCTGCGCGGAGTACGGTGATCCCGACGGCCGGCCGGTCCTCTTCTTCCACGGCATACCGGGGTCGCGCCTGTTTCACCACCCTGACGACTCAGTCGCCGCCGCCGCCGGGGCCCGCGTTATCGCCATAGACCGCCCCGGCTTCGGGCGCTCGGACTTCAAGCCCGACCGGGAGCTCCTGGAGTGGCCGGACGACGTGCTGCAGCTGGCCGAGAGCCTGGAGCTGGACAGGTTCGCCGTCCTGGGCTACGGGGGAGGCGGCCCGTACGCCACAGCCTGCGCTCTCAGGATTCCCGGAAGGCTGACCTCCATCGGCCTGGTGTCCAGCGTCTCACCCATCGAGAGCCCGGAAATGGCCAGGGGCATGCGCGGGCTGGGGAACGTGTTCCTGAAACTCAATCGCCATGTCTCGCCGCTGGCCAGGGCAGGCGCGGGCCTGCTGTGCTCCCTCTGGAGAGACAACCCCGACGCCTATTTCAAAGCGCAGTTGGACGGACTCCACGACTTGCCGGCCGCCCGGGCCATGGTGCCGGGGATCAAGGCCATGCTGATAGCCGACCTCAGAGAGGCCATCCGCGACAGCGTCCAGGGCGTCACCTACGACCTGAAGCTGCTGTCGCGGCCCTGGGGCTTCGCGCCCGGGGACATAGTCCCGGAGGTGCTCCTGTGGCACGGGGAGACAGACACCCATGCGCCGCCGGCCATGGGGAAGTGGCTGGCCGATGCCTTTCCGTCCTGCCGCGCTGTCTACTACCCCGGCGAGGGCCACTGGGCCATTCACCTCCACTGGCAGGAGATCCTGACGGCGCTGCTGGCCGGGGTACCCGCCCCCGCCGTCACCTGCGTCGCG
>CAZBJX010000025.1:0-29978 GCA_964492335.1 uncultured Dehalococcoidia bacterium | reverse complement strand
GCTAGCGGGCAAACCCGTTTCGGGAGGGAACATGTCAATGGTCATTGGCCGATCATCAAGGCAGTGGCTGGGGCTGGCAATGTCGGCTCTGCTTGCCCTGAGCGCTTGCATGTTCACCGCCTGCGGGCGGCATGACACAAATCCACCCCCGCTCGTGTCATCGGAGCGATGGAGGGCCTATGACTTTGACAGTGTCCTGACCACGGACTTGGGGGAAGCCGGTGTGTTAAGATCGTTCACGGTTGATGTAGCGGTTGACTCGGAGACTGGCGCCTCCAGATTGCACGTGGAAGGCGCATATGTGGGCAGAGAGGTCGTCCAGACGACGACTCGCATATCCGGTGGGGGCTCAGGTAGCAGTAACGGCCAGAGCGGTACTGTCACCACGACGGTCGAGTGCTTTGAAGTGAAGCATCACATCGTCAACGTCAATGATAGAGGTCAGCGGACCGACGACGCTTGGGTCGATGTTACGGTCTGGATCCCCACCGACAATGTGCAGTTGTCGGGCACGGACTTCGGCGCATGTTGCCGGGCAGAGTACGTTGACTCAGAAGGCGACAATGGCACATGGAGCTATCATGTTGAACAGGCGATGATAGATGAGGCAAACGCTGCCAGCCCTCCAGGTTCTCTCAGCTACGAGCCGTGGACGGAGGGCAGCTTCCATGGCATCGAGCAGTCCGTCGTACGTACCTTGTACGCCCTGCCGTTGGGGACGTTCGAGGACTACGCCAGAGGCGGGCACAGGCCGCTTGAAGAGATGCACGGGTACAGTGAGAGGGGTCCGCAAGGCGCAATGACACTTGACTGCTTTCCCGTGACCCGGATCATGGGCAACTGCAGTCTCACTTCGTATGAAGTGACCATGACAATCACAGCCACCAACGGGCGCAGCCTCGTCGCCAAGGGGTCTTTCGCGGCTCAACTGCCGCTGCCATACTTGTACAGCCTGGAAGCTAGCGGACTGAGCATCGCCTTGACGATGGAGACCTTCGTAGTGGGTTGACGCCGGTGGAACTGTGGGATATGTACTCCTTGACATCCGATCTGCTCATCGACGCCTCCGATTTCGGTGGCATGTCCGTTGAAGCAACGATACCAGTTTCGGTAACAGTTGTTATGAGTCAATCCGAAGGATTGACGTCATCGTCAGCAGTGCGATTGACTTGGTGCGATTGTTGCTTCAGAATAGGAGGAGGCTAGGCATCATGGGGGCTGAGCTTCGAGGCGATGTGAGAGCGTTTCGTGGAGCCGTGTTCCCGTGGTTTCTCCCCTGCTTCGGGGTATACGTTCCGCTCGCCCTCTGCATACGCGTTCTTCTTATTGGAGGTGACCTGACTTGGCTCTACGTGGGGACAGTTCTTCTCTCCGGCCTTGTTTACTCTGCCGGCATCGGGATCTGGTATGCTTTCCGCTACCCAACCCAGCTATCAGCGGAGCGGGTGTTCGGCTACTCCTTCTGGGGTAGGCCCCGTTCGCTCCGGTGGCAGGAGATGGCTGAGGTCAAGCCGTTTCGGTTCTTCACCATTCGCTTCTTGAGGCTATACCCCTGCAACGGGACCGCACCTACTTGGATAGTCATGACTCTGGCGGACCGGGCTGGGTTTGAAACGGAGGTATACAGACTCGCTCCGCCAGACAGTCCGATTCGTTCCTATCTCGGGTAGGACAGATGGCCAGACGCGGCGCGGACCAGTTCCACAACCCGTATCCGTCAGCCCCTTATCCGTTGATCCCACCTCCCCTTCAGTTTCGAGATGCCTTCTTCAGGCTGCCGGTGGGCTCAGCGCCATGGCGCGTTGGTGAGCCGCCCGGATGAGCACAGTCCAGATTCGATCAGCTATCTTCAGCAGCACGCGGCGGGCATGGCGCACCTACCACCCCTCCCTTTTCGTCGATGACCTGCCATGAGTCCGCTGGCATTGATGATGCGGCTTCCTTACTCGTCAGCCAGCACCAGGCCCGTCTCCGCCCAGCACACCTTTGTCGGCTGGAAAACCTTGTATCCCTGGTAGCAGCGCCAGCGGCTTGTCCGGCTTGCCCGTTACCTCGGTCTGCCGCATGGCCTCAATAAGGGGCGCCACCCCGGCCCAGGTAGTCGTCGCCGCCTGGAGTCCACCGATCATGGTCAGTGCCAGCGCTGATCTCTTTCTCATTCTTCCTCCCACCTCTTGGGTGAGAGTCTCCCCCTTCGTGCTCCAGAAGGGAATCCGGCAACCATTCACGGATTCGGGGTCGCCTGGCAAGACCGGCGGGGTGTTAATGAAGCGCGCTTCGCGCCGGCCCACGATGGCCGGTGTCACCGGGATGAGCGCCGCCGCCTCCCGTCGAGCCGATGGTGGTGACCACGCTGGAGATGGTGAAGGTGGTGTACTGCGTGCCGGGGGTGTATGTCCCGCCGGAGTACAGCCCGTCGACGGCGGTGCCGGTGGAGCTGCCGCCGGTGTAGACCGCGCAGGTGGTCCCCTTGGCCAGGATAGGGGTGCACAGCACCACCGACTGGTAGGCCTTGGCCGGCAGGAAGGTGAGGATGTCCTCGCCGTCCTGCGTCTGGATGTGGAGCATGGTGCCCGCGGCGCGGGCCGACGTGAAGTTCACCATTACAGAGTACTGGGTGGACGTGGTGCTGAGGGCCTGGGCCATGCCGGAGCTGCCCACCGCCAGCAGGTAGCCGCCCGTCATCTTGAAGGTGCCGAAGTCCAGGGCGCCGTTGTTGCTCGCCGTCGGGCCGTTGATGATGACGGTGCCGGCGGTCATCACCACCGAGCCGCCCGCCATGGGGTCCCTGGTGGCCGTGGCGGCGTTCACGTCGAGGCCATCGCCCCCGGCATTTATGGCCAGGTATCCGCCATTGATGTAGAGGTAGCCGGCGGTGACGTTTATGCCGTCGTCGCTGGCTGTGATGTGAATGGTCCCATCATTGATGGTGACCACCCCGCTCTCGATGCCTTCGTAGCACCGGGTGACGCGTATGGTCCCGCCGCCAATCACTATCGTTGAATCCGAGTGTATGGCGTCGTCCCCGGACGCAATGGTGATGCTGCCGCCGGCGATGCTCAGGCTGCCGTTCGAGTGCAGGGCATCATCGGCCGAGTCGATGCTGATGGTTCCGCCCTTGACGGTGGTATCGGCCACCGCCTTAATCCCCTTGGCGCTGGCGGTAGAGGCGACGGTCTTCGTGCTGCCGCCGCCGCAGGATACGGTGATGCTGCCGCCGCTGACCAGAACGCTGGTCTCGGCCTGGATACCGTCCGCCCCGGCGGTGATGTTCAGGGTCCCGCCCTCGATGCAGACGAACCCCTTCTCCGCATCCTCGTCGTTGTTGGACTGGATGCCGTCGGCGCCAGCCTTGACGGTGATGCTCCCGTCGCTGATGGCCACACAGTCTCTACCCCTGAGGCCGTCGTTCACCGCGTTTACGGTGATCTGGCCGCCGGTGATCTTCAGATCATCCTTGCTGGCTATGCCGTTCTTATAGTTGCCGTTGACGGTCAGCGATCCGGAGCCGTTTATGGTAAGGTCATCCTTGCTGAAGACGGCCGCGCTGGGCTCGTCGGTGGCGCCAGATGCGAAGACGTAGGAGCTGGCGTCGGTCACCTTGTTGGCCGTGCCCTCCGCCAGGGTGATCACGGTCTTGTCCGCGCTGAGAACATAGATGGCCGGGCTGCGGGAGCAGGTGATATCCGCCCCGCTCAAGACGATCTTCACCACGTCCGAGTCGCCAGCGTTCACCACCACCTGGCCGTCGTTCAGCGTGCCGCTGATGCCGTACAGGCCGGCGGCGGTGATGGTCACGATGCTGCCGCTGACAGTGGTGCCGCCGCCATTGACGCTGATGGAATCCCCCTCCAGCAGGATCCAGGTCATACCTGTGCTGTCGGTGCCGACATCCAGGTCATCGCTGTCGTAGTCCACCTTGACCGGCACATCGGCCGTCCCGCTCCCGGAGCCATCCGTGGTCTGGCTGCTGCCATCGGCCCCGTCCGTAGTGGCGGTCTGCCCGGACCCGTCGTCTGATGACGCGCTCCGGCTGCAGCCCCAGCCGGCCAGCGACAGGACCAGGGCCGCGGACAGTAGTATCAGAAGCCAGGGCATCATTCTCGAGCGTCTCGTCTTCATGGTCTTTCCTTTCCTGTCTTCCCCGTCTGCCGCCGGCTATCCTACGAAGCTTGTTGCCAGCTACCCCACGAAGATCTCTATCCTGGTCGCACCAGCCAGTCGGTTGAGATCAGCATTGAAGGCGGCCCAGTCGAAGTCCGACTGGCGCCGGTACTGGTAGTGCAGGCTGACGCGGTCGTCCTGCCGGGACATGGTCTCCAGGTTCAGGCCGCGGAGCCGCTGCTCCAGGAAGGCGGTCAGGTCCTGCTGCAGCCCGGCGTAGGATGGCTGGTCCATGGAGATCATCAGGTGCCCCCGGCCGAACAGGGTGAACCGGTTGTCCAGCAGTCGCTTGACTGCCAGGGTGAGGAAGACCACCGTATAGAGGATGGCCACAGCTACCACGTTGCCGGTGGCCGTGCCGATCGATGCAGCGATCAGCAGAAGGAGGAAGCCGATCTCCGCCGGGTCCTTGATCGGCGTCCGGAAACGGACGAAGGAGAGGGCTCCCAGCAGCCCGAGGCCCAGCGGGACGGAGGTCTGGATGACCACGAACAGCATGGTGACGGCCGGGCCGCCGATGAGGAACGTGCGGTGCACCCCCGCGCCGATATGCCTGGAGCCGTAGAACACCTGGTACAGCAGGTAGGCGATCACGGAGAACACCAGTGACGCCCCGATGCGCACCACCGCCTCCCAGGTCCCCAGCGGGGCTTGAAAAAGGCTCGTGAGCTCTTCCCACATTTGCGTCTCCTGTCTAAATCGTGACCAGTCTCCCGGAGGGCGACAGCCGCCCCACGGCGCCTGTGGTCTCGATATGCGAATCGATGCAGGCCGAGTACTTGGAGAACCGCCCCCAGTCGAGGTCCAGCATCCTCGTGCGCCCCAGGGTCACCGGGATCTCCACGTCCTGCCCTTTGATCTCGAGGACCGCCCCTGGCAGCTCCAGGTCCTTCTCGCCGTTGCACCATCCCGGGGCCACCATGATCATCGTCGAGCGTATGTGGCAGTCCAGCGACACCCGCTGGCCGGTCATGACCTCTACGAAGCGGTAGCGCCAGTAGGAGATCCTGACCACCGGAATGATGGGCTCGCCGGGGAAGAACCCGAAGCTGGCCAGCGTGTCGCGCAGCAGCGATCGAGGGACAATACCCTGGCCGAGGCGCGCCGGGGACAGGACCTCCGCCTGCACCTGGGTTTCGAGGCGTTGCTTGGTGCTGGCGAAGCCCTCTCTGGACTTGAGCTCCAGGAACACGGTCTGCATCCCGTCCCGGTCCTCGTCCCCGCCGTACCAGCGGATGCGTATCTTGTCCTTGCGGAAGTCCCCGGAGCAGGACCTCTCGTGCTGGTCCAGGTCGGGCGTGTCGAAGTACAGGCTGTTGATCTGCTCGGAACCAAACTCGCGGTCCACCAGGCAGGTGTGCCGCAGCAGCCCGCGGGCCAGGTCCACCCTGGCGGGCGGCAGGTAGAACTTGCGCTCCAGCCTCCGCGGCAGGGTGTGCCGGATGGGGCCGGCGGGCGCATGCATTTGAACAGCCATCTGGTCCTTCTCCTGCGCGGTCCTACGAGCCTGTCACCACATCGCCGTCGGTCATGTAGTTCTCGATGCCCTCCGCCAGGGCGATCATCAGGGCTGCTGCCAGGAGCACCACCCCGGTCTTCGCAAAGAGCGATCCCGCCTTCTTCATCTTCGTGCTTGCCTCTCTCTGCCGTTGGCCCCGGCCGTTGTCCCGGGGCTTCCGCCAGGACAGTGCCCATACTAGTACACTGCCGGTAAAGAAGAAGTAAAGCGGAGTACGAGAGGCTGGCGATGAAGACGGCCCTCCCGGGAGGGATGGCCGCTAGGTGGCGTAGGCGCTGTTGATGGTGACGTAGTCGGCCGACAGGTCGCAGCCCCACCCCACCGCCTGGTCCCCGCCCAGGTTGAGGCATACCCTGATGGGGACCTCCTCCCGTTTCAGGATGCGCCGGGCCTTCTCCACGTCGAACTGGACCGGGATGCCCGCCTTGAGCAGACCGACCTCGTCCAGGTACAGATCAACCCGTCCCTGGTCTACCTCGGCCCCGCTCCGGCCCACCGCCGCCAGTATGCGGCCCCAGTTGGGGTCCGCCCCGTGTATGGCGGACTTCACCAGGCAGGAACTGGCCACGGCCCGCACCGCCAGGCGGGCGTCCTGCTCGCTGGCCGCCCCCTCCACCGTGACCTCGACCAGGCGGGTGGCCCCCTCGCCGCCCCGCACGACGCGCTTGGCCAGGTAGACGCACACCTGCTGGAGGGCCGCCCTGAAGGCCTCGGCGTCGGCGCCGCCCTCCTTCAGGGGCTGGTTGCCGGCCAGGCCGCTGGCCATGAGTATGACGGTGTCGTTGGTGCTGGTGTCGTTGTCCACCGAGATCATGTTGAACGAGGCGTCCACCGCCTGCCGCAGCGCCCGCTCCGCCATCCCGGGCTCCAGCCTGGCATCGGTGGTCAGGAAGCAGAGCAGCGTGGCCATGTTGGGGTGGATCATCCCGGCGCCCTTGGCGATGCCCCCCACGGTGATCTTGGCGTTGTTCACCCTGGTGCTGACCGCGATCTGCTTGGGGCTCCTGTCGGTGGTCAGTATGGACCGGGCCAGCTGGTGCCCGCCGTCCCGCGAGATAACGATGCGCTCGATCCCGGTGCGGACCCGGGCCATGGGCAGGGGGACGCCGATGACCCCGGTGCTGGCTACCAGCACCTCGGCCTCCGGCACGCCGAGCTTCCTGGCCACCAGGCCGGCCATCTCCCGCGCGTCGGCCAGCCCCTGGTCGCCGGTGCAGGCGTTGGCGCAGCCCGAGTTGACCACCATGGCCCTGGCCTTTCCCCCCGGCAGTCTCTCCTGACAGACCAGCACCGGCGCCGCCTTGACCTTGCTGGTGGTCAGCAGTCCGGCGGCGGTGCTGGGCACCTCGGAGCAGAGTATGCCCAGGTCAAGGACGCGGTCGCCCCTGGTCTTGATGCCGGCGTGGACGGCCCCCGCGGAGAACCCTGCAGGCGTGGTGACAGTTCCACCGGGGACAAGCTGGAATCTGGCAGCCATCGACATGTCAATTATAGGAGCAAGGAGGGTGCGGTGTCCAGAAGTGAAGGGGCCGCCCCGGCCGGGGGCGCGCCGCGGACGGGGCCGCCCCCGCTGCCGCCCGGCGGGCTACCAGGTGATGCCGATGTCGGCCACCGGGCCCAGCGGCGTCAGGCCGGCTATGTACGGGCAGGGGAAGATGAGGTGGGGGGTGTAAGGCTCCCCCATCCGGACGTCGACGATGCTGTCCAGCGGGCAGGAATGGGGCACCGGCTGCCCGGTGCAGTCGATGAAGACCAGGCCGGCGTCGGTGGTCTGGAAGGCGTTGATGGCATGGCCGGAGGAAGCACCCGTGAACTTCAGGCACACGTAGGCGGCCCTGATCCCCGCCGCCTCGGCGTTGTTGTGCAGTATCTCGGCGTACTCCGAGCAGTCGAAGGACCCGTCGACGTAGGGCATCCGGTCCGTCTCATCCTCCAGCAGGAACTGCTGCAGGTAGTCCCAGCTGACGTCCGCTGCCGCCGTGTTGTTCCAGAGCTCGATCGGCTGCTTGTCGGTGCCCAGGACCCGGCTCTCGTGGAAGTAGACGGCCCCGGATTCCACCTGCCCGCTGGCCCCGGGGTGAATGGTGTTGAACGTGGACTCCACCGGGCCGGCGCGGTTGCCGCTGGCATCGGTGGACCAGGCTGAGAAGCGGTAGGTCACGCCCGGCGAGAGGGACCCTATGGTCATGCTGTGGGTGGTCCCCATGGCGGTGTCGACGGCCGAGCCGCAGGCGCGGGACCCGAGGTCGAAGTACTCCACCCGGGAGGAGCTGGCCTTGTCCGTGGTCCAGGAGACGGTGGCGCTGGTTTCGGTGATCCCGGACACGCTGACGGCTGTGATGCTCAGGGGCCTGTTGTCGGCTGCGGGGATGGCCTCCGGGGCCTCGGGGGGCCCGGTGGCGCGCCCGTCGGTGTTGCCGGAGACGACCAACCTCACCAGAAGGACCGCGGCGGCGATGATGCCCAGGCAGATCAGCAGCAGCGTGAGGCGGTTGATGGACTTCGAGCCCCGGCGGCTGGCCCCCGGCCCATCCTGGCAGGCCTCGGCGCTGTCCCCGGGCCGGGGGACGCCGGCCTGCCCGTTGCCGGCATCGAAGGCCGGTATCGTGGCACCACATTGGCTGCAGACAGCAGCCCACTCCACCCTGGCGCTGCAGGAGGGACAGAACGTCCAAATCATGATGCGTCGCCTCCGCGGTCTTCCCGTGTAACCCGTAATTGTGGACAACCGTGATTGCAGCCGTGTCTCGGCAGGGCCCGTCCGGGTCACATTAGTCCGTCAACTGAGGCGGCGGAGCCCCCTGAGGCCGGGGCCGGCCGGGGTGGGGTGGCCCGGATGCCGCGGGCGCCTGGAGGTGCTTTCTGAGGAAACGGGCCTCGAGGCCCACCACGTGATCGAACCACCCGCCGGCGTACGGCTCGAAGTGGCCCACGGGCAGCCTGACCAGCTCCGCCCCGGCCATGGCGGCGGCCGCCTTCTCCACGGAGTCCGGGCAAATGAGGGAGTCCTTCTCTCCCATGACGATCAGCGCCGGGCACCTGACTCTCGCGGCGGACGATGTGGGCCGGTAGCCGGGCAGCGTCAGGCCTATCCTGGCGGGGCACTGGTTCTTCCAGGCGGACCCCTCGGGGATGATGGAGAGGTATCCCTCCGCGAAACCCGGCGCGGTCAGGCAGGCCAGGGACCCGGGGTCGCCGACCACCGGTATGCAGAAGGGGGGGCGGCCGGTGACCATCCGTAAAAAGTCCCTTCCCGCGGCCACGGCGCCCCGGAGGACCTGACGGGCTCCCATGCGGCGCAGCACCGGCAGGGAGTCCACGAAGGGCACCTGGCAGACGATGGCCGAGATGCCCGGGTCCCGGGATGCGGCTACCAGGACATGCCCCCCGCTGAACGACACCCCCCACAGGGCCAGGCGGCGGCCGTCGATGCCCGGCAGGGCGCGGACATGCGCCACGGCGGCCTCCCAATCCCGGAGCTGGCGCCGGGGGTCCACCAGGTTGCGGGGCCGGCCGTCGCTGCTGCCGAAGTGCCGGTAATCGAAGAGGAAGACGGCCATGCCTTCCGCGGCGAACCGCTCGGCGAAGGCCGGCAGGCGGAATCCCTTCTCCGCGGCGAAGCCGTGGGCCATGACGACCACCGGGGGAGGGGGCGTCCCCTCAGGCAGGTACAGCCAGCCGGAGCATCGCGTGCCCTGGCTCAGGAAGTCGGAGTCGGTCCGGTTGGACCTCTGGCTCTCGGCTCTCATCGTTCCTTCAGAGGGCGGCCCTCCCGGGCTTTCCCCAAATGGTACCGGAGTCCGGGGCCGGTATGCCAGTCTGCGTCCCGGACTCCTGCTTGACACTGTCGGTCAAGGTAACATAAGATTTACATCAGGGGTTGCAGCAGGCCCCGGGGGGACAGGGCGTCGGAGGGGGCGAGTATGGAAGCCAGCCGGTCAAGCATCACCGCATTAGTCACGGCATTCTCCCGCGCTTACCATGCCAGGCACGACTGGCCGAAGATATTCGATGATCCGCTGGCGGGCCGGATGTTCGCTGATGATGAGCGCCGCTTCCTGGAGCAGGCGCTGGCGGGCCTGGTCAAGATGGTGAACCCCGAGCTGGCGGCCTCCGGCCCCGACCAGGCCACCGCGCTGGCCTGCGTGATGCAGAGCCAGAACGGGCCCATGACCCTCAGCCGCTCGCGCTACGCGGAGGACAGCCTGGAGCAGGCCGTCAGGCGCGGGGTCCGGCAGTACGTCATCCTGGGCGCGGGGCTGGATACCTTCGCCTTCCGGCGGACGGACCTGCTCAAGCGCCTCGAGGTGTTCGAGGTGGACCTGCCGGACACCCAGAAGTCCAAGTGCCAGCGCCTGGCCCGGCTGGGGAACGGGTTTCCGCGGCAGCTGCATTTCGTCCCCGTCGACTTCGCCCGGGACATCCTGGACCGGGCGCTGTGGCGGTCCAGCTACGACCCGCGCAAGCCCGGCTTCTTCAGCTGGCTGGGGGGGACATACTGCATGAGCCGCCAGGTGGTCTTCACCACGCTGCGGGCCATCGCCCGGGTGGCCGCCCCCGGCAGCCTGGTGGTCTTCGACTACATGGACATGGATGCCTTCGATCCCCTGAAGGCGTCGAAGCGCATGCGGGTGATGCAGTCCATCGCCTCCCGGGCCGGGGAGCCCATGGAGGCCGGGTTTGAGCCCCGCAACCTGCCGGGGGAGCTGCAGTTGCTGGGCCTGCACCTGCAGGAAGACCTGGGCCCGGCCGAGATCGAGCAGCGCTACTTCCGCAACCGGAAGGACGGCTACCACGCGTTCGATCATGTGCACCTGGCCGCGGCCGCGTCCGTGGACCGCCGCAGGCGGTAGGCGGCCCGGAGCGGGCCGGGAGCGCCCGGTCCTGCGGCCAAATTGTCCCCCCTCTGCCCGCGATGATATAATTCCTTCGATTTGGCGGGCATCCTGGGGGCGGGCGCCGGGCTGGCGCCCGCCGGGGGACGCCGGGCCCCGGGCGAGAGGAGATGAGCAGAGCATGCCTGCAGAGCTGATCAGCGGCACCCGGATCGCCGAAGACATCCGCGGGGAGCTCAGGGAGCGGGTCGCGGACCTGAAGTCGAAGGGGGTGACGCCGGGGCTGGTGATGGTGCGCGTGGGCGAGGACCCCGCGTCTGTCTCCTACGTTGCCGGCAAGAGCAAGGCCGGGGCCGAGCTGGGGATCGAGTCCGAGACCCTGGTCTACCCGGAGGGCACCCCGGAGGAGGAGCTCCTGGCCCGAATCGCCGGGCTCAACCGGGACCCCCGGTTCCACGGCATACTGGTGCAGTTGCCTCTGCCGAAGCAGATCAACGAAGACAGGGTGATCAACGCCATCGACCCGGAGAAGGACGTGGACGGCTTCCACCCCGTGAACGTGGGCCGCATGCTCATCGGCGAGCCGCACTTCCTGCCCTGCACCCCCCACGGCGTACAGCAGCTGCTGGTGCGCAGCGGGAACAGCCCCGAGGGCAGGCACGTGGTCATCTGCGGGCGCAGCAACCTGGTGGGCAAGCCCCTGGCGGCCATCCTGGTGCAGAAGAAGCCGGGCGCCAACGCCACGGTGACCGTCTGCCACACCGGGACCAGGGACATGCCCTCCATCACCCGCCAGGCGGACATCCTGGTGGCGGCCATGGGCCGCCCCGGGGCCATCACCGCCGACATGGTCCGGGAGGGGGCGGTGGTCATCGACGTGGGCGTCAACCGCATCCCCGACGCCTCCCGCAAGACAGGGACCAGGCTGGTGGGCGACTGCGATTTCGAGGCCGTCAGGGAGAAGGCCGGGGCCGTCACCCCGGTGCCCGGGGGGGTCGGCCCGATGACGGTGACCATGCTCATGGCCAACACAGTCCGCGCTGCCGAGATACGCCTGGCGGCCGAGCACCGCGGCCTGTAGGGCCGGCGGCCGGCGCCCGAGGAGGTACCTTGCCCTACGACACCACCAGAATGAAGGCCTGGGAGATCGCCGAGGCGGCGGAGAAGGGCCTGCCGTCCCCCGACGAGTGGCGGGAGCGGCTGGGCCTGGCCCGGGACGAGGTCATCCCCTACGGCCGCGTGGGCAAGCTCGATTTCCTCAAGATCATGCACCGGCTGGCGGACAGGCCCGACGGCCACTACGTTGAGGTCACCGGCATCACCCCCACCCCCCTGGGGGAGGGCAAGAGCACCACCGTACTGGGCCTCATCGAGGGACTGGGTAAGAAGGGCCTCAGCGTCGGCGGCTGCATCCGGCAGCCCTCGGGCGGCCCCACCATGAATGTCAAGGGGACGGCGGCCGGCGGCGGCAACGCTCTGCTGATCCCCATGGCCGAGTTCTCCATGGGGCTGACCGGGGACATCAACGACATCACCAATGCCCACAACCTGGCCATGGTGGCGCTCACCGCCCGGATGCAGCACGAGCGCAACTACACCGACGAGCAGCTGTCCCGGCTGAGCCGCATGCGGCGCCTGGACATCGATCCCACCCGCGTGGAGATGGGCTGGATACTGGACTTCTGCGCCCAGAGCCTGCGCCACATCGTCATCGGCCTGGGCAGCCGCATGGACGGCTACGCCATGCAGTCCCGCTTCGGCATCGCCGCCAGCTCCGAGGTAATGGCCATCCTCTCCATCGTGCGGGACCTGGCGGACCTGCGGCAGAGGATCGGTGATATCACCGTGGCCTACGACAAGTGGGGCCGGCCGGTGACCACCAGCGACCTGGAGGTGGCCGGTGCCATGACCGCCTGGATGCGCAGCGCCGTCAACCCCACCCTCTGCTCCACGGTGGAGTACCAGCCCATCATGGTGCACACCGGCCCCTTCGCCAACATCGCACTGGGCCAGTCGTCCATTATCGCCGACCGCATCGGGCTGAAGATGTTCGACTACCACGTCACCGAGAGCGGGTTCGGCGCGGACATCGGGTTTGAGAAATTCTGGAACGTTAAGTGCCGCCTGAGCGGGCTGCAGCCCGGGGCCTCGGTGCTGGTGGTCACCACCCGGGCCCTCAAGATGCACGGCGGCGGGCCCAGGGTGGTCCCGGGGCTGCCCCACCTGCCCTCGGCCTACGAGAAGGAGGACCTGGGCCTCCTGGAGAAGGGGCTGCCCAACATGCTGCACCACATCGGGGTGATCATGAGGTCGGGGCTGGCGCCGGTGGTCTGCATCAACGCCTTTCCCGGCGATACCTGGGCGGAGCTGGGCCTGGTCCGCCGGGCGGCCGAGGCTGCCGGGGCCCGCTGCGCCGTCTCCCACCACTTCACTCACGGAGGAGAGGGGGCGCTGGAGCTGGCCGAGGCGGTCATCGAGGCCTGCCAGGACAGGTCCAACTTCCGCTTCCTGTACCCCCCGGAGATGAAGCTCCGGGACAGGGTGCGCCGCATAGCCCGGGTGGTCTACGGGGCCGACGGCGTGGAGTGGAAGTTCGATGCCGAGGACAAGGCCCGGGCTCTGGAGGCGGACCGCCGCTATGACGACTTCTCTACGGTGATGGTCAAGACCCACTTCAGCCTGACCCACGATCCCGAGATCAAGGGCGTGCCGAAGGACTGGCGGCTGCCCATCACCGACGTGCTGGTCTACACCGGGGCCCGGTTCCTCTGCCCGGTGACCGACAGGATCAGCCTGATGCCGGGCACGGTGTCCGACCCGGCCTTCCGCCGCATCGATGTCGACGCGGACACGGGGAGCGTGCGGGGGATCTTCTAGGCTTGGCGGACCGGGAGGGCTTCCACGGGTTGAAGACCGGCGACTTCGACTACGAGCTGCCGTCGGCGCTCATTGCCCAGACGCCGGCCGAGCCGCGGGACCGGTCGCGGCTCCTGGTGCTGCACCGCAGCGACGGGTCCCTGGAGCACCGCCGTTTCTCGGAGATCACGGACTTCCTGCGGCCTTCGGACCTCCTGGTGCTCAACGACACCCGCGTCATCCCCGCCCGCCTGCTGGGGAGGAAGGGCAGCGGCGGCCGGGTGGAGGTCCTGCTGCTGAGGCGCCTGGAGCCGGGTCTCTGGGAGGCCCTGGTCCGGCCCTCCAAGCGGATCTCGGTGGGGGAGAAGGTGGAGGTGGTGCGGGCAGAGGCCGGGCCGGGCAATTCCGGCGGCCCGGGAGGGGGTGCGGCTGTCGTGCAGGTGCTGGACCGCAGGGATGAGGGTATTCGCCTGGTCCGCTTCGCCGACGAGGCCCTGGTGGAGTCGCTGGGCCAGGTCCCCCTGCCGCCCTATATCCACGGCTACCGGGGGGACCGGGAGCGCTACCAGACCGTCTACTCCAGGGAGAAGGGGAGCGTGGCTGCGCCGACGGCCGGGCTGCACTTCACCCCCGGGCTCCTGGCGCGCATCAGGGGCATGGGGGTGGAGCCGGTCTTCGTCACGCTGCACGTGGGGCTGGACACCTTCCGGCCCGTCCGCGAGGAAGACCCGCGGCAGCACCGCATACACCATGAGTACGGGGTGCTGGGGCCGGAGGCGGCCGCCGCGCTGGCCGGGGCCGGGGCGGAAGGGCGGCGCATCGTGTGCGTGGGGACCACCGCCGTGAGGCTGGTGGAGCAGGCCGCCCTCAACTCAGGGCGGCCCGGCGATGTGCGGCCTTTTCAGGGCTGGGTGGACCTCTACATACTGCCGGGGCACCGCTTCCGCCTGGCGCAGGCCATGATCACCAACTTCCACCTCCCCCGCTCCACCCTGCTGATGCTGGTGTCGGCCTTCGCCGGGCCGGACCTGGTACGCCGGGCCTACGGCGAGGCTGTGCGGGAGCGCTACCGCTTCTACAGCTTCGGCGACGCGATGCTCGTGCTCTAGAGGCAGGGCGCGATGTTCGCGCGCCTAGGCCTCGGAGCCGGCGGGCAGGGTATGGGCGGCCCTGCTGGACAGGCGCGTCCTCTGGATGGTGCCGACGGCCCAGTCGATGAACACCGCCAACGCGGCGACCACCGCCACGGTGGCCATGGTGTAGACCACCGGGAAGGCCACGATCCAGGCTCCCAGGCTGACAACCGGCGTTTCACTGGCAGGCATGATCACTCGCTCCTTTTCATTGAATGCACCCCTGTGGACTCGAACCCCCAGGATGCGATCACGCTCTCTTGGCGATCTGGCCAAACGTTTTGTATAACCCTAACTATATTATTGACACGAAGTCATCGTAATGTCAAGCATTTTGCTCCTTGACACCCCTGTCCGCCGCCCTCTACAATCACCCTTGTTCCGGCCAGGAAGACCCCTGTGAAGAGACGTTGCCGCATCGTCCCGGCCATTCTCACCAGCAGCCCGGAAGATCTGGCCCGCATGCTGCGCCAGGCCGAGGCCTACGCTGAGTTCGTGCAGGTCGACTTCATGGACGGCCGCTTCGTTCCCTCCGGCAGCATCTCCTGCCAGGACATCGCGGCCCTGGGGCCGAAGGTGCGCTGGGAGGCCCACCTGATGATCAGGGACCCGGAAGAGCAGTTCCAGGCCTTCGCCCGGGCCGGCGCGGAGAAGATCGTCTTCCATCTGGAGGCCACCTCTGCCCCGCAGCGCGCCATCAGGCTCATCAGGCGCCTCGAGGTGGAGGCCGGGCTGGCCGTCAACCCGGAGACGCCGCTGGCGGCCGTCCTCCCGCTGGCGGGGCTGGTGGACAGCGTCCTCTTCCTGACCGTGCACCCCGGCTTCTACGGGGCCGAGTTCCTGCCCGGGGTCCTGGACAAAGTGGCCGATCTGCGCGCCCGCACCCCGTACCTGGACATCGGGGTGGACGGCGGCATCAAGGAGGGCAACGTGGCCCGGGTGGCCCGGCTGGGCCTGGACCACATCTGCGTGGGCAGCGCCATCTGCATGCAGCCTGACCCCGGGGCGGCCTGCCGGCACCTGCAGGCGCTGGCCGACCAGGCCTGCGGGGACGGGGGCCGGGCGGCTTAGCGGCCCGGCCGGCGGCTGTGCTGCTGAGGATGGGAGAGCGTGATGAGGTTTGAGGGCAGGGTGGCGCTGGTCACCGGCGGGGCCGCGGGCATCGGCCGCGCCACGGCGCTGGCCTTCGCCGCGGAAGGGGCCCGGGTGGTGATCGCCGACATCAACGCGACCGGCGGTGAAGAGACCGTCGGGATGGTCCGCGATCAGGGCGGCCAGGCCATCTTCGTGGAGACCGACGTCAGGGTGGCCCGGCAGGTCAGGGACATGGCGGACAGGGCCGAGGCGGCCTACGGACGCCTGGACATCGCCTTCAACAACGCCGGCATCAACGAGGACGCGGTCACCGTGAGCCGCTGCGCCGAGGACTCCTGGGCGCGACTGATAGAGACCAACCTCACCGGGGTCTTCCTGAGCATGAAGTACGAGCTGCCCAAGATGCGGAAGGGTGGGGGCGGCAGCATCGTCAACATGGCCTCGGTACAGGGGCTGGTGGGCGACGGCTCGCACCCCGCCTACACCGGCAGCAAGCACGGGGTAGTGGGGCTGACGCGCACCGCGGCCGTCGTCTACGCCCGGGCCAACATCCGCATCAACGTGGTGTGCCCGGGCCCCACGCTCACCAGCCTGGTCCACAAGCTGATCGACGGCCACCCCGACGTGGAGGGGATGCTGCTCTCCAGCATCCCCATGGGGCGCATGGCCCGGCCCGAGGAGATCGCCCGGGCGGTGCTCTTCCTCTGCTCCGACGACGCCTCCTACATCACCGGGCACGCCCTGGCGGTGGACGGGGGCTGGGTGGCCCGCTAGGCGGTGGGCCTCCGTCCCGTCAGGCCGGACCTGCCCCGGCGGAGTCGATCACCCCGTTCTCCCGGAGGGCGGCGATCTCCCTCTCGCTGTAGCCCCCGATGTCCCTCAGGACCTCCAGGGTGTGCTCGCCCAGCCGCGGCGCGGTGAACCCCGGGCGGGCCGGCGTCCCGCTGAATTCCACGGGGTAGGCCGGCACCTTGATGTCGCCGAACAGCCGGTGGGCCAGGCCCACAACGTAGTCATTGGCCGCCACCTGCGGGTCGGCGGTGTACTCCAGGGCGGTGTTCACCGGGGAGCAGAAGACGTCGTGCTCCTTGAGCGCCCGCACCCACTCGTCGCGGGGCCTGGCGGCAAACACCCCGTCCAGGGCGGCGATCAGCTCCTCCCGGTGCTCGTAGAGCTTCTCCCGGGTGGCGAAGCGGGGATCGCCCGCGAGATCGGGCCGGCCTATGGCCTGGCAGAGCCGGCCCCAGGCCTCGGGCTGCTGGGCCAGCGTCAGGCAGACCCACCGGCCGTCCTGGCACTGGTAGTGGTTGCGCACCGGGTCGGCGGAGTGCCGGTGGTGGCGGGGCGCGTTCTGCCCCATGACCAGGGCATTGAGGATGGTGAAGTACTGGAGGAACACGGCGGAGGAGAGGAGAGACAGCCTCACCTCCTGCCCCTGGCCGGTGCGCTCCCGGGCGTAGAGGGCGGTCAGGATGGCGTGGCTGGTGGTGATGGACGTCATCTGGTCGATCAGGCCGAAGTGGGAGACCAGGGGCGGCATTTCCGGCTCACCCACGGCCAGCATCAGCCCGGACCGGGCCTGGCCCAGGAAGTCGAAGCCGCCGGCATCCCTGTCCGGGCCCCTTGACCCGAAGGCGGTCAGGGCCACGTATATCAGCCTCTCGTTGAAGGGCCGCAGGTCTTCGTAGGTCAGGCCCTGCTTCTTCACCGCCTTCGGGCGGAAGTTGGTGACGAACACGTCGCACTTCGACACCAGGCGGCGGACGATCTGCTTGCCCTCCTGCCGGCTCACGTCCAGGGCGATGCTCTTCTTGTGGCGGTTGGTCCCCTCGTAGAAGATGCTGTGGCCGTCCCTGGCCACGGGGAAGTTCCCGAAGCGCACCAGGTTGCGCAGCGGCTCCCCGGTCTTCGGCATCTCTATCTTGATCACCTCGGCCCCCAGGTCGCCCAGGATGGCCAGGCTCCCCGGCCCGGCGTGATAGGCCCCCCACTCCAGGGCCCGGATGCCCTCAAGGGGCGGGCCGCCGGACTGCCTGCCAGCAGCGGTTGGCCCGGCCGGCCTGTTGCCCTCAGCCGGTCCCGCTGTCCTGTCGCCCGGGTGCTCACTGCCCATGCTCAGTCCTCCTGGCTTCCTTCCGGTATTGGCGGCGCCCCGCGCGGCGCCGGTGGCGCCCCCACTGAAAATGGTAACCTGTGGGGTGGAACGATAACAAGGGAGAAGGGCGGCGCGCGCGAGTTGATTGCCGCAAACAGGTTGTGGTATACTACCTTTTGCCTTCTGGTGGTTTGAGCGAGGTGGAACCACCCGTTCCCATCCCGAACACGGAAGTGAAACGCTTCAGCGCCGACGATACTGAGGGGGCAACTCCTTGGGAAAATACGTCACTGCCAGGGGGCATTTCCTTTTGTCTATTCCGGGGGACTTCCCCTGTCCCCCGGTAGCGCTCTCCCCGTGCCGCGGCTGATTGCCCCGTTCCGGCGCTGTCCGGCGGCGGGCCGCGCCCCCTGTTCCCCCGGCGGCCGGCGCCGCGCCCGGGCGCGTTCATCAGCCTGCGCAGCGGCCCGCCGGGTGATAGAATTGACCTGTGCACATGACCGTCAAGGACATCTTCGTCAAGGGCGCCCGCGAGCACAACCTGAAGAACATCGATGTCACCATCCCCCGGGACAGGCTGGTGGTGATCACCGGGGTCTCCGGGTCGGGCAAGAGCTCGCTGGCCTTCGACACCATTTATGCCGAGGGGCAGCGTCGTTATGTCGAGTCCCTCTCGGCCTATGCCCGGCAGTTCCTGGGCCAGATGGAGAAGCCGGACGTGGACTATATCGAGGGCCTGTCCCCGGCCATATCCATCGACCAGAAGGGCCCCTCCCGCAACCCCCGGTCCATCGTGGGCACGGTGACCGAGATCTACGACTACCTGCGGCTGCTTTTCGCCCGGGTGGGCCGGCCTCATTGCCCGCAATGCGGCAAGGAGATCGCCCAGCAGACGGTGCAGCAGATCGTGGACGCCGTCATGGCCCTGCCGGCGGGCAGCCGCATCCTCGTCGTGGCCCCGCTGGTCAAGGACCGCAAGGGCGAGCACCATGCCATCTTCGAGGACCTGCGCAAGGCCGGGTACGTGCGGGTGCGGGTGGACGGCCGCATCCACGACCTCTCCGACGAGTTCCAGCTGGACAAGAACCGGAAGCACTCCATCGAAGCCGTCATCGACCGCCTGGTGGTGGATGACGAGACGGACCCCGTCCGGGTGGCCGACTCGGTGGAGACGGCCCTCAAGCTGGGGGCGGGGGTGGTGCTGGTCTCGGTCATCGACGGCGACGAGTTCCTCTTCTCCGAGCACTTCGCCTGCGTCAACTGCGGCATCAGCCTGGGGGAGATCGCCCCGCGCACCTTCAGCTTCAACAGCCCCCACGGTGCCTGCCCGGACTGCACTGGCCTGGGCGCCCGGCTGGAGATCGACCCGGAGCTGGTCATCCCCAACGGGGAACTGAGCCTGGCCGAGGGCGCCATACAGCCCTGGTCGCGCACCGGGGCCATGAGCATGTGGTACGAGGACCAGGTGGAGACCGTGGCCCGGGAGCACGGCTTCTCCACCCGGGCGCCGGTGAAGAGCCTCTCCCGGAAGCAGCTCAACGTCATCCTCTACGGCAACGAAGAGGGGGCCAAGAGGGTCCGGGAGCGCTACTGGCGCTACTCCGGCCGCTACTACGGGGGCGGCTATGACGATGGCTTCGAAGGGGTCATCCCCAACCTGGAGCGCCGCTACCGGGATACGGAGTCGGAGTACATCCGCACCGAGATCGAGCGCTACATGACGTCCTATCCCTGCCCCACCTGCCAGGGCAGGCGCCTCAAGCCCGAGTCGCTGGCGGTGACCATCGACGGCCGCAGCATCATCGACGTCACATCCATGCCGGTCTCTGAGGCGGTCAGGTGGGTGCATGAGCTTTCTGATGACCGGGCGCCGCAGCCGAAGCTCTCCGCCCGGGAGCTCACCATCGCCCACCAGATACTCAAGGAGATCCGGGCCCGCCTGGGGTTCCTGGAGGACATCGGGCTGGACTACCTGACGCTGGACCGGCCCTCCGCCACGCTCTCCGGCGGCGAGGCGCAGCGCATCCGCCTGGCCACCCAGATCGGCAGCGGACTGATGGGCGTGCTCTACATCTGCGACGAGCCCACCGTGGGCCTGCATGCCGCCGATGACCACCGCCTCATCACCACCCTGGAGCGGCTGCGGGACCTGGGCAACACCATCATCACCGTGGAGCACGACGAGGCCATGATGCGGGCGGCGGACCACATCATCGACATGGGCCCCGGGGCCGGCGAGCACGGCGGCGAGGTGGTGGCCACCGGGACCCTGGCCGAGATCAGCCAGAGCCCGGACTCCATCACCGGCCAGTACCTCTCCGGCCGGCGGCGGATACCGGTGCCCGGGGAGCGCCGCACCGGGAACGGCCGCGAGCTGGTCATCAGGGGGGCGCGGCACAACAACCTGAAGAACATCGACGTGCGCATCCCCCTGGGCGTTCTGGTGTGCATCACCGGGGTGTCGGGCAGCGGCAAGAGCAGCCTCATCAGCGAGATCCTCTACAAGAAGCTGGCCCAGATCCTCTACCGGGCCAAGGACCGCCCGGGCGAATGCGACGCCATCACCGGGCTGGAGCACATCGACAAGGTGATCAACATCGACCAGTCGCCCATCGGGCGGACGCCGCGCAGCAATCCGGCCACCTACACCACCACCTTCACCGCCATCCGCGACCTCTTCGCCCAGGTGCCCGAGGCCCGGATGCGGGGCTACACCCCGGGGCGGTTCTCCTTCAACGTCAAGGGGGGACGCTGCGAGGCCTGCCAGGGGCAGGGCTACATCCAGATCGAGATGCAGTTCCTGCCCAACGTCACCGTGCCCTGCGAGGTGTGCAAGGGCAAGCGGTACAACCGGGAGGCCCTGGAGGTCCGGTTCAAAGGCAAGAACATCGCCGAGGTGCTGGACATGAGCGTCGCGGAGGCCCTGCAGTTCTTCGCCAACATCCCCCGCCTCAAGACCAAGCTGCAGACCCTGAACGACGTTGGCCTGGGCTACATGCGCATCGGCCAGCCGGCCACCACCCTCTCTGGCGGAGAGGCGCAGCGGGTCAAGCTGGCCAGTGAGCTGTCGAAGCGGTCCACCGGGCGCACCCTGTACATCCTGGACGAGCCCACCACCGGGCTCTCCTTCCACGACGTGGCGGCGCTGCTCTCGGTGCTGCAGCGGCTGGTGGAGGGCGGCAACACGGTGGTCATCATCGAGCACCAGCTGGACGTGGTCAAGAACGCCGACCACATCATCGACCTGGGCCCGGGGGCGGGCGACAAGGGGGGCTGCATCGTGGCCACCGGCACGCCCGAGGAGATCGCGGCCAACCCCGAGTGCGTCACGGGGCAGTACCTGAAGCCGCTGCTGGAGAGGCAGGGCCCGCAGTGCCCCTTCACGCAAGTGCAGCCACCCGCCCTCACTTGAAGGCCCGCAGCAGGCATTCGAAGATGGCATCCCCGGCGGTTCGCGGCATCGGCACGTCGTTCACGGGGTCGGGGAACGGGTTCGGTTGCCGGAAGGGGTCCGGAAAGGGGGACGGGAAGGGTTCGAACCAGATGTCGGCCCAGTATCCGGGGTAGACCTCGTAGGCGTCGCGCTCCACGGGGCCATATTCATCGATCGCACGCTGGATGTCAGCCCTCGGGACTTCGTGCTCTCTTCTCTTCGAGGGATCCAGCGGATCCGTCACGAACAGCACGGTCTTGCCGCCATTGTCCGTGAATTCAAGCTCGTCCGGGTCGCAGTCCACGACGGCCCCATCCCGAAGGCCGATCCAGTACATCTCGCCGTCGAAGGCCACGATCACGAAGATGTTGGCTGCTGACGGGTACTTCACCCTGGCGGCGGCCCGCTCCGCCCGGTTGCCATAGTAGAGGTCGTCTTGCTGGATGCTGTCCGGGTAGCCCCGGAAAGCGGAGGCATACTGGGCCATCTGCCCGAACGGGCCGGGCTCGTAGGGATTGGAGGGGAAGACCAGCAGTCCGATCAGGACGATCGCGGCGCAGAACGATCCGACCACGATGGCCACGCGTTTCCGGTTGACGGCCAACCTGAGGCTGAAGTAGGCCGCGATCCCGATTCCTGTGGCGATCAGGAGATAGAGCGGAACAAAGAAGAAGGCCCCCAGCGAGTCAATCGGGAACACAAAGAGAAGCCAGAAGGAGTGGCCCAGGTATGCCAGGGCAATGGCGCAGGCGGCGATCCCCCTGGCCACCCGGTTGAGCGTCCGCTTCTCCTCTGCGCTGTACATGAGCCAATGATGGCTCATGCAGGCAGCTCTGTCTTGGGACCATGGTCCCCATCGGCCGCCGGTGATGACATCTACCTCTTGACGTATAACGTTATCCGTTATAGAATAGCTCTATGATCAGGTCTTTCGGGAGCACGGAGACCGAAAGGGTATTCGCCCTTCAGCGTTCAAGGAAGCTGCCGGGAGACATTCAGCAGGTGGCACTGCGCAAGCTGCGCATGCTGAGCAATGCGCGAACGTTGCAGGACCTGCGGAGCCCGCCGGCGAACAGGCTGGAGAAGCTGAGCGGCGATCGGTCGGGCCAATACAGCATCCGCATCAACGACCAATGGCGGGTCTGCTTCAAGTGGCGAGAAGGAG
Source organism: uncultured Dehalococcoidia bacterium (assembly GCA_964492335.1). Classification (GTDB taxonomy): domain Bacteria; phylum Chloroflexota; class Dehalococcoidia; order UBA2247; family RBG-13-53-26; genus JAFGCL01. The sequence continues at coordinate 7,683 of CAZBJX010000025.1, read as the reverse complement.
ATGCGTACGAGGTCGAAATCGTCGACTATCACTAGGGGGTAGCATGAGGGAAGAGAAACTGCAGCCAGTCCATCCCGGGGAGGTTCTATCAGAGGAGTTCCTCAAGCCCCTGGGCTTGAGCCAGAACCGGCTGGCCCTCGATATTGGCGTACCGCCCCGGCGCATTAACGAGATCGTGCTGGAGAAGCGCCGGGTTACCGCCGACACCGCGCTGCGTCTGGCCCGCTATTTCAACACGTCGCCCCAGTTCTGGCTGGGGCTGCAGGCCGACTACGACCTAGATGTGGCCAGCCTGTCTCTCGGCGACCGTTTGAAGCGCGAAGTGAAGACCCACGCTGCGGTCAAGTAGACAGGGATCCACCGCTGCTGCTCTCCTGCTGAGGCGTCTCCTTCTGGTTGAACTTGTTCATGGCGGCGGCCAGTCCCTCCTTCAGCATGAAGGGTACGGCTTCGCCGACCTTGGCGATGGCCTCCTCGATGACCTCCCTCTCGGTAGGGCTGAAGTCCAGCAGCACGTAGTCCACCGGGTCCATGCCCGGCGGGGGCCGGCCCACGCCCACCCGGATGCGCACGAAGTCGCGGCTGCCCAGCGCCGAGATGATGGACGCCACCCCCTTGTGCCCGCCGGGGCCGCCGTTGGCGTAGAGGCGGATGCGGCCCGGCGGCAGGTCCAGGTCATCGTGGATGACCACCAGGTCCTCGCGTTTGGCCTTGTACCGCTGCATCAGCAGGCGCACGGACTCCCCGCTGAGGTTCATGAAGGTCCGCGGTTTGGCCAGGGCCACCGGGACCCCCGCGATGCGGCCGGTGCCCGCCTGCGCCTGGCAGTGGCGCTTGTCAACGCCGATGCCGTGGGCCTTCGCCAGGTGGTTGATGCAGCGGAACCCCAGGTTGTGGCGGTGCCCGGCGAACTCCTTGCCGGGGTTGCCCAGGCCCACGATGAGCTTCACGATCGAGGCCCCCTGCCGATCGACTTCACGGGCCGGGCGCTCCCGTCCCGCGTCCCGGCGCGCTTCACGCCCCGGCCTCCTCGATCATCTTCAGGAACTCCTCCTCGGTGAGCGTCGGGGTGCCCAGGCTGCGGGCCTTGTCCAGCTTGGAGCCCGGGTCCTCGCCCACCACCACGTAGCTGGTCTTCCTGGTCACGTTGGAGCCGGCCGTCCCTCCCAGCGCCTTGACCCTGGCCTCAGCCTCGCTGCGGGAGGAGGACGCCAGCCTGCCGGTGATGACGAACTCCTGACCGGCCAGCGGCAGGCGCCCGGCCTTTCCCGAAGGCGCTTCATCCTCCAACTTCACGCCCGCCCGCCTCAGCTTCTCGATGATACTGCGGTTGCCCTCCTGCCGGAAGAAGGCGGTGATGCTCTCCGAGATCTTGGGCCCGACGGAGGGGATGCCCTGCAACTCCTCCCCGGTGGCGGCGGCCAGCCGGTCCAGGCTGTGGTACTGCGTTGCCAGCAGCGTGGCCGTCTCAGCGCCGACGTTGGGGATGCCCAGGGCGAACAGCACGCTGGCCAGCGGCCGGGCCTTGCTGCCGGCGATGGAGAAGAGCACCTTCTCGGTGCTCTTCTCGCCCATCCGCTCCAGCCCCAGCAGCTGCTCCCGGGTCAGATAGTAGATGTCGGCCGCGTCCTTCACCAGCCCGTTCTCGAAAAAGGCGGCGCACAGCTTCTCGCCCACGCCGTCCATCTCCATGGCCGCCGTGAAGTGCTTGATCTTCTCCAGGGCCTGGGCGGGGCAGGCGGCGTTGGCGCAGCGGTGCATGGCCTCGCCCCCCACCCGGACCACCTCGGCGCCACAGGCCGGGCAGCGCGCGGGCATGGAGAAGACCTTCTCGGCCCCGGTGCGCCGGCCGATCACCGGCCCGACGATCTCCGGGATGACATCGCCGGCGCGCTGCACGTAGACCGTGTCCCCGATGCGGATGTCTTTGCGCCGGATGTCGTCCTCGTTGTGGAGCGCGGCCTGGCTGACGGTCACGCCGCCCACGAAGACCGGCTCCAGGATGGCGTAGGGATTGAGGCTGCCGGTGCGGCCCACGTTGATGCCGATGTCCTTCAGCACCGTGGTGGCCTGCTCCGCCGGGAACTTGTAGGCCAGCGCCCAGCGCGGCTCGCGGGCCACGTTGCCCAGGCTCTCCTGGATCTCGATGGAGTCCACCTTGGCCACGATGCCGTCGGCCTCGTAGGGCAGCCGCGGCCTCTCCTCCTGGACCTGGCGGTGGTAGGCCGCCACCTCCTCGATGGTGCGGCAGCGGCGGTTGCGGGGGTTGACCTTGAAGCCCAGCGAGGCCAGGTACTCCAAGCGCTCCCAGTGGGTGCCGGGGACCGGCCTCCCCTCAGCCCATCCCAGGGCGTAGACGTAGATGTCCAGGGGCCGCCGTGCGGTCACCCGGGGGTCGAGCTGCCGTATGGAGCCCGCCGCCGCGTTGCGGGGGTTGACGAACAGCGGCAGCCCGTCGCGGGCCCGGTCCTCGTTGATCTTCTTGAAGGCAGCTCTGGAGAGGAAGACCTCGCCCCGGACCTCGAAGCGGGGCGGGGCGCCCTTCGGCACGGAGAGCGGTATGCTCTTCACCGTGCGCAGGTTCTGGGTGACGTCCTCGCCCTTGATGCCGTCCCCGCGGGTGGCCCCGGTGGCCAGCCTGCCGTCGGCGTAGGTCAGGGCCACTGCCAGGCCGTCCATCTTGATCTCGCAGACGAAGTCGAAGTCCGGCTCCCCCCGCAGGTTGAGGATCCTCTTGTACCAGCCCAGCAGCTCCTCGTCGGAGAAGGCGTTGGCCAGGCTCAGCAGCGGGAGCCGGTGCTCGACGGTGCCGAAGGCCTCCAGGGGCGCAGCACCCACCCTCTGGGTGGGCGAATCGGGCGTCATCAGCTCCGGGTGCTGTGCCTCCAGCTGCTGCAGGCGGCGCAGCAGGGCGTCGTACTCGGCGTCGCTGATCTGGGGGCTGTCCAGCACGTAGTAGCGGTGGTTGTGGTGGTCGATGAGCGCGCGCAGGCGCTCGATCTCCTGCTTGACGTCGCTCTCGTCAGTCACGTCCATGTCCCGCGGGGCAGGCGGATTCCGGCACCTAGTATAGCACAGGGGTGGGCGGGCGCCGTGACGCAGGCTACCGGCGCTTGATGCAGCGTGTTGGTCTGACACGCTGCCCGGGGGACCCTGCCGCCGACTCAACCCGCGTGCTGCTGCGTGGCGCGCTTCCGCTCGTGGTAGCTGATGACGTGGTCCACGGCCCTGGCCGCCTCGGCGAAGGTCAGGTACGCGGGCAGGCCCTGCTCCAGGGAGCGCTTCTGCAGCTCCCAGGCCCTGGTCCCGGCCTCGGCGCAGTTGGAGGCGGAGAGGATGATCACGGCCGGCTTGCCGGTGTCCCTGGAGGCCTCGGCCACCGCCCGGAAGCACTCCGGGAGAGTGCCCGGGCCCATCCTGATGCCGAAGAGGGTGGGGAAGGACACCAGCAGCAGGTCGATCCGGTCACAGTCCCCCACCGCCTTCACCGTTGCCCGCAGGACCCGCGGGTCCAGCAGGCTGAGGGCGGTGGTATCCACCGGGTTGCGCAGGCCCGTGCCGGCCTCCGGGGTGTACTTGCGCAGCTCGGCCCGGGCGTCTTCGGAGAGCTCGGGCACCACCAGCCCCGCGCGGACGCAGTCGTCAGTGGCCAGCACGCCGAAGCCTCCGCCCGCGCCCACGATGCCGGCCCGCCTCCCCCGCGGGGGTTTCATGTAGGTGAAAGCCTGGATGGCGTCGGTCATCTCCATCAGGCTCCCCACCTGGATGATCCCCGCCTGGCGGCAGAGCGTGTCCCAGATCTGGAGGCTCCCGGCCAGGGCCCCGGTGTGCAGCCTGGCCGCGCCGGCGCCGCTGGGCGTCCGGCCTCCCTTGAGCACCAGCAGGGGCTTCTTCCCGGAGACCTCCCGGGCCGCTTTGAGGAACCTCCCCGGCTCCCGGACCCCCTCGATGTAGGCGCCGATGACCCGGGTGTCCTCGTCAGTTCCCAGGTGCTCCAGGTAGTCCGATTCGTTGAGGTCGGCGGCGTTCCCCAGGCTGATCAGCTTGCTGACATAGAGGTTGCGCTCGGCCAGGGCCTGCACCATCTCCGTGCAGACTCCGCCGCTCTGCGAGATGAAGCCCACGTGGCCGCTGTTCCGGGGGATGCTTCCGTCCAGCGCCATGCCGGCCCCGGGGCAGTGCACCCCCAGGCAGTTCGGCCCCACCACCAGGACGCCGCCCTCGCGGCCGATGCGCACCACCTCCGCCTCCAGGGCGGCCCCTTCCGGGCCGGACTCGGAGAACCCGGCCGTGAAGAAGGCGACTGCTTTGGCCCTGGCGGCCACGCATTCCCGCATGATCCCCGGCGCTGCTGCGGCGGGCACGGCGCAGATCACATAGTCCACCCGCTCCGGGATGTCGGCGATGCTGGCGTAGGCCTTCAGCCCCAGGACCTGGTCCGCCCGGGGGTTCACCGGGTAGAGCCGCCCGGGGTAGCCGAAGCTCAGGAGCTGCTGGGTGAACGAAATGTTGGTGATGGACAGCGGGTTGGAGTTGGCCCCGATGATGGCGATGGACTTGGGCTCGAAGAGGGCGCTCAGATCACGCATGTCACTGGCCTCGATTCTCTCACACGGCGCCGGCATCGGCAAGGTTGTGGTTGTTCGACTGGCTCGTCCAGATGGATTGGTGACATTTCATTGACCGGCTGTGCTGCCGATGCTAGGATGGAGGGTGCCGGCGCGCCGCGAAGCGGCCGCCGGGCTCTCTTCACCGCGTGGGGCTGTAGCTTAGCTGGGAGAGCGCCTCCCTTGCACGGAGGAGGTCAGGGGTTCGAATCCCCTCAGCTCCACCAGAGGTTTCCGTAGGCAGAACCGCACCCGGTTCACTTGCCTTTCCGCTTCGGGGCCAGGGCAGTCTGTAGTGGACTGACACCCGCCCCTTGTCCACCTCTATTCGGTCCACGAAGGAGCGCAGGAACGCCCTGCGCTCGGTGATTTCGGCTTCCGCCAGCAACCCGCGCAGGTCCCGGGCATAGGCCTTCACCAGGGCCTCGTCTACCGGCTGAACCCCCCGGGCAGCTGCCTCCGCCTCCAGCGATACCCTGGCCTTGGCCAGCTCATCCTGGCGCAACCAGAGCTCCTTGATTCTGGGCGCCAGGTCATCCAGGTCAAGCTTCCCGGTCTCCAGGGCCTCGTAGAGCCTGGCCATCCTGGCCTTCACGTCACGCAGTTCGAGGTCGATGACCTCCAGGCGATCGTTTAGAGATGCGGAAAGGGCCTGCAACTCCTCGTTGACCATGGTCACCAGGCTCTCCAGGTTCTCCTCGGTGAGGACCCTGGCCCGCAGTTGTCCTATGACCTGACGTTCCACCATCTCCTTGGGGAGCATCCGGGCATCACAGGCTTCCCGGCGCTGCTTGGAGTTGCGGCAGCAGATGTAGTAGAAGTGCCTCCCCGACTTGGCGCTGCAGCCGGTCAAGGCGCGGCCGCAGGAGCAGAAGAGGAGGCCGCTGAGCAGGAAGGTGCTCGGCACTCGCCGGGGGTGAATGGCCCTGGGGCTTCTGCTCCCCATCTTCTTCTGAATGCGCAGGAACGTGTCCCGGTCAACGACGGCCGGCCAGGCGTTCTCCACCCGCACCGGTGGCTCGGCCCCGCGGGCAGCCGCATGCCCCTTCAAGGCCCCCCACACCAGGGTGCCGCAGTAGGCTTCATTGGTGAGGACCTTGTGCACCGTGACCCTGCCCCAGCGCTCGCCAGTGGCGGTACGCAGCCCGTCGCAGTTGAGGGCCTTGGCTATCTCCTTGCAGCCGGCGTCCCTGGCCGCCAGATCGAACATCCGCCGCACCGTCTGCACCGCCGCGGAATCCTCCGGCTCCAACTCCAGCTTGTGGCGTGTCTTGGCACCATCCCTGACCTCCACCCGACGGTATCCGTATGGTGCCCGGGAGCCGGTGAAGAACCCCCTGGAGGCATTCTCCCTCAAGCCCCGCCGTATGTCCTGGCCCAGGTTGGCAGAGTAGAACTCATCGATGGACTCGATGACGCCCTCGATCAAGCGCCCGGTGGGGCTGTCGTCGGTGGGTTCGTTGATAGAGATGACCTCTATGCCCTTGTTCCGGAGCAGGGTCTTGTACGTTATGGAATCGGCCCGGCTTCGGCTGAAACGGTTCAGTTTCCAGACCAGGATGGCCTCGAAAGGCGGGGTCTTCAGCCGGGCCAGGGCGATCATTTCTCTGAAGGCCGGGCGAGAGGCCGTACGCCCGCTCTCCGCCTCGTCAACGAGTTCCCTGACGATCTCGTGGCCGTTCTTCCGGGCATACTCTCGCAGCGCCCGCAGTTGGGCCGAAGTAGACAGGTCCGTGTCGTGCTTGCCCGAGCTGACCCGGCCGTAGATGCATACCTTCATGGCCTTCCTCCTTGCCCTATCGACTACACTCCCAGGCGCCGGCATACCCGGCACCGGCCCGGGACACCGGCATCTCAATGGCTTTGAAGCTGGTTCTGGCCTTCTCGATCTCGGGCGATTTCCGTAGTGCCTCCAGGGCCCTGACGATGGCCTTCCGGCACTTCTCCACCGTGCCGGGGGCACAGGCTATGACGGGGTTGCCGTGGCCGTATTCGACATACCCCGCCGGCGTCACCATCAGCCGTTGGATGTGGTCTTTCAGGAAGGCGTTGTCCTTCCATTCCAGCGCCCAGTGCAGGAAGACGCGGTACCAGAAGTCCACTCCCGCCCCATAGATGAAGCCCTCCTTCTCGGGCGCAGTCTCTCCCTCTTCCACTATCCCCAATCCGGTCTCCTTCTCCAGGAGCGACTTGACCGCGTCCCTCAGGGTTACCCGGTCCTCCAGTCCTTCAGGTGGTTCCAGACGGCATCGCCGGCCAGGTGCTGCTGCAGCAAGGTCCAGATGGTGGTGCCCTCCTCGGCCACGTCCACCTGGAAACCGCGCCCCAGCAGCCAGTGGGCCCGGGCCCCCGGCACGGTCGATGAAAACCATGGCCTTGACGATGGCCTCCGCATCCTGGCGCGCATCATCGCCCGGAGGCACCAGGCCGGCCGGGACGTCGAACGACAGAAACCTGCCGATGCCCAGGAGGAGGAAGATGACCACAGGCAGTGCCGCAGGCCCAGGCAGTGGCATCCGGACTCAGTACCTCCACAGTCCGGTGCCCGAAAGACAGCGCGGTCTGCATTGTGGTTTGCCAGCGGTATGCCTCGCCCTTTGCCACCTCGTCTACCCTGTGGTACGCCATATAGTTTGCCTTCCTGGAAGCTGGTGTCAATCGAACAGGAACATGGGCCGGGTAGAACGTGCCAGGCCGGGAAGGAGATGACAAATGGCCAGGAAGAGGAGATCCCCTCCCAGCAGGCAGAGGTATGACCTGGCGCACCCCACCATAAGCGTCAGGGTGAGCCAGTGCAACGCTCTGAAATGGAGCCACCCCGGGTGGTATCATGACCACCTTTCTTCCCGGGGTTCAACTGTCTCACATGTATCTGGACGAGCTCAGGAACGCCTTGCGGATCTGCGCCCTTTCGCCCGGCCGCCAGGTTCAGCCTGGCCGGCGCCTTTCTGGAGCGGCCGGGATTGCCCGGGCGAAGCCGGATGTGTCCCGTCAGAATGACACGAAAATGTAACAGAACTCCCTGTCGTAGTTCTGTCAATCTGTCACCCTAATGGTTCAGTGATTTTGTCACCAT
>CAZBJX010000024.1:0-30069 GCA_964492335.1 uncultured Dehalococcoidia bacterium | reverse complement strand
GGCCGGTCCCGTGCCCTCCCCCCCACCCCACCCGGAGAAGTTGCGGAATTTCTGCCGGCCGGGGCCTTCCGTTGACGTTGCCGGGGACGGCCCTTTAGAATGGGTGGGTCTGCCATGAGCCCTCCTGCCCCGACTCCATACCCGGAGCTGGACCTCCACCGCCTGACGGTGGACGAGGCCCTGCCGAAGCTGGAGCAGTTCCTCTACGAGGCCTACTGCGCCGGGGTGACCGCGGTCCTGGTCAACCACGGCAAGGGCACCGGCATGCTGCGGGCCAGCGTGCGCGCCTGGCTGCCGGGCCAGGACTCGGTGCGGTCCTTCAGGCCGGGCATGCCCTGGGAAGGCGGCGACGGCGTGACCATCGTGGAGCTGGCGGACTAGCCGGGAGCTCCGCAGGCATCCGGGGCCTCAGGCCTGCTGGCACCGGGGGCAGAAGTAGGTGCCGCGCCCCCGCAGGGAGATGCGGCAGATGGGCGTTCCGCAGCGGTAGCACTGCTCGCCGCGGCGGTGGGCCACCCGGAAGAAGAGGTGGGCGAAGCCCGGCTCGCCGTTGGGCTGCTGGTAGGTGTTGACGCTGGCCCCGCAGCGGGCGATCCCCTCTGCCAGGACGTGGCAGATGGCCTGGTGCAGGCGCGCGGCTTCCCCGGGCTTGAGCTGGCGGGACTTCTTCTCGGGGTGGATGCGGGCCTCAAAGAGGGCTTCGTCGGCATACATGTTGCCGATGCCGGCGATGACCATCTGGTTGCAGAGCAGGGGCTTGATCGGGACATCGTGCTTCCGCAGCAGCTCCCGCAGCGCCTCGGCCCCGAAGGCGTGGTCCAGGGGCTCGATGCCGAGACGCCCCACGACCTGACTTTCGTTCTCCACCAGCCACATGCCCCCGAACTTGCGCTGGTCCAGGAAGTGTATGCTGGTGGAGTTGTCCAGGCACAGTATGGCCCTGGTATGGGGTAGAGGTTCGGCCTCCCACGGCCGGACCAGGAGGCACCCGGTCATCTTCAGGTGCACGACCAGGGTGAGCGGGCCCGAGAGGTCCACGATGAGGTACTTGCCGCGGCGCCGCACCCCTTCCACGATCTGGCCGGCGATGTCCCGGCGGAACTCGTCGGGGGAAGGCCGGCGCACCTGTCCCGGCCAAGGCAGGTTGGCTCTCAGAATACGGCGCCCGACCACCCGGGGGGCCAGCCCGTTCTTGATCGTCTCCACTTCGGGCAGTTCCGGCATGGCGCAGAGCTCCTTTTCGCCCTCTCCTACAGCCCCAGCCGCCGGTAGACGGGGTCCACGTGCCGCAGGTAGTACTGGTAGTCGAAGAGGGCTTCCAGCTCATCCGGCTGCAGCCTGGCCATCACCTGCGGGTCCGCCTTGAGCAGCCGCAGGTAGTCTCCGCGCTCCTTCCATGCCTTCATGGCGTTGCGCTGCACGAGCTCGTAGGCCTGCTGGCGGGTGAGCCCCTTGCCGATCAAGGCCAGGAGGACCCTCTGGGAGAACACCAGCCCCCTGGTGGCCTCCAGGTTCTCCTTCATGCGCTCCGGGTAGACCTGCAGGCCGCTCATTACGTAGGTGAAGATGCCCAGGGTGTAGTCCAGCGCCAGGCACGAGTCTGGCAGAATGATGCGCTCGGCGGAGGAGTGGCTGATGTCCCGCTCGTGCCACAGGGCCATGTTTTCCAGGGAGGTCAGCGCATGGCCCCGGACCAGCCGCGCCAGCCCGCAGACCCTCTCGCAGAGCTCCGGGTTGCGCTTGTGGGGCATGGCGGAGCTGCCGGTCTGGCCGGCCTCGAAGGGCTCCTCGGCCTCCAGTACCTCTGTCCTCTGCAGCCCGCGTATCTCGGTGGCGAACTTCTCCAGTGAGCCGGCGATGATGGCCAGGGTGGTGACAAACTGCGCGTGACGGTCCCGCTGGATGATCTGGCTGGAGACGGGGGCCGGCTCCAGCCCCAGCCTGGCGCAGGCTATCTCCTCCACCTCCGGCGGGACGGTGGCGTAGGTGCCCACCGCCCCGGACATCTTGCCCACGCCCGCGGTCTTTCTGGCTTCGGCCATGCGCCGGGCGTTGCGCTCCATCTCCTTGACCCAGATGGCCAGCTTCAGGCCGAAGGTGATGGGCTCGGCATGAACGCCATGGGTCCGCCCCATCATGATGGTGCGCTTGTGCTCCACGGCCCGGCCTTGCAGGACCGAGAGCAGCCCGGAGATGCCCCGCTCCAGGATGTCGGCGGCTTCCAGGAGCTGGAGGCTGGTGGCCGTGTCCATGACGTCGGAGGAGGTCAACCCCAGGTGGATGAAGCGGCTCTCCGGCCCCAGGCTCTCCGCCACGGTGTTGACGAAGGCCGTCATGTCGTGGTGCGTTGCCTTGAGTATCTCCTCGTAGCGCCGCAGGTCGAACCTGGCCCCTCTCAGCCTGGCCAGGTCTTCCCCCGTTATGGCCCCCAGTTGGGCCCAGGCCTCGCAGACAGCCATCTCCACCTTGAGCCACTTCTCGAACTTGCCTTCGTCGGACCAGACCCGCTTCATCTCCGGCCTGGAGTATCGTTCGATCATCTCCTACCTCTCCACATCAGGGTCGTTCTCTGCCTGGTTTGATGCGTGGACGGTCCTGTCGACGGTCCGCCTACCCCTGGGCCAGCTTCCGTCGGTAGGCCGCATAGGCCTCCGCGATATCGTCGTGCTTGATGCCCAGCATCTGGGCCGCCAGCAGGGCCGCGTTCCGGGCGCCGGCCGGCCCGATGGCCACCACCGCCACAGGCACTCCCCCGGGCATCTGGACCATGGCCAGCAGGCTGTCCAGGCCCTTGAGGTCGCTGGTGGGCAGTGGCACGCCGATCACCGGCACCATGGTCCAGCTGGCCAGGACGCCGGGCAGATGGGCGGCGGCGCCGGCTCCGGCGATGATGACCTCGATCCCCCGCTCCCGTGCCTGGAGCGCATAGTCGCGGGTCTTCTCCGGGGTGCGATGGGCCGACATGGCCCGCACCTCGAAGGGGATGCCCATCTCATGCAGCGTGTCCAGGGCCGGCTGCATCAGCGGCTCGTCCGATGTGCTGCCCATCACCACCCCTACCATGGGCATGGCGCCTCTGGCTTCTTTCATTCTCTCCACCTCGCTTGCTCAGAAGGTCAGCAGGTCAAAGGCGGCCTGGGCGGGGCCCAGCCGCTTCTTCAGCGTGACGTAGGTGTCCTCGCCGCGCAGCAGGCGGCAGCAGGCATTCCACAGGCGGTCGCTGCTCCTGACCGCATCGAAGACCAGACCCGGGAACCAGGCGAAGACCCTGGCCAGCGCCCTGGCGGCCCGCAGCTCCGGCATTATCTCGCTGTCCACCGCGGACTCATATTGCCCCAGGCCGGCGCTCCGGCCCCGCAGGTACTCCCCGATCACCGGCGCCGCTATCCGGGCGCTCCTGACGGCATTGCAGATGCCTTCGCCGGTGACCGGGTCGACCAGCCCGGCGGCATCCCCCAGGAGCAGGCACCTCCCGCTCTGGACAGCCGCGCCCCTGCGGCGCACCGGCAGCCAGTGGCTCCTGACCCTGGTCGCCGGGCAGTCTTCCAGGCCATGCGCGGCCAGCACCGCCCGGTAGCCGGACTTCAGCCGCCTGGCCTGGCGAAGCGGGATGCCGGCGCCCACCGACAGATGGTCTCCCTTGGGGAAGACCCAGCCGTACCCCCCGCGCACGTGCCCCAGGTCCAGGCCCATCAGGTTTTCCCATTGTAGCAACCTTTGTCCAGTGACCGAAAGCCGGGCCTCCATTCCGATGCCCAGGTCCATGCCCAGTGCCAGGCCGGCGCCCGGCGCCACGACGCTGCGGGCCCCATCGGCGCCGACCACCACCCGGGCGGTGTAGGTGCGGTCCGCCGTCTCCACGGCGACGCTCTCGCCGTCCGCCCGGACCCGGTGCACCCTCTCGCTCTGGGCAAGCGCTGCCCCGTGGCCGCAGGCCTTCTCGGTGAGCATGAGATCGAACTCGTCCCGCATCACCATGTGGATCATCGGCCTGGGGTACGACCTGGTGAAGGGCTGCCTGCGGCGGCAGGCGACCCGGGCCCCGAGAACCGTGTCCCTGGTCACCGGTGCGAGGTCCAGGCCCAGCAGCCGGGCCGCCTTCACCGTGACTCCCCCGGCGCAGGTCTTGTGACGGGGCAGCCTCTCCTTCTCCAGGATGAGGACATCCACGCCCTCGCGGGAGAGCTCGGCGGCCAGGGTGGCCCCGGCCGGCCCCGCGCCGACGATGATGACATCGCGGGAGGGGAACGCCCTGCGGGTCATGGCCCGGTCACCGCCCCGGCCCGGCCGCATGGGCCGGGCCCATGTCCTGCCTTCACCGGGCGGCGGCCCTCCTGAGACGGTCCATGATGGCTACTCCGATGCCCTCCTCCGCGATCTTCTCCACCAGTATCTCATCGACGGCCAGATCGTCCAGCTCCCGCAGCACGGCGAACAGCCTCCGGGCGTACTCCCGGAGGGCGGGCGGCATGGGCCTGACGATGGGGCAGGCCTTCCCGGCGTAGACGAAGCCGGTCCCGGCCAGGACCACGGCCACCTTCTTCCCCTCCCGGCTGCACTCGTCCAGCCGCCTGGAGATGGCCTCGTGGTCGTTGGCTTCCACCAGCCTGACCCGGGCCCGGGGGCTGTAGTGGCGGTGGCGGGTGCCCGGGGAGCGCCGGTCCTCGCGCCGGGCCCGGCCCATCACCACCCGTCCCAGGAGAGGCTCCAGGTCCTGCGGCGTCACCGCGCCCGGCCGCAGTATGGCCGGCGGCCTGCGGGAGAGGTCGAGGACGGTGGATTCCACGCCGACGGGCACCGGCCCGCCGTCAAGCACCATGTCGATCTTGCCGGCGAAGTCCTGCAGCACGTGGCCGGCAGTGGTGCCGCTGGGCCGGCCGGACAGATTGGCGCTGGGCGCGGCCACCGGGCGGCCCAGCGCCCGGATCAGCGCCAGCGCAATGCTGTTCCGGGGCATCCTCACGGCCACGGTGTCCAGGCCGGCGGTGACCTCGTCCGGCACGCGGGCCGACCTGGAGAGAACCAGGGTCAGCGGCCCCGGCCAGAAGCGGTCCATGAGGGGCCGCGCCCGCGGGGGCACCCGCTCCGTCAGTTGCTCCAGGTCCGCTGTGGAGGCGACGTGCACGATGATGGGGTTGTCGGGCGGCCGCCCCTTGGCCAGGAAGAGTTGCCTCACCGCGCCGGCGTTGAGGGCATCGGCGCCCAGGCCGTAGACCGTCTCGGTGGGGAAGGCCACCAGGCCCCCCCGGCGCAGCACCTCGGCGGCCGTCAGGATGAGCCTCTTCTGCGGGGCCCGGGGGTTGACCTTGACCACGAACGTCTGCGGGCTCATGCGGCGCTCTCCAGCGGCGCGCTGGCCACGGCGTTCAGGTCCAGGCCCGACACCTCTCCCTGCGCCAGGCGGGCGGCCCCGGCCGCCGCCACCATGGCGGCGTTGTCCGTGCGCAGGTCGGGGAGCGGGAAGAAGACCGCCAGGCCCCGGCGGGCGCAGGCCTCGCGGAAGGCCTCCCCCAGCCGCCGGTTGGAGGACACCCCCCCGGTGACGCTGATAGCGGCCACACCCTTGCGCTCCGCCGCCTGCAGCGTCTTGGAGACGAGGACGTCCACCACCGCCTCCTGGAAGCTGGCGGCCACGTCGGGGAGCGGTATGCTCTCCGGCGGCTTGTTGCGGAACATGTTGACCACGCAGGTCTTCAGGCCGCTGAAGCTGAAGTCCAGGGACCGGCTGCGCACCGCCGGCCGGGGCAGGTCGAAGGCGGTGGGGCTGCCCCGGGCCGAGAGCCGGTCGATGGCCGGCCCGCCCGGGAAACCGATGTCCAGGAACTTGGCAATCTTGTCGAAGGCCTCTCCGGCAGCGTCGTCCACCGTGTTGCCCATGACCTCGTAGCGGCAGGGGCCCGTGACGTGGACCAGCATGGTGTGCCCCCCCGAGACGGTGAGGCAGACGTGGGGCATGGGGATGTCGGGATGGCTGAGCATGGGGGCGAAGATGTGCCCCTCGATGTGGTGTGTCCCCACCAGGGGCACCTTCAGCGCCCAGGCCAGGGACTTGGCCGCGGAGACCCCCACGATGAGGGAGCCGATGAGGCCGTACCTGGCGGTGACGGCGATGGCGCCGGTCTGGGATGGCCGCCGGCCGGCGGCCTCGAAGGCCTGCTTGATCACGTAGCCGATGGCCTCCACGTGCTGGCGCGAGGCTATCTCCGGGACCACGCCCCCGAAGCGGGCATGGAGGTCGATCTGGGAAGAGATGATGTTGGACAGGATGGCGCCGTCCTCCACCAGGGCGGCGGCCGTCTCGTCGCAGGAGGTCTCGATCCCCAGTATCAGCATGCGGCCCCCGCCATGATCAGCCCCGCGTCTCCCGGTCCGGCCGGCGCTTGAGCAGCGCCTGCGCCAGGTACTCCGTCAGGTACAGCGGCGCCAGCGAGAGGGGGTCGTCGCCCGCGCCCTGCCGCAGGCGGGGCAGGGCCAGCCAGGCGAAGGCGCTGCCGGCCGGGGAATCGGACGGGCTGCCGAAGGCCGCCAGCGGGCCCAGCGCCCCGGCCAGGGCCTGGCGGTGGACGTGGGCCGGCTTCCCCAGGAAGAGCGTCGGCTCCCTCACCAGGGCCGCCAGGCCCTCGATGGCGCCCACATAGTAGTCGCCGGCCCGCACCAGGGCCCCGGCGCCCGCCCGGAAGAAGGCCGCATAGATGGTGTCCCGGCCGGCGGCCACCAGCGGGCAGAGCTGCAGGGTGCTGCCGCGGCTCTGATAGGCCAGGGCCTCAAACGAGGTCACCCCGCAGATGGGCCTGTCCATGGCGTAGGCCAGGGTCTTGCCCACCGTCACGCCGACCTTGCCCCCGGTCCAGGACCCGGGCCCGATGCCCACGGCCAGGCCGTCGACGTCCCCCGGGGCCACGCCCGCCCGCTTGAGCACCAGGTCGATATTGAGCACGATCCTCTGCAGCGAGTTGTCCCTGGCCTCCCAGGCATGCTCTGCCAGCAGCCGGCCGTCATCGACCAGCCCGATGGTGTTGGTGGGGGCGGCCGTGTCGAACCCCAGTATCTTCATCCGATCTCCAGTTCCCGCAGCAGGCGGGCGAACCGGCGCCCGCGGGCGGAGAGGACCAGGCGGCGCCTGAGGGGCGAGAGGACCTCGAACTCCACCAGGAGCCGGTCATCGGGCAGCAGCGGCAGCACCCGGTCCGCCCATTCGATGATGGCTGCGCCCCGCTCGGCCCTGGACAGGTAGTCCATGATCCCCACATCCAGGCCGGCCGGCACTCCGTCGATGCGGTACAGGTCCAGGTGGAGGACCAGGAACCGGCCCCGGTACTCGTTGACGAAGGCGAAGGTGGGGCTGTTGACCTGCCTGCGGGGTATGCCCAGCCCCGTGCAGAGCCCGGCGGCGAAGCACGTCTTGCCGCAGCCCAGCTCCCCGATGAGGGCGACGACGCTGCCTGGCCGGAGCTGCTTACCGATGCTGAACCCCAGCTCCCGCGTGGCCCCCGGGCCGCGGGTGATCAGGGACAGGCAGGCTTGCGCTTCCGTTC
Source organism: uncultured Dehalococcoidia bacterium (assembly GCA_964492335.1). Classification (GTDB taxonomy): domain Bacteria; phylum Chloroflexota; class Dehalococcoidia; order UBA2247; family RBG-13-53-26; genus JAFGCL01. The sequence continues at coordinate 22,534 of CAZBJX010000024.1, read as the reverse complement.
TGGCCATTGCTAATCAAAGCGTAGCCCAACCCCCGGCCCGGGCGCAACGTGCGCTGCGGGCCGGGACCCCCCGGTGCGCTCCCCTGCGCCGCCGGCGGCGCCTTCAGGCGATCTCCCGGGCGGCGATGTCCCGGCGGTAGTGGCAGTCTTCGAACTCGATGCGGGGGATGATGGCATAGACCTTCGAACGGGCTTCGGCGATGCTGCTGCCGCAGGCCGCCACGGTGAGCACCCGGCCGCCGCTGGTGACGATGCCGCCTTCAAGGGCGGTCCCGGCGTGGAAGACCAGGACGTCGCCGGCCACCCTGTCCAGGCCGCTGATGGGCGCGCCGGTGCGGTAGCGGCCGGGGTAGCCCCCCGAGGCCATTACCACGCCCACGCAGGGGTCGGGGCTCCACTCGATGCTCATGCCGCCCAGCTGGCCGCGGGCCACGGCCAGCATGATTTCCACCAGGTCGGTCTTGAGCCGCGGCAGCATCACCTGGGTCTCCGGGTCTCCGAACCTGGCATTGAACTCCAGCACCTTGATGCCGGCCGCGGTGATCATCAGCCCGGCGTAGAGCACGCCCTGGTACGGCCTCCCCTCCCGGGCCATGGCGCGGACGGTGGGCTCGAGGACGGTGCGCACGGCCTCCCCGGCCATCTCCCGGCTGAAGAACCCGGGCGGGCTGTAGCTCCCCATGCCGCCGGTGTTGGGGCCCCGGTCATCATCGAACACCCGCTTGTAATCGCAGGCGGGCACCATGGGGCTGACGCTCTGTCCGTCGGTGAAGGCCAGCAGGCTGACCTCCCTGCCCTCGAGGCACTCCTCCACGATGACCCGGTCCCCGGCCTGGCCCAGCGTCTTCTTCTCCATGGCGTCGGACAGCGCCTCCAGGGCCTGTTCCCTGGTGGCGGCCACGGTCACGCCTTTGCCGGCGGCCAGCCCATCGGCCTTGATGACCATTGGGGGCGGCGTGGAATTGACATAATCCCTGGCCTGGGAATAGGAGGAGAAGACCTCTCCCCGGGCGCAGGGGACCCCGTACTTGCGCATGATTTCCCTGGAGAAGACCTTGCTGGCCTCGATCTCGGCCGCCGCCTTCGTGGGGCCGAACACGCCCAGCCCCCGTTCCCGGAACAGGTCCACGATGCCGGCGGCCAGGGGCGCCTCGGGACCGACCACGGTCAGGTCCACCCTGTGCTCTGCGGCGGCCGCGGCCAGGGCCTCGAGGTCGCTGGCTGCTATGTCCAGGTTGCGGGCGATGCCCGCCGTGCCCGCGTTGCCCGGGGCGGCGAAGATCCCTTTCACTCCGGGGCTCTGCCCGATCTTCCATGCCAGCGTGTGCTCGCGCGCGCCGCTGCCGATGATCATCACGTTCATGCCGATACCTCCCTCAGGCCGGCTGCGGCCTGCAGTGCTTCTCTTTCGTGGGGCCGCCTCCCCCGGCGGCGTCCCTCTATCATGGCGGTGATGCGCGGAGCGCGGCCCTGATGCCGGCGTACCGCACGGCCACCGCCAGGGCCTTGATGGCCGCATCCCCGTCGGGGTAGGCCGGCAGCCCAATGGTCTCGAACTCGCGGTTCATCTCCTGGGCCATGGCCAGGCTGGGGCCGGCCACCCACGCGGCCATGGTCTTCGCCTGCCGTCTGACCATCGGCCCGAATACCTCGGCGATCTTCCCGCGCACGCCCCAGGGGCAGGCTATGGCCAGGCAGTCGACGTTGCCGTCATCGAGTATGGCCTCGATCATGGCCGGGAACCGGCTGGCGATCCCCCCGGGCACCTGGTAGGCGGGCAACCCCGGCCCCAGGTCGACGGGGTTGCCCGCCAGCACCGGGGCGATGGCGGCCAGCTTCTCCAGGGTGGCCGGCGAGAGCCGGGCCAGGGCCAGGCCGTGCGCCGTGGCGACGTCGATGCCCATCACCCCCGCCCCGCCGGAGATGGTGACTATGGCCAGCCGGCGGCCCCGCGGCAGGGGCTGAGTGGCGAAGATCCTGGGGATATCGATGAGCTCCCGGAAGCTGTCCACCCTGATGACGCCGGCCTGCCTGAAGGCGGCATCGTAGACATGGTCCTCCCCCGCCAGGGAGCCGGTGTGGGAAGCCATGGCCTTCCGGCTCTCCCGGCCCCTGCCGGGCTTGAGGGCAATGACCGGCTTGCGTGCGGCGGCGGCCTTTGCCTTTTCCAGAAAGAGCCGGCCCCGGCGTATCGCCTCCAGGTGCATGGCGATCACCCTGGTGTCCGGGTCATCGGCCAGATAGTCGAGGAGGTCGGTCTCGTCGATGTCGCACTTGTTGCCGAAGTCGCACATCTTGCTCAGGCCGTAGTGGGTTTCCGCCAGCGGCATGTTCTGCGGGCCGATGAGCCCGGTCTGGGCGCAGAGCGCGATGCCGCCGGCGATCATCCGGTCGTAGGTCACCCGGTAGGGCGTGGTTATCAGCCCGATGGCCGGGTTGGCCACGCCGATGGTGTTGGGGCCCAGGAGGCGCAGCCCGCCGGCCCGGGCGGCCCGGTCCACCTCCTGCTGCAGCCTCTTCCCATCCTCGCTCCTCTCGCCGAAGCCGTCGGAGACGATGATGGCCGCCCGGGCCCCGTTGCGCACCGAGTCCTCGATGATGGCCGGCACCGCCGGGGCTCCGGCCATGGTGACCACCAGGTCCACCGGCTCCGGGATGTCCCTGACGCTGGGGTATACCGGCAAACCCAGGACCTCCCGATACTGGGGGTTGACCGGGTAGATGCGGCCGGCGAACCCGAAGCGCAGCAGGTGGCCCGTGGTGACGTGGCCGCCGAAGCGGGCCTCACGGAGCGACCCCACCACGGCGATGCTCCGGGGGTTAAGCAGCCTGTCGATGGCCTCCATGTCCTGGATCAGCTTGACCGGCCCGGGCGCGCTCCCGCCCGCCTCACTCCCACTCGATGGTGGCCGGCGGCTTCGATGAGATGTCGTAGACCACCCGGTTCACGGCCGGGACCTCGTTTACGATGCGGTTGGAGATCTGCGCCAGCATGTCGTAGGACAGGCGGGCCCAGTCGGCGGCCATGGCATCCTCGCTGGTCACCGCCCGCACCGCCACCAGGTAGCCGTAGGTGCGGTAGTCGCCCATCACGCCCACGCTCTGGACATTGGTCAGCACCGCGAAGCTCTGCCACAACTGGCGGTAGAGGTCGGCGTTCTTGATCTCGCTCATGACGATCCAGTCGGCCGCCCGCAGGATCTCCAGTCGCTCCCTGGTGACCTCCCCGATGACCCGCACTGACAGCCCGGGCCCGGGGAAGGGCTGCCGGTTGATCACGTCCTCGGGCAGGCCCAGGGCCTGCCCCACCCGCCTCACTTCGTCCTTGAACAGGAAGCGCAGCGGCTCCAGCAGCTTGAGCACCATCCTGGCCGGCAGGCCGCCCACGTTGTGGTGCGACTTGATCCGGGCTGACGCCTTGAGGTCCGGCGAGATGCTCTCGATCACGTCCGGGTACAGGGTGCCCTGCGCCAGGAAGTCCACCTTGCCGATCTTGGCCGCCTCCTCCTCGAAGATGCGGATGAACTCCTCGCCCACCACATGGCGCTTCTTCTCGGGGTCGATGACGCCGGAGAGCTTGCCCAGGAACCGGTCGGTGGCGTCGACATGGACCACGTTCATCTTCAGGTTCCTCTGGAAGGCGTCGAGGATGCGCTCCGGCTCCTCGCGGCGCAGGAGGCCGTTGTTCACGAAGATGCAGGTCAGCTGGTCGCCCACCGCCCGGTGGATCAGCGTGGCGGCCACCGCGGAGTCGACTCCTCCGGAGAGGGCGCAGATGACCCGCCCCGCGCCCACCTGGTCCCGGATCTTCTCGATGCTCTCATCGATGAAGTTGTTGACCGTCCAGTTGCCCTGGCAGCCGCACACGTTGAAGAGGAAGTTCTTGAGTATCGTCCTGCCGTCCGGCGTCTGGGCCACCTCCGGGTGGAACTGCAGCCCGAAGAAGCCCTGGCCGTTTCCCATCACGGCCGTGGGGCAGATGTCGGTGTATGCCAGCGAAGCGAAGCCGGGAGGCATCCGGGCCACCCGGTCGCCGTGACTCATCCAGACCGGCATCGAGAAGGGGAGATACTCCAGGAGCGCTGAGTCCATGGACAGGTGGAGGGAGGCCTGGCCGTGCTCGCGGGGGGACTGCCGGACCACCGTCCCGCCCAGCTGGCGGGCCATGGCGTGCATCCCGTAGCAGATGCCCAGCACGGGCAGGCCGGCCTCGAAGACGTAGGCAGGGGCCAGGGGGGCCCCGGCGTCGCACACGCTGGCCGCGCCGCCGGAGAGTATGAAGCCCTTGGGCTTCAGCCCGGAGATCCTGGACCAGGGTGTGTCATGGGGCACGATCTCGCAGTACACCTGGCACTCGCGCACCCTTCTGGCGATGAACATGCTGTATGGGGAGCCGAAGTCGAAGATGACAACGGCGTCGCGCTCGGCCCCGGGGGCCACGCCCTTCTGGGGCACGGGGCGGTCGCCGCTCTTCTCCCTGGCGATCTCGAGGTAGGTGGAGACCTCGACGTCGTCACTGGTGGCCACCCTGTGATCGGTGGCGGCCGTTTCCGTGACTTTGGGGATGTCCGGCGGGGGCTGGCCTGACTCCGGTGCCGTCATGCCCCTAGATTATAGCGACAGGCCGGGGCCTTCACAAGGCTGCCCCGAAGGGGGTTTGCCGCGCCGTCTCGGCCCGGCGTATACTGAAGAACCAGGCCGGAGACCCCCTCCCGGATGATCAGTCGCCGGAGCCGGGTGCGCGCCTTTACCGATCGTATGAGCAGCAAGCCCCCTCGCCGTGAAGATGTCCCGCCCGGTACCGGCAGGCCGGGCAGTGCGGTGTCCGCCCTCGGGCCTGGCGGCGGCCGGCAGTTCAGCCGCCGCCAGGTCTTCATCACCCTCGGCGGCGTGCTTCTGGCCATGTTCCTGAGCTCCCTGGACCAGAGCATAGTGGGCACCGCGCTCCCCCGCATCATCGCCGATCTCAAGGGCTTCGAGCACTACACCTGGGTGGCCACCGCCTATCTGCTGACCTCGACGGCCATGGTGCCCGTCGTCGGCCGGCTGACGGACATGTACGGCCGCAAGTGGTTCTACATCGTCGGGATCGTCATCTTCCTGGTCGGGTCGGCCCTCTGCGGCCTCAGCCAGACCATGACCCAGCTCATCCTCTTCCGCGGCCTCCAGGGCATCGGCGCCGGGATCATGATGACCAATGCCTTCATTGTCATCGGCGACCTGTTCCCTCCCAGCGAGCGCGGCAAGTACGTGGGGATCACCATGTCCGTCTTCGGCTTCTCCTCCATCGTCGGCCCGCTCCTGGGGGGCTTCATCACCGACCACATCTCCTGGCACTGGATCTTCTATGTCAACCTGCCCATCGGCATCCCGGTGATAGTGGCCTTCGTCCGGTTCTTCCCCGTCTTCGAGCCCCTCGGCGCCAGGCGCCGCATCGACTACACGGGGATAGCCACGGTGGTGCTCTCCGTGGTCTCGCTGGTGCTGGGGCTCTCCTGGGGCGGGATCTATGACTGGGGGTCTTCCCATGTGATCGGGTCGCTGGCCGCGTCCGCCGTGCTCCTGGTGGCCTTCGTGGTGACGGAGTCGCGGGCGGAGGAGCCCATCCTGCCGCTGTCCATGTTCCGCAAGCGGGTGGTGGCCGTCTCGATGGCCGCCCGCTTCAGCCTGGGTATGGGGATGTTCGGCGTGATCATCTTCATCCCGCTCTTCTTCCAGTTCGTGCTGGGCCAGTCGGCCACCAACAGCGGCGTCGTTCTCATGCCCATGATGCTGGGGATGGTGGTGGGCAGCACGCTTTCGGGGCAGGCCGTCTCGCGCCTGGGCGGGCACTACCGCTACCAGGCCCTCATCGGGCTGACCGTCCTGGCCGTGGGCATGGCCATGATGTCCCGCATGACCCCGGAGACCGGCTACTCCAGGGCGGTGATAAACACGGCGGTGACCGGCGTCGGCCTGGGCATAGCCATGCCCCTGTTCATCATCGCCGTCCAGAACGCCGTGCCCTATTCCATAATGGGGGTGGCCACCTCGTCGATCCAGTTCTTCCAGTCCATCGGCCAGGCGGTGGGCCTGGCCGTGTTCGGCTCCGTCATGGCCAACCGCTTCGCCGCCAACCTCAGCGGGAGCGAGTTCGTGGCGGGCCTGCGGCTGCCGCAGGAAACGCTGGACACTCTGGCCGAAAATGCCGCAGCCCTGGTGGACCAGCGAGCCCTGGAGCAGATCCGGGGCATCTTCGGCCAGTTCGGAGACCAGGGTGACGCGCTCCGGGAGCAGTTCATGACCGTGCTCAAGGAGGCCCTGGCCTCTGCCATCACCGACGTGTTTGTCATCTCCACCGTGGTCATCCTGGTGGCCTGGGTAGTGACCCTTCTGCTCAAGGAAGTGCCCCTGCGGCGCTCTCACGGCCCGTCTGCCGCGCAGTAGCCCGGCCGGTATCCGTGCTATCATGAGGTGCGGGGTGTCCGTATGAGAGTGCTGTGTTTCCAGCCGCACAACGACGACTGCGCCATTGCCGTCGGCGGCATACTGCAGAAGCTGGCCGCCCGGGGATGGGACCTCGCCTACGTGTACGTGACCGATGGCCGCCACGGGAGCGACTCCATGCCTGCCGACCGGCTGATAGAGGTCAGGAGGGAGGAGGCCGCGCGGGAGCGCGACCTGCTGGGCGTGAAGTGCTTCTTTGATCTGGGGCTGGAGGACGGCACGGTGGAGCGGCTGAGTGGCGTCCAGCGGAAGTGGGCCAACGAGCAACTGGAGTCCGTCCTGGCCGAGTGCGGGGCCGACCTCGTCCTGCTGCCGGTCCGGGCCGACATGCACCCGGACCACCGGGGAACGCATGACCTGGCGGTGGCGGCCCTTGAGGGGGTGCGGCCGCGCCCCCTGGTGGCCAAGTACGCTGTGTGGCTCCTGCCCGACTTCTACCGAAAGGAGTCTGACCCGGCGGACCAGGCGGTCATGGCGGGCATCGACCGGGAGATGCCGGGCAAGATGGCCGCCATCCGGGCCCACCGGTCGCAGGTGTCGCGGGGGGCCTTCGACTCAGTGGCCCAGGTGCTCAGCGCCTACCTGGCCTACGCCTTCCGGGCGCCGGCGGTCATCGGCTCGCGCTACGTGGAGGTGATCGGCCTCTACCGGCCGCACCTTCACCGGCGGGTGGCCGGGGAGGTCCTGCGGGCCCTTGAGCCCTGCTGCGACGTTACCACCATGCTCCACGGCCGGCCGTCCCAGGACATCCGGGCCTAGCCGCGCCCGGCCCCGGTGACGGCGCCGCCGGGCAGCCGGCGTGGGCCATATTGCAGGCGGGGCCCCTTATGGAGGTGGGGTGGTGAAGCGATTCGACATCCTGGAGCACACGGCCGATGCCGGCATCGTGGCCTACGGCGCCGACATGCGGGAGGCCTTTGCCAATGCCGCCTTCGGCATGTTCTCCCTCATGGCCGACCTGGAGCGGGTGGGGGAGGGGGCCAGCCGCAGCGTGGAGGTGGAGGCGGCCGACAGGGAGGGCCTGGCGGTGGCCTGGCTGAACGAGTTGCTGTACCTGTTCGACGTGGAGCACCTCCTCTTCCGGAGCTTCGATATCCGGGAGATCTCCGATACCCGGCTCACCGCCGATGCCCGCGGGGAGGTGGCGGACGCCTCGCGCCACGGGTTGAAGGGTGGGGTGAAGGCGGCGACCTATCACCTGCTGGAGGTGTCCGAAGGTGAAGGCCGCTGCAGCGTCCGCGTGATCTTTGACGTTTAGAGGAGGTGGGGCATGGCGCGCTGGGACGGACCGCTGGAGAAGATAGACGGCTATCGCTGGAGGATCCCCCGGGGGTACCGGCCGGGCATGAGGGTCCCCGGGCTCATCTACGCCAGCGAGGGCATGCTGAAGAGCATCCGCGAAGAGCAGGCGGCGGAGCAGGTGGTGAACGTGGCCTTCCTGCCGGGCATCGTGGGGCACTCCCTGGCCATGCCCGACATTCACTGGGGCTACGGCTTTCCCATCGGGGGGGTGGCGGCCACCCGCGTGGATGATGGGGTGGTCTCCCCGGGCGGCGTCGGCTACGACATCAACTGCGGAGTCCGGCTCCTGCGCAGCAACCTGATGGAGGATGAGGTCAGGCCCAGGATCAGGGAGCTGCTGGCCGCGCTCTTCCGCAGCATTCCCTCGGGGCTGGGCTCGAAGGGCAAGATCAAGCTGGGCCCGAAGGAGATGACCGAGGTCCTGTCCAGCGGCTCCCGCTGGGCGGTCAAGAGGGGTTTCGGCATGGAGGAGGACCTGGAGGTCACCGAGGAGGGCGGCGCCTTCGGCGGCGCCGACCCGGGCAGGGTTAGCGCCAGGGCCAGGGAGCGAGGCCTGGCCCAGCTGGGGACGCTGGGCTCGGGCAACCACTTCCTGGAGGTGGGGGTGGTGGGCGAGATCTACGAAGAAGAAACGGCCAGGGCCATGGGCATCGACAGCGTGGGGCAGGTGCTGCTGCTGATACACACGGGGAGCCGCGGCCTGGGGCACCAGGTCTGCGACGACTACATCAAGGTCATGCGGGAGGCGATGCGGCGGTACGGGATAGAGATGCCTGACCGCGAGCTGGCCTGCGCCCCGGTGATGTCGGCAGAGGGCCGTGACTACCTGGCGGCCATGGCCTGCGCCGCCAACTACGCCTGGGCCAACCGGCAGTGCATCACGCACTGGTCCCGGGAGTGCTTCACGGATGTCCTCGGCCGGGGCCTGGAGGACCTGGGGCTGGAGATGGTCTATGATGTGGCCCACAACATCGCGAAGATGGAGACCTACGAGGTCGATGGCCGGAGGCTGGCCCTGTGCGTCCACCGGAAGGGGGCCACCCGGGCCCTGCCTGCCGGCCACCCCGGCCTCCCGCCGAGGTACCGGAACGTGGGCCAGCCGGTCCTGATTCCCGGCGATATGGGGCGGTACTCGTTCGTGGCGGTGGGCACCGACCGGGCGGTGCAGGAGTCCTTCAGCTCGGTCTGCCATGGCGCCGGGCGAAGGAAGAGCCGTCAGGCCGCCAAGCGCGGGGTGAGGGACGAGGATGTGGCCCGGGACCTGGCCGCGCGCGGCATACTGGTCATGGCGGCCAGCCGCGGCGGGCTGGCGGAGGAGTCCCCGGACGCCTACAAGGACGTGGCGGAGGTGGTGGACGTCTGCCATCAGGCCGGGCTGTGCCGCAAGGTGGCCATGACCTATCCCTTCGGTGTCGTGAAGGGATAGAGGTCACTGCGCCATGCGGCCATCAGGGAAGAGGAGGGCTCGGAGTCACGGCTGACGCAAGCCGCGCCTGGAGTTCGGACTGGCTTCGAGTTCCCCCCCCGGTGGTCTGTCAGTGTCCTGTGCTGCGACAGGCTCAGAGTGGCCGGTTTGCCGGGCGCACCTTGTTGTAGCAGTCGCTGCAGTACACGGGCCGGTCGGTCCTGGGCTCGAAAGGCACCAGGGCCTCCTTCCCGCACTGGGCGCACTCCGCAGAGAACATCTGGCGCGTAGGCCGGCTGGGATCAGATCCAAAGCGCTCCGCTTTCCGGGCCTGCCGGCAGGGGGGACAACGCTTGGGGTCATTGGTGTACCCCTTCGATGCGTAGAACTCCTGCTCGGAGGCGGTGAAGGCGAAGACAACGCCGCAATCCGCGCATTGGATATCTTTGTCTGCGTAGGCCATGTGGTTCAGTCTCCTCTCCTCTGTCATGTCCGCTAGTGTCGTGTGCCGGCACTCTCGTCCCGGCTGGCAATATACCGCAAACGAAGGGCGTTTGCAAGTTGCCCCCTCCGGTTGCCTGTCGGGGCCCGGGGCGTGGATAATGAAAGGGATGAGACGGCTGGGTGTGGTGCTGCTTTCCGGCGGGCTGGACTCCACCACGGTGGCGGCGGGGGCGAAGGCCGATGGGTGGGAGCTGGTGGCCCTGACCTTCGACTACGGCCAGAGGCACCTCCGGGAAATCGAGTCGGCCGCGCGCGTGGCGGCCTTCCTGGGGATGGCCCACGAGGTGGTCAGCCTGCCGGCCTTGAGCAGGCTGTCCTGGTACTCGGCCCTGACCGCCGGGGACCTCGAAGTCCCCAGGGGCCGGCCGGTTGAAGACCTGGGCGCCGACGTGCCGGCCACCTACGTCCCGCTGCGCAACACAGTCTTCGTGAGCCTGGCCGCGGCCCTGCTGGAGAGCCGGGTGCTGGGCCTCATCGAGGGGCGCGAGCTGGAGGCGGGGGAGGCATCGGCGGCCGTCTTCATAGCGGCCAACGCCGTGGACTACAGCGGCTACCCGGACTGCCGGCCGGAGTTCTTCGCCGCCATGCGCCGGGTGCTCCTCGAGGGCAGCAAGCTGGGCAAGCACTACGGTGTCCCCATCGGCATAGAGGCCCCGGTGCTGGGGCTGAGCAAGGCCGGGATTGTGAGGCTGGGGCTGGAGCTCGGAGCGCCGCTGGGAGTCACCTGGAGCTGCTATGAGGGCGGGCCGGTCCCCTGCGGGACCTGCGACAGCTGCCTTCTGCGGGCCCGGGGCTTCGCTGAGGCAGGCGCGGAGGACCCGCTCCTGGCACGCCTCCGGCGGGAGGGCCTTGCTGATCAGGGTTAGCCGGCTGCCGGACGGGCGCCCCGAGGTGTTCCACTCGCTCCAGGGGGAGGGCGCGTTCGCCGGGCGGCCGGCGGTGTTCCTGCGGCTGGCCTTCTGCAACCTGGCGTGCGCCTGGTGCGATACCCGGTACACCTGGGACTGGGGGCCCGGAGATCAGGAGAAGGAGACGGTGGGCCTGTCCCCTGCCGGGGCGGAGGAGGCCATCCTGCGCTACGGCTGCCGCAGCCTGGTGGTCACCGGGGGGGAGCCGCTGCTGCAGCAGGCCGGGCTGGCCCCCCTGCTGGAGGCCCTGGGCGGTCGGGGCTTCTGGATCGAGATCGAGACCAATGGCACTATCAGGCCGGACGAGAGGCTGGCTGGCGTGACCAGCCACTGGAGCGTATCCCCCAAGCTGGCCGGCTCCGGGTGCCCCTCTTCAGCCAGAGAGAGACCCGAGGTCTACCGCTTCTTCTCACGCCTCCCCACGGCCCACTTCAAGTACGTGATCGACGGTCCGGATGACCTGGCGGAGGTCGGCTGCCTGTCGGCCACGTACGGGATCCCCCGGGACAGGGTGGTCCTGATGCCCCAGGCAGTGGAGGCGGCGGCGCTCCTGGAGAAGGGCCGCTGGCTGGCGGACATCTGCGTGCGAGAAGGGTTCCTCTTCTCCACCAGGCTTCAGGTCCTGCTTTGGGGCGGCCGCCGGGGGGTGTAGCCTCGGGCAGCGTCGGTATGCGATTGCCGACCCTGATATGCAATAATGGATACCAAGTATCCCGTCCGCGGTCGCGGCCGGCAACGCCCCGGCGGAAGGGTGCTGCTACTGAACAGGTGCAGGTAGACGATGCGCATACAGATCACTGACACTACCCTTCGCGATGCACACCAGTCACTCATTGCCACGCGGATGCGCACCAGGGACATGCTGCCCGTAGCGGACAAGCTGGATGCGGTGGGCTTCTTCTCCCTGGAGGTGTGGGGCGGCGCCACCTTCGACTCCTGCATCCGCTATCTGAACGAGGACCCCTGGGAACGGCTGAGGCAGCTGCGCGGCCGGGTGAAGCATACCCGCCTCCAGATGCTGCTCCGGGGCCAGAACCTGGTCGGCTACCGGCACTACTCCGACGATGTTGTCCGGGAGTTCATCCGGCTGGCGGCCAGCAACGGCGTGGACGTCTTCCGCGTCTTCGACGCCCTGAACGACGTCCGCAACATGGAGCTGGCCATCGAGGTGGCCCGGTCCCACGGGGCGCATGTTCAGGGGACCATCTGCTACACCACCAGCCCGGTGCACAGCGTGGAGGGCTTCGCCCAGATGGCGGTGAAGCTGGAGGAACTGGGCTGCCACTCCGTCTGCATCAAGGACATGGCCGGGCTGATTGCGCCCGCCGCGGCGGGCGATCTGGTGAAGGCCATCAAGAAGCGGGTCAGCGTCCCGGTGGACCTTCACTCCCACTGCTCCAGCGGCATGGCCCCCTTGAGCTACTACGCGGCGGCGCTCTCGGGCGTCGACATCCTGGACACCGCCTTCTCGGCCTTCGGCTGGGGCAGCTCCCAGCCCACCACCGAGAGCGTGGTGGCGGCGCTGCAGGGGACCCCCTATGACACCGGCCTGGACCTGGACAGGCTGTACGAGATCGGCGAGTACTTCGCGGCCCTGTTCGCCAAGTACAAGGCGCTGTTCACGGCCGAGGCTACCCGGCCCAACCTGGCGGTGCTTCTCCACCAGATACCGGGGGGGATGATATCCAGCCTGGTCAGCCAGCTGAAGGAGCAGAATGCCCTGGACAAGATGGAGGAGGTCCTGCAGGAGGTGCCCAGGGTAAGGGCCGACCTGGGCTATCCGCCGCTGGTGACGCCGACCAGCCAGATCGTGGGCATACAGGCTGTGTTGAACGTGCTGTCCGGAAAGCGCTACTTGAAGGTGACCCAGGAGGTGAAGAACTACCTGCTGGGCTACTATGGCCGGCCCCCGGGCAAGGTGGATGAGAAGGTGCGCAGGGAGGTCATTGGCTCGGATAAGCCTATCGGGGTCCGCCCGGCCGACCTGCTGCCGCCGGAGCTGGAGAAGGTCCGCAAGGAGGCGGGCAAGCAGTGCCCCCTGCGGTGCGACGAGGACCTGATCACCCACGCCCTCTATCCCCAGGTGGCGGCCCGGTTCCTGCGCGGCGAGGCCAAGGAGGAGGACCTGCTGAGCGGGGCGGAGGCGCCCCTCGGCGGCCGGGTCCCCAGCGTGCTGGACGTGCCGTCGGAGTTCAACGTGGAAGTGGACGGGGAGGTCTTCACCGTCAGGGTGACTCCCAGGCCCAATGGCCCCGCCGCGGTGGCCACGCAGGAAGCGGACAAGCACCGGAAGACGCCGCCCGGGGCCGTGATCTGCCCCATGCCGGGCATGATCGTGTCCGTGAAGGTGAAGGAGGGAGACGCTGTCCAGAAGGATGACGTGGTGGTGGTGCTGGAGGCCATGAAGATGCAGAGCGAGATACGCTCGGCGCACGCAGGGACGGTGAAGCAGGTGCTGGTCAGCGAAGGGGACCTGGTGAAGGCCGGCGCGGTGCTGGTGGTGGTGGAGCCTCGTGGCTGACAAGGTCCTGGTGGCCAATCGCGGCGAGATCGCCATCCGGGTAATGAGGGCCTGCCGGGAGTTGGGGATCAAGTCGGTGGCCATGTACTCGGCCCCGGACCAGGAGGCTCTCTTCGCCAAGTACGCGGACGAGGCCTACCTGCTGGGCGGGCCGACTCTCACCCAGAGCTACCTCAACATAACCCGGATCATCGAGGTGGCCCGGGAGTGCGGCGCCACGGCCATTCACCCCGGCTACGGGTTCCTCTCCGAGAACGCCCGGTTCGCCGCCGCCTGCGAAAAGGAGGGGATCCGGTTCATCGGCCCGTCCAGCCGGGTGATCGAGACCATGGGGGACAAGGTGGCGGCCAGGGCCGAGATGCGCAAGGCCGGCGTCTTCGTGGTGCCGGGCGCGGAGAAAGAGGTCCGCACCTTGGAAGAGGCCAAGTCGGTGGCCCGGGAGATAGGCTACCCTCTCCTCGTCAAGCCCTCGGGCGGCGGCGGCGGCATAGGCATGATTGTGGTGCAGGACGAGGGCGACCTGCAGAAGTCCCTGGCTTCCTCGCAGGCCATCGCCTCCACCACCTTCGGCATCGGGGACGTGTACATCGAGAGGTACCTGCCCCGGGCCCGGCACATCGAGGTGCAGATACTGGGCGACTCGCAGGGGAACATCATCCACCTGGGCGAGAGGGAGTGCTCCATCCAGCGAAGGCACCAGAAGCTCATCGAGGAGGCCCCTTCGCCGGCGCTGACCCCGGAGCTGCGGCGGCAGCTGACCCAGGCCGGAATCAGGGCTGCCAGATGGGTCAACTACTGCGGGGCGGGGACCATCGAGTTCATCTTCGCCGAGGGCATGTTCTACTTCCTGGAGGCCAACACCAGGATACAGGTGGAGCACCCGGTGACCGAGATGGTGACGGGCATCGACATCGTCAAGGAGCAGATACTGGTGGGCCTGGGCCATCCCCTCTCCATCAGGCAGAAGGACGTCCGCCCTCTGGGATGGGCCATCGAGTGCCGCATCAATGCCGAGGACCCCTTCAACGGCTTCGCGCCGTCGCCGGCCAAGCTGCGCGGCTACCGCTCTCCGGGTGGGATTGGCGTCCGCGTTGACAGCGGCGTGCACACCGGCTACGCCATTCCGCCGCACTACGACTCCATGATCTCCAAGCTCATCGTGTGGGGCCGGGACCGGCAGGAGGCCATCCTCCGGATGAGGAGGGCGCTTTATGAGTACATCGTGGTCGGGCCTCAGACCAACATCCCGTTCCACAAGGCGGTGATGGAGAACCCCCACTTCGTCGCCGGAGAGCTGGAGACCCGCTTCATCGAACTGGAGACGGACCTGCTGGATGACATGAAGAGGATCGCCGAGCGGGAGAGACCCCTGGTGGACCGGCTGTCGAAGGTTTTCGACGAGAGACGCAAGGCGGCGGTGGGCGCGACCCTGGCCGTGGTGACCCAGATGCTCCAGGAGCAGGTCGACCGCCGGTGACCTCCCGGGCGGCCGCTCTCCTGCGCCGCCGCCCCGGCCCCCAATTTGACGCCGTGCGCCGGCGGCCAGTATCCTTTGCTTGGTTTTGAAGCGCGCCGGATCATCAAGGAGGTAGGCATAGTGAGTTACCAGAACATCATTGTGGAGAAGCAGGACCATGTGGTCACCCTGACCTTCAACCGCCCCGAGAAGATGAACACCATCTCGCTGGACATGCGGGAGGAGATCGTGGCCGCCCTCAACGAGATCAACGAGGACGATGACGCCCGCGTGATGGTCCTCACCGGGGCGGGCGAGCGCGCCTTCTGCGCCGGGGTGGACGTCAGCGTGATGTCGGCGCGCATTGCCGGCCAGGTGGACGAGAACAGCCGGAAGAAGATCACCCAGCGGGCCGGCTTTCACATACCGCGGATCAGGGAGATGAGGGTCCCCACCATTGCCGCCGTGAACGGCGCGGCGGCCGGCATGGGCCTCTCCTTCCTCAGCGCCTGCGACATCCGGATCGGGGCGGACACCTCTCGTTACAGCTGCGCCTGGATCAACCGCGGCCTGGTCCCTGATGGTGGGGCCACCCACCTGCTGCCCCAGATCGTGGGGATAGAGAAGGCCCTGGAGCTCTTCTACACCGGCGAGGTCATCGATGCCCAGGAGGCCCTGCGCATCGGGCTGGTCAGCCGGCTGGTGCCGCAGGCCGAGCTGATGAAGGTGGTGCGCGAACTGGCGGAGCGCATCGCCGCCGGCCCGCCCATTGCCCAGGAGATGGCCAAGTACGGCGTCTACAAAGGAATGCTCTGGGACTTCCGGACGGCGCTGGACTTCGAGAACTATGCCATCAAGGTCTGCGCGGCCACCGAGGATTTCAAGGAGGGGGTGAAGTCCTTCACCGAGAAGCGCAAGCCCCAGTTCAAGGGGCGCTAGCGGGTGCGGCCCGCCCGCGACGGACAGGGCCGGGCATCCGAAAGGCGGACCGCCGAGCGGCAGGCTTCAAGCCTGCCGCTCTTCGTCTGGTGCGCCGGAACGGAAACGGTCACCCGGGTTGGCCGGCCCGTGTTCAGGAGAATGTTTAGCTAAACAAACAAAAGGGAATCCCCGGGTAGACCAGGACGCTCCGGGCGATCTCGCCGATGGTGACGTCCACGTCGGTACCCTGCTGGCCGAAGTGGCCGGGCAGCACGATCACAGAGATACATCATCAGGATCAGGCCGACGGCGATGGGGATCGAGGTCGTCTCCACGGAGAGCCTGTCGATGAGATCGGAGACGCCGGGCACGAAATGCCCCGGCGTGACGCCGACGGCCACGGCCAGGAATATCCAGAGGGTCAGAAAGCGATCGAGGAAGGAGAGCCGGCCGGTCATGACGCCTGTTCATCCTGGCTGAGCATGGCCTCCAGGCCGTCCCGTATGGCTGCCAGGTTGAAGGTCCCGGCTTGCACGTGGCCGGCGTAGCGGGCGTATTCGTGGTACTGCCCGGTGGAGCGGTCCCGGGCCAGGAGCAGGACGGTGAACTCGTCTTCCGAGACGCCGTACTGGCTCAGGCTGGAGGGGTCGCGCAGGTAGTCGATCTCCACGAACTCCACCCTGTCGCCATGCTCGGGCTGCAGCGATTCCACCTGCTCCACCTCCGGCCCGTAGCAGTCGGGGCAGCCGTTCCAGAAGTACAGCAGGCGGGGTTTGTCCGTCACCGGCCCATTCTTCGGTGCGTCGCTGGTGGCCGTAATGGCCAGCCCCAGGGTCAGGGTCAGGACCGTCACCCCGGCCAGCTTCAGGGCCGGCGACAGCCAGGCGGGGTGGCCCCGGGCAATCCGCTTCAGGGCCCACATCGCTCCCGGGTCGTCGGCGCTGCGCCAGCCCGCTATGATCATCGCAGCTGCCATCAGCATGCCCGCGTCCACGGCCAGCGACTGGGAGTGGCCCAGGGACACGATGTCGCCGAAGCATCCGCAGGTGGTTGGCACGTCTTCGGGGTTGATCAGGCTGTGGATGCCGGCGATGGCGAAACTGACTGTCATGCCCCCGCCCACCGCCGCCGCTGCGACCGAGAGCAGCCCCAGGACCAGGGAGACGCCGACGGCCAGTTCGGCCCAGGGCAGCACCGCACTGTAGAACCGGGCCAGGCCATCGGGCAGCAGGCCGTAGTCCACCACGGTGTCCACGAAGAGCGCCGGGTGCTGCAGCTTGCCGATGGCGGAGGCCAGGAAGACGCCCCCCAGCAGCAGCCGGGCCGCCAGCACCACCCACCTGTTGGACACGATCCGACGAACCTTACCCATTCAGCCCTCAGCCTCCCGGTGCACTAATCCCGCGGAGATCGGAGTGAGCCTG
The DNA here is from genome assembly GCA_964492335.1 of uncultured Dehalococcoidia bacterium. Lineage (GTDB taxonomy): Bacteria > Chloroflexota > Dehalococcoidia > UBA2247 > RBG-13-53-26 > JAFGCL01. The sequence continues at coordinate 5,607 of CAZBJX010000024.1, read as the reverse complement.
GTATCGGGCGCCGGAATTCCGTGCCGCTGTCACCAGCGGCTGTGGACCAGGATCCTCAGCCGCAACTGCCTCCTGAGGCGGCCCGGGTCTCATCCGCCTTGCCCGCGTCCTTCTGGCCTCCGCCTCCCGGCGGCCGGGCTGACCTTGCCAGGTGCTCACGGATCCGCCGGACGATCTCATCGTCCGGCGGCAGACGGCCACTTTGCCTGCGGTTGGTGAAGATGATGGCTTCGTCGACATACACGTCGAAGAGCCCGACCGGCCCCTTCCGGAGACTTGCTTCCCAGCCGAACTCGCTCTTGATCACGGCCGCCAGACCGGTGGCCGCACGGAGGAACCCTCACTGGTCGCAGTAGACTATCTCCACCTTCCTGGTGTCTCGCGCTTTCTCCTTCTTCGCCATAGCATCCTCCTCAGATGCCCAGCTTCTGCCGCTTAGCCTCGATGTGGACCAGCATGCCGTCCACGGCCTTGACATAATCCGTCTCTATGTTGAGCAGGCCCCCGGTCACCTGGGCGCAGTCCTGGGTCAGCAGCTTCACCAGGTTGGGCCCTCCGGTAATCGTGGGGACCGGGTTGACGTAGGTGTACAGTCCGAAGGCCAGGGCGAAGACGGCGTCGATGGTGGCCTTCTGCTCCATGTACTCCGGGGCCGCCGCCACCACTGGCAGGTCGGCCACCGGCACGCCGCCCAGAGCGCCGGAGATGGCCGCCAGCAGGTCAGCGATGCGGCCGGTGTCCGTGCAGGTGCCGTAACTCAGTACCGGCGGCACACCCAGCTTCTCGCAAATGGCCGTCAGTCCCGGGCCGGCGAACCTCTTCGCCTCCAGGGAGCAGAGCCCGGCCACCTGCAGGGCGCCGTTGCCACAGCCCATGGCCAGCACCAGGACGTCCCGCTTGATGAGCTCCCGGGCCACGCGCACCGTGTGCACGTCCTGGCCGTGGTCCCGCAGCGTGGTGCAGGAGACCAGCCCGGCCACCCCCCGCAGGGCACCGGCCTTGATGGCCTCGAGCAGGGGGTCCAGGCTGCCGCCGAGGGCCGTCAGGATGCTCTCGGTGGAGAAGCCGACCACGGCCTCCGTCACGGGCAACCCGGCCACTGGCTCCACGGACGAGCGGCGCTCCTTGAAGTTGTCGATGGCCATCTGCAGCAGCCGGGCCGCCTGCTCCGCGGCCTGGGCCGGACGGTAGTCGATCCGGTCGGTGACCCCTTCGAAGGACACCAGGTCGCTCACCGGGACCAGCCTGAACTTGTACTTGGCGGCGTAGAGGGGATCGACGGGCATGGAGCAATTCATGTCGCAGGCAAACAGATCCACGCAGCCGCTGCCCAGCACCGCCTCCTGCGCGATCCAGTTCCCGGTGAAGCCGTAGAAGGTATCATCCATGGGCCAGCGCTGGATCATCTCCTGCCCGGTCTCGATGTTGGCGATGACGCGCAGGCCCCGGGCGCCGGCCGCCCGGGCCTTCTCCTGCCACTGCGCCTGACGGGCCAGCTGGACCATGGCGAAGCCCAGGAAGGGCTCGTGCCCGTTGGGCAGGACGTTGACGTAGTCGGGGTCGAGCACCCCCAGGTCGACGCGCATGGGGTGCGGCCGGGGTATGCCGAAGAGCACATCCTGGCAGTACTCGTTGATAATCTGGCTCTGGTAGGCCATGGCCACCCCCAGCCGCATGGCCTTGAGGGCCAGGCTGACGTAGTAGCCGTCCACGTTGGTCAGGCAGGAGCTGGTGCAGCGCATGATCTCCCCGTGGAAGCCCCCGGGGAAAATGTCCAGCTTCCGCCACGTCTCCTGGCGCTCCCCGGGGGCCAGCGCCGCGACGATCAGGCTGGGCTCGTCCGCCTTGCGGGCGAAGTCCGCTTCGGCGAAGTCGCAGAGCCGCAGGGCGATATCGCTGTCCGCTCCGGAAGTGTCCAGCCCCAGCCTCCCGGCGAACGTCCGCAGCTTCTCGGGCTCGGCGATGCGGAAGGGCGTCTGCCCCCTGGCGGTGGCCCGCAGGGTCCTGATGGTCTGCTCGGTGTGGTAGTGATAGGTCGAGGCCCCCAGGATGTTGCGCATCAGCATCATGCGCATGGCCATGCCGTCGGCGGTGATGCCGCAGACGCCCCTCTTGTCTCTGGCGGCATCGGCCCGGCAGGGCCCGTTGGAGCACAGGTCGCAGCGCACACCTGCCTGGCAGAAAGGGCAACGCTTGTCGGGATCGCCCAGACCCTGGGCCTGGTAGCGGTCCCAGATGGTGTTCATCCCGTCCTTCTTGAGCCGCTGGTACATGCGGTTGATCGACTCGTGGTGCGAGATCCTGTTCTCCATTCCATTCCTCCCCGTTTCCGGCGCCGCTGCCACATACTAGAATCTGCGGGCGCAGCCGTCAAGGCCCTGTCTGCCACCGTTGCGGAGTATATCCGGGTCGCGTGGCTCCCTCAGTGGAGAGCCGCTCGGGGCATGCGCGCTGACTGGCCACGCTTCTTCCGCCGGCCAACGACCGCCCGGACAGGGGCTTGCCAGGCGGCCGTGGAAAGGGTAGATTCTGGCTGACGGGCGGCTTCAATGACCATTCTGTGACGCGAAATGGGACCTTTGAGACGCACTGGCAAGGGGTGGCCCTTATGCTGAACGCCAGCTATCGGGTGGAGGTGCGCGCATGATCTGGGTAAGAAGGGTCCTGGCGGTCCCGGCAATATTCTTGTTCGTCATCACCTTCCTGGCGGCCATGCTGCTCGCTCATGTGAGCGGCACGGTGGGCAGCGCCGGCTTCTACAACGGTCAGATGGAGCAGGCGGGTGTCTATGACTGGGCGCACCGGGAGCTGACGCCGGCGATGCTCGCCGAGATCGGGGAGGAGAGCCCGACGGGCTTCCCCCTTGATGCCGCGGAGATGCGGCAGGACATGGCGGGGGTCATAGAGCAGGCCTTCCCCGCGGCCTGGCTTAAGAGCACCTTCGAGGGCGCCACCGGGCAGGTGGTCCCCTACCTGGTGGGCGACCGGGACACCTTCGCCGTCATTGTCGCGCTGAAGGAGCGCATTGACCCCATGGTCGAGGGCGTCAACGGCGTCGTCGACCGTCACGGGGACCAGATGTACAGCTACGTCACCGAGGACCTCATGGCGCCCGCCGTGACCGAGCAGCTGGCCAATGGAGCGCAGCTGCCCTATGGCATCAGGCTGTCTCACGAGGAGATCAGGGGCGCGGTGACCCAATCCATGCCCCGGGCGCAGTCAGAGGTCCTGGGCTGGTTCAAGGACATGGTCGGCGTCATGGGGGACTACGTCAAGGGTGATGTGGGCAGCCTGGCCCTGGTCATCGATCTGGCGTCGGTCAAATCTCAGGCGGCCACGGCCGTCAACCAGCTGGTGGAGGACAAGCTCCATAGCAGTTTCGATGCCATACCAGCATCATGCACGGTGATGGAGTTCCTGGCCCAGCTTCAGTCCCTGCCCGAGGGCAGCATTCCGGCCTGCCGGCCGGCGGAATACACCTATGAGCAGTTCAAGGATGCCCTGGAGGACCGGATGGGCCGAAGCTTCGCCCAGGCGGCGGACCAGGAGGTCATGGCCCGCATCCCGGCCACCTACGAATTTGACAACGATCAGATGAGGGAGGCGCTGGGGGAGGACACGGCCGAGGCGCTGGACCAGGTCCGCAAGTTCATCGTCGAGGACCAGGCGCGGGTAACCGACCAGAACTTCCGGGACCTTTTTGACTCGGAGGACGACGGGACGGGAATGCAGGCCGCCGAGAAGGAGGAGGACTTCGACAAGGTCCGCCATGCCATACACACGGTCAGGATACTGATGTGGGTCCTCTGGCTGGTCTCCATTCTGCTGCTGGTGGGGACCGGGTTGCTGCTGGGGCGGAGCTGGAAGGGGCGCCTCCTCTGGGCTGCCGGCACGCTGCTGGCGGTCTCCCTGGTGTTCGCCATAGCGGTGGGGGTCGCCGGCGCCGTGGCGCCCATCCCCGACCGGATCGTGGAGCGCCCTGAGGGACGGGATGCCAGCCAGGCGGGCATCGTCATAGCGGACAAGGGCGACGAGATGGCCCACAATGCCATCGACACCCTCATCTGGGGCCTGGAGCTCAAGTTCATCATCTGCGCGGTGGTGTCGGCGGTGGTGATGGCCGCTGCCATCGGCTGGTACTTCTTCGACCGCAGGCGCCAGCGGCTGGCCCCGGCCGAAGCCGGCGGCCCGCCGATGACGCCGGGGGACGCAGTGGACGGGCCGTTGGTCTCGGCCGACCCGGGCGGCGCGCCGGCGGCGCCCGGCGACTCCGGCAGCCCGCCGGTGGCGCCCGGAGACGCCGGCAGCCCGCCGGCACAGGCGTCCTGAGCGAAAGCCGGGTGCAGCCCGTTGTTCGTCGGGGTCAGGGGTGGACAGGGCCGGCGCAGATCCGGTAGCCGGCGGGGCCCTCGCGGTCCACGCGCTCCACCACTCCGCGGTGCTCCAGCAGCTGGAGGTGGGCCACCGTCTCCCGCACGGCCAGGACCCGGTTGGTGGCATTCATGTCGGCCCAGGGGCCGGTGTTCCACTCTACCAGGCTGGCGATCTCCCAAGGAGTGACCACCCGGGCGGACATGGCGGCCACCACCTCCCTGAGCCGCACGTCATGGTGCCGGAGTATCTCGTCTATGCGCCGCCGGAAGTGGGAGAAGGGCCGCTCGTGCGCGGGCAGGACCAGGTCTACCTCCAGGGGACGCACCTTCTCCAGGGACCTCAGGTACTGCTCAAGCTGGTCCTCGCTGGTGAGGTGGCTGGGCGAGATGTGGGGGGTGATCTCCACCAGGATGTGGTCGCCGGAGAAGAACAGCCTGTTCCGGCTGTCATAGATGCAGATATGCCCGGGGGTGTGGCCCGCCGTGAGCATGGCCTGCAGCCGGCCGCTGTCGCCCACCGGGTTTGTCTCTCCCCGGAGGAGGATGTCCGGCTGGAGCCCCCTGGGAAACAGGTCCCGGCCCCCCGAGGCGGTCTGGAAGAAGCCCTCCAGCTCCGTCTCCGGGACTCCCTGGGCGCGGATCCAGGGCATCATGCCGTGTATATTCCACATCTCGGAGGAGCTGACCGTGGCCCGCAGGACATCCCAGTCTTGCTGGTGCATGATGACCTGTGCCCCTGAAGCGGCCCGGATGCGGTGGGCCAGGCCGCTGTGGTCGGGGTGATAGTGGGTGAGCACCAGCCACCGGAGCTGGTTGAACGGGATGCCAAGCAGGTCGAGCTGGCGGACCAGGTGGTCGAAGGAAGCGCCGTCGTTGTAGCCGCTGTCCACCAGCAGCCAGCCGGACTTCTCTTGCACCAGGTAGCAGAGGGTTACGGACTCCTTATCCCCGGGCTTGAGCCCGAGCATGAAGGGGACCTCCACCAGGTGGGTCCCCGGGGCTATCTTTCGTGGACCGGCCTCCATCTCGTATCGGTGCGCCGCAGACCGGCGCTGTGCCTCTCCCGAGGCCCGGTGTAGAGGCTAGTAGCGGCGGCTCTTCCCGCCGCCGCGGCCGCCCTGGCCGCCGCCGCAGCCGCCCCGGCCGCCCCGGCCTCCGCCGAAGCCGCCCCGCCCGCCCGCGGGCCCAGGGCGACCCTCGCTCGTGTCGCGGGGCCGGTCCCTTACCATCTTGC
>CAZBJX010000023.1:0-34401 GCA_964492335.1 uncultured Dehalococcoidia bacterium | reverse complement strand
ACCTATGACTACTACATCGTAATTCTGCTCTGCCATCTTCTAGCCTCCTCCTGCCAAATCAACCGACAGCCGATCCCCGGTTTCCGCTACCGGGGCCGGCCATTGCCTGCCTGCGTCAGCCCTTCAGCGTCCTCGATCTTGAACTCCCAGATGCAGGCCACCTCGTCCCGGCTCTTCCGCGGCGGGAGCCTCAGGGGGGTCACCTTGATCCGGGGGTTGACGAGGTAAGCCTTCATCACCTGTTCCTCGAGCCGGTGGCACACCGGCTCTATCATGTGGGGCGCATCCCTCTCGAAGTAGATGAGGGAGCGGCACTGAAGGACGGTCATTATCGCGTGGTTGGGGCCCTTGATATCGTATTCCACCGGGTACAGCGGCCCGATATTGTTGTCCAGGGGCAACTGGAGCAGCTTGAGCGAGTCCAGCACGGTATTCAGCTTGATGCCGGCCACCCTGGCCAGCCTCGGATTGATCTGCTCGGCGATGGAGGTCCAGGCCTCCAGGTTGCACTCGTTGGCCGCATCCGGGCCGAACCTGCGGCTGACCGCTTCATACCAGGAGTCCGCCATGCGAAGCCAGGCAAATTGCCAGGTGGTCGCCAGTTTCAGCAGGAAATCCCTGGAGAAGTCGTCGAAGGTCAGGTCAGGCTTGAATGGGCAACTATAGTCATCCATTTCCGGCATGATCGACCTCCAGATGTCGTCTGGACCGCTGTCCAGACGCCCCGGACGGGCGCGCCGATGGCCCGCCCGTCACCCCGCCCCCAGTGGCTCTCAGACTACCATTGGCCGCGGCGACGGTCTATAAGGGGCCGAATCAATCATCCGCGACCCATATCCGGCCTCCGGCGGCAGGTCCGAGGCACCGGGGGCTTCCGGGCCGGCCGCCGGGAGCCCGCCATCCCTGCCTGATCCAGATCATTGATGCCCGGAAGCTGCTCCCCTATCATTGAGGCCGGGTGGTGCCGGGGGCGGCACGGGAGCTGATGTGTGATGGTTATCGAAAGCATACCCAGGGCAGTGGGAATGGGCTTCGCGCTGCTGGTGTCCGTCCTGGTGACGGTGCTTCTTCTCAGGGGAAAGCTCAACCGGCGGGCCGGCCTGGTCCTGATCATTGCCGCGGTGCTCATGGGGTTCCTGGTCTTCGCCCCGATGCTGCCGAACCAGTTCCAGGTCCTCCTGCTGGGCAAGACGAAGCAACTGGGCCTGCCGGTGGCCCTGGCCGGAGCGGCGCTCCTCTTCTTCGTGGTCATGGCCCTGGTGGCCGGGAGGTCGTTCTGCGGCTATGCCTGCCCCATCGGGGCGGTCCAGGAGCTGGTCTACCGCCTGCCGGGGAGGAAGCTGATGCTGCGCCACAAGAAGATCGCGCAGGCCTTGCGGCTGGTTTCCCTGGGGGCCTTCCTGGTGCTGGCGCTGGGCTTCTCCCTGGGCATGCTGAACTACCTGGGGCTGCGCGATTTCTTCTACCTGGACCCGACGTGGTACTCCCTGGTCTTTGCCGCCATAGTCGTGCTGTCCGTGTTCCTCTACCGGCCGTTCTGCCGCCTGGCCTGCCCGTACGGGGCCATCCTGTCCCTGGCCGCAGCCGGAAGCGCCCTGAAGCTGAGGCGGAATGAGAGCTGCCGGGACTGCGGCCTGTGCGAGAAGGCCTGCCCCACGAACGAGGCCGGGGCGCAGGACCTGAAGCAGGAGTGCTACCTGTGCCTGCGCTGCGTTGAGGCCTGCAAGATGAACGGGATCACCTACGGCCGGGCCGGCCGGGGCAACCGGACAACCGCCGGCCCACCGCGGCGGACCGGTGGCCGGATGCAGGCGGGCGGCGGCCGGTGACACCTGGCGCCGCCTCAGCCCAGCGAACAGGAGCCAGGGACCCGGGCCGGGGATGACCGTGCCCGGGGCGGGCCGATGTGGTACCATTTGCCTTGTCCGGGTCGGACCACAAACTGTGGCGGCTCCGCCGTCACCTGGAGGAGGAGGGCACCATGAAACCGAGAGAGATCAAGTCGGGTATCCATTCCGTCGGGGCCATCGACTGGGACCGGAGGCTGTTTGACTCGCTGATACCGCTTCCGGACGGGACCAGCTACAACGCCTTCCTGGTGCGGGGCGGCGAGAAGACCGCCCTCATCGACACCGTGGACCCCGCTATGGCACACGAGCTTCTGCATCATCTGGAGGACGTGGGCTGCCGGCAACTGGACTACATAGTGGCCAACCATGCGGAGCAGGACCACTCCGGGATGCTCCCGCGCCTGCTCGAGAAGTACCCCGGGGCCGTGGTGCTGTGCACGCCGCGGTGCAAGGGGATGCTGGTGGACCTCCTGCGAGTGCCGGAGGACCGCATCAGCGCGGTGGAGGACAAGCAGACCATCCCGCTGGGCGGCCGGACGCTGGAATTCATCCACGCGGCCTGGGTGCACTGGCCGGAGACCATGCTGACCTACCTCCCGGAAGAAAAACTCCTGTTCTCCTGCGACCTCTTCGGCTCCCACCTGGCGACCACCGACCTGTATGTGACCGACGAAGGCCGGGTCTACGAGGCAGCCAAGAGGTACTACGCGGAGATCATGATGCCCTTCCGCACCAACATCGAGAGGCACCTGGAGCGCCTGAAGGGCTACGATATTGACATAATTGCTCCCAGCCATGGCCCGATGTACGGTAGGCCGTCCTTCATCGTGGATGCCTACCGCAGCTGGGTCTTTGACAAGCCGCGCAATGAGGTGGTCCTGCCCTACATATCGATGCATGGCAGCACCAGGGTGATGGTGGAGCGCCTGGTGGGGGCGCTGGCGGACAGGGGCGTCACGGTGAAGCAGTTCAACCTCGAGGCCACGGACATCGGCAAGCTGGCCATGGAACTGGTGGACGCGGGCACGCTGGCCATCGGGGTGCCGACCGTCATGGTCGGCCCGCATCCCAACGTGGCCCAGGCCGCGTTCTTGGCCAACGCCATCCGGCCCAAGGTGCAGTTCGTGGCCATCATCGGCTCCTACGGCTGGGGCAGCAAGGCGGTGGAGCAGCTGGGCGCCATGATCCCCAACCTGAAGGCGGAGGTGCTGCCGCCGGTGTACTGCAAGGGGCTGCCGAAGGAAGAAGACCTTAAGGCCCTGGACGCCCTGGCGGAAACCATCGCCCGGAAGCACCAGGAGCGCGGATTTGTCTAGGCGGCCCCGGGGGCCCGGATGAAGAAGCGGCCAGGCGGGAATTGATGATACCCCCCTGTTGGAGGTGGCAGTGATGAAGAAGGACGAAGGGCCCCCTGCGGCGGGCGAGGGCCTGCTGGCCCGGGTGCTGAGCATGGCCGGACTGATCGACTACCAGAGCGGCGCGGTGGTCAGCCGGGAGATAATCAAGAAGCCGACGGGGACGGTGACGGTCTTCGCCTTCGATCCGGGTCAGGGGCTGAGCGAGCACACCGCCCCGTTCGATGCCCTGGTCCAGGTGCTTGAGGGCGAGGCCGAGGTCATCATCTCCGGGAAGCCCTACCGGCTGGCGGCCGGGGAGATGATCATCATGCCGGCCGGGGAGCCTCACTCGCTGAACGCCCCGCAGCGCTTCAAGATGGCGCTGGTCATGGTCCGGTCGTAGGCGCGGCCCGCCCGTTCCCCGGCTGAGGCCGGCGGCCGGAAGCGCCCCGGCGGGGCTGGCGGTGCCCGATGAGCCTGCCGATGGCCTTCAACGCGCCCTCCATGGAGTCGTAGGCGGGCAGCCCTGCCTCGTAGCACTTCCGCTGCAGGCCGGTGGCCGCCAGCCGGCTCTCCCCGGTGCCCATCAGGTTGAAGACCACTGCCGCCGGCTTGTCACTCTCAGCGGCGGCCCGGATCACGCAGTCCAGCTGGTACTCCACCATGGGCACGAAGTCGGCCAGGCGCATCTCCGACTGCCGCAGCGGGGCCACGTACAGGAAGAGGTCGGTCCCATCCCACCCGAGCACCGCCCTGATGGCGTCCAGGTACTGGCCCTGACCCATCGTCCAGAAGGGGAAGTCTATGGGGTTGCACAGCATGCTCCCGGCGTCGCTGGCCATCTGCCGCCTCAAGTCGCGCTCCACCGCTTCATCGAGGGGCGGCATGGCGAAGCCGGCCCTCTGGGCCTCATCCGTGGCCAGCACGCTCATCCCACCCCCCACGCCCATGATGGCAATGCTCCTTCCCCGGGGGAGCGCCGGCATGAACCTGATGGTGGTCATCATGTCCACCATCTCCTCCAGGGTGCCGGCACGGATGGCGCCGGACTGGGAGAAGAGGGCGTCCCAGGCCGCGCCGGAGCCGGCCAGCGCCCCCGTGTGCGACGCGGCGGCCCGCTCCCCGGCAGGCGTGGCGCCCGCCTTCAGGATGACCACCGGCTTGACGGCGCACAGCCTGCCGAGCGCCGCGCGGAATCGCGGGCCGTCGCTCACGCCCTCGATGTAGGCGGCGACGAGGTCGGTCTGGTCGTCCCCGATGAAGTGCTCCATCAGGTCGGCCTCATTGACATCGCAGGCATTGCCGTAGGACACCACCTGGCTGAAGCGGATACCCCTCTCGGCCGCGGCGCGGACCAGGAAGTTGGAGTTGCCGCCGCTCTGGCAGATGAGCCCGGTGCGGCCGCCATCCCGGGGGAACTCGCAGGCGAAGGACAGCCCTGAGCGGGGGCAGTATATCCCCATGCAGTTGGGGCCCACCAGGCGCAGGCCCGCGGCCCGCGCCACCCGGACGATCTCGGCCTCCAGCTCTCGGCCCCGGGCGCTCCCCGTCTCCGCGAACCCGGCCGTGTGCACCACGGCCGCCTTCACCCCCTTGCTGCCGCAGTCCCGAAGGACCCCCGGCACGTGCGGGGCAGGGATGCAACAGATGACCAGGTCCACCGGCCCCGGGACATCCCTGATGCCGGGATAGACCTTCAGGCCGCGGAACTCGCCCCCCTTCGGGCGAAGCGGGTACAGGCGCCCCTGGAAGCCGTAGTGCAGCAGGTGGTCCATGTAGCGCTCGCCGGCGCTGCCCGGGGAGACGCCGGTCACCGCCACCGATGCCGGGTGAAAGAAGGGCTCAAGGTCCTGCATTCCGCAACCCATTCTTTCACAAGTCGAACGGTCAGGCAAGAGGCCTCCGGTCCGGCTCCCGGGCCATCCGGTTGGTCCTGGCGGGCCGGCAGGCGCGGCCAGGCCCCGGCCCCTTTCCATGGTCCTGCATGGGTGGCCGCTCTCGCCACCGCCGGCATTGCTTCCCGGGGGCCGTCCCGCCGCGGACCTCTCGCATGTCCGGCCGGCGGGTGGTACAATCTGGGTGGCTGCGCGACTCTCAGTCCGGCAGACAGGATTCGATGAGGGCCGAAGAGATGAAGAGGATGACCTGCTACAGGTGCAAGGGCAAGGGGCACGTGTCGGGGGATGTGTGCGATGTCTGCGGCGGCCTGGGGCATCTGCCGGTCCCCGCCGAGCCGGTCCCCCCGCTTGATCCCGAAGACATGGAGGAGGGGCCGGATAGAGATCAGGGCCCCGGGGCGGTCAATGGAACGGACTGACCGACGGGCCGGCGCCCGGCCACGGGGGCCGGCCGTGCGGGGCGGAAACAACGCCGGGGTGGGTGGGGCACGTGGGGAAGAACCGCGCCGGTAAGCTGGCCGAGCTCAGGGAGCGCTACCCCCGGAAGTTCGTCCCGGAAGAGGAGATCTTCAGCGGCATTCGCCGGGGGAGCCGGCTCTTCATCGGCACGGGCTGCGGGCAGCCCCAGTACCTCATCCGCGCCCTCATGAAGTTCGTCGAGGAGCGCCCCCAGGCCTTCTTCGACGTCGAGGTGATGCAGCTCTGGACCATCGGGACCGCCCCGTACACCGACAAGAGGTTCGAGCGCAATTTCCGGCACACGTCGTTCTTCGTGGGGGAGAGCACCAGGGAGGCGGTGAACGCCGGCCTGGCGGACTACGTCCCCATAACCCTGTCGCAGATCCCGGACCTCCTGCGCCGGGGGGTGATCCCGGTGGATGTGGCCCTGATACAGACGTCGCTGCCCGACGACCACGACCATGTAAGCCTGGGCATAAATGCCGACATCACCAAGGAGGCGGCGGTCCGGGCGTCGATCGTCGTAGCCCAGGTCAACGAGAACATGCCGCGGGTGCACGGGGACGGCTTTCTGAGCGTCGATGACCTGACCTACATCGTGCCCCACGACGAGCCCCTGCTGCAGATCAGGGCCAGGCCGACGGACGAGGTGGCCCGGAGGATCGGCCGGTACGTGTCTCGCCTGGTGCACGATGGCGACACCATACAGGTGGGGTTCGGGCGGATACCGGATGCGGTGACGGACAGCCTGGCAGACAAGAAGGACCTCGGCGTGCATTCGGAGATGCTGACCGACGGCCTGGTCCGGCTCATGAAGAAGGGGGCGGTCAATAACTCCAGGAAGACCCTGAACCGGGGGAAGACCATCGCCAGCTTCTGCATGGGCGACCGCCAGACATACGAGTACCTCAACGACAACCCCAGGATAGAGTTCCGGACCATCGACTACACCGACAACCCGCTGGTAGTGGCGCAGCACAAGAACATCGCGGCCATCAACGCCGCCCTGCAGGTGGACCTTACCGGCCAGGCCACCGCCGAGTCCATAGGAAGGACATTCTACGCCGGCATCGGCGGCCAGGCGGACTTCGCCCGCGGGGCGATGCTGGCAGAGAACGGCCGGACCATCGTCACCCTGCACTCCACCACCGAAAACGACACCATTTCCAGGATCGTGCCCTTCATCAGCGAGGGGGCCGGAGTCACCCTGTGCCGGGGCGACATCCACTACGTGGTGACCGAGCACGGCATCGCCTATCTTCACGGCCAGAGCGTCAGGCACCGGGCCATGCAACTGATTGCCATCGCCCATCCCAAGTTCCGGAGCTGGCTGGTGGAGGAGGCGCGGAAGCTCAACCTGATATACCGGGACCAGGCCTTTGTTGATGGAAAGGCCGGGGAATACCCGGAGGAGTTGGAGACCCGCAGGGTCACCTCCGCCGGGGTGGACCTGCTCATCAGGCCCATTAAGATCAGCGATGAGCCGCTGGTCCAGGACTTCTGGTACTGCCTGTCGGACAGGAGCCTGTACCTCAGCTTCTCCTCAGCCAGGAGGGACATGTCCCACGACCGCCTTCAGGAGATGGTGGCCGTGGACTACACCCAGCAGATGGCGCTGGTGGCGGTGACGCGCCCGGAGGAGAAGCCGGAGATCGTGGGGGTGGCCCGGTATTTCCTGAACCCCGACATCCGCATGGCCGAGCTCACCATTGCCGTGAGGGATGACTACCAGGGCAAGGGCGTGGGCCGGGAGCTGCTGGCCTACCTCACCTACCTGGCCAAGAACAGCGGCCTGGTGGGCTTCACCGCCCAGGTCCAGGTGACCAACACTCCCATCCTGGGCCTGCTCAGGAGGATGGGCTATGACATCGAGATCGTCAGCGAGGACGGCGGCGTCTACGAGCTGAATCTCTCCTTCCGCCAGCCGGGTCCGTCGCCGGGCCCGGCCCGCTCCCGGCGCTGATTCCCCTTCTGGCATGCGCGGAGCCCCCGCAATGCCCTCTACTTGGCCTCCGCCTCAGACTTCCCCTTGGGGCATGCGCGGAGCCCCTCTTCTGTTGTCCGGGAAATAGTCGTAATGGTTTTGTAAGCGGCTGCCGGGCGCATGAGACATTTTGGTGATGGGACCTGCCTATAATCTCGCCTGCAGGACAGCGCCCGGCGGCGGCCGGGCCACTGGCGCCTGCAAAGCGGCGCCACCGCAATCCCTCCGCCGCTTCGCAGGGCTCAACAGGGAGGGCCACATGGGGTACGGGCCAAGGCGCAGGTTCAGACTCACGGTCACGTGGAAGCTCACCATTGCACTGGTGGTGGTCCTGACCGCGTTCAACCTCTACAACTACGTCATCGCCATACCGGCCATCCAGGGCCGGCTGGAGGGCCAGATGCGCGACGGGGCCAGGGGCCAGGTGCAGACTGCCTGCGGCGCCCTCGAGTGCTACTACGGCCTGGAGGCCAGCGGCCTGGCCACCCGGAGCCAGGCCCAGCAGCAGGCGCTGACGGCCATCAGCGAGCTGAACTACGGGGCGGATGGCGAAGGGCACTTCTGGGTGACGGACTACCGGCCGGTCCTGCTGGCGGATGCCTCCATGCCGTCCCGCATCGGCGAAGATGTGGGAGGGCTGACCGACGCTGCCGGCAGGAGGATGTTCGCCGACATGGCCCGGATCTGCCAGGGAGGCGGCGAGGGGTTCTACAGCTACCAGTGGGGCAGTGGCAGCGCCTCCGGCGCTACCTCCAGGGTGGCCTACGTCAGCTCTTTCCAGCCCTGGGGGTGGGCCGTGGGCACGGCAGTGGACGTGAGCAGCCTCTCCGGCATGGGGGCGGCGAACAAGTGGACCCTGGGATTGACAGGCGGCATTGTGGCAGTGCTGGTGGTCCTGGTCTACGCCGGCGCCCTCCGCGTGGTGGTGGTCAGGCCGGTGGTGGCCGTGACGGAGGCGTCGAAGGCGGTGGCGCGGGGCGACCTGGAGTATGAGGCCCGCGTGAGGTCCAACGACGAGGTCGGGGACCTGTGCCGGTCCCAGAGGGAAGTGGTTGGCTACATGCGTGAGATGGCTGTCATGGCCAGGACCATTGCTGACGGCGACCTGACGGTGGGGCTCCAGCCGCGCTCGGAGAAGGACGAGCTGTCGGAAGCCATGTCCCTCATGGCGGCCAACCAGCGGGAGATCGTGGCCAGCGTGAAGACGACCTCCGCCAGGGTGGCCACTGCCGGGAAGCAGCTGTCCATTACCTCGGAGCAGACGGCGCAGGCTGTCGGGCAGATAACCAGCACCATACAGCAGATAGCCCGGGGGGCCTCGGAGCAGGCCAGATGCCTGCAGGAGACCTCGAGCGGCGTGGAGGACCTGTCCAACGCCATTGACCAGGTGGCCAGGGGGTCACAGGAGCAGGCAGGGGACGTGGATGCGGCCAGCAGCACCATCAGGCAGGTCTCCCTGGCGATCGCCAACGTGTCGGCCAATGCCAGGGCCGGTGACGAGGAGTGGGTGAAGACGGCCGACTCCGCCGCCGCAGGTGCCCGGAAGGTCCACGGGACGGTGGAGGGCATGAACAGGATCATGAAGGCCATGAACGCCGTGTCGGCCAGGGTCTCTGATCTGGGGGACTCGTCGGAAGAGATCGGGAAGATCGTAGCCACCATCGATGACATAGCGGCGCAGACCAACCTGCTGGCGCTGAATGCAGCCATCGAAGCGGCCCGGGCAGGAGACCAGGGCCGGGGGTTCGCCGTAGTGGCCGATGAGGTGCGCATGCTGGCCGAGAGGTCGTCGGTGGCCACAAGGGAGATCGCGGGGCTGGTGGCGGGCATCCAGGCCCGCGTCGGCGAGGCGGTCGGCGCCATGAAGGAGGGCGGCAAGGAAGTGGAGGAGGGCTACCGGCTGGCGGCCGACGCCGGGGCGGCGCTGGACGACATCACGTCCAGGTCTCAGACCGTTGGCCGGCAGGTGGGCCAGATATCCCGGGCCGTCCATGAGTTGGAGGAGCTGAGCGCCGGCATGGTGGAGGCCATAGAGCACATCAACCAGATCGTGGAGCAGAATGCGGCGGTTTCCACGCAGATGACGGCCGATGCCGGTGCGGTAGGCAGGTCGGTGGTGAGCACCGCTGGGGTGGCGCAGGAGAACAGCGCCGCCGCGGAGCAGGTGTCCGCCTCCGTGGAGCAGGTGTCGTCCCAGGTAGGGGAGGTGCTGGCCGCGGCCGAGATGCTGGCCGAGGCGGCCGGAGACCTGGAGAGCTCCATGGCCCCCTTCAAGATATAGGGCCGGGGCACGTCAGCCGATGATCTCTGCCTGCAGATAGCCTATGACCGCGGGCACCCCCTGCATGATGCCTTGCACCACCTCAGCAGCTCTGACTGTGGAGCCCACGAGAGCGGCGCCTGTCTGTCAGACGAACACTGAACTCGCTGTCGGGACGAACCGGACGGTCACCGACTTTGACGGCGCGGGGACGCCGGTCGTACCATGGACAGCAGATAGCGATGCCGTCGAGCACTGGCCTGCCGGTCCTGTTCACACGTCGATGCTGATTGACGGCTTCGCCGGGAGGCAGTGAATGCAGCAGAAACCCGTCCTGGTGGAGAAGGCCGATGCCATCTGCACCATTACCATCAACCGCGCCCAGAAACATAACACCCTGAACCCGGAGGTGCTCCGGGACCTGATCTCCATCGTCCGTTCAGCCGGGTCAGACCCTTCGATGCGGGTTGTCGTGCTGCGCGGGGCGGGGGAGAAGGTGTTCTGCGCCGGATACGACCTGTCCATTCTGCCGGGCACGGTGCCGGGGCATTCGAACGGGACGGCCCGGCGCCAGAGCGTTACCCCCGAGGAGGACCTTATCAACCTGGCGGTCGAGGCCGTGTCGGACTGCCCGGTCCCGGTGATAGCGATGGTGTACGGGCCATGTGTCGGGGCCGGCTGTGACCTGGCGGTGGCCTGCGATATGCGCCTGGCCGCTCACACGGCGAGATTTGCCATAACGGCTGTCCGCCGCGGCCTGGCCTACCCACCCAGGAGCATGCATCGCCTGATGAGCCTGGTGGGGGGCGCGGCCACCAGGGAGTTGGTGCTCACCGGCGCTTTCATTGACGCCGCCAGGGCCAGGGAGATCGGGCTGGTCAACCGGGTCACAGATGCCGGCAGCCTGGCGGAGGCCACCCGTTCCCTGGCTGACGTGATCGCGGCCAATGGCCCTCTGGGCCTCGCCGCGAGCAAGAAGATCATAGCCAGCTACGAGCAGGCAGGGCGGCTTTCGCCGGACGAGGAGGCGGAGGTGCAAGGCCTGGCCATGCGCTGTGCCCAGAGCGCCGATTTCCAGGAAGGAGTGAGGGCGTTCCTGGAGAAGCGCCAGCCGCGTTTTCGTGCAGAGTGATCCCGTCCCGCCCCGGCGCCTAGAACGAGAAGGGGTGCATGCTGAACCACAGCCTTATCCTCTGCACCCTGCCGTACAGCCCCCGCGGCTCCAGCATGATGAACAGGATGACGATCAGGGAGAGGATGATGAGCGCCATGGAGGGCCCCAGGTTGTCGGCCATGGTCTTCGGCAGGATGTGCGACAGGAGCGGGTTGACGTAGTCCGTTGACTTCTCCGCCAGCTGGATGGCCACCACGCCCAGGATGACCCCCGTGGTGCTCCCCAGCCCCCCTACCACCAGCATCCCCAGGAGCTTCATCGACAGCTGGAAGTCGAACAGGCGCGGGTACAGCCCCTGCCACTGGTAGGCCATCAGCCAGCCAGCGATCCCGGCGAAGAAGCCGCCGATGAAGAAGGCCAGGACCTTGGTGCGGAAGATGTTGACCCCCATCACCTCGGCGGCCACCTCGTTGTCCCGCATGGCCAGCAGGCGGCGGCCGGCATTGGTCCTCTGGATGTTCTTGACCAGGATGGTGGAGACGACGGCGGCGATCAGCACTATCCAGCAGAGGCCGACCCTGCCGATCTGGTGGCCGAAGATGACCAGGGGGGCCACACTCATGCCCTGGTTGCCGCCGGTCCAGCTGATGTTCTCTATGACCCAGGTGATAACGAACTGCGCGGCCATGGTGACCATGACCAGGTAGAAGCCGGTTATCCTCACGGCGGGTATGGCGAAGGCCATCCCCATGACGCCGGCGGCCACGCCGGCCAGGGGCAGGGTGGCCCAGGCCGGGACACCGTGTGAATGGGCCAGAACGCCGGCGGTGTACGCGCCGACAGCCATGAGGGCGGCCTGGCACATGGAGAACTGGCCGCTGAGCCCGATCATGACGTGGAGCCCCAGGGCGGCTACTGCCAGGATGGCGGCGGTCGTGTACCACTCGACCCAGTCCCGCGGCAGGACGGCCGGCAGCAGGAAGGCGACGGCCAGGAGCAGGGCCAGCAGCGCCCACTGCGTCCTGGTCCGGACAATGGCCAGATCCTGTCTGAAGGAGGTGTTGTAGACGCCGAAGGGCAGTTCCACGGCCTTATATCCTCCTTACCAGCGCCTTGCCCAGCAGCCCCCATGGCCTGATGAGCAGGATCAGCAGCATGAGCAACCACGGGATCAGCATCTCCCACCCCTCGAAAAGGGCCCCGCCCACGGTCTCCGCCACCCCAATGATCAATCCTCCCACCAGGGTCCCCGGGAGAGAGAAGAGCCCCCCGACGAGCAGCACCGGCAGCGCCTTGCCCAGCACCAGGTACTCCATTTCAGGGCTTACCAGGTTGGTCATCCCGATAAGGATAGCCGACAGGCCGGCAAACAGGCCGCTGGTCACCCAGGAGATCTGGATCAGCTGCCGGACCTTGATGCCCAGGCTCTGGGCCACCACGTGGTTGTTGGCCACGATCCTCATGCCCAGGCCGACCTTGGTGTAGCGGAAGAAGATGAACAGGATGGCGAAGACCAGCAGCGCAGCCACCAGGGCGAACAGATAGGCCGGCAGGACCCTTATGGGGCCCAGGTCATAGAAGCCCGAGGGAGCGAAGGAGTAGTTGCGCGGCGTCCCTCCCCAGAGCAGAATGGTGATGGCCCGAATGAGCGTCCCCAGCATCAGGGTGGCTATCAGGACCGACAGCATGTCCCGCCCTTGAAGGGGCCTGATGAAGACCCTCTCGATGATGGGAGACAGCACCATGCTGACCACGAAGGCGATGAGAATGGCCGCCCAGGAGGGGAGGCCCACCGAGGCCGCCAGCCACCAGGCGCTGTAGGCCACCACCATGATCTGCGCCCCGTAGGCCAGGTTCAGCACCGTGGAGGCCTGAAAGACTATGGAGAACCCCAGGGCCAGCAGGGCATACACGCCTCCCAGGCACACCCCCTGTGCCACCACATCCAACGACAGGTTACTCATCTGTCCACCTCGATTCCGGCGGCCGCGCCGCCTCCGGGGCTACCCCTTGGGGGCGGCCCCTCACCCGCCGGGCGCCGGCCGGATGCTGATCGCCCCTCCGCAGACATCGAGTTGCCTCACGTTCAAGCCCATGTCCAGCAGCGCCTTCAGAGTTCCGGGGGTCAGCTCGGGCCCGAAGGAATAGACGCACCTGGTGTTGGCCAGCCCTATCCGGGCCCGCAGCGGGCGATAGAAAGCGAACTCCGCCAGGGGGCGGGGAGCCCTGCCCGCCAGGGCGGCCACCAGGCGCTTGACGGGAGTCGTCTTCTCGATACGGTCCTTGACGGTGGCGGCCAGCCCCTCCCAGGCGGCTGAGGGATAGCACAGCAGCGAGGAGCCGACCTCCCGCAGGTCCTGCTGGACGGTCTCCCGGTTCTCGGGGAAATCGATTGACATGCCGCTGGCCAGGCTCCCGGCCAGAGCCGCCGTCTGCTCCACCATCCCTTCCGGCGGGGTGCCCGAGAACCACCGGTCGGCGGCGCCGGCGGGGTCCATGGACCTCAGGCCCTTCAGGGCATCCAGCAGGGACTCATGGGTTATGGCAGTGGACCGCACCGCGCTGCCATCGACGGCGTCGCAGCGCGTGATGGCGCCGTCCGATGGCTTGACCCTGGCGATCCTTTCGTCCAGGGCGTCCCCGGGTGCGCCGGGGCCCAGCCCGGCTTCGGCCACCCTGTCGAAGCTGACAAGCAGGGATTCCCGGTCGGCCTCGATGCCCCTGGCGCTCCAGTAGATGACCTTCTCAAGCCCCGGGACGTCGCCTCTGATCTGCAGCAGCTTGTCCACCTGCTGGCGGTCCTGGACCGCCACGAACCTGGCTCCGAACTGCCGCAGGGCCGCCGCCGTCTGCGCGGCCGGCCAGGCGCTGCTGATGCCCAGGGCGCTTCCGCCGGCAGCCTGGGCCGCGATCTCCGCCCAGAACCACTGGGGGTCGCTGTCCCCGATGATGCCCAGCATCTCCCCTTCCCGGAAGCCCAGGCCGGTCAGGCCCAGCGAGAACGCCCTGACCCTGTCGTGGCCGTCCCTCCAGGAGCATTCACGCCAGAGCCCGGACTGCTTCTTCCGCGTCCACGGCCGGCCGCCGAAGGTGAGACTGGCGACTTTCAGCATCGCGGGCAGGGTTGCGCCCGGGACAACGGTCAGAGGCCCCCTCCTGTCACTTCTTATCGGCCCTAAATCGCCCCGGAGGTCCGGCAGCGCAGCTAACCTTTACAATGGACGGGCCGATGCTGTCAAGCCCTGGCTCATGAGCCGGCTCTGAACGGGGCGTCGTACTCGGTGGTGATGACCCCCTCCGCCATCATATCCGCGATATCGTCGTCTGTCATTCCCAGGATCTCTTTGTAGACGTGCTGGTTGTCCTGGCCCAGGGTGGGCGCCGCCCTCGTGATCTGGCACGGCGTCTCGGAGAGGCGGTATGCCGGCGCGTGGTACGAGTGAGCCCCTATCTCGGGGTGTTCGAGGACGCGGAAGTGCTGCCGGTGCCGCAACTGGGGGTCGTTCAGGAGGTCCTCCGCGGTCTGCGCCACCCCGGCGGGCACCCCGCCCTCCTGCATCATGGTCATCACCTGCTCCGCCGTGAAGGCCCTGGTCCATTCCCCAATCAGCCTGTCCATTTCCTCCTCGTGCTGCTTGCGGCCGATGACGGTGGTGAACCTGGGGTCGCCGGTCCACGGCGGGTTGCCCATGACGTCGCAGAACCACTGCCACTGCTGCTCGCTCTTGACGGTGATGGCCACCCAGCGGTCCGCGCCGCGGCACGGGTAGATGCCGTGGGGGCTCATGTGGCTGTCGCGATTGCCGCGGCGCTTGAGGTCTCTCCCGTTGACGAACCGGTTCAGGAGGTGGGGCCCCATGAAAGCAACCTCGCATTCCATCTGGGACTGCTCGATGCGCATCCCCTTGCCCGTCTTGCGCCTGCGCAGCAGCGCCCCCATGATGGCGATCAGCGAGTACCAGGGCGCGATGAAGTCCGAGTAGGCGGGGAAGACCATGGTGGGGTCGCTGTCCGGGAAGCCGGTGGTGGCGCAGTAGCCCGCCAGGGCATTGATGTGGTGGCCGACCCCCTTGAAGGTATGGTGCGGCCCGGACTCCCCCTGCATGGAGGTGCTGAAGTAGATGACGGCCGGGTTCACCCGGCAGCAGCTTTCGTAGTCCAGCCCCATCCCGGCCATGGCGCCGGGGGACATGGAGTCGGTGACGATGTCGGCCCATTCCACCAGCTTCAGGGCCACCTCTCTGCCCCTGGGCCTGGTCAGGTCCAGGCTGATGCCCAGCTTGTTGGTGTTGTACTGGCAGTAGAAGGCGCTGCGGTTCACGCCGGGCTTGCCGTCCTTGAAGGGCTGGAAGGTCCGGAGGGGGTCCAGCCGGGTGTGGCTTTCCACGCGCACCACCGTGGCCCCGTGCTCCGCCAGCCCCCGGCCCACCTGGGGCCCGGCGGCCAGCCAGTTGAAGTCGGCCACCTTGAGCCCTTCGAATATCTGTCTTGCCATTTCAATCCTCCTTCAAGACAGTCCCCGCGCCCCGATGGCGCGGCCCGGAGCGCCGGCCGCCGGCGTCAGATGACACCGTTAGCCTTGAGCAGGGCCAGGTCCTCCCTGGACAGCCCCAGCTCCTTCTCGTAGACCTCCAGGTTGTGCTCCCCGATGAGAGGGGCCCGGCGGGATATCCGCCAGGGCGCCTGCTTCATCTTGACCGGGGCCCCGGGGTAGGTCAGGGTTTCGCCCAGCTCCGGGTGCTTGACCTTCGCCCAGAACCGGCGGGCCTCCAGCTGAGGACTGTTGATGACGTCCTCCACAGTGTTGCAGGGCGCCAGCAGGAGGCCTTTCTCCACGGCGGCCTCATAGAGCTCGGCCTTGGTCTTGGTCAGCAGGAACTCGTCTATGCTGGCATTGCGGGCGTCGCTCTCCTGCTGGGTGATGGTGGACCCGTCCCACATGGTGAGGAAGTCGAAGTCCGCGAGGTCCAGGGCGTAGCCCTCGGTGTTGGCCCACTCGACGGCCGCCCGGGAGGACTGGCTTCCCCCGGCGAAGGCGCCGCCGCCGAACATGAAGGTGACGAAGCCGTCCTTGCAGGGAACAATGGTGCGCGAGAACAGGGGGCCCAGGTCAGGCCTGACGGTGACGAAGAACTGCCCCATGCCCACCAGGTTGGCCTTCAGCAGGTCGAATATCTCCACCGCGTTCATCAGCGTCAGCTCCACGGAGTCCTGCATGGAGACATCCACGTACTGCCCCTGTCCGGTCATCTCCTTGTGATAGTAGGCCATCATCGAGCCCAGCGCCCCCTGCAGGCCGGCCTGGAAGCAGGACTGGGGCTCCGGGCCCAGGCGCACCGGCGGGCGCCCGAACTCGCCCAGGATGCGGGCCAGGCCGCCCATGGCGGCCCCGACCAGATCGGTGGCCTGGTAGTGCGCGTACGGCCCTGTCTGGCCGAAGGGGGTGATGGAGGTGTACACGATGTCCGGCTTCACCGCCTTGAGGTCCTCATAGCCCAGGCCGAAGCAGTCCATGCAGCCCGGCTCGAAGGACTCCACGATCACGTCCGCCTTCTGCACCAGCCGCCGGAGCAGATCCTGCCCGTCAGCGACCTCTATGTTCAGGGTGATGCCCCTCTTGCTGGTGTTGGTGAAGAACCAGAAGAGGCTCTTCTCGGGGTCGGGGATGTCCTTGTAGAACGGGCCGATATTGCGGGCGCGGTCGCCCCCCGGCCTCTCGATCTTGATCACGTCGGCCCCATAATCGCCCAGGGTCTTGCCGCAGAGCAGGCCCGTCTCGTCCGTCAGGTCCAGGACGCGCATGCCCTCAAGCAACGCCGGGTGCTGGCTCATGTTCTTCCTCCAATCCCGGCCGGCGGGCGGCCGGAGATGCTGCCCGGAATCGGGCCGGCGCCGTTCCCGCGGCCGCTGGCTGACACCGGGACAATATGGTAACATCGCCAGGTGGCGGCGTATGTCCGTGTTAGACTGAATCGACCGTCAGAGAAACCCTGACAGGCAATTCAGGGGCGCCCTGACATACGGCCGCGTGATGCGCCCTTATCCTGCACTTGCAGGCCCGCGCAGACATCGCGAAGGTGGGCCGCAGACGATCGTCGTCGCAACTGTTGTGCTAGAATGACAGGCAATCAGCTCAACCGGGGGCGCTGACGGAAGGCCCCGTCAGGCACCCCGGCTGGGTCCCGTGGAAAGGGGGCAGATCGTGAAGAAGGCATGCAGAGGCGCACTGCTCATGGGCCTGGTGGCCGTCATGCTGGTTGCCTCGGTGGTCACCGGGTGCGGCGGCGGCGCCAGCGAGACCAAGACCGTCACCCTGGGCTGGCTGGCGGACCAGACCGGCTCCAGCGCTGACGCCTGGAAGGAAGTCATGTACGGCATGAACGACTTCATGGCGGAGATGGAGCCGATTCCCGGAGTAGAGGTCAGGATCCTCACCTATGACACCCGGCTGGAGTATGGCCGGTACATACCGGGATACGAGTGGCTGATCGCGCAGGGCACCGATATGCTGCTGGGGTACTCCCCCGACACGCCCAGGGTCACTCAGACCAGGCAGGCGGAGGACAAGGTCCCCATGTATGCCCTGGTCGCCTACTCCACGACGATGGACGCCGACTGGTGCTACGCCTACAACCCCACCAACGAGCTTGAGGGCCGCGCCATCATGGACTACGTGATCAACACCTGGTGGGAGGCGAAGGGCGCCGGCAGGCCGGTCAAGGTGGGCGCCGTGGGCAACAGCCAGCGCAGCACCACGGATGAGGTCCGGAAGGGCTTCCAGCATGTGCTGGACCAGAACCCGGGGAAGGCCGAGTACAGGACGACCAGCGGCGAGCTGTCCCAGAGCGCCTGGGCCAGCGAGTATGCCTCGGTCAAGGACTGTGACGTTCTGGTCATGTCCACCGTCGGCCCGTCCACGGGGCACTTCCTGAAGGAGGCGTTCTCCCGGGGGTACACCGGGCAGGTGGTGGCCAGCTCCATAAGCCTGCTCTCGATATGGGACCTGGTGGTCAGCCTGGTGCAGAAGGCGGACCTGGACGGCATCATCATCCCGCACTACTACCCGGCGTGGACTGACGACTCCGCCTACACACAGAAGCTGGAGGCGGCGCTGGCGAAATACCGCGGGGACAAAGCGGCCAAGCTGAAGGAAGGGACCACCTGGATATCCGGGTGGGTAGAGGCCGAGGTGCTGATAGCGGCGGTCCGCCAGGCGGCCAAAGATGTGGGCGCCGAGAACATCAATGGCGAGGCGCTTCGGGACGCCCTGGACAGCATGGAGCTGGAGATCCCCGGAATGCCCACCATCACCATGGCTGACAGGGGCACTCACCACGTCTTCCAGCCATACTACCGGATGATGAAGTTCGACGCGGCCGCGGATGAGTGGTCCGCCACGACCGACTGGACCATGACGCCGGGGTTTGCCAGCTAGATTCCCGAGGCCGGTGGCGGCTGGCCCCCGGGCGCCGCCACCGGCCTTCTTCCGACTCCCCCGCCCGCAGCCGGGGCGGTGCGCTCCGCTGCCGCGGCGGCGCGCCCTGTAGGGAATGGCCTACACCCGAATCCGCGTTATCCTGACAGACGCGCCCTCGCCCATCCATGTACCATATACAGAGGGGCGGCGCGATGCGCAGGGGGCCACGTTCAGGGCGGGCCTGGTGGGTGGTGCCCGGACGGATCCTTGAGGAGGGAACATGGATTTCACGCTTGATGCGGCATGCGAGAAGCTGCGCGACGATATCGCCGAGTTCGCCCGTCAGGAGCTGCCGGCGGGCTTCGTTCACCAGATCGCCATCGAGCAGGAGTTCCAGGACTTCGAGTTTGAGATGGTCATGTCCAAGAAGCTGGCCCGGAAGGGATGGCTGACCATGAGCTGGCCCCGGGAATACGGTGGGGGAGGGGCCGGCTATTTCGAGCAGACAGTGTATGAGATGGAGACCCACTATCACTACATACCGGGGATGTGGATGGGGGTGAGCGGCATCCAGTGGGTGGGGCCGATCCTCATGTCGATAGGGACCGAGGAGCAGAAGAAGAAGTATATACCGATGATCGCGTCCGGCGAGAGGGATGGCGTGTGGTGCACCGGATACAGCGAGCCCAATGCCGGGTCGGACCTGGCCAACCTGCAGACGCGGGCGGTCAGGGACGGTGACAGGTACATCGTCAATGGCCAGAAGGTGTGGACCAGCAAGGCCCACCATGCCCGGTGGTGCTGGCTTCTGGCCCGGACTGCGCCCATGACGGCCAAGAAGCACCACGGCCTTTCGCTGATGATCGTGGACATGAAGAGCCCGGGCATCACCGTCCGGCCCCTGCTCAACTACTACGGCAAGCACCACTTCAACGAGGTGTTCTTCGACAATGTCGAAGTCCCGGCGGCCAACCTGGTGGGAACGGAGAACCAGGGCTGGTATCACCTGATGCAGGCCCTGGTCTACGAGAGGCGCA
Source organism: uncultured Dehalococcoidia bacterium (assembly GCA_964492335.1). Taxonomy (GTDB): domain Bacteria; phylum Chloroflexota; class Dehalococcoidia; order UBA2247; family RBG-13-53-26; genus JAFGCL01. The sequence continues at coordinate 15,045 of CAZBJX010000023.1, read as the reverse complement.
GCTTCGCTCCGTGCATCTACGGCGCCAGCAAGCGGGTGGTCGAATACCTGGTGGAGTGCGCCAGGAGCACCAGGCGTGACGGCCAGTTCCTGTCCGACAACCGAGGCATCCGCAACCAGCTGGCCGAGATCGCCATTGACCTGGAAGCCCTGAGGCTGGCCTCCTTCCAGGTGACCTGGCTGATCACCCAGGGGGAGCTGCCCATATACGAGGCGTCGCGCAACAAGCTGCTGGCGGACGATCTCGGACAGCGGATTGCCGTTGCCGGGGCGGATATACTGGGGGCCTATTCGCAGATAGACCCCGACGCCAGGCTGCTGGCCAGGTTCAACGGGGCCATCCAGGGCTGGTATCTGGGGTTCCCGGGCGGACAGATAGCGGCGGGCACCTCCGAGGTGGAGAAGAGCATCATTGCCCAGTTCAAGCTGGGAATGCCCAAGTCATACTGAGGAGCTGAGGAGAGGACCATGGACTTTGGCTTCACCGAGCAACAGGTCATGCTGCGGACCAGCGCCAGGGACTTCCTGGCCAGGGAGTATCCCAAGGCCAAGATCCGGGAGGTTTCCCGGGGCGAGATGGGCTATGATCCCGGGGTCTGGCGGGACATGGCGGAGCTGGGGTGGCAGGGGCTGGTCCTGCCCGGGGAATACGAAGGTACGGAAGCCGGGTTCCTGGACCTGGTGGTGCTCTTCGAGGAGATGGGCCGGAACATCGTTCCCGGGCCGTTCTTCTCCACCGTGGCCCACTGCTCGCTGCCCCTGCTGGAGTTCGGCACTGCCCAGCAGAAGGCGCAGTTCCTTCCGCCGATCGCCAGGGGGGAGGGGATATGGGCCCTGGCGCTGGTTGAGGAATCGGCCAGCTACAGCCCGGCCGAGATCGGCCTGCCCGCGGCCCCCGAAGGCGACAGCTACATCCTGGACGGGTCCAAGGTCTTCGTGGCTGATGCTCACGTGGCCGACCACATGCTGGTGGCGGCCAGGACCGGCCGCTCGAGCGCCGGCGGCGGCATCACCCTCTTCATCGTGGATGCCGGGGCCCCGGGGACCAGCATCGAGCGGATGCCGACCATGGCCGGCGACAGACAGTTCCGCGTCAGGTTCGACAGGGTCAGCGTGTCGAAGGAGAGCGTCCTGGGGAGCATTGGAGGCGGGTGGGAGGTCGTCGACTTCATCCTGCAGCGGGCTGCCGTGTGCAAGTGCGCCGAGGTGTTCGGGGCCTGCCAGGCGGTACTGGACATGACCAGCGCCTATGCCAGGGACAGGGTCCAGTTTGACCGCCCCATAGGCGCCTTTCAGGCCGTTCAGATGAAGCTGGCCGACATGGTGATGGACATCGACGTGGTCGGGTACCTGCTGTACCTGGCGGCGTGGGAGATCAGCACCGGGAAGCCCTCCCAGGCGCACATCTCGGCGGCCAAGGCCAGGGCGGCCCGGGTGTTTCAGAGGGCCTGCTTCGAGGGCATGACGGCCCACGGTGCCCTCGGCTACACGGAGGACTGCGACCTGGGGTTCTACTATCGCCGGGTCAGGGAAGCCGAGTTCACCGGGGGCAACACCGACCTTCACCTGGAGAAGGTCGTCGCCGGATGGGGCCTGTAGGAGAGGCCCGGAGGCTGCGGCATCATCGCCCCGCCGCCGGCGCTGACCGGCCGCCCCGGGCGGTTCCCGCCTATGGCATGAGGAACGGCCGGAAGGGCGACCAGTCCAGCCAGCGGACCCCCTGGACATCCCTGGGGTTGGGGATGGTGAAGTTGGGCGTTATGGGGCCGCCGCCGGCGTCCTCCAGCAGGAGGTCGTACATGCGCTTGACCACCTTCGGCCTGTCCCAGGCCACGTTCTCCATCTGCTGCGGATCGTTCTTGAGATCGAAAAGCTGCGGCTCCTCCCCGGTGCTGCGGCAGATCAGGGCATACTCATTGTCGCGGCACCAGACATTCATGGCGTAGCCGCAGGTGACATGGTCACGCAGCCTGTCGGTCTTGCCCTCGATGATGGGCATGAGGTCCCGTCCGTCCAGGGCGTACGGGACCTCGACCCGCGCTGACCTGATGATGGTGGCCGCGATGTCGTGGTGCTGGACCAGCGCAGCGCTTCTGCGGCCCTCCCCGCCGAAGCGGGGGTGGCGGACCATCAGGACGCAGTCGATGAGCTCGGGGTACATGCCGGCGGGGCACTTCCCGCTGATGCCGTGCTCGCCCAGCTGGAGGCCGTGGTCCGAGGTAACGATAATCAGGGTATTGCGGTAGAGGTCCAGCTCCCGCACCTTGTCCATCAGCCGGCCGAACCAGGTGTCCACCATGGTCACCTTGGCGGCGTACAGCGCCCGCATGTGGTTGATGTCGGCCTCCGACATCAGCCTGGTGGGGCCGTAGAAGGGCAGGACCATCTCCAGCCCCCGGTATCCCGGGTCATAGAGGTCCACGTAGTGCTGCGGGGGGTCCAGCGGCTCGTGCGGGTCCCAGGAGTCGACCACCAGGAAGAACGGCTGCCCCGAGTCGCGGCTGTCCTCCAGCCACTTCATGGCCATGGAGAAGACGCGCGGCGCGAAGTGGTCGGCCTCGGACTGCCAGCCGCGGTTGTTGGCCAGGTACAGGGGCAGGGCCGCCGCGTACCAGTCCTTGGCAAACCAGGGAGGCAGGTACCTGCCGGTGTCCACTCGTTCCGCCCGGGACGGGATGCCGTAGGCATCCAGGATGTGGCCGCGCACCCAGTCGAAATGGGCGAAGCCGCGGTGGTAGTTCATCCAGGCGCAGGAGAAGTAGGGCGGCGCGTCGCTGAACAGCGCCGTGCGATACCTGGCGTGCCTCATGGCGTGGTGCGGCGAGACCCCGGCCAGGTCAATCCCCTGGAGGAGCTCCGAGACGGTGAGGACGTCCCAGGGGACCGGGGCCCAGCCGGGCATGGCCAGCCGGGGGAGGCCCTCGCACCCGCGGCGAGTCACGGGGGCCCGGGCTTGGGAGCAGAGGGGCTCCTTGCTGAACGGGTAGAGCCGCATCCCGGTAAAGAGGGCGTGGCGGACGGGGAGGGCCGGCAGCGTCTCCGCGCTGGCCCGGTCGAAGACCAGGCTCTCACGGGCGAAGCGGTCCAGCGCCGGCGTCCTGACGGTGGTGCTGCCGTAGCACCCCAGGTGGTCAGGCCGCAGGCTGCTCATCGTCACCAGAATGACGTTCGTTTGACTCATGTACCCGCCACCGGAGCGTGATGGCCCTCGTCAGCCCGAAGGGGACCCGGGAAAGGCCTCTCGGTTGAGCCTAGGTTGATGATAGGCAGCCTGCCGCCCAGCTGTCTGTCAGGAAGCAACTGAACGGGCTGTCAGGGTTTGTCTGACGCAGGCCCGCACGCCCGCCGGAGAGAGGCTGTGGAACGCGCGGCGCGTCCTGAAGCATAACGCAGGCCCGCACGCCCGCCGGAGAGAGGCGGCCTGCTCCGCGCCTTTGACAAGCGGGTTGTTTCTGGGGTATGAGATAACTGTACGGGGCCGAGGGGTCCACGCCGGGAAGGACGCCGTGATGGGACAGGGGAGAGGAGCCGGTCGCGGGAAGCCGGGCGGAGCCGAGCCGGTGCAGCGCATGGCGCCGTGGTTGAAGGCCGGGCACGCGGCCGGCAAGGCGCGAGGCCCGGCCGGCGGCCGGCTGGTCAGCCAGGAGGAGATCTACCGCCTGGTGGCGGAGAACGCGACGGATGTCATCTGGGTGCTGGACCTGAGCGGGCGCCATATCTACTACAGCCCCTCCGTGGTGAGCCTCACCGGATTCAGCATGGAGGAGATCGTGGCTGACCCCACCATTGCCATGACCGAGGCCGGGGTGGAGCATGCCCGCCGGGCCATTGCCGAGCAGATGGCCCTGGAGAAGAGCGGTAAGAGAGATGCCTCCAGGCCAATGGAGCTGGAGCTGGTCCGCAAGGACGGCCGCCGGGTCTGGACCGAGACCACCTGGAGCCTCCTTCGTGATGACGGCGACAGGCCCGCCGGCTTCATAGGCTCGGTCCGTGACATCACGGAACGCAAGCGTGCCGAGGACCTGTTCCGGACGCTGGCGGACAACTCCCCGGTGAGCATCTACATCGTGCAGGACGGCCGGTTCCGGTTCGTCAACCGGCACTTCCAGGCGGAGGTGGGCTGCGCCGCGGAGGACCTGATGGGCGAGAAGCCGCTGCGCCGGATGGCGCCCGGAGAGCGCAGCAGGGTGGAGCAGCACGCTGCCGCCATGCTGAGCGGGCAGCGGTCGGAGCCGTACGAGTTTCGCTACGTCGGGCGAAGAGGGCAGACCAGGTGGGTGATAGAGAGGGTGGCCAACATCGACTACGAGGGCCGCCCTGCCATCCTGGGGATCTTCATGGATATCACGGAGCGCAAACGGAGTGAAGAAGCCCTGAAGCGGTCCGAGGGCGAGTTACGGCTGCTGTCCCAGCGCATGCTGCAGATCCAGGAGGATGAGCGGGCACGCATCGCCCGCGACCTGCACGACCAGCTGGGCCAGGAGCTGGTGTTCCTGAAGATCAAGGCCCAGTCCCTGGCGGAGCAGGTGGGCGCGGCTTCGGTGGCCTACGAGTCGGCAACGGAGCTGGCCTCCCTGATCGACCGGGTCAAGGCCACCTCCCACCGCATCGCCCTGAGCATCAGGCCGGACATCCTGGATGGCCTGGGGCTGGTGAAAGCCGTTCAGTGGTATGCCGGTGAGTTCGAGAAGCGCACCTCCCTCGCCTGCTTCGTCGATGTCCCCATCGAAGAAGTGGAGGTGCCCAAGAACGTGTCCACGGCGGCCTACCGCATTCTCCAGGAGGCCCTGACCAATGTCTTCAAGCACGCCGGCGCGACCCAGGTCCACATTGTCCTCGAGGCCAGGGCGCAGCTGCTGACCGTCCGGGTATCGGACGATGGTACCGGCTTTGACCGCGATTCCCTGCCGGAGAAGGCCTCTCTGGGGCTGGTCGGCATGAGAGAGAGGGCGTACCTGGTGGGGGGCAGCCTGACTGTCACTGCCCGCCGCGCAGGCGGGACCCGCGTGGTGGCCCGTTTACCGCTGGCCCCGGCGGACGTCCAGGCGGCGCCGGGAACGAGGAAGCGATGATCAAGGTGCTGCTGGCCGACGACCACAGCCTGGTCCGCACCGGGATCAAGGTGATCCTGGAGCGCAGCCCCGACATACAGGTCGTCGGCGAGGCGTCGGATGGCAACCAGACGCTGGAGCAGTACCGGGCCATCCATCCGGATGTGGTCGTCCTGGACATCTCGATGCCCAATATGGACGGGGTGGAGACCACCAAGGCGCTTCTGGAGATCGATCCCCAGGCCCGGATACTGATGCTCACCATGTATCCCGAGAGGCAGTATGCGGTCAGGGCCCTGAAGGCCGGGGCGCTGGGCTACATCACCAAGGGCACCTCCACGGCCGAGCTCCACAACGCCGTGCGCAGCGTGGCGGCGCGCAAGCGCTTCCTGTCCCAGGAGGGCATCGATGCGGTCACCACGCGGCTGCTTTCCGGCGGGCCCGGCGCCAACCTCATCGAGAACCTGTCCGACAGGGAGCTGCAGGTGCTGTGCATGATCGCCCGGGGGCGGCGGATAGTGGAGATCGCCGAGGACCTGGGGCTGGGGGCGAAGACCGTGGAGACCTACCGGGGACGGCTGCTGCGCAAGCTGGGGCTGCGGAACAACGCCGACATCTGCCGGTTCGCTTATGACAACGCCCTGGTGGAGGACTAGGCCGGGTTGCCGGGCCGCCCCTGGCTCCGGACCCAGGTGCAGCCCGGCTGCAGCCGGTGCCGGGCAGGGCCATGGCCCCCGGTGACGTCAGGGGAGGGGCTTCCCCTGGCGGGCTGCTTCGTGTATCATGGCGCCAACTCAGGGCAACAGAGAGTAAGGAAGGAGGGTCTATGAGCAGAGTCATGAGGATCGCGCTTGTGTTCACACTCGTGGTTGCCATCGTGAGCGGCGGGTTGCTGTCGGCCGGCTGCGGAAAGGAGAGCAAAGCCGCCCTGGTCAAGCCCACCATCGATCTCTTCCAATTCTCGAAGGGGGTGACTGTCGACTTCGACGAAGACACGATCAACCAGGCCGCCGCCAACACGGAGGCCAACGTCAGGTACGGCACTGCGAAGAAGATCTACCATTCGGTCTGGGCCGCCAACCAGGAGGCGGTGGCCAATTACCTCTTCCCGGCGCCCTACTGGAAGGGCGACGGGACTACCACCCAGTACTCCATGCTGTCTTCCGGTGACCAGACCGCCGTTGACGGCGCCGTATTCGCCAGCAAGCTGAATGCGGCCGAGCAGGACAAGGTCACCGAAGCCGTGGGCGGGCTGTTCGGTCTCTACGACGCAGAGACGGCGGCGGCGATGCCTTTGGAGCAGAACACCGCCTACGGCATCCTGTACGTGACGGACAACACCGGCGCCATGTCCGCTGCCTGGAAGGCGGACGCGGAGGCCTGGGTGACCGCCCTTGACGGCTATGCCGGCGCCAACTTCGACGGCAAGGCCTTCGCCGCGCTGACCTGGGCCCAACGGCAGGCGGCCATGGCCGCCGTGTTCAACAAGGGGGCGGGGACCATCAACCCCGAGTACGCCTTCTGGCGGGCCATGACGAGGAACTCGTTCCGCAACGGAGTGGCGTCAACCATGAACCCGACCGTCAGGGACAACGTCACAGCCACCTATTTCCCCGGCAAGGCCTACGCCGAGCTGGACTGCGTGCAGGGGCCCACCGTCGATGCCTACGTCTGGTACCGCTTGCTGGCTGACAACCTGACGGCCCCGGTGGAGATGGCGGTAGGGGGCATGCTGGCCAGCCAGCCCACCCTGGAGGGGGTGTTCGCGGGCAAGGGCATGGCCAGCGCCCAGGCGGGCTTCGCGGCGGAGGTGGCCGGCGGGATGAATGTGGAGCTGGCCTTCTACAAGTGGCTGGGCTACGAAAGCATTCGCAACAGCTTCGTGATGGGGTACTACCCCACCGTTCTCGGGGCCAGGTTGGCTGAACTGTACCCCGACCGGGAGTACGCCAGCCTGACCAAGTGCGAGCAAATGGCCCTTGCGGCAGCCGTGTGGGCGGCGCTGGACCCGTATGAGCAGGGGTTCGGCGACGCCGTGGTAGCCGGCCTCTGGGCCAAGGTGCAGGCGGAGATGACCGATGCGGTGGCCATGGACCAGACAACGCTGGTCCGGGGGCCCGACTGGTCGGATGCAACCGCCGGGACCGAGACATCGGTCATCAACTGGAAGAAGGATGTGGAGAGCGGCTTGGCGGTGCCGGCGGCCTACTACCGCTGGCTGGCCAAGGAGTCCCTGATCGCGCTGAAGGGCATGGGGACCCTGATCCGGCTGAGCCAGGCCGAGTTCATCTTCAAGGTAACCAATCCCAACAAGTATGCCATCAGCCTGGAGTCGGCGGAGTTCTTCTTCTACGTCAACTCCACCGCGGTGTCCCAGGCGGGCACCAGGGTGGCCGCGGCCAAGGTGGCCATGAACGACAGGATCTGGGTGCCGGCGGAGGACGAGCTGCTGGTGAAGGTGGCCGCCCCGGTGAAGGTGATGGACATGGTCACCTGGCTGGTGATGGCAGGGGAGACCACGGCCAACGCCCAGAGGCTGGCGGCCGATGTCTGGGCCCAGTACCAGGCCGGCACGCAGACGTGGAGCGTCACCATTGAATCCTATGTCTCCGATGACAAGGGGGCAAACCAGGTAACCGCGACCTACACCATCTAGGCAGGCGGACCCCGGCCAGTCCGGCAAGCCAGGGGGCCAGGCCTTCAAAGGCCTGGCCCCCCTTTTCGCTGGTGATGCTGAGGCTGCCTACCGGGCCACGTAGCCCCCGTCCACCGGCAGCGCGTGCCCCGTGATGAAAGAGGCCCCGCTGGTGCACAGCCAGACGATGGCCTGGGCCACCTCCTCCGCCTCGGCGAAGCGGTCCATGGGCGCCATGCCGATGGAGGCAGCCCTCATCTCCGGGTGCTCGGTGAAGGTCCTCTCGCTCATGGGGGTACGGATGACCCCGGGGCACACCGCGTTCACCCGGATCCCGGTCTTGCCGTACATGATGGCCACGGTCTTCGTCAGCCCCACCACGCCGTGCTTGCTGGCGGCGTAGGCCGGGTGCCCGCCGTCGCCCACCAGCCCCACCATGGAGGCCGTGTTCACGATGCTGCCGCCTTCCCCTCCCTTCAGCATCCTGGGGATCTCGAACTTCATGCACAGAAAGACGCCCTTGAGATTGATGTTGATCACCCGGTCCCAGTCCTCTTCCGGGCACTTGCTGACGGAGATGGGGGCCGGGCTGATCCCGGCGTTGTTGGCGGCGCAGTCGAGCCGGCCGAAGGCCTGCATGGTCCGCTCCACCATGGCCTGGACCTCATCTGCCCGGCTGACATCGGTCTTGACGAAGATGGCCTCGCCATGCGCGTTGCGGACCATCTCCACCGTCTCTTCGCCCCCGGGCGCCATCACGTCAGCCACCACCACTTTCGCGCCCTCGGCGGCGAAGGCCAGTGACACGGCCCTCCCGATTCCGGAGCCTCCACCGGTGACTACGGCGACCTTGCCTTGCAGTTTCACTGACTTCCTCCTGTTACGGGGATGAAGGGGCCTGGAGCCCCTCTACCCGGATATGCCTTCCTCTACCTGGAAAGAGACCTGGCTTGAGGTATCGATGAAGGATGCCTCGTCCCCCAGGCCGCCGTGGTGCTTCCAGGCCCTGGCGGTGCTCATGGCGTCTTCCATGCTGTCATACCAGAACTCGGTGATGCAGTCGAAACCGGGGTCCGGGGCACCCGGAGGCACGACGACGTAGTTGCGGACGTACTTGCGGATGGGGAACCTCTTGAGGGCCGCCGGGGCATGCACCTCCTCGTAGTACCTCCGGAAATCCTCGCGCGACAGGCCCTGCCGCCGCTTCATCATTACCATGAACTTGACCACGTGCAACTCCTGACTGACAAACAGGGACGGCGGGGGCCCGGGGAGCCGCCGTCCGGACGGCGCCGCCCGCCTGCGCGCCGGCTATCGATGGCTCCCGGCCCTTCCGGTTTCGCCCAGGCCCAGGTAGGACCGCTTCACGTCGGCGTTGTTCTTCAGGTCATCGGCACTGCCGGCGTGGGCGATGCGGCCGTTCTCCATGACATAGCCGTACCGGGAGATGGACAGGGCGGCCCGGGCGTTCTGCTCGACGAGCAGGACCGACACCTTCTCCGCCTCGTTGATTCTCTTCAGGATGCGAAAGACTTCATCAGCCAGCAGCGGCGCCAGGCCCAGGGAAGCCTCGTCCACCAGCATCAGCCGGGGATGGCCCATCAGGGCCCGCCCGATGACCAGCATCTGCTGCTCTCCACCGGACAGATAGCCGCTGGCCTGGCGGCGCAGGTCCTTGAGCACCGGGAAGTACTCGTAGACCAGGTCCAAATCCCTGGCCAGCCTGGGGCCGCCGCTCAGGATGTAGCCGCCGGCCCTGAGGTTCTCCTCCACGGTCAGCAGTTCCAGCACCCTTCTGCCCTCCAGGACCTGAATGATGCCCATCCGGGCGATCTTCTCCGGGTCGCCGTTCTCTATCCGGTGGCCGTCGAACTCAATGGTGCCGTCGGTCACCTTGCCCGATTCGATCTTGAGCAGGCCGGAAATGGCTTTGAGGGTAGTGGACTTGCCCGCCCCGTTGCTCCCCAGAAGCGCCACGATCCCGCCCTCGTCGACCTCCAGAGATATGCCGCGGAGCACAAGTATCACATCGGCATACTTGACTTCGACATCTCTCAGGACCAGCAGTGGCATGGGCCTCCCTTCCTATGCGGCGGTGAGTTCCTCCCCCAGGTAGGCCTTGATGACCGCGGGGTCCTGCCTGATCTCCTCCGGGGTCCCTTCGGCTATCTTGCGCCCGAAGTCGAGAACCATGATCCTGCTGGTCACATTCATCACCACTTCCATGTCATGCTCAATCAGCACTATCGGCGTTCGCGCATGCTTGCGGATGCCGAGGATGAAGCGGACCATGTCCTCCTTCTCGCCGGCGTTCATGCCCGCCATCGGCTCATCAAGCAGCAGCAGCTTCGGCCGCTGCGCCAGGGCGCGCCCCAGGTCTACGCGCTTGCGGACTCCGTATGGCAGGGAGGCCACCACGGACTTGCGCCAGCGCTCCAACTCCAGGAAGCCGATGATCTCCTCCACCACCTCGCGGTTGCGCACTTCCTCGCGGTGCGCCCTTCCAAAATACAGGGCGCCTTCCACCCACAGGGACTTGAAGTACAGGTGCCTGGCGGCCATCAGGTTCTCCACCACGGTCAATCCGGTGTAGAGCTGGATGTTCTGGAAGGTCCGGCTTATGCCCAGCCGGGCTATCCTGTCCGGCCGCAGTCTGGCGATGCTCTTGCCCTCGAACAGGATGCCCCCTTTCTGAATGCGATAGAACCCGTTGATGCAGTTCAAGGTGGAGGTCTTCCCGGCGCCGTTGGGCCCGATGATGCCGAAGACCTGGTCCCGGCGGACATGGCAGGTCACCCCATCGATGGCCTTGGTTCCGCCAAAGGCCAGGTGGATGTCTTCCAGGCTCAGTATGGGCCCTGCGCCGTCGTTTTCCGTCATATACACCCCGTCTGGCCGTCACCGGCCCGGCACGTTGCTGGTCTCCATGCCGCCATCCACCTGCAGTATCTTGCCGGTGACCCACCGCGCTGCCGGCGAAGCCAGGTACAGCGCGGCCGCCGCAATGTCTTCGGGCTCCCCCAGCGCCTTCATGGGGGTGAGGTCGGCCATCTTCTGCCGCAAGGCAGGCTCCAGGAACCCCTTCAAGGCGTCCGTCATGGTTGATCCCGGGGCTATGCCGTTGACCCTGACGTCGGGGGCCAGCTCCGAGGCCATGAGGCGCGTCAGGTGGTCCAGGGCGGCCTTCATCGTGCCGTAGACGGTGAAGTTCGGCTGCACCAGCCGCCCCGCTGCGGAGCTGATGTTGATCACGCACCCCCTGGTCTTCCTCAGATGCGGCAGGCATATCCGGGTGAAGGAGAAGGCCGAGGCCACGTTGAAGTCGAAGGACTTCATCACGAAGGCACGCTTGGTCCTGGCGAACTCGTTGGCATTGGTGCCTCCGGCGTTGTTGACGATTATGTCTATCTGGCCGAAGGCCTCCACTGCCCTGGCAGTCAGCGCCTCCAGCTGGGCGTCGTCCATCACGTCGCACCTGACTGCCAGGGACTGGGCCCCCATGGCGCTCGCCTTCTCCACGTTGGCCTGGAGGTCTGCCTCGGTCCTGGCGGCAAACACCACCCTGGCCCCCGCCTCGGCGAAGGTGAGGCCGATGCACCGGCCGATGCCGCGGCCGGAGCCGGTGACTATGGCCACCTTGCCGTCAAGCCTGAACCTGTCCGCTATCATCATCGCCTCCCGCCCCCTGGATCGGCGCCCGGCCGCCGGCCTCCGGCCGGGCGGTGCACGGGCAGGGCCCGCACTGCCGCGCTGTGCCGGAACAGATGCGCCCGGCGCCAGAAGCGCTATCACCATCATAGCGGCAGACCTGGCCGATATCTGTCAGACAACCCCTGATGATGCTGTAATGAAAAGGGAGACACCGGAGGCCTTCGCCCGGGCAGCATGCAGTGTCGGGTTTTTGCTGACAGGAGATTCAGCGATTGCCTGACAGACGCCGGCCGGGAACGAGGGACAGAATCTAGGGATGGGAGTTCCTGGCCGTCATACCAGGGCAGCCCTCTGTCCCGCGTAGTGTCGTGCTTCGGCCAGCGCACGCCCTGCGGCCGGCAGGGTGGCCAGGAAAAGGAGGAACATGGACTTTCGCTGCTCAGACGAAGAGACGGCTTTTCTGAAGGAGGCGCAGGAGTTCATCGCGGAATCGGTGCCCCCGGGATGGCTGGGGGTGGACCCCGGCCCCGAAGAGGAGGCCAATGAGGCGGTGTACCGGATGTCGGCGCGGAACTGGCGCCGGATGGGCCAGAAGGGCTGGATAGGGCTGACATATCCCCCGGAGTACGGCGGGCAGGGGGCCTCGCTGCTGAAGGAGGCGGTCCTGCTGCAGGAGCTGGCCTACCGGGGCTGCCCCGGGTGCGATGTGGGCCTGGTGGAGGCTGACCTCATCCTGCAGTTCGGCACCGAGGAGCAGAAGCGGCGCCTGGTCCCGCCCATACTGCGCGGCGAGGTGAAGTGGGCCATAGGCATGAGCGAGCCCAACGCCGGCTCGGACACCTTCAACGTGCAGCTGGCCGCCGTGGAGCAGGAGGACTGCTACGTGCTTAACGGGCAGAAGATCTGGTCCAGCGGGGCGCAGAATGCCCAGTGGGAGGTGGTGTACGCCCGGACGGGGCCGGAGAAGCACCGGGGAGTCAGCGTCTTCCTGGTGGACCTGTCCAGCCCCGGCATCAGCATCCGCCAGATAACGACGATGACCGGCCTGGCGCCCTTCTGCGAGGTCTTCTTCGATAACGTCCGGGTGCCCAGGGAGGACCTGCTGGGGACGAAGAACGGCGGGCTCAAGATACTGATGTACGCCTTCGCGGCGGAGCGGTCATCGGGGCTGTACGCTCTGCACAACAGCCGGCGCTACCTGGAGCAGCTGGTGGAGTACTGCAAGAAGACCGTGGTTGACGGGCAGCCGCTGAGCCGTGACCCGGCGGTCAGGGCCAAACTGGGGCAGCTGGCCATTGAGACCCAGATCGGCATAGGCCTGGGGGAGAAGCTCAACTGGATGGCCTCCAGGGGAATGGACACGGTGAAGCCGAGCAACCAGATGAAGGTGTATGGCGCCAGGACCTACCAGCGGGTGGCCCAGGCCGGGCAGGAGGTCCTCGGACTCTATGGCCAGCTGAACGAGGACTCGAAGTGGGTGCAGCTGGGCGGGAGGTTCCGGCACGCATACCTGAGCTCGGTGGCGGCCAGCCTGCTGGGCGGCACCACCGAGATAGCCCGCAACCATATCGCGGGCAGGTTCGGCCTGGGGCTGCCGGGTGCCTGAGCTGCGGCGTTGAAGTTCCGTATTCTGACGGGAGGATGACATGTTTGTCAGTGATGTGATGACTACCAACGTGGTGACCATTTCCGGCGACACGTCCCTGGCTGATGCCCACAGGATCATCGAGGCCCACCGGGTCCGCCGGCTGCCGGTGGTGGACAAGGGGAAGCTGGTCGGCATCGTGTCGCGGGACTCCCTGGAGAAGTCGGGGCCATCGAAGCTCTCTACCTTCAGCATGCACGAAGCCAGCTACCTGCTGTCGAAGATAACGGTGAGAGAGGTCATGAAGAGGGACGTGCTGACCGTGTCTCCCGACACGACCGTAGAGGAGGCGGTGGCCCGGGCCCAGGCGCGCAAGGTGGGCGCGCTGGTGGTGCTGGACAAGGACCGGGTGGTGGGCATAGTCACCACCAACGATATCTTCTACAAGGTGGTCAACCCCCTGCTGGGCATTGAGCGGCCGGGGATCAGGCTCTCGCTCCATAAGTGGCGCGGTCCTGCCGACCTGGGCCGGATGATGGCCATCGTGGACCGGTTCCATTCGGAAATCGTCAATTTCTATGCCCGGACGGCGGCCGATGGCGGTGAGAATGAGGTGCTCGCCCAGCTCACCACCCCGGACCCCGTGGGCCTTGTTGACGCCCTGAGGGAGGGCGGCTTCGAGGTCCACATGCGCTCCCGGTAGACGGCCGCCGGGCACCGCGGGCGGGAACCCCGGGGCCGGGGGGCGTTGACGGCCGCCGGCAGCGGCCGCGTTGCCGGTCTTCCCGGGGGGATGGCCGCGCCCGCGCCCAGCACCCGCACTCCAAAGGCATAAGCCCCAATGTTCCGCATTATGATATGCATATGTCCCCGCTGAGATTCGACAGCGGGATGCCATTAACACATAGAAATGCATGGCACTTGATTTTTGGCTGCAGGATGGGTACAATGGGTGGAGACTGGCGGAGGACGCGGTCGGGGAGCCACCGGGGCCCTGATAGCGCCCCGGGAGCTTAGAGGGCAGCCGAATGGCAAGATCCGAGCGGACCAGACTGGATGAGTCCGATCTCAACATCATCAAAGAGCTGCAGAAGGACGGGCGGCGCGGGGTGGCGGAGATCGCCGACGCGCTGGGCATGCACCGGAACACCGTCAGCATGAAGCTGAAGCGCCTCACGGGCAGACGGGTGGTCAATCCGACAGTCTATGTGTATCCGCCCTCCCTGGGATTCAACGCCGCAGCGGTCATCGGCGTGAGGGTGGCGCCGGGCCAGGTCGACCACGTCGTGAGGCTGATCGCCTCCATGCCGAATGTCCACAACGTCTTCGTGTGCCTGGGCCGCTATGACATCGTGCTCTGGGGCCTGTTTCAGGACCAGGACGAGTTGCACTCGTTCATCACCAGGGACCTGGGCGCGATATCCGAGATCGTCGGCGCCGAGACCATGATCACCCTGGGGATGAAAAAGCTGTCCTTCACCTTCCTGGAATCACCATCCATGCCGGCCGACGGCGGCGGGCTGGAGGCCGCGCCGCCGCCGGTGCCCGGCGGCCCCAGGCTGGATGAACAGGACTGCGCCATCATCCGCGAGCTGCAGCTTGATGCCCGCAAGTCGGCCGCGGCGATTGCCAGGAGCATCGGCCTGAACAAGAACGTCGTCTCCGGGAAGCTGCGCAGTCTCCTCGATGACGGCACCGTCAAGGCTTTTGTGGCTCCCAACGCCATAGCCCTCGGGTACCGGGTCATGGTGGCGGTCGGCATATCGGTCCTGCCGGGGGAGATCGAGGCCGCCTCGGACAGGCTGGGCCGCCTGGACAGCACCCAGACCCTGATCATATGCACCGGGCGCTACAACATCATGGTCTGGGGGCTCTTTCGAGACATGGAGGAGGTATATGACCTGTTGAAGACCGAGCTGGGCAGGATACCGGGCATAAGGGATGCCGAGGCCATGGTCATTGTCCGGATGGCCAAGAACTCATTTGCGTACCTGACGCCTTCCTGAGTATGGCGGGCGTGTTGATACCAGCCCACCGCTGGTCCTGGAGATCGCTCCAGGGAACTAATGTTAAGGAGGAGGCTAGAAGATGGCAGAGCAGAATTACGATGTAGTAGTCATAGGC
>CAZBJX010000022.1:7661-34855 GCA_964492335.1 uncultured Dehalococcoidia bacterium | reverse complement strand
CTAGGGCGGCTCGGCCCCCCAGTTCTGCATCAGCTTCTTGAGCTGGTCGGCCAGCCTGGGGCTTCCCTTCAGCCTCTTGATGAAGATGGGGCAGCCTTCGAGCAGCATGTTCTGGGCCATGGCGGCCATGTTCATCACCATGTTGCGCAGATCCTGGTCCCCCGTCTGGCTGAAGCTGGCCCCCAGCGGAGACTGCCTCATTTCCCGGACCAGGTCATCCGCGGCGAACCGCATGGGCACCACGCAGGCCCGGTACCAGGGGCACTCCTTGCACTCTATCAGGGAAGAGGCTTCATCCAGAATGTCAGCCATGATGACCTCCGTTCACTATCTCACCCCCTGCACCATCAGCATACTCCCTGGTGATGCGCACCGCCAGTATCCTGCCGGCGATGTCGCCATGACCCGGGGCATACACGCGGAGGCAATTGGCGGCGTGCCCGGTCCACAGCCCATCGGCAGCCGCCTCTTCCCACAGGACGGGCAGGGTGCGCCCCAGGAAGCCGGCCCGGAAGCGGGCGCCGGACTCCCTGGCAAGGGCAGCCATTCCGGCGGCCCGTTGCCGCTTCGCCTGGTGGGAGACCTGGGCGGGCATGGCGGCCGCCGGGGTGCCGGGCCGCCGGGAGTAGGCAAATACGTGCATGCCGGCAAATCCCAGAGCCTCGCAGAAGCGGCGGCCGTCGTCGAAGTCGGCCTCCGTCTCGCCGGGGAAGCCCACCAGCACGTCGGTGGTGACGGACAGGTCCGGGATGGCCTCCCTGGCCCGCATGACGGCCCTCTGGTAGTCGGCGCGCGAGTAGGGGCGGCGCATCCGGGACAGGACGGAGTCGCTGCCGCTCTGCAGCGGCAGGTGCAGGTGAGGGCAGAGGCGCCTGTCTCGCCACAGGGAGAGGAAGCGGGGGGTGATGTCGGCCGGCTGCACCGAGGATAGCCGCAGCCGCTCCACGGAAGTCTCGGCCAGGATGCGGTCTACCAGTGCCGGCAGCCCCGGCTGCCCGTCGCCGTTGAGCCCGTAGTCGCCCAGTCTGGTGCCGGTGAGGACCACCTCCCGGTGCCCCCGGGCCACCCTGCCCCTGACCTCTGCCACGATGTCTTCCGGGGGCCGGCTGCGTCCCGGCCCCCGGGTGTGGGGCACCACGCAGAAGCTGCATAGAGCGGCGCAGCCCTCTTGCACCTTGACCAGTGAGCGGGCCCGGCCGCGCCTCGGGCCGGCGTCCGGACGGGCCGTCCGGACGTGTCCGCCGTCAGTCCCGGGTCTGGCGCCGCCGTCAGGCGCGGGGCATGGCGCCCCCTCGATGGCCTGCATCAGGCGGCCCCCCTCGGGCCGGGGGACGATGGCATCGGCCACTCCCAGCCGCTCGAGCTCGTCCGGGGCGCGGCGGGCGTAGCAGCCGGTGGCCACCACCCGCGCGCCGGGGCGGGCGCGCCTGGCCGCCCTCAGGGCCTGGCGTGACTTGCGATCGGCGACGTGGGTCACCGAGCAGGTGTTGAGGATGTAGACGTCCGCTTCGCCGATGGCCACCCCTGTCTGGTGCCCCCGGACCGCCAGCCGTTCCGCCAGGGACTCCATCTCCGCCTGGTTCAGCTTGCAGCCCAGGGACTGCAGGACGATCTTGCTCATGATGACCCGGCCACCCGACTCAATTGTATAGCGGGGCCGCCGTAGCGGCAAAGGACCGCCCCGGCCCGGGGGCAGGAAGGGGCCCGGGGCCGGGCCCGCGGCCAGGGCGCAGGCTAGGTATGGGACCGGGGATGGCGGCCGTCGCGGACATCCGGGCCGCGGGCGCGGCCCCTCCTGGGCGCCGGGCGGGCCGGCGGCGTGCCGGAGGCGGGGCGGTGGTCCGTGCGGTAGTCCGGGGCCAGGATGGCGAAGACCAGGCTGATCTGGCGGTCAGCCAGCCTGGACCCCACGCGCGTCTCGATCTCGTCCAGGGAGCAGCAGGTGGTGACCACCATGGGCAGCCGGGCATTGTAGCGGTGGTTGATGAGCTGGTACAGCTTCTCCTGCGCCCAGGCGGAAGCGGTGTGCTCCCCGTAGTCGTCCAGGACCAGCAACGGCGCGTTCTTCACCCTCTCGAACATGTCGTCGTAGGTCACCTTGCTGTCGGGAGCGTAGGTGGAGCGCAGGTGGTCGAGGAAGTCGGGCACGAAGATGAAGGACACCGGCTGCCCCCTGGCCCGCCGGCTGTTGGCGATGGAGGCCGCCAGGTGGGTCTTGCCGCAGCCGTTCTCCCCCTGGAAGACCAGCCAGCCTTCGGGCGCGTCGGCGTAGGCGACGGCGATGCGGTAGGCATGCCCCAGGTTCTCCCGCTGCTCCGGCGGCAGGTTGATCCGGGTGTGGTCGAAGCTCTCGAAGGTCATGTTCTTCAGCAGCTCCAGGCCCAGGGCGCCCGCGCCGCCGGCGGCCGGCCATGGCCTGATCTCCAGCGGGTAGACCTGGGCCAGGGAGGGGTCGGTCAGGCGGGTCCGCCACCTGTCCTTCAGGTCATCCAGGGAGACGCCGCCGGCGATGGTGAAGACCGTCGGCAGGCGGCTGACGTAGCGGTGGTCGATGAGCTGCATCAGCTTCTCGTCGGCCCACGGGGTGCTGCTGTGGCCGCCCAGGTCATCCAGGACCAGCAGGGGGGTCTCCTTCAGCTGCAGGAAGAGCTGGTCGTAGGAGACCTCGCTCCCGGGCGAGAAGGCGGAGCGCAGGTGGTCCAGGAGATCGGCGGCGCTGACGAACATGGCCCGGTGGCCCAGGGACGTGCGGCGGCCGGCAATGGCCGCCGCCAGGTGGGTCTTCCCGGAGTTGGAGGGCCCGGTGAAGACCAGCCACCCCTGCGGGTCCGCAGCGAAGGTGGCCGCCGCCCGACAGGCGCGCAGGAAGCGCTCCTGGTTGGAGGGGTCGGCGCTCTTTCCTTCCGGGACCAGGTTGTCGAAGGACAGCCTTGCCAGGGCGCCCAGGTTGCTGTAGGCCCGCATCCGCTCGACGCGGGTCTCCTCCAGTGCCTGGAGGGAACAGCGGCAGGGCACAATGCGGGAATAGTCCGGCCGGCCGTCCTCCAGGCGGGGGTGGACGAACCGCGCCCCCCGGCAGCCGGGGCAGGCCGGGGCTTGCTCCGGCCCCCTATCGGCGGACGAGGTGTCCATACTTGCCCTTGAGGTAGCGGCCGGGGCTGCCCTTCCGGCGAGTATCTCTCCCAGGCTCTCCATGTCCCTTCCCCTCTGTATTCCAGCGCTCCAGGATGCGCGAGATGTACCTCCAGCTGCGCTTGTTCAGGCTGACGGCCTCCCGGAAGGCATCCTCGATCCAGGCGGCGGGGTACAGCTTCTCCGCCTCGCGCAGCTCCTCGGCCACCATGGGGGTCAGCACGCCGATGTTCTGCTCATAAAGGACGAAGATGTTGGGCGGCTCCGGCCGGTCCGGGCTGGCTGCGGCCGGAGGCGGGGGGACCGTCAGCTCGCCGGCTTCCGCCCTGGCCAGGGCCTGCCGGCTGGCCTCCCCGTTGACGAAGTAGAGGTCCCGCGGCTGACCTTCGCTTTGCACCGTGGCCCGCAGCAGGACGCCGCGGTCCACCGCCGCCTGCAGGGCCCCGCGCAGCGTGTCCGCGGGGTCTCCGGCGCCTTCCAGCCCCTGCATCAGGACGCCGTCGGCTGCCAGGTCCTCGAAGGTGAGGTACTTCAGGCCTCCCTGGCGGCGGTACAGCCGCCAGAAGACGTGCAGCAGCACCTTCAGCTCCGGGAGGCTGTCCACCCCGGGAAGGACCCGGCTGAAGAAGGCATCCGGCAGCGGGGTGACGCTGGACCTAGCTGGAAAACCGGGGAAAGGCTGCCTGTTCATTCTCCTCCTCCGGGGAGAGGTCCTCGAAGCGGGTTATGTCCCGGCGGAACCTGAGGTTGCGCTGGCCCTGCGGCCCGTTGCGGTGCTTGGCGACGATGATGTTGGCGATGCCTTCGGGGTAGGGGGCCTCCGGTCTGTCCCGCTCCCAGTCCTCTCTCTTGATGTAAGCGTCATCCCGGTGAATGAACATGACCACGTCGGCGTCCTGCTCTATGCTGCCGCTCTCCCGCAGGTCCGAGAGTACGGGGATGTGGCCGACGCGCTGCTCCACGGCCCGGCTCAGCTGGGACAGGGCCAGGACCGGGCAGTCCAGCTCCCGCGCCAGGGCCTTCAGCGCCCGGGATATGTCGCTGACCTCCTGGACCTTGTTCTCGGAGCGGCCTTCTCCCCGGACCATCTGCAGGTAGTCCACGATGACCAGGTCGATGCCCCGCTCCTGGTGAAGGCGGCGGGACTTGCTGCGCATGTCCGTCACCCGCAGGGCGGGCGAGTCGTCGATATACACGGGCAGGGCGGAGAGCTTGCCGGTGGCGTCCATGATCCTTCTCTCCTGCATGGGGGTATACTGCCTGGTGAGGACGCGCCGGAAGTCGACCTCCGCCTCCATGCACAGCAGGCGCTGCACCAGCGCCTGCCTGGCCATCTCCAGGCTGAATATGGCCACCGTGGCCTTCTGGCCCATGGCCGCGTTGCGGGCGATTCCCAGGGCCAGGCTGGTCTTGCCCAGCGAGGTCCTGGCTGCCAGGATGACCATGTCGGACCGCTGCATCCCCCCGAGCAGCTCATCCAGCGCGGGGAAGCCGGTGTCGACGTGCCGGGGCCGGCCCGGCTCCCCGGAGCCGGGCTCGTGGCCGTCGCCCTGCCCCCAGTAGTCATCCAGTATGCGCCCGACGGACATGAAATCCCGCAGGCTGTCCTCCCGGCGCACCCTGTGGAGGGCGTCCTCGGCCCTGCGTATGGCGGAGTCGGTGTCCAGGTCCGCTTCGTAGCCTATGCGGGCGATCTCGGCGGCCGCCGAGATCAGCTTCCGGTCGATGTGAAGGCTGGTGATAATGCGGGCGTAGTCCATTATGTAGAGGGTGCTGGGTACTGCCTCCACCAGGCGGCTGAGGTACGCCGCCCCGCCCACCGCCTCCAGCCTCCCCCGGGCCGCCAGCTCCTGGGCCACTGCGACCTGGTTCGGGGCCTGCCCCCGATTGTAGAGCGCCAGGCAGACTTCGTAGATCCAGCGGTTCTTGTCCCGGTAGAAGGACTCCGGCCTCAGTGAGACCGCCGTGTCAGCGATCGATTCCGGATCAACCAGGAGCGAGCCAACAACGGCCTCTTCGGCCTCCACATTGTGGGGCGGTAGCTTCCCGTCTTCGGCCACTACTCCTCCCTGGCAACGACAACCTTGACCGTGGGGGCCAGGTCCTTGCTCAACCTCACGGTGAGCTCATGAGTTCCCAGGGTGCGGATGGGTGATTCCAAGGCCACCACGGTACGGTCTATGGCGGCCCCGGTGACGCGTGCCAGCTCTTCGGCCACCTGATGGTCCCTGATGGACCCGTAGAGGCGCTCTCCATCGATGCCTTTGGCCTTGATATTGAAGGTGACGGTGAGCCCCTCCAGCTGTTGGGCCAGAGTGGCCAGTTCGCCAGCGTGGCGCTGCAGTTCCTGGTCTTCCCTTAGCAGGCGCGCCTCAACATCCCTAAGGGCCGCCGGTGTGGCCGGCAGGGCCAGCTTGCGCTGCAAGAGGAAGTTCCTGGCATAGCCGTCGGCCACGTCCTTGACGTCTCCTGCCTTGCCCAGCCGTGGCACATCCTTGAGCAGTACTACTTTCATGGGCGCTATTATACCTTGGGTGGCGGCAAATGCAAAGGGCCCGGGCCCTGCCCACAACGCCGCGAAGGCCTTCCATGGACAGAGGGTGACGGAATCGCTGAACAATTAGAGTGACATAGTCGCTTGACAGCGACAGGATGCCTTGACAATGGCCGGGACGGCACCTAGAATCGGCGGCGAATCAGAAGCCGTCTGCGACGGCCGGGCATCCAGCCGGCCCGGCACCTCCGTCATCGTCCGGCTGCAGGAGGGTGAGCCATGGCCGACCCGCGCGTGGAGAAGCTGGCCCAGGTGATCGTGGAGTACTGCGTGGCCGTGCGCCCCGGCGACAGGGTTGTCATCGAGGGCGACAGTCTGGCGGAGCCGCTGCTCAAGGCGGTCTACGTTGAGACGCTGAAAGCGGGGGGGCATCCCCTGATGCGGGTGGCCCTTCCCGGCATGGAGGACCTGCTCTTCAAGTACGCCTCGGATGCGCAGCTGCAGCATGTGCCCGAGCCCTTGAAGCTGACCACCGAGACCTACGACGTGCGGATCGCGGTCGGCGGGGCGGACAACACCCGGGCGTTGAGCAACGTGGACCCGGCCAGGATGGTGCTTCATCAGCAGGCGCGTACGGAGATGATGACGGTCTTCATGCGGCGTTCGGCGGCCGGCGAGCTGCGCTGGACCTACGTGATCTTCCCCACCAATGCGTATGCCCAGGACGCGGAGATGAGCCTCGGGGAGTACGAGGACTTCGTCTATCGCGCCTGTCTCCCGGACATGAATGACCCTGTGGGGCACTGGCAGCGGTTCTCGGAGCGCCAGCAGAAGGTCGTCGAGTGGCTCAAGGGGCGGGAGCGGCTGCAGGTGACGGGCCCGGAGACCGACCTGCGCATGAGCATTGCCGGGCGGACCTTCGTCAACTGCGACGGGAGGTACAACATGCCCGATGGCGAAGTCTTCACCGGCCCGGTGGAGGACAGCGTTGAAGGGCACGCCTGGTTCTCCTATCCGGCCATCTATGGCGGGCGCGAGGTCACCGGCGTCAGGCTGTGGTTTGAGAAAGGGCGGGTGGTGAAGGCGACGGCCGACAAGAACCAGGACTTCCTGCTGAAGACGCTGGACACCGACGAGGGGTCCCGGTCCGTGGGGGAGTTCGCCATCGGCACCAATGAGGGGATCGACCGCGCCACCAGGGAGATCCTCTTCGACGAGAAGATCAATGGGAGCTTCCACATCGCGCTGGGCGCGGGGTACCCGGAGACCGGCAGCCGGAACCAGTCGGCGGTGCACTGGGACATGGTCAGCGACCTGCGCCGTGGCGGGGAGGTCCGGGTTGACGGCCATCTGCTCTACCGCGACGGCCGTTTCACCATCGACTTCTGATCAACTTGCCGGAGGGAGGCGGATATCATCATGGCGGAAATGAAGGACGTCACGGCCCGGGTGATATCCCAGCAGGGCACCTGCGCCCTGGGGCACAAGGAGGGCGACGAGTTCCTGATCGGGCAGGCCACTCCGCCGGGGATGTGCGCCTGGGCCTTCTGCGCCCTCTGGCCCTTCGCCACGGTGCTGCAATCCGGCGCCTCGTTTCCCTGGGAGGGCGTGGGGGACCGGGCCACCGTCGCCTGCCCCGACCCCGACAACCCGGTGGTCTTTGAGCTGAGGCGGCGCTAGCCGCCGCCGGTGCGGCTCTCTGCGTCTAGTGCGGCAAAAACAATTGCCGTAGTCTGATGTTGACAATCACCGACAACATTGGTATACTTGAAATAGTTAGTGATACCCTAAGCTATATATGCGTCCATCGTCCGGGTGGTGGAGCGCACCTTGGAGGGTTGCATTGGGTCACAATGGCTCAGATGATGATCTCATAGACAGCACGCTGGCCTTGTCGGAGAGGGCCTTCCGGGAGCTCTTCCCCATACTGCCGAGGGAATGGCTCAGCCTGGACCTCAGCACCCCCCAGTTGAAAGTGGTGCTGCTGCTGCTGGTCCACGGCCCCTGTCGAATGAGCGTGATAGCTTCCGCCCTGGGGGTCTCGCTGGCCACGGGGACAGGCGTCGTCGACAGGCTGGTGGAGCGAGGCATAGTGGTCCGGCAGGGTGACCCCGAGGACAGGCGGGTGGTTCTCTGCCGCCTGTCGCCCAAGGGCGAGAAGATGCTGGTGGGCCTGTGGAAACTGGCGCGGGAGCACGCCGAGATGATGTTCCGGTCCCTCTCCGAGGAGCAGATCATGGCGGTCAGGGACGGGCTGGAAGCCCTGCTGGAGGCCGGGGCGGCCACCAAGGGCCAGCTGGGAATCAGCACCGCTGTCGGCAACGCCTCCGCCCCAATGCACAAGGCGGCCAGGAGCAGGACGAAGCCCAGGAGAGGGTCCGGGTAGCCGGCCGCTCCGAGCAACACAGCCGGACGGGAGCCCGCATCCCGCCCCGGCTCCCCCCCCGCCAGGCCCGGCCCCGTCCCGCGACGGGACTGTGTCCTGTGGCCCCGTTGGTGTAGAATCATAACCACTGGCGTCTGTTTCGCCAGCCAGCTGGAGGGACTGTGATGAAGAGGCGCATGGTGGCAGAGACCACGGCCGCGGGCGCGGCGGCACCCCGGGAGGACCTCGAGGTGTATCGCCGCTTCTTCGAGCAGTCCCTCGATGCCCTCTTCATTGTGGGCCGCGACGGTCGGATCGCGCAGGCGAGCAAGTCCGCCACCGACCTCCTCATGTACGGTCACCGTCAGATCTGCCGCATGCACCTGAAGGACCTCTATGCCCAGGGTGGGGAGACGGAGCCGCTGTGGAAGGACCTGCAGCAGAAGGGGTACGTGAAGGACCGGCAGGCCAGGCTCCGGAAGAGGGACGGGACGGTGATAGACTGCCTGGTGACCATGGTGGCCGATCGCAATGGCGAAGGCGAGGCGACGCAGTATCACTGCATGGTGCGCAATGTCGACGAGTACGAGCGCACGCTGGAGGCGCTGCGGGAGAGCGAGCGCCGCTACAGCCTGCTGGCGGAGAGCATCGTGGACGTCATCTGGATCCTGGACACGGACCTGCGGCTGACCTATCTCAGCCCGTCGGTGGAACGGCTGCGGGGCTATGCCGTTGAAGACGTCATGACGCAGGGGCTGGACCAGATACTCACGCCCGACTCCCTGCGCAAGGCGCTGAGGCTGATGAAGGCGGAGCTGACCGGGAAGAAGAACCTCAAGGAGAGGTTCAAGCTGGGCACGGTGGTCCTGGGGATGACCCACAAGGGGGGCGGCACGGTCTGGACCGAGAACAAGGTGACCCTGCTCTACGGCCCGGACGGCTACCCGGCCGGCCTGATGGGGGTCACCCGCGACGTCACCGAGCGCCGCAAGATGGAGGAATCGCTTCGCGACAGCGAGCGGAGGTACCGGCTGCTGGCGGAGAACATCACCGACGTCATCTGGGTCTCGGACATGAACATGAACCGCACCTACGTCAGCCCCTCGGGCAAGAGCCTCCAGGGTTACAGGTCCGTGGAGGACATCCCCCACAACGTGAAGGACCTGCTGACCCCTGCGTCCTTCAGGAAGGCGAAGAAGGTCTTCGCCAGGGAGCTGGCGGCAGAGAAGCGCCGCAGGAACCTGCGGCGGTCCTGGACCATCGAGGTGGAGGTCATTCGCCAGGACGGATCGACGGTGTGGACCGAGGACCGGATCACCTTCCTGCGGGACAAATCGGGGAAGCCGACGGGCTACCTGGGGGTGACCCGCGACATCACCCTGCGCAAGCAGGCCGAGGACGCGCTGCGCCGGCTGTCGCGGCGGCTGGTGGAGGTGCAGGAGATGGAGCGGCGCGGCATGGCCCGCGAGCTCCATGACCACATCGGGCAGGAGCTGACCGGGCTCAAGCTCTCCCTGGAGATGGTGTCGCGCCTGCCGCCGCCGCTGGTGAAGGCCCGGCTGTCCGAGGCGCTGGCCTCCATCAATGAGCTGGTGTCCCGGGTGCAGGACCTGTCCCTTGAATTCCGGCCGGCGATGCTGGATGATCTGGGTCTGATGCCGGCCCTCCTGTGGCACTTCGAGCGCTTCAACGGCCAGACGGGCGTGCATGTGGCCTTCAAACACCGGGGGATCCAGAGGCGTTTCGCCCCTGAGATCGAGACGGCGGTGTACCGCATAGTGCAGGAGGGGCTGACCAACGTGGCGCGGCATGCCGGAGTGGTGGGGGCTTCGGTCCGTTTGGTGCTCAACAAGGGGGTTCTCAGCGTGTATATTGAAGACGAGGGCATCGGCTTCGATACCGAGGCCGCGTTTGCCAGGGGTACATCCAGCGGCCTGACCGGCATGCAGGAGAGGGCCACCCTGCTTGGCGGGCAGTTCGAGATCATCTCCGCGCCGGGGGCCGGGACGCTCCTGGTGGCGAAGTTCCCGGTAGGCAGTACGGCGAAGTCGGGGAGGGGTCAATGAGCAAGAAGACGACCATAGTGCTGGCGGATGATCATCAGGTGGTACGTCACGGGCTGCGGGTCCTGCTGGAAGCTGAGCCGGAGTTCAGCATCGCCGGAGAGGCCAGCGACGGCATCGAAGCGGCCGAGATGATTGAGCGGCTTCATCCGGACGTGGTGGTCCTGGACCTGATGATGCCCGGCATGAACGGCCTGGAGGTGGCGCGGCAGGCGAGCCAGCGCTCTCCGAGCACCAACGTCATCATCCTCTCCATGTACACCAACGAGGCCTATGTCCTGGAGGCCCTTCGGGCCGGGGCCAAGGCCTATGTCCTGAAGTCGGCCACCTCCGACGAGCTCATCAGGGCCATCCGGCAGGCGGCCTCCGGAGGCCGCTACCTCAGCCCCCCGCTGTCCGAGCGGGCCATAGAAGCCTACTCCCGGAAAGCCGAGGGGACGGCCATGGACCCCTACGAGACGCTGACCACCAGGGAGCGCGAAGTGCTGCAGATGGCGGCCGAGGGGTGCACCAACGCCGAGGTGGCTGCGCGCCTGTCCATCAGCCCGCGCACCGCAGAGACGCACCGGACCAACCTCATGCGCAAGCTGGGCCTGCACAGCCAGACCGACCTCATCCGCTTCGCCATACGGCGGGGTATTCTGCCCCTGGAGACCTAGCCGGCGCGGCCGCGCGCCGGCCTTCTCCCCACGCTGCTTGTCAGGAGTTGGATTACGTAAGCTTCCCCCGCGAAATACGTGGACCTACTGATTCACACGGAGAGAAAACGTAGTATATTGGTATTGCTAAAGGTTAGGATGGCAACTACATTTCCAACGAGGGGGTGGCTCGGCCTGGGGCGGCCAGCGGTTGTGACTGCGCACGTTAACCCTTACCTGCGGCCGAAGGCAGGCAAACCTGGTGTACTTGAGCGACAGCCGGGATGATGCGACCGGGCAGCGTGTTCCATTGGTCTGCTTGAACACGAAAAGGGATTGCGGTTTCGGAAACAGGGCGAACTCGGCCACCTCTTCACGACGGAGGGTGGACCAATTCAACTGGGGGAGGAACGACTCATGAAAGCGCCAACTCTTCGTCACAGAGCGGCGACCGCCAGCCAAACAGCAAAGGTCGAGGGGCCGGCAGCAACTCAGACTGCGGAGTCGGGTTGCAGGCATTACTGGGAGATTGAGAGGGCGACTGCCCAGGTAAGCAAGGGCGTCTGCAAGGTGTGCGGATGCCACAAGCAGTTCCCCAACTACCTCTCGGACTGCATCGCCGGCCCGGACAAGGAGAGCTATCAGGAGTGGCTCAGCAAACAGGAGTGGCAGGACATGCTGGCGACTCCTGACAGCACCATAGTCCTAGATATTGGGGGGGGTAGCCATTATTCCATCCACGAAGGAAGAACAAAGGTCACAGAGAAGGGGCTCTAAGTGGTATCCCAAGCGGTACGATGACTTCATCATCCAGCGCTGGGCCAGAGCTTGCAGTGAGTCGAACAACGGGTGCCGGGGCTGCCGGTACGAGCAGGATTGCCAGGACCTGGCTGACCGGCTGATCGCCTGCATGTATGTTCACTCCCCGTCCACCAACTCGAGACTGAACACGGAAGACGGCCCCGAAGTCTGCCTGCCCTGAGGGCGCGGGGATCAGCAGGGGGCGGCGCCCGCTTCGCCGGACCTGGCTGCGAAGGCCGCCTTCCCCGCCTCCACACCGTGGGGCGGGAGGGCTCTCATATTCCCCACCATCCGGGCGAGGGCGTACACCCTTGCTGTCTTCTCCAGGATTTCGCAGTTGTCGAAGGCCTCCCTCAGGTCCCGCCCCAGGGCTATGGCCCCGTGGCCGGCCAGCAGGGCGGCGTTCCTCGGCCCCAGGGCGGCCACGGCGTTTCCGGCCAGTTGAGGGCTGCCGGGCGGGGCGTAGTCGGCCACCCTGATCTCACCGCCGAGGAAGGTGACCTGGTCATCCAGCAGGGGTGGTATCTCCCGGGAGGTCACCGCCACCACGCTGGCGTGGACCGTGTGCGTGTGGACCACGGCCCGGATGCCCTTGCGGGCACGGTAGATGGCCAGGTGCATGGCGGTCTCTATGGAAGGGGCCAGCTCTCCGGCGACGCGGCGGCCCTCCATGTCCAGCACCACGATGTCCTCCGCGGCCATGGTGTCATAGGGGAGCCCGCTGGGGGTGATGGCCACCAGCTCGCGGCCTGCGGGCTCGGTGAAGCGCTGGCTGGCGTTGCCCGTGGTGGCCACCACCAGGCCGGCCCGGTGCATGCGGCGCGCGGTCTGGAGGAGTTCCTGCCTCCGGGATTCCCACATGGACTTCGTCTTCCTCACCCGGTCCCTGGCTCCAGCAGGCTGAAGCCGGTCTCCCCGTCCCGGAAGCGGGACGCCCTTGCCCCGGTGATCTCGTATATGATGACCTCGCCTACCACCCACGTGTCCACGCCGGGCCGCAGGCAGCCGGTGATGGTCTGGCCGGAGCGCCCCAGGGCGGCGTGCATGTGCAGCCGCGGCCGGCCCTCCTCGTCCGGGGCGATGACGCCCACCCCGGCCGCCTCATGGGCCCCGTCCACCGGCAGGAGCACGGGCTCGGGGGGGCGCTGGTCAGTGCGGCGCGGGCCGACCACCACCTGCCCGCCGCTCACGCCTCCCACCAGGACCGCCAGCCCCGTGGAGATGCCGTTCTGCGCCGCGAAGCCCTCGATGCAGTCGGGCAGCCTGTCCCGGTGCTCCAGGCGGAGGACGAAGACGCGCCCGGGGTGACCTTCACTCCACTTCATTCAGAGGCTCCCTGCAAGGGCTGCACGGCCGAGGGCGCTCCTTCCTCCATCCGGGCCGGCCCCCTAGGCCACGCCCTGGGGCCCGCTCAACTGGTACCCGTCCAGCAGCTTGCGGTAGTGGTATCCGTAGACGGCCAGGGTGATGGCCAGCGGAAATGCGCGGGGCCGCTGCACCAGGGTGGAGGTCACCAGGCGCCAGTACTGTATCCGGCCCCTCTCCCTGATCCCCAGGTACCACATCGACTTCAGCAGCGCGCCCAGCTGGTTCCTGCTCACGCCCCGGCGGCTGTGCGTCACCGGCCGGTGCTCGTTGAAGAAGGTGCGGATGCGGGCGTAGTAGTTGCGCGGCGAGTATATTGACATCAGAACGTTCTGGTACCCGTCCACCAGGGACTCGCGGCTCATCCTGGGAACGAAGTTCATGGAGAAATCGGTGTTGTCTCCCGATGATTCGTGCAGGAGGCGGTCCTCCTTCTTCAGCCGCATCCACAGCCTGGTGCCGCGCGGCGCGGTGAGCAGGCCGACCATGGCCGTCACTATGCCGCTGCGCTGGATGAAGCTGATCTGGCTGTCGAAGATGCTGGGGGGGTCGCTGTCGAAACCGACGATGAATCCCCCCTGCACCTCCAGGCCGTGGTTCTGCAGCTTCCTGACCGAGGCCACCAGGTCCCGATTGATGTTCTGGTGCTTGCCGCACTCCCCCAGGCTCTCTTCGTTGGGGGTCTCGATGCCGATGAAGACCCGGTCGACGCCGGCGTCGGTCATCATCGTCAGCAGCTCGTCGTCGTCGGCCAGCCCTATGGAGGCCTGGGTGAAAAGGGTGAAGGGATAGCCCCTTCTCTTCATCCACCCGGCTATGGCCGGGAGCACCTCGGCCTTGAGCTTCTTCTTGTTGCCGATGAAGTTGTCATCCACGATGAATACGGTGCCGCAGCAGCCCAGGCGGTAGATGGCCTCCAGTTCGTCGATCAGCTGGCTGACGTCCTTGGTGCGAGGGTTGCGGCCGTTGAGCAGGACGACATCGCAGAACTCACAGTCATAGGGGCAGCCCCGCGTGTACTGTATGCTCATGGTGGCGTACTTACTGGTGTCGATGAGGTCCCAGGCCGGGACCGGGCTGCGGCGCATGTCCGGCCTCTCCGTCGACTGGTAGAAGCGCTCCCCGACCCCCCTCTCCAGGTCCGCCACCAGGCGCGGCATCAGGTCTTCGGCCTCGCCCAGGACGAAGTGGTCCACCCCCGGGAACTCATCGTGGACGATGGTGAAGAGGGGGCCGCCGGCCACGATCTTCTTGCCCATCTGGCGACAGCGCCGGACGACTTCATGGGCCGAATGCCGCTGCACATCCATGGCGCTGATGAACACGCAGTCCGCCCAGGCGATGTCGCTGTCGAGGAGATCGTCGGT
The DNA here is from genome assembly GCA_964492335.1 of uncultured Dehalococcoidia bacterium. Classification (GTDB taxonomy): domain Bacteria; phylum Chloroflexota; class Dehalococcoidia; order UBA2247; family RBG-13-53-26; genus JAFGCL01. Next base: position 20,630 of record CAZBJX010000022.1, on the reverse strand, counting down.
GTTCAGATCGACGACCCTCTTGGCCCACTCCGGGGGCAGCAGGGAAGCCACGGTCAGCAGCCCCAGGGGAGGGTAGGCGGCCTTCTTGGAGACGAACTTGAGGGCGTGCCGGAAGCTCCAGAAGGTGTCGGGGTAACGGGGATAGGCCAGAAGTACGTTCAATACCGCTCCTTCGTCAGACGATGCGCCGCCCACGGCAGGAAAGAGCAGACCGCATCGCATAACATAATAGCAGCGGAGGCAAGCCTCTGTCCACAAGAGAAGAGGCCTGCCGGCGCGTGGTATCATGAAGGGTGCCGGAGGCGCATGGCCGGGATGGACCTTGATGAGCGCAGGGCGGTAGCCAGGTTTCTGGACCGGGTGGCGGACTTCTCCCAGGTGGCGTTGCTCACTGACGAGGAAGTGGCCGCCCTGTTCGGTCCCCAGACGGCCGCGGTGATAGCCGCCCTGGACAGCTACAGCCGGGAGAGCGGCCTGTGCGCCTCCTGCGGCGGCAGGTGCTGCCGGGACATAGGCTGCGAGCTCTACTCACCCCTCTTCCGGCAGTGCCCCATCTACGATACCCGGCCGCTTCTGTGCCGCTTCCATTTCTGCCATCTCTTCGACCCGGTGGACAAGGGCCTGGTGATCGCGCTGCGGGATGTCTTCATGTCGTGCTACACCGCCGACCAGATCTCCCGGGGCACCATCGCCAGGTCGATGAGCGTGCCTCCCCTGAACAGCGGGTGCTCGGTCCTGGTGGCCAACGCCAGGCCCGTGGTCGATGCGGTGAGCGAGGGAAGGGTGACTCCCGAGGAGGGGGTCCGGCTGGTCCGCGCGGAGGTGGAGCGCTACCGCCGGCGCCATCGGGCCTCGCCGGCACCCTGATAGGTCCTGCGCTGAAGCTCGCTGAAGCGCGATCAGGCCTCGTCAGCTGCGTCCTGGCCCGCCGTGGCGCGCAGGCGCTTCTTCTGCGAGGTCCTTTCCTTGGATTCCCTCTGCCGGCGGATGGCGGCGGAGGATGGCCTGGTGGGGATGCGCCGCTTCGGGGGGCGGTTGAGCCGGACGAGCCTGGCTATGAGGCGCTGGAAGGCCATCTCGCGGTTCTGCGCCTGCGACCGGCGCTCGGAGGCCACCACCGTGATGCCGGATGGCGGGTGTGTCAGGCGGACGGCCGTCTCCTTCCGGTTCTTCCTTTGCCCGCCCGGGCCCGGGGCCCGGAAGGGCTCGACGATGGCCTCCTTCTCCAGGGTGGCCATATCCGTGGCGAACTGGCTGACCGCAGCCCGGGGCCTCACGTCCCCCCGTGGCCCCCCGGCGGGGCCGGCGCCTCCGGCTGACTCCTGCAGCCCGCCGCGGCTGCTGTCGCCGGAGGCGTGGCTGTTGCTGTCCGAGCTGGCCTGTGGCATCGCGGCTAGCCCGAGGGCGGCCCCTGGCGCTTTCTGTCGGCTGCCGCGCCCCCGGCGCGCAGGGCGCGCCTCCAGATGAGGGCCTCAACCACGATGTAGAAGAGGGCGATGGCGTAGCTGACGGCGGCGAACCACGCCCAGAAATCGCGCTTGAGCACGACCATCAGCGTCCCCATGGCCAGCCAGGCGGCAATCAGGACCAGGTGCAGGGCCCGGCGCTTGAGCAGTTGCCGCTTGCTCATGTCGCTACGGCTCGTGCCGGTGGCGCTTCCCCTTCTTGAGCCCGCTCAGGTCGACGCCGTCGATCCAGGCGGCGCTCAGCTTGCCTGTGTCGGGTGGCCGCTCCTTCCCCTTGGGCCAGAAGTCCGCGCACCCTTCGTCACGGGTGACGTTTGGCCTGCGCGGATGGCGGCAACTCCTCCAGTTGTACTCGCAGCGTGGGCACAGGTACTTCAGCTTGATGGTCAGGCCTCCATCGCCGCCGGCGACATCGCCTCCGGACACCTTCCGGGGCTATTGTAGCATACCGCCGCCGCGCCCGGCAGCGGCGGCCGGCAGCGCCCACTGCAAAGCCGGCCTAGCGCCGGCCCTGGCCCCCCGCCTTCTTCTGCCTCTCGGCCAGGGCCCGCCTTATCTGCTCCTCCCGCCTCCGGCGCCGTATCACCAGCCAGATGTAGAAGGCAGCCACGCCGAAGCAGCCGCAGGTGGCCATGATGTGGAAGCCCCTCTGCAGAGGATCGCCGCTTATGGCCTTGACCAGGAACCAGGTGCCGACGCCCGCCCCGGCTACGATCATGACCAGCTGGACGGCGATGGCCCTGTTCCTCTGCATGCGCTGTCTGGGGTCCTGCGGCCGCATTTCCTAGGCAGCTCCCTTCAGCACCAGGGCGATGCCCAGAATGGCCAGTGCCCCGCCGCAGGGCAGGCCCATGCGCAGCACCTTCAGGTTGGGCTTGACGAACTTTACCAGGCCCTCGGCTATCATCAGCGCTCCGGCGAAGATGAGCATGACGTCGGCGGCTTTGTCCATAACTGAAGACCTCCTGGCGGATGTGGCGCGGTACCCGGTCCATTATACCGTGCCGGGGCCGGGGGTGGCTAGAACGGCTGGTGGTACGGGCACTGGGGGTCCGGCCCGGCTACGTCCTCGCTCCCGCCGGCGATGGCGAAGGCCAGTGCGATGGCGCGGCAGCCGCGGCACACGGGCCAATAGCGGCAGGTCTCGCATCCGCCGTGGTATTCCTCCCGGGTGCGCAGCCGCCAGAGCACCGGCGAGCCCGCCCAGAGATCGCGGAACCCGCCCGACCTGACGCTTCCGATGCGCAGGTCCATGCGCCGGCAGGGCATCACCGTGGCATCGGCCATGATGGTCACCCCGAACATGCCCGCGGCGCATCCGCCGACGGGCAGCCCGGTCTGCGGGATGCTGGCCTCGTCCCTCATCCGGGCCACCGCGGCCAGGGGATCGCGGGAGGCCACTGCCACCGGGCCGTTGTCGGGCCGGCGGGCCAGGCCCTCGTAGAAGCGGGCCACCTCCGGCGCGGTCAGGGCCTGGTCCCAGAGGCCCTTGCCCCTGCCGGCCGGGACCAGGCGGGAGAAGGCGATGCTCCCGGCCCCCGCCCGGGCGGCCGCCTCCACCAGGGCGTCCGCCTGGTGCGCATTGAGCCTCGAAACGGTGACGTTGACGCAGGTCTCCAGGCCCTCCTCGACCAGGTGGCGCAGGCCGGCCAGGGCGCCGCGGTAGGCCCCGCTTCCTCTCAAGCTGTCGTGGGTGGGCTCCAGCCCGTCCAGGCTGACCTGGACGTCCTTGACTCCCGCCATCCTGATCTGCCTGGCGGCCGCTGCGTCAATCAGGGTCCCGTTGGTCATCAGGGAGGTGGAGAAGCCCAGCTGGCGGGCATGGCCCAGTATGGCGAAGAGGTCATGGCGCAGCAGGGGCTCGCCGCCGGTGAAATGGAGGCTGGGCGAGATGTCCAGATCGTAGTCTCCCGCCCAGCCGTCGATGCCCGTCTTGATGTCGGCCACCACCTGCATGGCTTCCCCGGCGCTCATCTCGGGCTGCGGCCCCGACTGGTAGCAGTGCCGGCAGGCCAGGTTGCATCGCTCGGTGAGGTGAAACTGGACGAAGAAGTCGAAGGGGGTGGCCTTCATCAGCTGAATCTGGATTGCCCAACTGGCAATCTACTTCCCCTTTCAGGACTTTCAGGCGAGGCAGCTGCGGGCCAGGGCTTTGCTCCGGGCCATTGCCTCTTTGAATCTCTGGAAGAAGCGCGCTTCTGCTTCGCGAGACTCGGTGCTCATGGCCTGTCCCCCCTTTCTGTGAAGAATCGCAGGCGAAGTGAACGCAGGTGCCCTGCGTGAAGTCCATGCTAGCCCATGCCGGGGCCCAAGTCAATAGGCGGAATCGGCCCGCAACGAGGGTTGCCGGAAGCGGAGAGGGGGAGGGCCCTATCTCACGTGGACCCACAGGAACAGGGTGGGGTAGCACGCGGGCTCCAGCCTCTGGTAGGCCAGGCTGCCGTCCCTGTAGAGGGAGAAGAGGACCTCGTTGTTCTCGGAGAAGGCATAGTCAGCCTGCGCGGTCCACGATTGGCCCGCGGGCACGTTCTGGACGGGCGAGTTGATGGCGGCGCCCTCCCGGTGGGTGTTCCTGACGTCGAGGGTCACCTGGTAGGCCGCCTGCTTCTGGCCAAGGTTCAGTATGTTTGCCTGCAGGTGCTCCTTGCCCACCCATAGGGAAAGGGATGTCCCGGCCTGGCCGCCGATCTGCCGGACCTTGACCAGCCTGAAGTCGATTCTGAGGACCTCCATGACCTCCGTGCCCGCCAGGTGAGGCTGCTTCAGCTCCTGGGCCAGGTCCACGGTGTTGCCGGAGATAGCCTTCACCACGGCCGACTCCTGGCCCACCCATATCCTGTCGCCCGGAGCCAGGTTCTGCACCGACACCACCTGGATGCTCCCGGCCGGGGTGGCGGGGGTGTTGTCCGTGGCCACGTTCAGGTCTTGGGCGAGTTCGGTCGCGGCGCATGTCTGGTCCGGCACGAAGGCGACCTCGTTCTCCCAGGTGCCCCCGTCGGGCAGGCTGACCGGATCGGTGGTCTTCAGCAGGCTGTCTCCCGCTCTCACTTCGATGCGGTAGGTCATGGCCTCCGCCTCGTGGTTGGTGATGCCCAGGGTCACGACGGTGGGCTGGCCGGCGGTCACCTCGGCGGGGCGGCTCTGCGCCCCGCGGATGTAGAAGCCGCTGTACCTTTCGCCTTCCCCGGGGTTGGCCACGACGGCCACCAGGGTCACCATGGCGGCCAGAAAGGCCAGCACCAGGACCAGGGACACCACCTTGTCCAGCGCGCTGAAGCGCCCTCCCCGCCCGAAGGGCGACGCAAGCACGATCTCCAGCCGCTCATCCTGCGGGACCCGGCGGCGCCGCACCCAGGCCAGGCAGGACATGACCGCGGTGAAGGCGCTGACGCCGGCGAGAACGGGGTAGAGGCTGAGCTCCCAGAGGAAGTTCATGGCGAAACCGGCGGCGGCGGAGGCGATGATGGAGAAGACGATGGAGAGCGTGACCCTCTGGATGGTCCCCAGGTCGCTCCTGGCCGGGAAGAGGGCGCTGATGAGGGTGTAGCCGGGGAAGAACAGGAGGAACGGTAGCCCCAGGACCAGCCGGAGCGCCCATATGTCCACCAGCCAGATTATGACGATCAGCACTGCCGAGCAGAGGTTGATGAGCAGCAGCTCGTTCCTGAGCCTGACGCCGGTCACCGGGCGCATCCCTGGCCAAACCCTTTCACGGCAAGTATTCTAGCACAGCTTGTCCGGACAGCCTAGCGGGAATCCGCCCGCAGGTTTGCCGCCACCGGGCCGTTCGTGGTATAAGGGCCTTCGAGGCAGCCGCCCGGTTGACGGAGAGGGCGCCTGCCCGGTGGACACGGCTGATGGAGGTCCGCATACTGGGGGCCCACCAGACGGAGGTCGGCGACGCGAAGCCGACCGCGGTCCTCATCGACGGCCGTCTGGCCATCGATGCCGGCAGTCTCTGCACCCTGGGCCTCCCGGAGCAGCGCCGGCTTGAGTCGCTGCTGCTGACGCACCAGCACTATGATCACGTGAAGGACCTGCCCATGATAGGCCTCAACCTGGCCTATCACGGCTGTCTGGAAGTCTATGGCACCGGTGCGCTCTTCGAGGTGTTGTCCTCCCACCTGCTGGACGGCCAGCTGTACCCCAACTTCCTGGAGTGGCCCGAGGGCCGGCCCTCGCTCCGCTTCAACCGCATCGAGGAGTACCGGCGGTTCGACCTCCCGGGGTATTCGGTGCTGGCCCTGCCGGTGCCGCACAGCGTGCCGTCCGTCGGCTTCCTGGTGACGTCGCCGGCCGGCGGCAGCCTCTTCTTCACCGGCGATACCGGGGGAGGGCTGGCGCATTGCTGGGAGCATGCCGCTCCCGACCTGCTGGTCACCGAGATGACCTTCCCGGGGGCCATGGAGGACCGTGCGCGCCGCTCAATGCACCTCTCGCCGCCACAGCTGGCGGCGGAGCTGAGGGACTTTCGCCGGGCCAGGGGCTACCTGCCGCAGGTCCTGCTGGTCCATCTCGACGCTTCGCGGGGCCCGGAGCTGGAAGCGGAGGTGGCCGGCATCGCCCGTGAGCTGGGCGCCTCCATCGTCCTGGGCCGGGAAGGGATGACCGTCACCGTCCGGGGGCGCTGATGGAAACCAGCTTCATCGTGGACGCCAATGCCGGCAAGCTGGCCCGGTGGCTCCGGATGATGGGCTATGACACCCTGTTCTTCAGGGACATCGACGATGGCCTGCTGGTGGACATGGCCCTGCGTGAAGGGCGGGTGGTGGTGACCAGGGACACCCAGATCGCCAGGCGCCGCGCGGCGGCCAGCGGCGGCCTGAAGGTGATAGTCACCCGGTTCGACGACCCCAGGGAACAGCTGCTGCAGGTGATGCGGGAGCTCGACCTGGACTGGCGGGACACCGAGTTCACCCGGTGCCTGGAGTGCAACCGGCCCCTGGCGCCCCGGAGCCGGGAAGAGGTGAAGGACCTCGTCCCCCCCCATGTGTACAGGACCCAGGCCCGCTACGTGCAGTGCCCGTCATGCAGCCGGGTCTACTGGCGGGGCACCCACTGGCAGCGGATGAAGCAGGCCCTGGGGGAGATCAGGGCGGGGCTTCCGGGCCCCGGCGCCGCCCCGGGCTAGCCGTGGTCGTATTCGCGGGGATGCCCGGGGGACGAGAGCGCGCCGCCGGTTGGCACGTAGGCATTGGTGAGGTACTGCCCGAGCATGCGCTGGGCATTGTAGTACGAGCCGTTGATGGCAATGGCCCATCGCATGACGCGGGCATAGTCGTCGGGCCTCCGGTAGAACAAGGGCATGATCACCTGCTCCAGCTTGCCGTACACGGATGAGATCTCCCGGGCCGGGTCGCTCTCGGCTTCCCAGGTATCGCCCACCGCCCAGCCGGTCACCCCCTCCACGTTCCCCTCGATCCACCAGCCGTCCAGGACGCTCAGGCTGGGCACCCCGTTGAGCGCGGCCTTCATGCCGCTGGTCCCCGAGGCCTCATGCGGCTTCAGGGGGGTGTTGAGCCAGAGGTCAACGCCGGAGCAGACCAGCTTGGCCAGCACCATGTCGTATTCCTCCAGGTAGATGGTCCTCACTCTGTCCCCGAGGGTTGCGGCAGCCGCGAAAATGCTCCGTATCAGCCGCTTCCCTCCCTCATCGTCGGGGTGCGCTTTGCCCCCGTAGACCAGCTGGATCGGGCCGGCGCGGCGGGCGATGCCGGTCAGCCGGTCCAGATCGGAGAACAGCAGGTCGGCCCTCTTGTAGGCCGTGGCCCGCCGGGCGAAGCCGATGGTCAGCACCTCCGGGTCCAGGGCCACCCCCGTGCGCTCCTTCACCGCGCTGGCCAGCGCCTCCTTGGCCTGGCGGTGCGCCTGTCGGATGTGCTTCAGGTCGATGCTGATCGCGTAGCGCAGGTAGAGGTTGTCCCAGCGCCACTCCGGGATGTGGTGATCATAGACGTCCTTGAAGGGCTGCGAGGTCCAGGTGACGGCATGCACCCCGTTGGTGATGGAGTTGACGGGGTACCTGGGGAACAGGCTGTGCGCGATCTCCTCGTGGTGCATCGACACGCCGTTGACGTAGTGAGAGAAGGAGAAGGCCACGTAGGTCATGTTCAGGGCGCTGTCCAGGAAACAGCGGCCCGACTGCAGCGCGGCGGTCAGCTCGTCGCCGAGCACCTGGGACACCAGCTCTTCGGGGAAGCGGTCGTGGCCCGCCGGCACGGGCGTGTGGGTGGTGAAGACGCACCGCCGCCTGACTGCATTCACCGTCTCCGGAGAGAGGTCACGGATGCCGGAGGCGCCGGAGATCTCCCTGGCCAGGGCCAGGGCCAGGAGAGCGGAGTGGCCCTCGTTCATGTGATAGACCCCGACATTGCGGTGGCCGATGGCGGCCAGCATGGCCGCGCCCCCCAGTCCCAGGACGACCTCCTGACCGAGCCGGTAGCGGGAGTCTCCTCCATAGAGGCTGTCGGTCAGGGCCTGGTCCCAGGCGGAGTTCTCCGGGAGCGCCGTGTCCAGGAAATACACGGGCACGGTGTGCCCCGAGATCCCCATCAGGCTGTAGAGCCAGGCCCTGATGCTCACCGCCCGCCCTTCGATGGTCACCGACACCCTCTCGGCCATGGCCGTGAGCAGCCTCTCCGGCTCCCATGAGGAGGGCGTCTCCGTCTGCTGCCCCTGGCTGTCCAGGTGCTGGACGAAGTACCCCTTCCGGTGAAGCAGGGTGACTCCGATCATGGGTATGCCCAGGTCGGCGGCGGCGGAGAGGGTGTCCCCGGCCAGCATGCCCAGGCCGCCGGCGTAGGTGGGCATGGCCGGATCGAGGCCCACCTCCATGCAGAAATAGGCTACCACGGGCTGCCGTCCGTTGTTGGCTGACGGCATGGTCATCGCCTGGGCTGTGTGTTCCTCTCGATTCGTTGCCGGGACAACTCACTGATTACCCCGGGGCTGATGGGGAGTGCCGGCCCGGCAACGCTTTCGCCGGGCGGCCCGTGCCGGAATGGGGCACACGGCGTAGTCTAGTCCGCCGGGCCGCGGCTGTCAATGAGGGTGCGCGCGATTCGTCTGGCCTCCTCCAGCTCCTGCGGGGTGTTGATATTGACGAAGCTGAGGTGGTCCGGGTCCAGTCGGTCTATCCGGGGCTCTTCGACGTACCTCACCCTCACCCGGGGCAGGATCCCCCGGACCTGGCGCCGGCCCTGCTCGATCTCTTCACGGATGGCGGGCAGGCAGGCCCTGGAGTACACGGCATGGAGGGGATGGATCAGCCCCCGGACGCGGGGCATGACCACATCGAACCCGGCGGCGGCCTCCATCAGGAAGCTGAGCAGGCCCGGGTTGAGGAAGGGCATGTCGGCGGCTACCGCCAGGGCGTGGCTGGTCTCGGAGGCGGACAGGCCGGTGAAGATGCCCCCCAGGACCCCCTTCCGGGGGTAGATGTCGGTGACGAAGGCCACCTTGCCGCACCTGGCCCCGATGGCGGGCCGGGGCTGTCCCTGCCCGATGACCACCAGGATGCTGCTGCTTATGGGGACCAGGCTGTCGATGACCCGCTCCAGGAGCGGCCTTCCCCCGACGGTCTCAAGCAGCTTGTTCTTGCCCAGGCGGGAACCCTCGCCTCCGGCCAGCACAATCGAAGTCATAGTCAGTCCCCGGCTCCTATGATAGTCAACCGGCCAGCCCCCGTCCAAGAGGGGGGCCGGGCCCGGCCCCGGGCGCAGTGGTAAGGATCGTGAGAGGCCCCGCTGCCCGGTTGAGACACGGGTGTGAAGCGGATGCGGCACACTGGCTGCTGTCCCGGGAAGCCCCCGCGGAGAAACCGAGAGTATGTCCCTTCGCAGACAGGCCTTGATCATCACTGTCGCGGCCATGGTCGTGGCCCTGCTCATCTGGGCCATCGTCTCGCAGGCCATCCTCATGAAGCGCTTCGACCGGCTGGAGGAGCGCGAGGCCCGGCAGAGCATCTCCCGTGCGGTGACCGCCCTCTACAGTGACCTGCAGGCGGTGAACATCGCCCCGGGCGGGGACCTGACCGCCGGCGCCGTCGGCATTGACGGTGACGGGACGTACCTCCGGCTGGGCTTCGACGGCGCCGCCATGGAAGCCCTCGGCCTCAACTTCATCCTCTTCACCGCACCCGGCCAGCCGCTGTACGGGTCCGGATGGGATGCCGGGCAGGGAAGCCTGCTCTTGCCCGGGGGCCTGGTGGCCCAGATGGAGCCGGGCAGCCCCCTGATGCAGCCCGCGGGCGGTCAGCCCGGCGTGACCGCCATCTTCATGGAGGCCGGGGGCCCGCTCCTGGCCTCCTCGTACCCGGCCCGCGTGGCGACCGGCGGAATGCTCGTGGATGGCACCGTGGTCCTGGCGCGGTACCTGGACGGGCCCGAGATGGCCAGGCTGTCGGATGCCGTCGGTCTCCCGGTCACCATCCGGGAATGCAACGATCCGCAGTTGCCGGACGGGGTCCTTGACAGCCGGCAGGGCGCCGGGGACGCCGTCCCCGCATATGTCCGGGCGCTGGACTCGGGCACCATTGCCGGATACGGCGTGCTGGATGACATCTACGGTCAGCCGGCGGTTGTCCTCCAGGTGGACCTGCCCCGGGACATCCATCACCAGGGCCAGATGGCCCTGCTGTACCTGGGATGCGCCGTCTGCCTGGTCGTGGTGGTGACCGGCCTGGCCGGCAGTTGCCTGGTGCAGAGGCCGTACCTGATGCGCGTGCAGCGGCTGAGCAACGGCGTGGTTCGTGTGCGCACCACCGGCGACCTCTCCCAGCGGGTCGAAGTCACCGGGAACGATGAGATGACCACCCTGGAGATGTCCATCAACTCGATGCTGGCCTCCCTGGAGAAATCGCAGAAGGAGCTTCGCGAGAGCGAGTCGCAGAACAGGGCCCTGGTAAAGGGCATCCCGGACCTCATGTACCGCATCGGGATGGACGGTACCCTGCTGGAAGGCCGGTCGGCCAGGGAAGGCAACATCCTGGAGCCGTACCGCCAGATACAGGGAAAGGTCCTCTACCACCCCATCGGGCGGTACAGCGATCTGACCCGCGAGGTGATCCAGAGGGGCCTGGACCACATGGATGTGGCCCTGCGGACGGGGGAGGCCCAGGTATTCGAGTTCCAGCTTCCGGCCGGCGGCCGTGACCTCTTCTACGAGGTCCGGATGATGGCCAGCGAGAAGGAAGGCGAGCTGCTGTGCGTGGTATTCGATGTCACCCAGCGCCACGCCGAGGCGGAGAAGAAGGAGACCCTGATCAAGGAGATCCACCACCGGGTGAAGAACAACCTGCAGGTCATCGCCAGCCTGCTCTACCTGCAGTCGACGCGGCTTGCCGACCCCGGGGTAGTGCACATGTTCGAGGAGAGCTCCAACAGGATCAAGTCCATATCGCTGATCCACGAGAAGCTCTACAAGGACCGGCTCCACCTTCACAACGGGAGGGGCGGGGTCGACTTCGGGGACTACGTGCGCGATCTGACCGGCGCCCTGTTCGCCTCCTACGGCGTTGACCAGAGGTCCATTCGCCTGGTGCTGGACGTGAACAACGTCTTTCTCAGTCTGGACTCCGCCGTCCCCTGCGGGCTCATAATCAACGAGCTGGTCTCCAACTCCCTGAAGCACGCTTTCCCCGGGGGCCGGCCCGGCGAGGTCCGGGTTACCCTCTTCGGGGAGGACGATGGCCGCATCACCATGATCGTAGGTGACAACGGGGCAGGCCTTCCGCCCGATACTGACCTGGAGAAGTCCGCGTCCCTGGGCCTGCGGCTGGTGAAGATGCTGGCGCAGCAGCTTGGCGCCGAGGTGCAGGTCAACAGGGGCAGGGGCACCGAGTACCGGTTCAAGTTCACCGATGCTGCCAGAAAGGACGACGCGCCGCCGGCCCCGCCCCGGAAGGAGCCCGCCGGCGCCCGGTCTGGAGGAGGATAGGACAGATGGCGGACAGGGCACGGATCATGGTGGTGGAAGACGAGGCCGTGATATCCATGGAGATACAGGACCGGCTGGCCCGGATGGGCCACTCGGTCTGCGGCACGGCGGCCAGCGGGGACGAGGCCGTGTCGCTGGCCGGCTCCAACCGCCCGGACCTCATCCTGATGGATATCCAGCTGAGGGGAGACGTCGACGGCGTGGAGGCGGCCCGGGAGATCCGCAGCCGGATGGGGGTCCCCGTCATCTACCTCACTGCCTTCGCCGATGACCGGACCATCGAGCGGGCCAGAGAGACGCAGCCCTGCGGCTATCTGGTCAAGCCGTTCTCCGACAAGGAGCTCTACGCGGCCATCGAGATGGCCCTCTACAAGCGCTCCATGGAGGAGCAGCTCAGGGAGAGCCAGCAGCAGTTCGCCACCACGGTCAGGTGCATTGCCGACTGTGTCATCGTCACCGATACCGACATGAGGATAACCCTCATGAATCCCTCCGCCCAGACCGTCACCGGCTGGCCGGAGGATGAGGCGCTGGGAAGGAAGCTGGAGGAGGTCCTCAAGACCGTGGACGAAAGGACCATGATGCCCTTCGAGACCCCGGTGGCCGAGGTCCTGGAGAAGAGAGTGGCCCTGAACATGGTCGGCCCGGTGTTCCTGGTCCGGAAGAACGGGGAGAAGGTCCCTGTTGAAGACAGCGCCGCGCCCATGATAGACGACGCCGGCCGGCTGACCGGGGCGGTCATGGTCTTCCGCGATATCACCGAGCGCAAGAGGGCGGAGGCCGCCATCAGGACCGCCTTTGACACCCTCGAGGAACGGGTGCGCGAGCAGACGGCCGAGCTGAGGACCAGCCTGGACAAGCTGGGCCGGGCGGTCGAGGGCACCATCCAGGCCCTGGCCACCATGGTGGAAGCCCGGGACCGCTACACCGCGGGGCACCAGGTGCGCGTGGCGGACCTTGCCTGCGAGATCGCCAGGGAGATGGGCGTGATGGAGTCGCGCCTCACCGTGATCCGCATCGCCGGGCTGATCCACGACGTGGGCAAGGTGTGCGTCCCCACCGAGATCCTCAACAAGCCCGCCCCGCTGTCGCCGCTGGAATTCCAGATCGTGAAGCAGCACCCCAAGGCCGCCTATGATGTCCTGGAGAAGATCGAGTTCCCCTGGCCCGTGGCCGACATCGTGCTGCAGCACCACGAGCGCATGGACGGGTCGGGCTACCCCTCCGGCCTGCGCGGAGACCAGATATTCCCGGAGGCCAGGATACTGGGGGTCTCCGACGTGGTCGAGGCCATGTCGTCCCACCGGCCTTACCGGGCGGCCCTGGGAACGGAGCGGGGCCTGGAGGCGGTCCGAGAGGGGAGGGGCAGACTCTACGATCCCCAGGTGGTTGATGCCTGCCTGCGGGTCTTCGAACGAGGATTCCGGTTCCGGGACATCCCCGGCACTCCCGGCTGACCCCCCTCTGCGCCCCCCGCGCCCCGGCCCGGCGGCGGGCCTGCCACCGTGCCCTCACTGCGGTCTTCCGGAGGCCAAGCGTGCCGACCATGGCGGGGCAGTGGCGTGTG
>CAZBJX010000022.1:0-7561 GCA_964492335.1 uncultured Dehalococcoidia bacterium | reverse complement strand
TGGCGTGTGACTGTGCCTGGCGTGAGCGGTATGCCGCGCCGCATAGTCTGCCTGCGGGGGCCGGCCCTGTTTAGAGAAGAATGGGGTAGGAGGTCCGCGGTGACCTGGTCAGGGTCACCTTCGCGTCCCGGAGTGGCCCGGCGCGATTGATATCGAGGTCCTCCTCCCCATCCCTCCCCTGGGGGGTGTGACGATGGGATCGTCAGGTACAAGAGTAGCACTGCGGCCTCACCACCGTGTCTCAGGCTGGGCCCGGGAGGTCACCGCAATATCACCGCGGCCCCGGCGCAGGGGCGCGCCGCGACCGCGCCGTTCTAGCGGGCGATCTCCCTGAAGCGGTAGCCCAGGCCGCGCTCGCTGAGGATGTACCTGGGGTTGCGGGGGTCCTTCTCGATCTTCTGCCGCAGGTAGGTGATGTAGAGCCTGACGTAGTGGTCCTCATCGCGGTACTCCGCCCCCCACACCCTGGAGAGGAGGGTCTCGTGGGTGAGGAGCTTGCCGGCGTTGGTCACCAACTGGTACAGCAGCCGGTACTCCGTGGGCCGCAGGCGCACCTCGCGTCCCCGGACGATGACCTTACGCTGGTCGAAGTTGATGCGGAGCTCATCGTCGACCACGATCTCCGAGCTGGCCGGGGCCGCCGGCTCCGTCCTCCTGAGCACCGCCCGGATGCGGGAGACCAGCTCCCTGGGGCTGAAGGGCTTGGTGATGTAATCGTCGGCCCCCAGGTCCAGCCCCCTGATGCGGTCCGCCTCTTCGCTCTTGGCCGTGAGGAAGATCACCGGCACGGAGGAGGTGTCCCGCAGCCCGGCCAGCGTTTCGAAGCCGTCCATTTCCGGCATCATGATGTCCAGCAGGACCAGGTCCGGGCGCTCGCGGGCGGCCTTCTCCAGGGCTTCCGCCCCGTTGGCCGCTCTGACCACCCGGAATCCCTCCAGCTCCAGGTTCATGGCGATGAACTCCACCATGCGGGACTCGTCGTCCACCACGAGCACGGTCTTGCCGGAAAAGCCGGAAACCACGGCCCTACTCCCCTCCCCCGAGCGGCAGCGTGAAGGTGAACTGCGAGCCCTTGCCGGCCTCGCTGGCCACCTCTATCTGGCCTCCGTGGGCTTCCACTATCGACCTGCAGATGTAGAGCCCCAGCCCCATGCCCCGCACCTTCAGCACCTGGCTGTCCTCTCCCCGGCGGAAGCGCTCGAAGACCCGGCCCAGCTCCCGGCGGGGGATGCCGATGCCTTCGTCGGAGACCGTCACCCGGACGCTCCCGGCGTCCGTCCGGCCGCTCACGCTGATGCGGCCGCCCTTCGGCGAGTACTTGACGGCGTTGTCCACCAGGTTGGTCAGGACCTCCTCCATCCGGTCCGGGTCCGCGTACACCTCGGGGAAGTCGGGGCCGAAATCGACCCGAAAGCGGTGGCCCGCGGTCACCGGCGCCAGCCTCCTGACTACCTTGGCGGCCATGACCGGCAGCTGGACGGGCTCCTTCTTGAGGGTCACGGTGCGGGTCTCGATGCGGGACGCCAGGAGCAGGCGGTCCACCAGCTTGCTCAGGCGGTCGCACTCCTCCTCGATGACCTGCAGCCCCTCGCGGAGCGTCTTCTTCTTCCACCTGGCGTCGCTCCTGGCCAGCGTGCTGGTGTAGCCCTTGATGATGGAGAGCGGGGTCTGCAGCTCGTGGCCCAGCATGGACAGGAAGGCTGACCTGAGGTTTTCGGTCTCCCTTATGTGCTTGATGTCGCGCACGTTGATGACGGCGCTGTGCGCCCGCCCGGTGGCCCGGGTGCGGGTCACGGAGTAGACCATGGCCACCTCGATGTCCTGCCCGTCGGCGGACTGGATGGCGCCCTGGAGCTCGCTGGTGGCCGGCGCGCCGTCCGGTCGGGTCATCATGGGGCAGCGGTCGCTGTTGCAGATCGACCGCCCCTCGAAGTCGCGGAAGTTGAGCACCTGGTAGCAGGGCAGGGAGAGCACCTGGCCCCGGGGGTGCCCGGACATCCTCTCCATGGCCGCGTTGAAGCCGGTGATGCGCCGCCGGCCGTCCAGGCTCATGATGCCCTCCGCGCTGCCTTCGAGCATGGACTCCACCCGGGACTTCTCTTCAATCAGGTTGTGCACCAGGTGGGCAGTGTCCACTGCGATGGCGGCCTGCCGGGCGAAGGCGTTCAGGGCGGACTGGTCCACGGCGGAGAAGGCGGCCGAGCTTCGCGTTCGCATGATGTAGATGAAGCCCAGGGATCGCCGTCCGGCCTGGAGCGGCAGGGCCACTATAGGGTCCAGGATGAGCCCCTGGTCGGACTTGGGAAGCGGCGGCCCCAGGATGGCGGAGAGGGCGTTGTAGCTCCGGGAGCTGACCGCCAGGTCGGGTATGGCCTCTTCCAGCAACGGCAGAAGCTGCTCCAGGGCCCTGTCGTCCAGGCCCTGCGAGTAGCTGGGGACGAAGCAGCACTCATCTTCGTCCCAGGTGGCGACCACGCCGGCGCTGCCGCCGAGGGCCTCGACGGCGTTCCTGAGGACCATCCTCAGGGTGGCCCGGAGGTCAGCCTCCTGCGGCAGGGCGTCCGAAAAGTCCATCAACTGGGCCTCCCGCCGGTGAGGGCGCCGCGGCGCCCTGATTCTAACGCAATTCTAACAGAACTCCAGCGTTATTCTAACACAGCCCGGGCTATCATCTTAGGTACGGGGCTTGGGCCGGGTGCGGGGTGTCGCCCACGGGTCCCGTCCGGCTGACCGTATGGCCCGGGGATATTGCGCCTTGATCAGGCGAGGCTATTGCATCCAGGACAGAGGAAGGAGGAATACATGGCAACCAAGGGAAAGACTGGCAAGCTGGACCCGCTTGGAGACCGGGTGGTGATCAAGCCCTCCAAGCAGGAGGAAGTGTCCAAGGGAGGTATCTTCCTGCCGGACACGGCCAAGGAGAAGCCCCAGCAGGGCGAGGTAGTGGCGGTCGGCCCGGGCCGGATGAATGATGAGGGCCAGCGGATCGCGATGGACGTGAAGGTTGGCGACATAGTCATTTACGCCAAGTACGCTGGCACCGAGCTCAAGATCGACGAAGAAGAGCTGATTGTCGTTCGGGAGAGCGACATTCTGGCGAAGAAGAACTAGAGAAGGAGAGGAAATACATGGCTGGAAAGCAGATCATCTTCGGTCAGGACGCCCGCAGGGCCCTCAAGAAGGGCGTGGACACCCTGTCCGATGCCGTCAGGCCGACGCTGGGCCCGAAGGGCCGGCCGGTAGCTATCGATAAGAAGTGGGGGCCGCCCACCGTCATCAACGATGGCGTCAGCATTGCCAAGGAGATCGAACTGCCCGATCCCTACGAGAACATGGGGGCCCAGCTCCTGAAGCAGGCGGCTTCCAAGACCAACGACAAGTGCGGCGACGGCACCACGACGTCGACCCTCCTGGCGCAGGCCATGGTGGCCGGCGGCTTCAAGAACATCACCGCCGGGGCCGATGCCATGGCCATCAAGCGCGGCGTCGAGAAGGGCGTGAGGATCCTGGTCGACGAGCTCAAGAAGAAGGCCATCACCATCTCCGGCAAGGAGCAGATCGCCCAGGTGGCCACCATTTCGGCGGTGGACGAGCAGATCGGCAACCTGATTGCCGATGTCATGGAGAAGGTGGGCAAGGACGGCGTCATTACGGTGGAGGAGTCCAAGGGACTGCAGTTCGAGACGGAGTTCGTGGAGGGCATGAAGTTCGACCGCGGCTACATCAGCCCCTACTTCATCACCAATCCCGACCGCATGGAGACCGTCATCGATGACCCGTACCTGCTGATCACCGACAAGAAGATCTCCGCGGTGGCGGACATCCTGCCGGCCCTGGAGAAGATCCTCCAGGTCAGCAAGAACCTGGTCATTATCGCCGAGGACATCGACGGGGAGGCGCTGGCCACCCTGGTGGTGAACAAGCTCAGAGGGACCATCAACTGCCTCGCGGTGAAGGCCCCCGGTTTCGGCGACCGCCGCAAGGCTATGCTCGAGGACATGGCCATCCTGACCGGCGGCAAGGTGATCTCCGAGGAGGTCGGCCGGAAGCTGGACTCCGTGACCGCCGCCGATCTCGGCCGCTGCCGCAAGGTGGTGGCTGACAAGGACGACTGCACCATCGTGGAGGGCAGGGGCTCCGAGGACGACATCAAGGCCCGCATGAAGCAGATCAAGGCCCAGATCGATGAGACCACCTCCGACTTCGACCGCGAGAAGCTGCAGGAGAGGCTGGCCAAGCTGGCCGGCGGAGTCGCCGTGATCAAGGTCGGCGCGGCCACGGAGACGGAACTGAAAGAGAAGAAGCACCGGGTGGAGGACGCCCTGTCGGCGACCCGGGCTGCCGTTGAGGAAGGCATCCTGCCCGGTGGCGGGGTGGCCCTGCTCAATGCCTCGGCCCTGCTCGACCAGTTCATCAAGGAGGGCGGCGACGAGGGCACCGGCGTCAAGATCCTCAAGGAGTCCATCGAAGAGCCGATACGGGTCATCGCCTTCAACTCCGGCGTCGAGGGGTCGGTGGTGGTGGACACCGTGAAGAAGAGCAAGCCGGGCTTCGGCTTTGACGCATTCAAGAACGAGTACGGGGACATGGTCAAGAAGGGCATCATCGACCCCCTCAAGGTCGTCAGGACCGCCCTGGAGAATGCCTCCAGCGTGGCCGTGATGATCCTGACCACCGAGGCGCTGGTCACCGACATCCCTGAGAAGGAGAAGATGCCGGCAGCGCCCGCCATGCCGCCTGAGTACTAGTACGGAGCCGGACAATCGCAGAGAGACCCCGGGGGGCGGTCCCTGAGTGGACCGCCCCCCCGTTGGAGGGAAGCGCCGGCCCGGGCGTCGGCGGGTCAGAGGCCTGCCTGCGCTGCGGTGAGTGCTGCCGCCGCCACCAGGTCCGGCTGGACCTGGCCGAGGCCGACAGCATAGCCGCCGGGCTGGGCCTGACCGGTGGCCAGTTCCGGGAGAGGTTCGCTGACCGGCGCTGGCCTGGAGAGACCAGCCTCCTCCTGCGCCACGAGAGCGGCCGGTGTCCCTTTCTGGGAAGCCCGGATGAGAAGGGGGATGAGCTCTGCGCCATTGACGACTTCAAGCCCTTGAGCTGCCGCGAGTGGCAGGCCGGCCTCCATCGACATGAGTGCCGGGCCGGCCTGGCCAGGCGCTGGGGACTGGTGGTCGGCCCCGGGGGCGGGCCCGCTGCCCTGGAGCAGAAGATGGCGGGCCTGCGTTTGTTTATCGACTTATTGGTCAGGGACAGGAGGACATAACATGCCCATCTACGAGTACAGGTGCCCCTCTTGCGATATCAAGTTCGAGGTCAAGGCGGGCTTCCATGAGAGCAACGGGGCCGGTTGCCCCCGGTGTCAGTGCCAGGCACAGCGCATCTTCTCTCCGGTGCCCATAGTCTTCAAAGGCCCCGGGTTCTATGTCACCGACAACGCGTCCGATGGCAGAGGGGCGCTCAACTCCAGCAACAGGGGCGCAGACAGGGCGGACGAGAAGGGGGCAGCCCCCGAGCCTGCCCCCGGCAAGGACTCCGAGAAGGCTTCGGAGGCGGAGCCGGCCAGCCAGAAGCCGGCTGAAGTCAAGGCGTGACGGCGCGCTCCCCGGCCCGGGGAGCCCCGGCCGCTGCGGGCATTCCTGCCCACCGTCAAGCGGCTGCGTGGCCCCTGCGGCCCCGTGAAGGAAGCCCGCAGGCGCGGCCCTCTATCCGGGAGTGGCTCCCAGTGCCGGGCCCGCCGAACGGCAGACAGTGATGGCTAAGAGGGATTACTACGAGGTCCTGGGCGTGGGCCGGGATGCCGATGCGGCTGCCGTCAAGAAGGCCTATCGCAACCTGGCCATGCAGTACCACCCCGACCGCAATCCCGGCAACGGCGAGGCGGCCCAGAAGATGAAGGAAGTCAACGAGGCCTACGCCGTGCTGTGCGACTCCCGGAGGCGCGGCCTCTACGACGCCTACGGGCATGCCGGGCTCGACGGCTTCACCCAGGAAGACATCTTCGGCGGCGAGGACGTCAGCAGCCTGTTCCGGGAGTTCGGGTTTGGCTTTGGCGGTGGGCTCTTCGACGGGCTCTTCGGCCGGGGCGCCGGCCGGGGCCCCGGCCGGCGGGGGCCGAAGAGAGGGGCCGACCTGCGCTATGATCTGAGGCTGACCCTGGAGGAGGCGGCCAGCGGCCTGGAGAAGGCCATCGAGCTGCCGCTGGCTTCGCCGTGCCAGTCGTGCCAGGGGGTGGGCGCCCGGGCTGACGGGCTGGAGGATTGCCCCGAGTGTCATGGCTCCGGCCAGACGGTCAGAGAGCAGAGGTCGGGCCACGGAGTCGTCCGGCAGATCTCGGCGTGCGGCCAGTGCCGCGGGCGGGGCCGGACCGTGAAGGTGGCCTGCCCTGACTGCCATGGCAGGGGGGTGATCGAGACCAGGAAGGAGTTCCGGGTAGAAGTCCCGGCTGGCGTGGACTCCGGCCATACCTTCAGGATCGAGGGCGAGGGAGAGACCAGTGCCGACGGCCTCGCGGGGGACCTGTATATCGTCATCGAGGTGGAACGCCATCCCCTGTTCGAAAGGCACGGGGATGACATCTACCTTCAGCAGGACGTGCCCTTCCCGGTGGCGGCCCTGGGGGGAGAGGTGACGGTGCCCGGCCTGAGTGGCCAGCTCAGGGTGGACGTGCCGGAGGGATCGCAGACCGGGGCGGTGGTCCGGCTCCCCGGGCAGGGCATGCCCCGTGCAGGCCGGCGGCGCCGGGGAGACCAGTATGTGGTGATAAGGGTGGTTACCCCCACCCGGCTCACGCGGGAGGAGAAGGACCTGCTCCGGCAGTTCCAGCGCCTGAGGGACGGGGGCGCAGAGCGGGCGGGCGCCGACAGGAAGGCCGGGAAGGGTTAGAATGGGGGTAGGAGGGTACGGACGATGAGTGAAGACCTGGGGCAGATAGAGAGACCTACCTTGGAGTCGTTCGGCGCGGAGAGGAAGCTTTTCGTGGTCCCCCTCATTCTGCGAGGCAGGGACGCCCCGCCCGAGTACTGCGAGAAGCTCGACCTCTACTGGCGGCAGGTCAGGGAGCATGTGGACAGGCTGGAGGAGAAGACCGGGCCGGTGCAGTCCATATACCACGAGGCGGTGGTGGCGGGGGGCGAGGAGGGGCTGAAGATCCTCGAGCAGATGGATGCGGGCAGCAGCGCCATGGTCAAGGAGAGGTGCCAGAAGGGCGCCAGCCTCGAGGCCACGGACGACAGGCTGCTGGCCGAGGAGAGCATGGACTGGGAGCGGATGCTGCTGGCGGGCTTCCTCAGTGAGAAGGTGGCCAGGATGGTGAGCCAGTTCTACGTGGAGGCTTCCCGCAAGAGGTACGAGCACATGGCCAGGAGGATACACGAAACGCTGAAGCCGGGGGAGAAGGGCCTGCTGTTCATCACCGAAGGGCACGCGCTGCAGTTCCCCGGTGACACGCAGGTCTTCAGCGTGTCGCCTCCGGCCCTGGACCAGATCCACAAGTGGTTCCGCGATTCCGCCGAGGCCAGGGCCGAAGAGGGCCGGTGATCCCGGGGCCGCTGCGGGGGTGGCTGCT
>CAZBJX010000021.1:0-39607 GCA_964492335.1 uncultured Dehalococcoidia bacterium | reverse complement strand
GCCCGCCCCTGCCCGGCGCCGCCGGCCGGCCCCCGGCTCGCTGTCCAGAGAGCGCAGCACGCTGATGGCCCGGGCGTCCACCCTGCCCAGAAGCTCCTGCGGCAGCTTGCCGGCCATTCCGAAGAGCTCGTCGGTCTGGGCGTCCGTGGCCCCCAGCGCCCTGGCCAGTGACTGGATTACCCCGTGCCGGGGCGGCGGCAGGGACCCGGTCTCCAGCTTGCTGACGTAGGCGCAGCTGATGCCGGTCTTCGCGGCCAGCTCCCGCTGGGTGAGGCCCCTGGCCTGCCTGAGCTCCCTGATACGCTGTCCGAAGGTCATGGCTCCCCTCCGACTTCAGCCCCCGCCCGCATTATACAACGAATCAGTCCCCGGGGGCGCGCTGCGGCGCAGCCCCGGGGGTGCCCAGCGTCAGCCCCTGGCGCAGATGGGGCATGATATGGGGTGCCGGTGCTTCAGAACACCGTGAATCACCCTTCTGGTGACAGCAGTTGCATGAGGGCACAATTGGGGAGATAATGAGGTCATCTCAGCCATGCCTGGAGGTGTGCCGTGAGTTCCTTCCCGCATCTGTTCAGCCCGCTCCGCATCGGCTCCATGGAGCTGCGCAATCGCCTGGCCATGGCCCCCATGACCACCAGCTGGTCCGGACCGGGGGACACCGTCAGCCAGCGCCTCATCGACTACCATGTGGCCCGGGCCCGGGGCGGCGTGGGGCTCATCACCTTCGAGGTCTGCACCGTGGACCAGCGTTTCCCCTATCAGTGGCACACGGTGGGGCTGTGGGGGGACCATCTCATCCCCGGCCACGTGGAGCTGACCAGGGCGGTGCATGCCCACGGGGCGAAGATAGTGCCCCAGATCTCGCACCCCGGCCCGGACTCGGCAGCCCCCTTCGTCAGCAAGCTCCAGACGGTGGGCCCGTCGGTCTGCATATCGTCCCAGACGGGCCAGACCTGCCGGGAGCTGACCGTCGAAGAGATCGAGGCCATCATCGAGCAGTACGGCGAGGCCGCGCGCAGGGCGCGGGAGGCGGGGTACGACGGCATGGAGCTGCACTGCGCCCACGCCTACATGATGTGCGGCTCGTTCCTGTCGCCGCTGCGCAACCAGCGGACGGACGCCTACAACGGCGGCACGGTGGAGGGGCGCCTGAAGTTCCCCCTGGCCGTGATCAGTGCCATGAAGGCCGGGGCCGGCCGGGACTTCCCCCTCATCCTGCGCATATCGGGGGACGAGCGCCACCCCCGGGGGCGCGACCTCAAGGGAACGCTGGAGATCCTGCCGAAGCTGGTGGAGGCCGGCGTAGACGCATTTCACGTGTCGGGCGGGAACATCGACAGGCTGACCACCGGCATCATCGCCGGGTCGAGCTACCCCTGGGGATTCAATGTCCCGGAGGCCGCGGCCATCAAGAAGGCCACGGAGGCGGTCGTCATGGTGGTGGGCCGCATTCACGATCCGGAGATGGCCGAGAAGGTGCTGCAGGCGGGGCAGGCCGATGTCATTGTCATGGGGCGGCCTCTGCTGGCGGACCCCGAGCTGCCCAACAAGGTCGCCAGGGGGGACCTGCGGCGCCTGCGCCGCTGCATCTCCTGCGAGAACTGCTTCGACTCGTGCGCCGAGGGCGATCTCACCCAGATGCACTGCGCCATCAACGCCTTCACCGGCAAGGAGGGGCAGCTCAGCCTGGAGAAGGCGGCCAGCCCCAGGAAGGTGATGGTGGTGGGTGGCGGGCCTGCCGGCATGGAGGCAGCCCGCGTGGCCGCCCTGCGGGGCCACTCGGTGACGCTCTACGAGAAGCATGCCAACCTCGCGGGCTCGCTGCTGTTCGCCAACACGGTCCATCCCGAGAACGACCGGCTGCTGGCCTACCTGCTGGCTGAGATCAAGGGCCTGCCCATACAGGTCAGGCTGGGGCAGGAGGTGACGCCGGCCCTGGTCAGCGAGGTCCGGCCGGATGCGGTCATCGTGGCCACCGGGCCCCGGGTAGTGGTCCCGCCCATCCGCGGCTCTGAAGGCCGCAACGTATTCGGCGCGCCGGACATGAAGAGCATGCTGGCGGGCGATGCCGGCGGCCCGGGAGTGGCCAAGCTGCCGGCCTGGCAGAGACTGGGCCTGCGGCTGGGAGGGCCCCTGATGCGCCGCTTCCTGACGCCCCCGCTGATCAGGCGCCTCACCCGGTACTGGATGCCGCTGGGCCGGCGGGTGGTGGTGGTCGGCGGCGACCTGGGGGCCTGCGAGCTGGCCACGTTCCTGGCCGAGCGGGGCCGGGAGGTGGTGCTTCTCGACAGCGGCAAGAAGCTGGCTCCCGAGGTGGGGTCCAAGAGGCGAAGCGAGGTCAAAGAGGCCCTGGACAGGGCCGGAGTCACCGTGGTCAACGGGGCGGCCTGCGAGGAGATCACGGCTGTGGGCGTGGTCTACACCGTCAAGGGGGAGCGAGCCACAGCTCCCGCCGACACCGTGGTGATGGCCGGAGAGGTTGAGCCCAACCTGGACCTGCTGAGGGCGCTGGAGGGAAAGGTGCCCGACCTCTGCGCCGTGGGGGACTGCAACGGGCTGGGGCTCATCAGGCGGGCCATCCACGACGGGGCCGGCGCCGCCTGCCGGCTCTAGGTACGGGCCCGGGTGCCTGCGGAATGCAGGCCTGGCATGGAGAAGCGCCGCGAGGTCAGCCGGCGGAATGCCGGCCCGGCCCCGGAGGCCGCTGCCGGGGTACCCCGGCGGGAAGGGGAATGAATTGACCGAGAAACCGTTCACCAGGCTGTTCAGCCCTATCAGGATCGGCACCATGGAGCTGCCCAACCGGATCGCGTTGGCGCCGATGGACACCGACTACGTCAACCGGGACGGGACGGTGAACGAGCGCTACTGCGACTACATCGAGGCGCGGGCGCGGGGAGGGGCCGGGCTGCTCATCCTGGAGGTGACCTCCATCGACGGCAGGTACCCCTATGTGCCCCACACGGTGGGCATGTGGGACGACAGCCAGATCGCCCCCATGCGGCGGCTGACGGACGCCGTCCATTCCCACGGGTCCCGGCTTATCCCGCAGATAGCCCACCCCGGCCCTGAGTCCGTCTGCTTCCTCGACAAGGTGCAGCCCGTGGGCCCCTCTCCCGCCATGTGCTTCACCTACAAGACCACCTGCCGGGAGATCTCCGTGGAGGAGATCGGCCACATCGTGGAGCAGTTCGGCGACGCCGCCCGGCGCGCCCGGGAGTCCGGGTGCGACGGCATCGAGCTGCACTCCGCCCACTGCTACATGCTCCTGGGCTCCTTCATCTCGGCCCTGCGCAACAAGCGGTCCGACGCCTACGGCGGCTCCATCGAGTCGCGCCTGCGGATACACCTGGAGGTGCTGCGCTGCATCCAGGACAGGGCCGGCCGGGACTTCCCCGTCGTCATGAGGCTTTCCGGGGACGAGCTGACCCCGGGCGGGCGGGACATCGAGGAGACCAGGTACATCGCCCCCATGCTGGTCGAGGCGGGCGTGCATGCCTTCCACATCTCCAGCGGCACCTTCCCCCAGATGTCCTGGCGCATCCTGCCGCCCCACGGCACCCCCATGGGGCTGAACGTGCCCTATGCCGCCGCGGTGAAGGAGGTGGTGGACGTGCCGGTGTTCACCGTGGGACGCATCACCGACCCCCGGCTGGCCGAGTCCATACTGGAGCGCAACCAGGCGGACGTCATCGTCCTGGGCCGGGCGCTGCTGGCCGACCCGGAGTGGCCCAACAAGGCCGCCCGGGGGCAGCTGGAGGACATCACCCCCTGCATCGGGTGCGGGCTGGGGTGCATCCATGGCCGCCAGAGCCACCCCATGACCTGCCTCATGAACCCCTCCGTGGGCCGGGAGAGGGAGATGGCGCTGTCCCCGGCGGCGAAGCCCAAGAAGGTTATGGTCATCGGCGCCGGCCCCGCGGGGCTGCACGCGGCCATGGTGGCCGCCCAGAGGGGGCACCAGGTCACGCTCTGCGAGAAGCAGGGCCGGCCCGGCGGCCAGTTCAACCTGGCGGTCATCCCCCCGGGGAAGCAGGAGCTGACCAAGGCCACCCAGTTCCTGGCGCGCCAGGTGGAGAAGGCCGGGGTCAAGGTGCTGCTCAACACGGAGGTCACCGTGGCCATGGTGGAGCAGGAGAAGCCCGATGTGGCCATCGTGGCCACCGGCGGCGAGGCCCTGGTGCTCAACATCCCCGGCATCAGCCGGAAGCACGTGGTCACGGCCCACGATGTGCTCTCCGGCAAGGTGCGCCGGCCCCACGGTGACGTGCTGATCATCGGCGGCGGCATGGTGGGGCTGGAGACCGCCGAGTACCTGGCGCACCCCGGCTTCAACCCCATCGTCGGCCGCACCTCGGTCACCGTGGTGGAGATGATGGGCGGGGTGGGCCTGGACATGGTGCCTGAAGGGCGGACACTGCTCATGGAGCGGCTGCACCAGGCCCAGGTGAGGATCATCACCAACCGCAAGGTCCGGGAGGTCCTGGAGGACGGCGTGCTGGTGGTCGAAACCATCATCGAGACCAGGCCCGACCGCACCGTGACGTGCAGAGAGGGCTACCAGGAGGAAGCCATCCGGGGGATGAAGACCATCGTCCTGGCTATGGGGGCCAGGCCGGTCGACCCGCTCTCGGCGGAGCTTAAGAGCCGGGTGCGCGAGGTCTGCGTCATCGGCGATGCTAAGAGGCCGCGGAAGGCGCTGGAGGCCATCGCCGAGGCGGCCGAGGCGGCCCGGAAGATCTGAGGCGCCCGGAAGACCTGGGCCGTCATGGCCCTGCAGTCCGCAGCAGGGCCCCCGGCCGGCGGGCGGGCCGCCTGCAGGCGGCGCCCCGGTTACCCGGCATCCGGCAGATGGCCGGAGGCGGCCTGGTGGGCCAGGCGGGTGGGCTCGGGGAGCCGGTACCCCCGGCAGCAGTTGCTGACCCAGGACACCGCCGCCGCCAGGTCCACCCTGTGGCCGATGGAGACGTAGACCGGCCGCACCCCGTCCCTGGTGCGCAGGGCCATGCCCACCACTTCCCCCTGGTGCTCTATCTCGGCCGTGCTGCCCCGCGGGGCGGCCAGCGGGCCGTGGACTCCGCAGAGGATGGACTTGGCGCAGCCGATGGCGGGCACGCCCAGCAGGACCCCCAGGTGCGAGGCCAGCCCGAAGCGCCTGGGGTGGGCTATCCCCTGCCCGTCGACGAGCACCAGGTCCGGCCGGAGCTTCAGCTTCTCGTAGGCGGCCAGCATCACCGGCGACTCCCGGAAGGACAGCAGGCCGGGGATGTAGGGGAAGTCGACCTTCCTCTCCACCGTGCTCACCTCGGCTACCCGCAGGTCCGGGTACGAGAGCACCACCACCGTCCCCCGCACCCGGCCCTTGAAGCGGGGGCCGGAGATGTCGACGCCGGCGATGAACCGGGGCCGGCCGACTTCGTCCCGCCTGGATACCTGTCCGGCCAGCCTCAACTGGATGGCGCGGGCCTCGGCGGTGGTCACCTTCCACGGGTGAGCGCGCTTCGCGGCCATGGCCTGATTATAGTGGCCGCCCGCCGGGGGCGGCAACGCCCCCGGTCCCGGCAACGCCCCTGCTGAAGCGGCAATGCCGCGCTCTTGACAGCGTCCCGGACGGCTTGGTAAGCTGGGGGCGCTTCAAGATGGCTGGCTTGGTCTACGTCTTCACCGGGGATGGGAAGGGCAAGACGTCCGCTGCCTTGGGCGTCGCTTTGCGAGCTGCGGGGCACGGGCTGCGCACCCATATCACCTTCTTCATGAAGGGTGAGTACCCCTATGGCGAGCAGAGGACCCTGGGGCTGCTGCCCAATATCAGCGTGGCCCGGTTCGGCAGCCTGGAGTTTGTCGTTCCCGGCGAGGTCAAGCCGGAGGAGAAGGAGCAGGCCCGTCTGGCCCTGGAGAACGCGCGGATCGCGGCCGCGAGCGGCCGTTTCGACCTCGTCATCCTCGATGAGGTCAATGTCGCCGCGGCCTGGAAGCTCATCGATATCGCCGACGTGCTGCGCTTCATCAGGGAGAAGCCGGAGGGCCTGGAAGTGATACTGACCGGGCGCTATGCGGACCCGCAGTTGATCGAGATCGCCGACCTGGTGACCGAGATGAAAGAGATCAAGCACCCCCACCGGAAGGGCATCCCGTCCCGCAAGGGCATAGACTACTAGCCGGGTGCCGTCCTCGCCGGGCATATGATATACTCCTCATGGGGGGCGCAATGGTGTGGAGGAGGGGAGGAGAGGAACGATGAAGATCACCCTGAGCGTTATCAAGGCCGATATCGGCGGATATGTCGGCCATTCGACGGCCCACCCCGAGGTCCTGGGCAAGGCCGAGGAGTGCCTCCGCGCCGCCTCGGGCCAGGGCCTGCTGATTGACTACCACGTCACCAACTGCGGCGACGACGTGCAGCTGATCATGACGCACCGGGAGGGCGAGGACAGCCAGGCGGTCCACAAGCTGGCCTGGGACACCTTCCTGGAGGGCACGGCGGTGGCCAGGAAGCTGAAGCTCCACGGGGCCGGCCAGGACCTGCTGGCCGATTCCTTCTCCGGCAACGTCAGGGCCATGGGGCCCGGGGTGGCCGAGATGGAGATCGAAGAGCGGCCGGCCGAGACCGTCCTCATCTTCATGGCGGACAAGACCGCGGCCGGGGCCTGGAACATGCCTCTCTACAAGATGTTTGCCGACCCCTTCAACACCATCGGGCTGGTCATCGCCCCCAACATGCACTGCGGCTTCTCCTTCGAGATCCACGACGTCAAGGACCACAAGAAGGTCACCTTCGTCACCCCGGAGGAGATCTACGACATGCTGGTGCTGATCGGGGCGCCCGGGCGCTACGCCGTGAAGTCGGTCCATCACCGGGACACCGGGGAGATCGCCGCCGTCTCCTCTACCCAGCGTCTCTCCCTGATGGCCGGCCGGTATGTGGGCAAGGACGACCCGGTGTGCGTCGTCCGCTCCCAGGGCAACTTCCCGGCAGTGGGTGAGATACTGGAGCCGTTCACCATGCCCCATCTGGTGGCCGGCTGGATGCGCGGCTCGCACCATGGGCCGCTGATGCCCACGGCCCAGAGGGACGCCAACCCGTCCCGTTTCGACGGCCCCCCGCGGGTGATCTGCTACGGCTTCCAGCTCGCCGAAGGGAAGCTGGTGGGCCCCCGGGACATGTTTGATGACCCCGCCTTCGACGACGCCCGACGCCTGGCCAACCAGGCCGGCGAGTACCTGCGGCGGCACGGTCCCTTTGAGCCCCACCGCCTGCCCCTGGATGAGATGGAGTACACCACCATGCCCCAGGTGATGAAGAAGCTGGAGAAGAGATTCCAGGAGCTTTGATTCCCAGACTCCTTCTGGCCACCAGGAATGCCGGCAAGGCGCGTGAGCTCTCCCTTCTCCTTGAGGGCTCTCCGTTTGAGCTGACCACCCTTGATCGCGAGGGCATCCCCGGGGACGTAGAGGAGTCGGGGAACACCTTCCGGGAGAATGCCTGCCTCAAGGCCGCCGGCTGGGCCCTCGACGATCGGTATCTGGTGCTGGCCGACGACTCCGGCCTGGAGGTCGATGCCCTGGGAGGCGCCCCCGGCCCGCTCTCGGCCCGATTCGGCGGAGAGGGGGCCACCGACGCGGACAAGGTGGCCCTGCTCCTGTCACGCCTCCGGGGGGTGCCCCCGGAGGCCCGCTCCGCCCGCTTCCGCTGCGTTATCGCCATCGCCTCCGGCCCAAAAGTGGTAGGCTTATGTGAGGGGGTGTGCGAGGGGGTCATCAGCCTGAAGGCCCGCGGGAGGAAGGGCTTCGGCTATGACCCGGTCTTCTACCTCCCGGAGTTCGGGAAGACCATGGCTGAGATGACGCTCGATGAGAAGAACCGGGTCAGCCACCGGGCCCGGGCGGCGCGGGAGGCCGTCGCCGTCCTGCAGCGGCTTCGCCGGGAGATGCGGCCGTGAGCGGCGTGTCGGACTCCTTCCAGCGGCCCATCAGCTACCTCCGGGTGTCCGTGACCGACCGCTGCAACCTGCGCTGCGTCTACTGCATGCCGCCCGAGGGCGTCCCCCGGATGCCGCGCTCCGATATCCTGCGCTACGAGGAGACACTGAAGGTGGTCCGCGTGGCGGCCTCCATGGGCATCAACCGGGTCCGCCTCAGCGGGGGCGAGCCCCTGGCCAGGGCCGGGCTGGTGGACTTCGTCCGGATGCTGGCCGGGGTGAGGGAGATCGAGGACCTCTCGCTCACCACCAATGGGGTGCTGTTGAAGGGCCAGGCGGCGGCGCTCAGGGAGGCGGGCCTGGCGCGGGTCAACATCAGCCTCGATTCCCTGAGGCGCGATAGGTTCCGGGAGATCACCGGGCGCGACCGGCTGGCGGACGTCATGGAGGGCATCAGGGAGGCCGAGAGGGTGGGGTTCGCCCCCGTCAAGATCAACATGGTCGTCATGCGGGGCGTCAACGACGATGAGCTGCTCGACTTCGCCGGCCTGACCATGGATGGCTGGAACGTCCGCTTCATCGAGCTCATGCCCCTGATCGACAGGGGCGGGGGGCAGCCGGAGTTCCTGCCCGCCAGCGAGATGAGGGATGCCATCTCCGGCGCCGGGCGGCTGGAGCCCTGCCAGCCGCTGGCGGGCAACGGCCCGGCCAGGTACTACCGGCTGCCGGGGGCCAGGGGAACGATAGGGTTCATCACCCCGGTGAGCGACCACTTCTGTTTCAAGTGCAACCGCCTCAGGCTGACCGCCGACGGCAAGCTGCTCCCCTGCCTGCTCTCCGAGGGGGAGATTGACGTGCGGCCGGCCCTGCGGTCCGGGGCGTCCCCGGAGGATATCCGGAAGCTGGTCCTGGCGGCGGTGGCCTTGAAGCCTGAAGGCCACCGCGTCTGCCAGGGAAGCGCCGTGCGGAAGAGGCCGATGACGCAGGTAGGAGGGTGAAGCGCTATGGGTGGCAGTGTGCGCATGATCGACGTTGGCGGGAAGCCCGACACCGACCGGGAGGCGGTGGCCAGGGGTGTGGTCAGGATGCAGGCGGCGACCTTCAAGATGCTGCGCGAAGGGGCGCTGCCCAAGGGCGACGTGCTGGCGGCCGCCCAGGTGGCCGGCATCATGGCGGCCAAGCAGACGCCATCCCTGCTGCCGCTGTGCCACCCGCTGCTGCTGTCCGAGGTCAGGGTCGGCTTTGAGCTCGACGCCCGGACCAGGGCGGTGAACATCACCGCCGCGGTGAGGACCACCGGCAAGACGGGGGTGGAGATGGAGGCCCTCACTGCCGTGGCCGTGGCCGCGCTGACCATCTACGACATGTGCAAAGGGGTGGACCCCCGGATGCGCATCGAGGGCATACGCCTCGCCCGCAAGAGCGGCGGCAAGAGCGGCGAAGTCGTCTTCGAGTGACCGGGGTGCCCGGCCGGCATCACCGGCCCGCTCGCGCCCCCGTGAGCGGGCCGGGCTGAGTGTGCTATACTTCCCTCTTGATTGCCCGGCCCTGTCCGGTCTGTGGCCCCCGCGCCCGGGCTGAAGCGGTCAGAATGCAGCCACGAAAAGAGTCACAGCGGTTCCAGAAGCTGGGGGACAAGTTCTTCCGCGTCCCCCGAGTGGAGCCCTGGCGGATACCTCTGGCCCTGGTGGGGGTGCCGAAGGCCCGCAGCATGTCGGTGGCCATCGTCATCTGGGGGTTCGCCGCCCTCATCGGCTTCGGGGCTGTCCTGCTGATGCTGCCCATCTCCTCCAGGGCCCATGCCTGGACCTCCCTGCCTGATGCCCTCTTCATGGCTACTTCGGCCACCTGCGTCACCGGGCTCTCGGTGGTTGACAGCGGGACCCACTTCAGCGCCTTCGGCCAGGCGGTCCTGCTGGTGCTCATGCAGGTCGGCGGCTTCGGCTTCATGTCCAGCGCCACGCTGCTCCTGCTGGCCTTCGGCCGGAGCGTCGGCCTGCGGGAGAAGATGGTTATCGCTGAGTCGATGGGCGTGCAGAGGGTGGGGGGGTTGATGCACCTGCTGGTGGGCATCGCCTTCTTCACCCTGGTCTGCGAGGGCATGGGGGCCGTGCTCCTCTACATCAGGTTCTCCCAGGTCTACGCCTCGCCGGCGACTGCCATGTGGCAGGCCATATTCCACGCCGTCTCCGCCTTCAACAACTGCGGCCTGGACGTCCTGGGGGCCGGCACCGGCCTGGAAGGCTACCACGCCGACGCCCTGGTGGTACTGACCATAGCCGTGCTCATCATCACCGGCGGCATCAGCTTCCTGGTGGTCCGGGACATCTTCAGCAAGAAGAGCTTCCGCAGGCTGACGCTGGACACCAAGATGGTGGTGGTGGTGACCGCCATCCTGCTCATCCTGGGGACCGGCGTCCTCCTGGCCACCGAGTACAGCAACCAGGGGACCATGGGCGCCATGCCCGTGCCCCAGAAGGTGCTGGCCGCATTCTTTCACGCGGTCTCTCCCAGGACGGCCGGGTTCAGCGTGGTCCACGTGGGATCGATGGCCGCCTACTCGCTCTTCTTCACCATCATGCTGATGTTCGTCGGGGGCGCCTCCGGCTCGACGGCCGGGGGGATCAAGGTCAACACCTTCGGCGTGCTGCTGGCCACGGTCTGGAGCTCTCTCCGGGGGCGGCAGCATGCGGAGGCCTTCGGCCGGGAGATGAAGCCGCAGCTGGTCCACCGGGCGCTGGCCATCGCCCTGCTGGCGCTGGGGCTGGTAGGCGTGGTGACGCTGGTGCTCACCATCACGGAGGCCCACGCCGTCGGCGCCGACGGCGAAGGCTTCGAGTTCATCGACATCCTCTTCGAGACGGTGTCGGCCTTCGGCACGGTGGGGCTGTCGGCCGGCCTCACCCCGTTCCTGTCGCTGGCGGGCAAGATCATCATCGTGGGGACCATGTTCGCCGGGCGGCTCGGGCCGCTGACCCTGGCGCTGTCCCTGATACAGGCACAGAGGACAATTGAATACCGGTATCCCCATGACCAGGTGAGGACCGGCTAGGAGGTACGTCATGAAGAAGCAAGTCGCCATTCTGGGCCTGGGGCGCTTCGGCGTCGGCCTGGCCAACACCCTGCTGGGCATGGGATACGACGTCCTGGCCATGGACCGCGATGACAAGAAGGTGCAGGCCGTCTCCGCTTCCGTCACCCGCGCCGTCCACGCGGACGGCAAGGACGAGGCGGTGCTCCGGGACCTGGGGGTGGACAAGTTCGACGTGGCCATAGTGGCCATGGGGTCGGACATCGAGAACAGCGTCCTGTCCACCATCCTGCTGCGGAAGCTGGGCGTCCGCCACGTGGTGGCCCGGGCGGACAATGACCTCCACGGCACCATCCTGGAGAGGATCGGCGCGGACAAGGTGGTCTACCCGGAGCGCGAAATGGGCACCCGGGTGGCCCATGGCCTGATGCTGACGCAGGTCCTGGACTACATGCAGCTGGCGCCGTCCTACGGGATCGCCAAGGTGACTCCCCCCAACAGCTTCGTCGGCCGGACCCTCTCGGAGCTGGGGCTGGGCCGGGAAGGCAAGTGGGGTGTGGCCATCCTCATCATCCAGCGGGAGAGGGAGGTCATCGTCACCCCGGACCGCATGGAGGTGATCAGGGCCGATGATGTCCTGGTGGTGTCGGGCAGCGACCTCAGGATAGAGCAGATGCTGACCGAGGCGCGCAGGATCAGGAGGGAAGAGGAGGAGGAGGACTAGGCGCGTCGGCCCGGGCTGACGCGGGGGAAGCCGGGGGCGGCTTGACATGAAATGCCCCTACATCGCATACTGTCGGCTGATCAGAGGGCGGGGGGGTCAGGCTCTCGGGGCATTACGGCCGGTCTTCCGGGCCCCCCAGCGGCGTTGGCCAAGGAGGGTTGTGAGTGGAAAACGTGGCCGTCACCGGCGTCTCCGGGTACCTCGGGACCCAGATACTGAAGCTGCTGGACAAGGACCCTGATGTCAAGACCGTGGTGGGCATTGACATCAAGTCGCCTGTCTACAACAGCGGCAAGCTCAAGTTCCACTCCATGGACGTGCAGCAGCCCATGGGCGAGATCTTCGCCCGGAACAAGGTGGACTCCGCGTTCCACTTGGCCTTCGTTCTCCCGCCGAAGATAGACTTCGATGCCCATGAGGTCAATATCGGCGGCGCCAGGAGCTTCCTCAACGCCTGTGAAGCCGCCTCGGTGGAGGCCCTGTTCTACCAGAGCAGCCACACCGTCTATGGCGCCTGGGCGGACAACCCCGCCCTGATCACCGAGGACCAGCCCCTCCGGCCGACGCCCGATTTCCCCTACGGCCAGGACAAGGCCGAAGTGGACCGCATGTTCCAGGAGCACTCCAGAAATCACCCCACGCAGAGCGTCACCATTGTCCGGGTGGTGTCGGTGGTGGGGCCGGAGGCCGGCCCCTCCGGCCTCAACGTGCTGTTCATGCCCGTCACCATCCATGTCTCGGGGCACAATCCCGGCTGGCAGTTCGTCTTCGAGGATGACCTGGCCCGGCTGGACGTGGCCCTGGTGAAGGAGCGTCGGTCCGGCATCTTCAATGCGGGCGCCGCGGGCCAGGTGCCCTACCGGGAAATGCTCGGTTGGACCGGCAAGCCGTCCCTGGGGCTGCCTTCCTCCGTGTGGAGGGCCCTGATCGGCTTCAGCTGGAAGCTGCACATCCAGAAGAAGTCACCGGCCGGCGGTGTGGAGTTCATGAAGTACCCCATCATTGTCAGCACCGACAAGCTGGCCGGGCTGGGGTTCGAGTTCACCATGGACTCGCGCGCGGCCATCAAGTCCTACATGGACTCCAAGAGGCCTCCCCCCAAAGGGGGACGGACAGCCTAGGGCGGCATCACCTCAACCACCTTGTTCCTGCTCCCGTGTCCGCTGGCTATCCGCAGCCGGCCCTCCGGGACGCCCAGGTGGCGCGCCAGCAGCCTCAGCACTGCCCGGTTGGCCTTCCCCTCCACCGGCGGCTCCTTAACCCGCACCACGTACAGGCCGCCGTCCATCTCGCGGGTGACATCCTCCGTCTTCGACCGGGGCTTCACCTTAACCTGGATCTTCATCGCAGCAGGTCCAGCAGCTCCAGGGGGTGGGAGATCAGGGCCCCGGCCCCGCTCTTGCGCAGCTCGTCGGCCGAGCGGAAGCCCCAGAGGGCGCCCACGGGGAACATGCCGGCGGCACTGGCGGTCCTCATGTCGATGTCCGAGTCGCCCACGTAGAGTATGGCCTCCGGGGGCAGGCCCATGGTCCGGGCTGCCTCCAGGGCCCCCTTTGGGTCGGGCTTCCGGGGCAGGTCCGGCGTGGCGGCGATGATGACGTCGAACCTCCAGCGGGGCAGCAGGCTGGCGGCCATCTGCCTGGTGGAATCATCCGGCTTGTTGGTGACGATGGCCATGGCGATGCCCCGCGCGGCCAGCGCGTCCAGCAGTTCGGGTATCCCGTCGTACGGATGGGTGTTGTCCGGCCAGCGCCGGTGATACTCCTGGCGGACCTCCGCCAGGGTGCGCGTGACAGTGGCCTCGTCGCGATGGCCTTCGGGCAGGACCCGCCGGGCCAGGTCCTCGATGCCCGCGCCGACGAAGTGACGGTACTCGTCCAGGGTGTGCTGCGGGAAGCCGGAGCGCCCCAGGACGCAGTTGACCGACTCTGCCAGGTCCTGGAGGGTGTCCAGCAGGGTCCCGTCGAAATCGAATGCCACGCCGCGGTACTTCATTGGTGCGCCCCCTACAAGATAGCAGGGTGGGTTGTGAGGGTCAATCAGGGGGCCTTGCGGAGAACGCACATGATAGATATAATCGAATAGATACGGAAGGATCCGGAGAGGGGGCGAAGGCGTGTCCCTGGCCAAGGTGAACTCCGCGGCGGTGCTCGGCCTTGAGGGCCGGCTGGTCGAGGTGCAGGTGGACATCGCCAGCGGTCTGCCCAACACCACCATTGTGGGGCTGCCGGACACCGGCGTGCAGGAGGCCAAGGAGCGTGTCCGGGCCGCCATCCGCAACTCGGGTTGCGACTTCCCCTTCCGGCGGATAACCGTCAACCTGGCGCCGGCCGACGTCCGCAAGGAAGGCCCGGCCTATGACCTCTCCATAGCCGTGGGGATACTGCTCAGCTCCGGCCAGGTCCTGGCCGATGTCTCGGGGACCATGTTCCTGGGGGAGCTCTCCCTGGACGGCGGCGTGCGCCATGCCCAGGGCATCCTGCCCATGGTGGCCCTGGCCAGGGAGAGGGGGCTGCAGACGGTCATCGTGCCGTCGTGCGACGCCCGGGAGGCCGCCCTGATCGACGGCGTCGAGGTGGTCCCGGTGAGCACGCTGGCGGAGCTGATCGCCCACTTGAAGGGCGACCGCCCGATACCGCTCTGTGCCCCCGCCACGTTCGATGGGGACCCGGAGGATGCCGGTGCGGCGGACCTCAAAGACGTCAAGGGACAGGAGCACGCCAGGCGGGCCCTGGAGGTGGCGGCGGCCGGTGGTCACAACATGCTGATGATCGGCCCGCCCGGCAGCGGGAAGACCATGCTGGCCAGGTCGCTGCCCTCGATCGTCCCGGGGATGACCACGGAGGAGTCTCTGGATGTGACCAGGATCTACAGCGTGGCGGGCCTGTTGCCCCCGGGGACGCCGCTCATCAGGCGCCGGCCCTTCCGGTCCCCGCACTACACGGTGTCCCACGCGGGGCTGGTGGGCGGGGGCCAGGTGCCCCGGCCGGGGGAGATCAGCCTCAGCCATCGGGGCGTGCTCTTCCTGGATGAGCTGCCGGAGTTCGGCCACTCTGCCCTGGAGGCCCTGCGGCAGCCCCTGGAGGACCGGGTGGTCACCATCAGCCGGGCCCAGGGGGCGGTGACCTATCCGGCCAGCTTCATGCTGGTGGCCGCCATGAACCCCTGCCCCTGCGGGTTTCGGGGGGACGCGCTCCGGGATTGCCGGTGTTCCCTGGGGGAGGTCACCCGCTACACCCGGCGCATCAGCGGGCCGCTGCTGGACCGCATCGACATCTTCGTGGAGGTGCCCCGGATCGAGTACGAGAAGCTGGCCGATGAGAGAGTGGCCGAGGCCTCGGAGGAGGTGCGGGCCCGGGTGGAGGCGGCGCGCCGGGTGCAGCGGGAACGGTGGAGCGGGCGGGGCGTGGCCTGCAATGCCGACGCCAGGGCGCCGGATGTCAGAGAGCTTTGCCAGGTGGAGCCTTCGGCCAGGGACCTGCTGCGCACGGCAATGAGGCAGCTCTCGCTCTCGGCCCGGGGATTCCACCGCATACTCAAGGTGGCCCGGACGGTGGCGGACCTGGAGGGCGCAGGCCCGGTCGGGGCCCGGCACGTGGCGGAGGCGGTGCAGTACCGGCCAAGGGCCCTGGAGTAGGGGGGCGGCCCGCCGAGACCGGCTTCGGCATCAGCCTCCGGATCTCCCGGCCTTCAGATAACAACGCGATGCATCTGCTCGCGCAGAGCACGGATTGTTCGCCATGGCCGGGCTCTGCGCCTGTCAATCACATTGAGATAGAGCCCTGCTGTGTCCTGAAGCTACTCCTCAAAACGCGGGTCTCGGCTCAGCTTGAATGTGCGGACCCGGTGGGGCTTGAGTCCATGGGCCTTCCAGATGCGCTGCACACTGGCGGGACTAAGCCCCACCACCTTGGCCAGGCTCCGTGTGCTCCAATGCGTGGCACGAGACGGCTTCTCGTGCAGCGTCCGTTGTACTACCTCGCGGACCTTGGCTTCCCCTATCTTCCTCTTGCGCCCCGGCCGGCTCCGGTCCTTGACCAAACCAGCCACCCCGTCAGTCTCGTACCGATTGCGCCACCGGCTGATCGTCGGCGTGCTCGTGCCCAGCCGCCGCATGATCTCCCCTGTAGATACGCCATCGGCACTCAGCAGTACGATACGCGCCCTGAGGGCCACCTTCTGCGGTGTCTTCCCGTCCCGTATCAGCCGGCTCAACTGCACCCGGTCTTCTTCACTTATGACTACTCGTCTGCCGGTCCTCATGACCAACAGTGTAGCATCACTAACGGTATTTAGGAAGCACTGCTCTAGCCTTCCAGACCATGATGGTCACACGGGCGTCTGGTGATCGTCACCGGATCGGGGGCCCGACGGCCTTCCGCCCCGGCATCGGGGGCGTCCCTCGTCGCTGGCCACGGGTTGACTTCCCGCAGACTATTTCCTATGCTATAGTCGAAGACGAGGATAACGCCCAAGCGCAGCAACTGGGTGTCAGGCCGTCGCCGGTTGGGGCGATGCTTGAGAAAGGGGGCACCCCATCTGGCGTATGCAGGTGACTGTGGACCGATCGCCGGATGAAACCGGCCATGGAAGGTGAACCTTGATCAGGAAGATAGGCGGCGGTTTCAGGCCCAGGAGGATACTGGCCACGGTTCTACTGCTGGGAACGGTGCTGGCATTGGCCCTGGGACCCCACTGGTCGGCGCGGCCGGCGTGGGCGGCCCCCGCTGCTGGAAGTGCGGACTGGGAGGCACAGAGTGCCCCTGCCGATCTCAAGCCGTTCTGCGGCCACCTGACCAGTGTCTGGGGCTCCTCCTCTTCGAGTGTGTTCGCGCTGAGCAGATGTGGCACCCTGATCCGCTACGACGGCAGCCGGTGGAGGGTTTCGAATGGGGGGCCGCTGGGTGGCCAGGACCAGGCAGATGGGCCGTACTACGCGTCCGACATCTGGGGCACCTCCGCGTCCAATCTCTTCGTGAGCGGCCATTTCTGGCCGCCGTACATCGAGGGATTCGGGGGCATCTTCCATTTTCACGCCGGGGTCTGGACTCTCTCGGAAAGAGTGTTCGGGGACAGCAGCTGCGTCAACAGCGTCTGGGGCGCCTCGTCCTCTGACGTGTTCGCGGTGGGTAACGATGACGTGGTCGGATACATCTTTCACTACAACGGAACGGCCTGGAGCCTGTTTGGCACCTTCGAGGCGGACAGTCCCTTGTACGACTACAGCCTGAGTGGTGTCTGGGGCAGCTCTGCCTCGAATGTCTTCGCGGTGGGGGGAGGCATGTGGTACAGCCAGAACGGCATCGTCTTCCGCTACAACGGTCTCTCCTGGCAGCCTATGAACATCGGCACCACACCGCGACTGTTGGGCGTCTGGGGCAGCTCCGGTAGTGACGTCTTCGTTGTCGGGGAAGCCGGCACTATCCTTCACTACAACGGCAGCGCGTGGAGCACCATGTACAGTGGGACCACGAAAGACCTCAGAGGCGTCTGCGGCAGTTCTGCCTCTGACGTCTTTGCAGTAGGGGACGGCGGTACCATCCTTCACTACAATGGCAACGCGTGGAATCCGATGACCAGCGGGACCACCAAGAACCTGAACGGCATCTGGGGCAGCGCATCCGCAGGCTTCTTCGCCGTGGGTGAAAGTGGCACCATCCTGCATTACGAGGACTACCCCGACCGACCCACCAACGTCTCGCCCGCCAACGGTGCCACGGGCGTCAGCCTGACACCTGCTCTGCAGGGCTCGGACTTCTCCGAGCCTCGGGGTGATGCCCATGTCGCCTCCAGTTGGCAGATAAGGAGCAGCACCGGGAACTACGACAAGCCAGTCTGGGAGAGCGGCAAGAGCAGTCCCGCCGCCACCAGTATCACAGTCCCAGCGGGCAAGCTGGCCAACGGCACTGTCTACTACTGGCGAGTGGGGTACAAGGACAGCGGCGGCCTGTGGTCCAGCTACTCCGCAGAGACATCCTTCACCACCGTCCGAGCCACGCCGGTGCCACCAACGGTGGTGACAGACGCTGCCAGCGTCATTGGCCCCACCTCGGCCACCCTCAATCTCAGGCTGACCGGCCTTGGCTCCGCGTCGCCAGTGCTGGTTTCCTTCGACTGGGGTCCAGGGTCAGCCTATGGGAGCACCACTACCCCGCAGGCCATGACGGGTGCGGGCTCCTTCAGCTACCCCTTGAGCGGTCTGGCGGCTGGCGCTACCTATCACTACCGGGCCAAGGCGGTGGGTGACGACACGGCCTACGGCAGGGACATGACCTTCACTACCAGCGCCACTCCCACTTCGCCCCCTGTGGTGGTCACGGAGGACGCCGACAGCATAACCGCCAACTCCGCCCGACTCAACGGCAGTCTGACGTCCCTGGGCACAGCAGGCAGCGCCACGGTCTCCTTTGTCTGGGGGACCAGCAAAGGTGGGCCCTATCCCAACGAGACCACGGGGGCCGTCCAGACGGCTGGCGGGGCCTTCAGGTTTGATCTCAGCGGCTTGGCCCCGAGTACCACCTTCTACTATCAGGCACGGGCCGTGGGTGACGGCACCAGCTACGGCGCAGAGGAGAGCTTCACTACCGGCGCCGCCGCCGCATCTCCCGGTGCGCCGAGCATAGGCGGCGTGGTGGCGAACAACGGACGTCGGGGAGATGACATCACCGTAACCATCTCCGGGGCCAACCTGAGCGGGGCCACCGCTGTCAGCTTTGGGGCTGGGATCACCATCAACGACCTCAGGG
Source organism: uncultured Dehalococcoidia bacterium (assembly GCA_964492335.1). Lineage (GTDB taxonomy): Bacteria > Chloroflexota > Dehalococcoidia > UBA2247 > RBG-13-53-26 > JAFGCL01. The sequence goes on along the minus strand of CAZBJX010000021.1, from coordinate 21,187 downwards.
TGGTTAGCGATACCGAGATAACGGTGAAGCTGTCTATCACGAGCGGAGCAGAGGCCGGCAAGAGAGACGTCACGGTAGCCACGCCGGCGGGGACCGCTACCAGTCTGGGTGGGTTCACCGTCACTGGAGGCGGTGGCAGGGTCCATCTGTGGGTCTACCTGGTGGCCGCGGCAGGAGGTGTGGCAGTGTTGGGTGTCATCGCCTCGGTGGCCATATGGGTGTTGCGGAGACCACCGAAGCCTGCACCGTGATCTGAAACGGTATGGCCGCAGGTGTAGCCCTGTTGCGTGGCCGGCCATTGTGCTTCAGGTGCTGCCCCGACACCGTCCTGAGAGCGCCACCTCGAAGCGCAGGGGGAAGTGGCGATTGTGTCCACAACGCCATCAGCCGGGCCCTGGGGTAGGGGGGTGGCCCGCCTCCGCAGATTGCCTGTGATCTCGCCCCGGTGCATGTGAGACTGGGGACAACCGGGGTCCCATAGGGTATAATCTGGTCCATACTGTATTGGGGAGGTGTCGCGATGCCGGAGTTCGGTTCTCCATTCTCTGGGCTGGCCCACGGACGCAAGCTCACCACGGCCGAGCTGGTACGGGCCATACGGTTCATGGTGGCCGCGGAGTACGAAGCGGTCCAGCTGTACATGCAGCTGGCCGAGTCCATCGACCACAAGCTGGCGGCCAGGGTCCTCGAGGAGATCGCCGATGAGGAGAGGGTGCATGCCGGCGAGTTCCTCCGGCTCCTCAAGGAGATCGCTCCCGACGAGGAGAAGTTCTACGCCGAGGGCGCCCAGGAAGTGGAAGAGGAGATAAAGAAACTCAAGGGCCGTCGGCGCCCGGCCTGAGGGGCCAGGGGAGCGGGCACAGCCTGGGCCTCTGTGCCCGCCGGCCGGTGTGCCCGGGCGAGCCGGGGCCCTGCGCGGTGCAACGCCCCTTCAGCCGACGCTGGCCGGCCTCGCGGCCATCTTCCGGATTTCCCGCCGCAGGGCAATGGTGGTGTGGCTCAACCGTATGCTCAGGATGCCGCTGAGGTTCCTCATCACCACGTAGCCCATGCGCGTGTTACTGTCGAGCAGGTTTGTCAGGGCCTGCCCGCTGAGGGAGATCAGGCTGGCCCTCTCCACGCACCGGGCGGTGGCCGTCCGCTGACGTGGCGGCACGAGGGCCGCCCAGCCGAAGACCTCACCCCTCTGGAGCGTGTGGATAACGGTCCTGGGGCCGCCCTCGCTGACCAGCAACTCGATCTGGACGGCGTCGTTCTTGTCCTCCAGCAGGAAGATGTCCCCGGCAGGCGCGCCGGGTGAGAAGACCTCGGAAGCACCTTCATAGATGCGCCGCGTGCAGAGTGGGGCGACCTGGACCAACTCCGAGTCGGAGAGCCCCGCGAAGAGATTGAACCGCTTCAGGTCCTGGACTGTAACCATGCCGCACCTCCTCCACCAACAACGGGACCGTGGCTGTCCCCGCTCCCCGTGACCGCATTGTAGTCAACGCCGGCCAGGGTGTCAATACATTGGACTGGTTCGCCGCGCATGCTTGAAACGCCATGCCGACTTCCGTTATGATTCAGCAGCGGCGTCCAGCCGCAGGATGCAGCCCATATGAAGCGTCGCCCCCTCGTAGAAGAAGTCCGCTCTCCGGTCACCGCTGCCGAAGCCTTCGCCCGCTTCGGGGATGAGCCGATGTCCTTCTTCCTGGGCGGCGGCATGGACCCGGCGAAGCCGGGCCGCTACTCGTTCATTGGGCTTGATCCCTTCCTGGAGTTGAGGTTACGCGGCGATGAGACCACGGGCTGCCCCTTCGCGCTGCTGGGCAGCCTGATGGAGCAGTACCGCCTGGAACCGGACGGGGCGCCCACGCCGCTGGCCGGCGGGGCCGTCGGATACCCGGGCTATGACCTGTGCCGGTCCATCCGGACCATCACAGTCAAAGGAGACAGGGTATACTTGCAGGTGGGGGGTGGCATTGTGCATGATTCCGATCCCGAGGCGGAGTACCGGGAGACGCTTCACAAGGCCGAGGCAGCGTTTCGGGCCCTGGGGGCGCCGCCGCCCGGGGCGGCCGGGTCGTGAGCAGGCAAACTATGGAATCGACGGTCTATCTTAACGGCGCTCTGGTCCCCCTGTCGCAGGCGCGCATCTCCCCAATGGACTACGGCTTTCTGTATGGCTACGGCCTCTATGAGACCATGAGGGCCTACGGCGGGCGGGTATTCCGCCTGGAGCGGCACCTGGCCAGGATGCAGCACTCGGCCGGCGTGCTGGGCATCGACCTGCCGGACCGGGCTGAGATGGAGAAGGCCATATACGCCACTATCAAGGCCAACCATCTGTCGGATGCCCGCGTGAGGGTCTCGGTGTCGGCCGGAGAGGACGTGCTGGCGCCGGGTGGCCCGCCCCCGGGCGAGCCCACGGTGTTCATCACCGCCATCGCGTACCGGTCGCCTGCGGACGAGGTCTACCTCCGCGGCTTCTCGGCCATGATCTCCAGGAACCATCGCTGCCGGAAATGCCTCAGCTCGAGGATGAAGTCCCTCTCTGGCCTCGACCTGCTGCTGTCCCGGCAGGAGGCCTTCGCCTTCAACGTGGACCACGCCATCCTGCTCAATGACGATGACCTGGTCACCGAGGGGAGCACCACCAACATCTTCTGCGTCAGGGACGGGCGGCTCTTCACCCCGGCCGAGGGCTGCGGCCTCCTGCCCGGGGTCACCCGCGCTGTGGTGCTGAAGGAGCTGGCGCCGCAGTTGGGCCTGGCTGCCGGGGAGAGGGACGTGGCCGTGGCCGATCTGCTGGAGGCTGACGAGGCCTTCCTGACCAACTCCATGATAGAGATCATGCCGCTGACCATAGTAGCCGACCGGGACATTGGCCCGGGCCGCCCTGGCCCCCTGACCCAACGCCTGATGCAGGCCTACAAAGCGCTGGTCGAGCGCGCCGCCGGCGGTCCGGGAAGGACGGAGGTATCATGAGCGTGGGTCTGGTCTACGATCCGGTATACCTGGGGCATGACACCGGAGACCACATCGAAAACGGGCAGCGGCTGGAGCGCATCGTGGGGCTGCTGGGCTCGAGCAACCTGAGGAGGGAGTTGGTCAGCATCACCCCGGCGCCGGCTGCCATGGAGGACCTGCTGCTGGTGCACTCGCAACGGCACGTCACCCGGGTGGACCGCTCGGCCTCTGCCGGCGGCGGGTGGCTGGACGGGGACACGGTGACATCTCCCGGCTCGTACGTGGCCGCGCTGTATGCGGCGGGAGGCGTGGGCCGGGCCGTCGAGATGGTGGTCCGCGGCGACATCCGGAGCGCCTTCGCGCTGGTGCGGCCCCCCGGGCACCACGCCACCCAGTCCGATGCCATGGGCTTCTGCCTGTTCAACAACGTGGCCATCGCCGCCAGGGCCGCCGTGCGGAAGCACGGGGTGGACCGGCCCCTCATCGTGGACTTCGACGTGCATCACGGCAACGGGACCCAGGATATCTTTTACTCGGACGGCCAGGTGCTGTACATCTCGATCCACCAGTACCCCCTCTACCCCGGGACCGGCCGGGTCGATGAGACGGGGGCGGCCGGGGGCGTGGACTGCACCCTGAACATCCCGCTGCCGCCCGGGTCCGGCGACAGGGAGTACCTGCTGGCCTTCGAGGAGGCCATCGTCCCGGCGGCCCGCCGCTTCCGGCCCGGGATCATCCTGGTGTCGGCCGGCTATGACGCGCACTGGGCCGACAACATATCGTCGATGCAGGTCACCGTGAACGGATATGCCAGTATGGCGGCCATCCTGAAGGACCTGGCGGCGGAGCTGTGCGAGGGGCGCATCGTTTTCGCGCTGGAGGGAGGGTATCACCTGGAGGCCCTGGCCCACTCTGTGAAGGCGTCGATCGAGGTCCTCCTGGGGCTGCCCCCCGGCCGGGACGATCCCCTGGGGCCGCCGCCCCACGGCGGTGGGGGGCCCGACATCATGCCTTTGCTGGGGCGGGTCAAGGACCTGCACGGCCTCTGAGGCTCCGAGGCGAAAGGGGGAACACGGTGCGCATCGAATCAGACCAGCCGCTATCGCCCCAGCAGCAGGAGCTCTGGGACAGGGTCCGGGAGATCTGGCAGCTGCTGCAGCGGAAGGACATCGCCGCCATCGGGGCGGCCATACATCCCCAGTACACCGGGTGGGTGGCCGGCAGCCCACTGCCCCACGGCCGGGACCTGCCCCTCAAAGCGGCCGAGACGGACCCTCCGATCACGGCCTTCCGCCTCTACCCGATGCGGGTGGAGGTCTGCGAAGGCGTCGTGGGCGTGGTCCACTACAGCTTCGAGGCCGAGGTGGCCCTGCCCAAGGGCAAACAGGAGAAGGAGGAAGGCCGCTGGACCGAGGTCTACCTCAAGAAGGACGGCGCCTGGCTCCTGATCGGCATGCATGGGGGACCCCGGTAGCGGTGAGCGTGGTCCATCGCGAGACCTTCCCGGTGCGCTACTGGGAGTGCAACGCGCTGGGGCACCTCTCCAGCACGAGCTACTTCCGCTGGATGCAGGAGGCGGCCTTTGCCGCTTCGGCGGCGGCGGGCTACGACTGGGCGCGGTACCGCCAGCTGGGCCACGTCTGGCTGGTGAGGGAGACCGACGTCAGGTACCTCAAGCCCATCCGCTATGGCGACCGGGTGTCCCTGAAGACCTGGGTCCTGGACTTCCGCCGCTCTCGCTCGCGGCGGGCGTACGAGTTCACCCTGCCGGACACGGGCGGGACGGCCGCCACGGCGGTCACCGACTGGGTCTGGGTCGACGCCCGGACTCTTCAGCCGGCGGTGGTGCCGGCCGAGATGCAGGCGGCCTTCTCCCCTGACGGGCCCCTGGAGGCGGCGCCCCCCCGGGAGCGCTTCCCGGCATCGCCGGATGCCCCGCCGGATGTCTTCACCATCGCCAGGCAGGTGGAGTGGCGCGACATCGACATGATGTGGCACGTCAACAATGCCGTCTACCTGGCCTACGTGGAAGAGGCGGGGGTGCGACTGGCGGAAGCGCACGGCTGGTCCGCGGAGCGCATGACCGAGGAGCACTCGGCCATCCTCACCCGGCGGCACCGCATAGAGTACCGCCAGACCGTCGGGATGGGGGACGATCTGGACATCGCCACCTGGTATGCCGATGCCGGGCGCGCCACGGCCCTGCGGCACTGCGTCATACGCCGCGCGGGGGGTGGCGGCCTGGTGGCCCGGGCCCAGGTCCATTGCGCCTGGATAGACCTCAACACCGGCCACTCCAAACGCGAGATCGGCTTCCGGTAGCCGGTCGCCCCGCCGCCCCTCTCCCGCCATACTATCGACTACGAGAGTCCATAACGAATAGGTATTCTGCGTAATACCCCATCGCGTATTAGTGCCGATAGCCTGCGGGCCGGACGGCTGCCATAATCGACCGTGAGCCCGTCGCGCTTATAGCCGGTTATGCATTGTAGAAGGGGGGGCGCCAATGAGAGGGCTGGAATCGTGGATCCGTCCGTCGAGAAGGCAGATGATCTCCAAATGCGTCCAGGATCTGGTGCACGCCCGCAGGATCAGGACCACCTGCACCGACGATGGGCTGCTGTGGTGCCAGGTCGACATGACCCAATCCCCGGATTCCGTTCTGGCGACGCTGGGCATGATACTGCTGTCGTGGGGGCCTCCCATACTGATTGAGAAGGGGGAGCTCCAGGCTCGGTACCTGTTCAACCCGTTGCAGGGCAGGATCAGGGACAGCACGAACTAGGGGGGTGCATGAATATCACCAGACGCAAGCCGGGGTCCGCGGCTGACCGGGAGGTCAGCAGTCCAGGCTCCGGCCCGACTTGGTCGCGCGTGGCGTTGAAGACACGGAAGACGCAGAGCGGTGTTCCGTTGCCGTGCTCAGTGCAGCACCGGCTGTGGATTCAACCCCGCCGGCCCTGCTGCTAGGGCCTCCGCGGCCCTGACTGGCTCCCGCCCGGCTTCCCGGCCGGACGATGGCGAGATGCTTCGTGGTGCCGGTCTGTTGACGCCCCGCCCTTCTGAACATACAATTCAGACAGGCCGGTGCCATGTCGGCGCCTGCCAGCATATCGGACATCACTAGCGCATGCATCTGAGCGATCTTGGTTTCGACCGGTGGTTCCTGGAGAAGCGGGAAGGGCAGCAGAAGCCTGACTGCAGCGTGGCCCGGGTAACTGCGGTCAACCGGGACAACTACCTCATCCGGAATGAGAGCAGCGAGGTCCTGGCGGAGCTCACCGGGGCCTTCCGGTACTCGGCCGGGTCCAGCCTCGAGCTGCCCGCCGTGGGGGACTGGGCCCTGGTCCGCTACCTCAACGACGCCACCTTCGCCATCATCGACGGGCTCTTCCCCCGGAAGACGGCCCTGCGGCGCAAGGCGGCGGGCCGCGACATCGAGTACCAGATGATCGCCTCCAATATCGATGTGGCCTTCATCGTCCAGTCGTGCGATGTCGACTTCAGCCTGCGCCGCCTGGAGCGGTACCTGGTCATGGCCAGGGAGGGCGGCATCGAGGCCGTGCTCCTTCTGAGCAAGAGCGATCTGGTCAGCCCCGGGGGCCTGGAGGGCATGGTGGCGGCGGTGAGGGAGTCGAAGGCGGGCTGCCTGACCATGGCCTTCAGCAGCCAGACCGGCGCCGGACTGGACGAGGTGGGGCGGCTGCTGGAGAAGGGCAGGACCTACTGCCTAATGGGCTCCTCGGGGGTCGGCAAGAGCACGCTGCTCAACCGCCTGGTGGGCCGGGCCCTGATGGCCACCAACACGGTGCGGGCCACCGACGGCAGGGGGAGGCACACCACGGCGCGCCGGCAGCTGATCGTGCTGGACAGCGGGGCCATGCTGATCGACACCCCGGGAATGAGGGAGTTGGGCAATATCGCCGTCAGCGAGGCCATCGAGGAGAGCTTCTCGGATATCGTTGAGATGTCCAACGGGTGCCGCTTCACCAACTGCACCCACACTAACGAGCCGGGCTGCTCGCTCCTGGCGGCGATTGAGAGGGGTGACCTCTCCGAAGGGCGCTATCACAGCTACCTGAAGCTGCTCAAGGAGTCCGAGTACCACGAGATGTCTTATCTGGAGAAGCGGCGCAAGGACCGGAGGTTCGGGCAGATGGTCAAGACGGTCACCAAGCAGCAGAAGAAGAAGTAGCGGCCGCAGCGCCCGGCGCCAGCGCCGGGGCCGGCGCCCTACATCCGCTCGGGGACGGTCATGCCCATGAAGGACAGGGTGCGGGCGAAGGCGATCCGGGCGGCGTCCACCAGCTTCAGGCGCGCCTGCGTCATCTCCGCGTCCTCGGACACCACCCGGCACTGCTTGTAGAAGGCGTGGAAGGCCGTGGCCAGGTCCATGGCGTAGTGGGGAAGGTGGTGCGGCTCCAGCCTGGTGGCCACCGCCTCCACTACCTCGGGCAGCTGCATCATCTTGCGGATGAAGTCCATCTCAGCCTGGGTGGTCAGCAGGGCCACCTCCCCCCGGCTGTAGTCGATGCCCTTCTCCCGGGCCAGGCGCAGGATGCTGGAGATGCGGGCATGGGCATACTGCACGTAGTAGACCGGGTTGTCCGCCGACTCCTTCTTGGCCAGTTCGATGTCGAAGTCCATCTGGCTGTCCGCCGAGCGCGACAGGAACACGAACCGGCAGGCGTCCGCGCCCACCTCCTCCACCAGCTCGCGCAGCGTGACCAGGTCGCCGCTGCGCTTTGAGATCTTCACCTCCACATTGCCCCGCTTGAGCATCACCAGCTGGGTGATCAGGATGTCCATCCTGGCCGGGTCGATGCCCAGCGCCCCCAGCACGGCCTTCATGCGGGCCACGTGACCCTGGTGGTCGGCGCCCCAGATGTTGATCACCCGGTCGAAGCGGCGCTCCACGAGCTTGTTGTAGTGGTAGGCCACATCCGAGGCGAAGTAGGTGGGCACCCCGGTGGTGCGCACCAGGACGTTGTCCTTGTCCTCGCCCAGGTCGGAGGAGGCGAACCACACCGCCCCTTCTCTCTCCACCACGTGACCCCCCTCCCGCAGGATGGACATGGCCTTCTCGTACTGCCCGTTGTCGTAGAGCTGCTTCTCGGAGAACCAGACATCGAAACGCACGCCGATCATCGAGAGGTCGGCCCGGATGAGGTCCATCACCCTGGCCAGCCCGATGCCCCCGATCCCGGCCACGGCCTCGGGCTCGGGCAGGCCGAGGAAGCGGTCCCCCTGCTCGGCAACGATCTCCCTGGCCATGTCGACCAGGTAGAGGCCGTGATAGCCGTCCTGCGGGACCTCGGTCGGGTGGCCCAGGGCCTCGCGGTAGCGGGCGTACAGAGAGCGGTAGAAGGCGTTGACCTGGCCGCCGGCATCGTTGACGTAGTACTCCCTCTCCACCCGGTAGCCGGCCGCGGCCAGGATGTTGGCCAGCGTGTCGCCCATGATGGCGCCCCGCCCGTGCCCCACGTGCAGCGGCCCGGTGGGGTTGACGCTGACGAACTCAAGCTGCACCTTCTCTCCGTGGCCCAGCTCGATGGCGCCGAAGCGCTCCGGCCCCCTGAGTATGGTGTCGACCTGGCGCGCCAGCCAGCCGCTGCTCAGGGTGAAGTTGATGAAGCCGGGGCGGGCGGCCTCTGCCTTCTCCAGCTCCGGGATGGGCCGGATGAGCGGGACAAGCCTCTCGGCCAGGGCCATGGGGTTGGCCCGGGCCACCCGGGCCAGCTTCATGGGGAAGTTGCTGGCGTAGTCACCGTGGCCGGGGTTCTGGGGGCGCTCCAGCATGATCTCGGGCAAGTCCGCCTGCGGCAGCAGGCCCTGCGCTTGGGCCTCGGCCACCGCGTCCTCCAGCAGGCGGATGATCCTGTGTCTGACCATCGTCTTTAAGTATACAGATTGTGGAGCCCGGGTTCACGCGGGGGGCTTGACGTCGGCCCCGGCCGCCGGACCTACCCGGCCTCGGGGCCCGCGTGCCAGACCCGGGCCACCTCTTTGGCCAGGAGGCGGTGCTCCGGCCGCTGGAGCCCGGGGTCGCCCTCCACCAGGCGCATGGCCTCGCCGCGGGCCGCCTCCAGGAGGGCCACGTCTGACAACCGGGCCATGCGCAGGTCGGGCAGGCCGCTCTGCTGGGTGCCGAAGAACTCCCCCGGCCCCCGGAGCCGCAGGTCCTCCTCCGCCAGGCGGAAGCCGTCGCTGGTGCGCTCTATGATCTTCAGGCGCTCCCGGGCATCAAATGAAGGGGACTCGGCCAGCAGCAGGCAGTAGCTCTTGTGCTCTCCCCGGCCCACCCGCCCCCGGAACTGGTGCAGCTGCGACAGGCCGAACCGGTCGGCGCCCTCTATCAGCATCACCACCGCGTTGGGCACGTCGATGCCCACCTCCACCACAGGGGTGGACACCAGGATGTCCAGCTCCCGGTCCTTGAAGCTCCTCATCACCGCTTCCTTGTCGGCGGGCGGCATGCGCCCGTGCAGCAGGCCCAGCCGCAGGTCGGGGAAGACCTCCCGGGACAGCCTCTCGTACTCCACCACCGCGGCCTTCGCCTCGATGCTCTCCGACTCCTCGATGAGAGGGCAGACTATGAATGCCTGCCGGCCTTCGCCGGCCTGGCGCCGGACGAAGTCGTAGGCCGCCTGCCGCCGGTGGGGCTCCAGCCACTTCGTCTGGATGGCCACCCGCCCCGGCGGCATCTCATCGATGACCGAGATGTCCAGGTCACCGTACAGCGTGAGGGCCAGGGTGCGGGGTATGGGCGTGGCGGTCATCACCAGCACGTGGGGGTTGGACCCCTTCTGCCGCAGGGCGGAGCGCTGGAGCACGCCGAAGCGGTGCTGCTCATCCACCACCGCCAGCCCCAGCTTCTGGAAGTCGACGCCCTTCTGGATCAGGGCATGGGTGCCGACCATCAGGTGCAGGGCCCCCTCGGCGGCCATCCTCTGGATGCGCCGTTTCCGGGCCGCCTTGAGGCTGCCGGTGAGCAGCGCCATGGTGAAGGGGTGGGGGGGCACGGAGGGGAACTGAAGCAGGGCCCCGTCATCCTCACCGGAGACCTTCTCATCGGGGACCTCTGCCGCAGCTCGCGCCCGGGGGCTGTCCGCCGCGGCAGTGCGGCTTCCCCCGGCCTTCCGGCCCGCCCGGCGCCGGCCGGCGGGGACCTCGTCTTGCCCGGAGGGACCCGGGGCGGCCTGCCGCCCGGGCGCCTTGCCGTCCTGCTCCGGCAGGCGCGACAGGAGGCCGGCGATGGTGCTGAAGTGCTGCTCGGCCAGGATCTCCGTCGGGGCCATCAGGGCCCCCTGGCACCCGTTGGCGGCCGCCATCACCAGGGCGGCGGTGGCTACCACGGTCTTGCCGCTGCCCACGTCTCCCTGGAGCAGGCGGCTCATGGGCCTGTCCTGGCTCACATCGGAGAGTATCTCCCGGAGCACCCGCTCCTGGGCGGGGGTGAAGCGGAAGGGGAGGCTGCCGGTGAACTGGCCCAGGAGGCCGTCGTCTGTGCGGAGCCGGGCGCTGGCCTCGGTGCCCTGCCACTCCAGCTTGCGGCGCGCCACCCCTATCTGGATGAGGAGCAGCTCGTCGAAAGCCAGCCGGCGGCGGGCCCCGGTCCGGCCCTGGGTCGAGTCGGGGAAGTGGGCCTGCCGGATGGCCTCGGAGAGCGGCATCAGCCCGCAGCGGCGCAGCACTTCAGGCGGCAGATGGTCCTCCAGCCGGGGGGCCCATTCGGTGACCACCGCTTTCATCAGTGCCCGCATGGAGCGCGGGTACAGCCCCTCCGTCAGGGGGTAGACGGGGACCAGCATCCCTTCGTGGGGCAGCCCTTCCGGGCCCAGTATCTCCCACTCCGGGGACTCGAATACCTTGCGGCCCTTGTAGATCCCGACCCTGCCAAAGAGCGCCAGCCGCATGTTGGTGCGGAAGCGCCGGGCCAGGTACGGCTGGTTGAACCACACCGCCCGCACGGAGCCTGTGCTGTCGGCCACCGTGGCCTCCGCGCCTATCCTCCCCCCGAGGTTCACCTGGCGGGCCTCCCAGACTGAGGCCACCAGGGTCTGCTCCGCTCCCGCCTCCAGCTCCGAGACCCGCCTCTGGCGGCCGTAGTCCATGTGGCGGTGAGGAAAGAGGTAGAGCATGTCCCGGATGGTGTGGGCTCCCATCCGGGAGAACCTGGAGGCCACCGCGGGCCCTACGCCCTTGATGGCGCTGACCGGCGACTCGAGGGATACGCCCGGTGGCGGGGGTGCGGGCGCCGCCGGCCCCGGGGGCTGCCGGGCCGGCACCGTCTGGGGTCCCGTGGCAGAGGCCGGACCGGCCCCCGGCTTCCGGCCCGGCTCGCGCGGCCGGGGAGGCCCCACGGCCAGGCTGCGGCGCGTCTCCTGCGCCCACTGGCGACGCTGCCCGATGTCCAGGGCGGCATACCTGAAGCCCGGCGGGCACATCCTGGAGGCGGCGGCCGGCTGGCCGCTCTCCCCGGCCTTCCTGACGTACACCCGGAGGTAGCGGTCCAGCCCGCCCACCACCGCCGTGTCGTCGTAGCCCCGGGACCGCTCGAGGTCGAGTATCTTCAGCAGCGCCTCATCGTGCGCACTCAAGGCCATGATCTCTTCCGCCACTGCCGGGCGGCCCGGGCCGGGGGTCCGGGAGCGCTGTCCGCCGTGTTCCCCGCCTCTGGATGCCCGGGACGCTATTCCACGGACGCGATGTAGCTGTAGTGCGGCTGGCCTCCGTAGACCAGCTCCACCTCCAGGCCGGGGAGCTTCTGGCGGATGGCTTCGGCCACCCCCTCCGCCTCGGTGCGCCTGGCGGTCTTGTCGTAGTAGACGGTGACTATCTCGCTCCTGGCGGTGTCCATCCCCTGCAGCACATCCAGGAGGGCCTGCCCGGGGTCGCCGCCCACGGCCCCCAGCTTGCCGTCCACGAAGGCGATGGCCTGGCCGCTGAGGATCTTCACGTTGCCGATCCTGGCCGGACGCACGGCCCGGGTCACCTCGATGGTCTTCACCGCCGGCAGGGCGCCGGCCATCCGGGAGGCGTTGGTCTTCAGGTCGGCATCGTAGTTGAAGGCCAGGATGGCGGCCACTCCCTGGGGCATGGTGCGGGTGGGCACCACCCGCACCTTCTTGGCCGTCAGCTGCCGGACCTGCTTTGCCGCCGGGATGACGTTCTTGTTGTTGGGGAGAATGATCACCTGCTGCTGCGGCACCGACTCCACGGCCTGCAGCATCTGCCTGATGCTGGGATTCATGGTCTGCCCGCCGGGCACGATGGCTCCGGCGCCCAGGCTGCGGAAGACCTGGCCCAGGCCGTCCCCGGAGACGACCGCCACCGTGGCGATCTCGGGCGGCGGCGCCTGGGGGCTGACCATCTCCGCGTACGCCTTGTGCTGGTCGTCCATGTTCTGGATATTGATCTCGTGAAGAGTTCCCAGGGAAGCGGCCTTGTGCAGGACACGGCCCGGATCGAAGGTGTGGATGTGTATGTGCACCAGGTCCTCGTCGCCGGCCACGATGAGGGACTGCCCTTCGTTGGCCAGGGCCTTCTTGATCCTCTCCGAGTTGAGCTTGCGGTGTCCCTGCAGGACGAACTCGGTGCAGTAGCCGAAGGGCTCCTCTGTCCCGGTCAGCAGTTGAGGGGACCTGGGCACCAGCGGGATGGCGCTGGGCACCACCTGGGGCCGCTGGTCCCTGATGATATCGGCCTCTCCCTTCAGGTGGTGCAGGGCGCCTTCCAGCAGGACATAGAGCCCCTGCCCTCCGGCATCCACCACGCCGGCCTGCTTCAGCGCGGGCAGGAGCGTGGGGGTCCTGGCCACGGACTCCCGGGCGGCGGCTACCGTGGCCTCCATGATGGGCACCAGGTCGTTCTTCCCGGCCGAGGCTTCGCGGGCCGCGGCCGAGGCCTCCCGGGCTACCGTCAGGATGGTCCCTTCCACCGGCCGGGTCAGCGCCTTGTAGGCCACGGTCGATCCCTGGGCCAGGGCGTCGGCGAAGTCCTGGCCGCTGAACGAGTCGCGGCCTTCCAGCCGCCGTGCCAGGCCGCGGAATATCTGGGAGAGGATGACGCCGCTGTTTCCCCTGGCGCCCATGAGGGCGCCGCGGGCCATGGCCTGGGCCACCGCGCCGGCATCTCCGTCGGGGGCGCGATAGGCCTCGTCCAGGGTGGAGCGCATGGTCAGCAGCATGTTGGTGCCGCAGTCCCCGTCCGGCACGGGGAAGACGTTCAGGGCGTTGATGTCCGCCACGCTCTTCTCGAGCCAGGTTGTGGCCGTGGTGAACATCTCCCTCAAGGCGCGGCCGTCGTAGGCCGCCGCCGGCCTCTTGCCCCCTTGGCTTCCTTGCATATCCAGCGCTCTCCCTGTATTATCTACAATGGCGGTCCTCAAGCGGCAGTGGTCTTAATCATAGCATCGAGGTAGATAAGAAGCCGTGGCAATGTGCGACATCTGCGGGAAGAAGCAACAGACCGGGAGCAATGTCAGCCACTCGAAGCGTCACACCCCCCGGGTATGGGCGCCCAACGTCCAGTCTGCCGTGCTGACGGTGGATGGGGTCAGGAAGAGGCTGAAGGTATGCACCCGTTGCCTGCGCACCCACCAGAAGCATATTCAGTGACCGCCGTCCCCGCTCTTCACCAGCTCCCTGGCCCGGGCAAGCTGCGCCTCCACCTGACCGGGAGCGGTGCCGCCTACCACATTCCGGGCCCCGATCGATGACCCCACGCTGATATCCAGCACGCCGGCGTCGAACAGGGGGGAGAACTGCCGGTACTCGGCGATCTCCAGTTGCCCCAGGTCCTTGCCCTTGCCGGCCGAGTAGGCCACCAGCCTGCCCACGGTCTCGTGCGCCCGCCGGAAGGGGAGCCCCTTCTTCACCAGGTAGTCGGCCACGTCCGTTGCCAGGATGTAGCCCTCCCCGGCGGCGCCCCCGGTGCGGTCCGCCCTCACCTTGAGCGTCCGCACCATCCCGGCGAAGACGGCCAGGGTTGACAGCAGGGTGTCCACCGTATCGAACAGGCCCTCCTTGTCCTCCTGCAGGTCCTTGTTGTATGACAGAGGCAGCCCCTTCATGGTGGTCAGCAGGGCCATCAGGTGGCCGTAGACCCTGCCGGCCTTCCCCCGCCCCAGCTCCGCCACGTCGGCGTTCTTCTTCTGCGGCATGATGCTGGACCCCGTGGCGTAGGCGTCGTCGATCTCGATGAAGCCGAACTCGGCCGAGGACCAGAGGACCAGCTCCTCGCCCAGGCGGGACAGGTGCATCATGGCCAGGCCGGCGGCGGCCTGGTACTCGATGACGAAATCGCGGTCGGAAACGGCGTCCAGGCTGTTCTGGCTGACCTGGCTGAAGCCGAGCTGGCTGGCCACGAAGGCCCGGTCGATGGCATAGGGCACACCCGCCAGCGCCCCGCTGCCCAGGGGCATGACGTCGGTGCGCGCCAGGCAGTCCCGGAACCGCCCCACATCCCGCTCCAGCATCTCGAAATAGGCCAGGAGGTGATGGGCCAGCAGGACCGGCTGGGCCCGCTGCAGGTGGGTGTAGCCCGGCAGCAGCGTGTCCCGGTGGGACTCGGCCACGTCCAGCAGCGCCGACTGCATTTCCCGCAGCCCCTCAACGGTCTCGGCGATAACCTCCTTGCAGTACAGGCGCAGGTCGACGGCCACCTGGTCGTTGCGGGAGCGGGCCGTGTGCAGCTTCCCGGCGAGGTCCCCCACCTTCTCGGCCAGGCGGGCCTCGATGTTCATGTGGATGTCCTCCAGTTCCTCCTTGAACCGGAGGTCGCCCCGCTCTATCTCCTCGCGGATGGACACCAGCCCCATGCCTATGAGCTCTGCTTCCTTGTCCGTGATGATGTTCTGCCGGGCCAGCATCTTGACGTGGGCCATGCTGCCGGCGACGTCATGCCGGTAGAGGCGATGGTCAAAGGGGATGGAAGCCGTGTAGCGCTGCACCAGCCGGTCAGGGTCTTTCTGGAAGCGTCCGCGTATGTGGCTCATGTCGCATCCTGCCAGAGGCCAATATTACCCACATTCACCCGGCGGTGCAAGGGCGCCTCACGGGCGAGCTGGCAGCGCCGGCCTGCGGCCCCGCTCGATGGCGCGGGCTGTTACGGGGACGGGGGCCTGTCCGTGAACTCGTCCCGGCCCAGGATGACCAGCACCAGGGCGGCCACGCCCGCGACCGAGGAGGACAGCAGCAGGGCTATGGCCCCCACGAGCGCCATGGGCCAGTTGCGCTTCTTGATGGCGAAGATGCCGCCGATGATGGCCAGGGCCGCGGGGATGACCAGGGCCAGCGGGACCACAAGCAGCATGCGCGGGAGGTCCCTTTCGTTGAGCAGGATGTTGAACAGGACCATCGCCAAGAAGAGAGCGGAAAGCAACCCCAGGCACCCGAAGGTGACCTCGACGATGCCGGCGGCCAGGCTGAGGTTCCTCTTCGGGGCCGGCGGGGCGGCGACCGCCAGTTCGGCGCCGCAGGCGGAGCAGAACAGGGCGTTCTCGGCGGCCTCTCTGCCGCATTTGTAACAGAACACGGGCGGGCTCCTTTCTACGAGGTCTGCTCGATGGCCTCCGGGGGCACCACCACGGAGACCCACTGGTTGTATTGACGTTCTCCCCATGGCTGAAGCCAGGGGCTTGCGGCTTTCGTTCTCCTGGCCAAGGATCCGCCGGGGCCTTTGCGGGTCCGGGCCCTACCCGGGGCCTCTCGTCTCCGGCTGGACCTGCGACTGCACCCGCACCGGCAGGCCGTAGATCTGGATGAAGCCCGGGGCGGCGCTGTGGTCGAACTGGTCCCCGGCGTCGTACGTGGCCAGCTCGTGCCGGTAGAGGGAATGGGGGGACTTGCGGCCGACCACGGTGCAGTTGCCCTTGAACAGCTTCACCCTGATGGTCCCGGTCACATACCTCTGGGTGCTCTGGACGTAGGCCCGCAGGTCCCGGTGAAGGGAGCTGAACCACAGGCCGTTGTAGATCAGGCTGGCGTACTCCTCGGCCACGGTCTGCTTGAAGCGCAACTGCTCTTTGGACAGCGTCATGGCCTGCAGGGCCCTGTGGGCCGCGAAGAGCACGCTGGCCGCCGGGGCCTCGTAGATCTCGCGGGACTTGATGCCCACCAGCCGGTCCTCAATGTGGTCGATGCGGCCCACGCCGTTGGCCCCGGCCAGCCGGGAGAGCTGCTCGATGAGCTTGAGCCCGGGGAGCTTCTTCCTGTTCAGCGAGACGGGGAGCCCGGCTTCGAAGCCGATCTCCACGTACTGGGGCTTGTCGGGGGCGGCCCCGGGGGAGACCGTCCAGATGTAGATGTCCTCCGGCGGCTCGGTCCACGGGTCCTCGAGCACGCCGCACTCGATGCTGCGGCCCCAGAGGTTGATGTCGATGGAGTAGGGGCTGGCCACGGTGACCGGCACCGGGATGCGCTTCTTGCGGGCATAGGCGATGGTCTCCTCCCGGGTCATCCCCCACTCCCGGGCGGGGGCGATGACCGCCAGGTCCGGGCCCAGGGCCGCCGTGACGACGTCGAAGCGGACCTGGTCGTTCCCCTTGCCGGTGCAGCCGTGGGCCACCGCGGTGGCCCCTTCCTGGCGAGCCACCTCCACCAGCAGCCTGGCAATCAGCGGCCGTGACAGCGCGGTGGCCAGCGGGTACACGTCCTGGTAGACGGCGTCCGCCTGCAGGGCAGGAAAGACGAACTCATTGACGAAGGCCTCCCGGGCATCGACCACCACGGCCTTGACGGCGCCCATCTTCAGCGCCTTCTTCCGCGCGGCTTCCAGGTCCTTTTCCGCGCCGACGTCAGCCGTGACGGTGATGACGTCCATGCCGTACTTCTCCTTGATCCACTTGACGGCGACTGACGTGTCCAGACCGCCGCTGTAGGCCAGCACTACCTTCTCTGCCATTTCCTCACCTCGATACTCGCACTTCCTGTCCGTCGCGCGTTAGGCGGCCTGCCCGGACAACGCCTCCCGCAGGACGGTCACCGCCCGGTCAACGTCCTCCCTGGTGATGATCAGTGGAGGGATGAGCCGGACGGCGTTCGGCTTCAGCTTGTTCACCAGGAGGCCCTTCTCGATGCACCCCAGCATGACGGCCTCACCCATTTCCCTGTCGAACTCGATGGCCCAGAGCAGGCCCCGGCCACGGACCTCCACTATGGAGGGGCAGCCGGCTGCCAGGTCCGACAGGCATGATGACAGATACTCCCCCATGCGCCGGGCGTTGCCGGGCACGTCGTGCTCGATGATGTACTCCATGACGGCATGGGACACGGCGCAGGCCAGGGGGTTTCCGCCGAAGGTGGTCCCGTGCTCCCCCGCCTTGAAGACGTCGGCCCTGGCCTTTGCCAGGAAGGCCCCTACGGGCACTCCGCCGCCCATCCCCTTGGCCAGAGTCATTATGTCAGGTTCTATGCCATGGAGCTGGTAGCCGAAGAGCGAGCCCAGCCGGCCCACGCCCGTCTGTATCTCATCCAGGATCAGCAGGACCCCCTTCTCGTCGCACCAGTCGCGCACCTGTTGGAGATACCCTTCCGGCGGGACGATGACGCCCCCCTCGGCCTGGATGGGCTCCAGCATCACCGCGCAGGTCTGCTCCGTGGTGGCCTCCCTGATGGCCTCGATGCTGTTGGCCTCCACGTTCACGAAGCCGGAGGGCATGGGGCTGTAGGGGTCCTGGAACTTCTTCTGCGCCGTGGCTGCGGTCATGGCCAGCGACCGCCCGTGGAACGAGCCCATGGTGGTGATCACCTCGAAGGCCCCGCCCAGGTGCAGCTTGCCGTAGCGCCGCGCCAGCTTGACGGCGCCCTCATTGGCCTCGGTGCCGCTGTTGACGAAGAAGGCCTTGTCGCCGCAGCTGTTCT
The DNA here is from genome assembly GCA_964492335.1 of uncultured Dehalococcoidia bacterium. Taxonomy (GTDB): domain Bacteria; phylum Chloroflexota; class Dehalococcoidia; order UBA2247; family RBG-13-53-26; genus JAFGCL01. The sequence goes on along the minus strand of CAZBJX010000021.1, from coordinate 3,374 downwards.
CCACCAGCAGCTTTGCCAGCTGCAGTTGCGGGACCGAGTAGAAGAGGTTGGATGTCTGCGTCAGCGTCTGCCCCTGCTCGGCCAGCGCCCGGGCGACCACCGGGTGGCAGTGCCCCAGGCTGTTGACCGCCAGGCCGCCGACGAAATCCAGGTACTCCCTGCCGGTGTCGTCCCACACCCTGGCGCCCTGCCCTCGCACCAGGACGACGGGCATGCGCTGGAAGGTCGGCATGTAGTACTTCTTCTCCATCTCGGTCCACTGGCCCATCTCTATCTCCGTTCACCTTCAGGCGATGGTGGTCCCCTCCATGGCGCCCTCGACCTCTCTGATCAGGGCATGGGGCACCCGGCCGTCGATGATCCGCGTTGTCGGCACCGCGGGCAGCGCCGCCAGACAGGCCTCGATCTTGGGGATCATCCCGCCCGAGGCCACGCCCGAGGACAGCATGGCCTGCGCCTCCTGGCGCGAGAGCCGGGGCACCAGGTTCCGGGAGCCGTCGAGGATGCCGGCGACGTCGGTCAGGAAGACCAGCTTCTCGGCCCCCAGGGCTGCCGCCAGTTGCCCGGCGGCGGTGTCGCCGTTCACGTTCAGTATGAAGCCGTGGTCCCCCGGCTGCGGCGGGGACTGGCAGCTCAGCGGCGCCACCACGGGGATGAAGCCGGCCTCCAGGACCGCCAGGAGCGCCTCCGGGTTGACCTCGGACACATCGCCCACGTGCCCCAGCTCCGGGTCCTTCACCCTGGCGCCCAGGAGCCCCCCGTCGATGCCGGAGAGCCCGACGGCCCGGCCGCCCAGGGCCTGCAGCGCCGCCACCAGCTCCTTGTTCACCAGGCCAGCGAGGATGGCCACCACCACCCTCAGGGTCTCGGTGTCGGTCACCCGCAGCCCCCGGACGAACTTCGACGATATGTTCAGGCGGCGCAGCCACTCGGTGACCACGGCGGCGCCCCCGTGAATGACCACGGCGGGCACGCCTTCGCGCTGAAGCGCCACCAGGTCGACCAGGGTGGTATCGTGGCTGCCGAGGGTGCTGCCCCCGAGCTTGATGACGATGGTTCCGGTCACGGCTCCCCGTATCCTGTAAGGTCTGTTCCCGGCAGAATCTAAAGGATAGCAGAAGCACGAGACGATATCAAAGGTGCAGAAGCGGCGGTACTGTATCAGTTTGAAGAGCCGATGATTGAGCGGTTATGCTGCAATTAGTTAGAAGATGGGAAAATGAGAACGTTCACCGGGGGATTGTTATGTCGTTGTGAGACTAAGATACTATATAGGGTGACATTTTCACTGAACCATTGAGGGGTGTCACAATCATAGAACTATCACACCAGCCGTTGACAAATTGTATTAAACTATGGGAGCCAAGTAGGGAAACCTGCGTCCGCTGGCATCGAGGAGGAGCGAAATGATGGCAGCAACGCACAAGCTACGTTGTTTTGCCTATGAAGTGGAACCCAACAGGTGGTATGCCCACTGTATCGATCTGTGCCTTGATACGATTGGCTCTGACTACTGGGAGGCCCGGCGAAAACTGGGCGTCCTCATAAATGAGTACTACGCCCTAGTGAAAGAGAAGGGTCTGGCAGACGAACTGATTCCAAGGCGCTCCCCCATCTCTGTTCAGGCTACCTATTGGAAGATATGGCTGTTGAATTTGCTGTGGGATCATTTGGTGAAACCAACTAGTCAGCGCCCGACGTTTGACTGTACAGCAAATCCGATGGTCCATGCCTAAGAAGTTCCCCCCACTTACCCGCGGCGAAATCATCGAAATCCTGAGGGCACGACTCATGGCAAGAGGAGACTGGTGACCGTCGATGACAGTATTGACGAGTACTGCGATGATCTCCTGAAGAGCGTCATCCACCAGTCCGGGCTTTCCAGAGACGAATTCTATCGCAGCACGAAGTCCGCAGCTAAGAAGATCAACAAGCGGTGCGAACTGTAGCCCTAACTGGCATTCACTAGCCCCAATACTGTTCACTGAAGTATCCTGACTGTTCTGGGCGCAGTGGCGCCGAATAGAGTACTGCACCGGGTCTTGGGAGGGAAGTTGCTCATCTTTCGTTTGACGCAGCGCGGGTTCCGCCTGCCGCGGCTGGAGACCACACGCTCCTGGAGTATCTCGGCCAGCACGGCCTCATGCATCGCCGCCAGGCGCCGAGGGGGAAAAAGACCTGGTCCCCGCTACTCTTCTTCTCAGCACGCGCACGGCGTGCACGAATGACAGCCTGTCCGGGTCAACTTCTGCCCTGAGGGCAGCTTCATGCATCAGCCCTCTTATGGCGAAATGGGTCATCATCAGGCCCCAGAACTCCTGCCTGACCAGATCGGGTGTCTTGCTGCGCATCTGGATGCGAGAGCCCCGCAGGTGGGTCTTGAGTTCATCCAGGGCGGTCTCGATCTCCCAGCGTTCGGAGTACAGAGCAGCCAGCTCATCGGCCGGGGCAGCCTCGGGGTCCAGAACGGAGGTGACCAGGCGGTAGACCTCCGGGGAAGGGGCGTTCTCCAGGACATACTCGATGACCCGCACGTCAATCCCCTCTGTGTCCAGGCGGTGCTTCTGCCGGTACGGGCAGGTCCGGCTGAGGTACGAGCCATCCGGAAGGCGCTTCAGGCAGGGCAGCCTGGCATTCCGGCGCACCCGCCACAGTAACTGGGCCCCGGTGTTCCGGGCCTTCTGCCACAGCTCATACCCGAAGAAGTAGCGGTCTGCCAGGCAGAGCATCCCGGGTTCGAGATGGGAAACCGCTTCCCGGGCCAGGGTGGCTTCCGCCGTGCGGTAGCTTCCCAACTGCGTGCCGAAGAGGACATGGGTCCCGTTCTCCACCAGGGAGACGAAGCGTACCTGGGGGTAGCTGCTGCGCCCCCGGCTGGCGGCCGGCCGGCCGAAGGCAGCCTCGTTCTCCCGGTTGTCGGCCGTCTCCATGGTGCTCCCGTCAAGGGTGACCAGCCGCCACTGGCGGTACCAGGCCCCCCTGGTATCCCTGGTGGCCACGGGCCTGACCACCGCGTCATGCAGCTCCTTGACCGGCTCGGAGCCCAGCCGCGTTCTGGCCTGGGAGATCCCCGACTTGCCGGTCACCCTCATCTGCGTGCCGGGTGGCGAGAGCCACTCCAGGCCGGCCAGCAGGCAGCGCAGCACCTCCCGGTAGGATACCTGCATGAATAGCGCCAGGGCCAGGACATAGTAGACCACCACATGGGCGGGCAGGTCCCGCTGCCTGCGGCTCTTCCTGCCGGTGCTGTCCAGTATGCTGTTGATCTTGTCCAGGGGAAAGGCCCTGGTCAGCACGCCAAGGCTGATGTAGTCCGTGATCCGCGAATCTGGGGACAGGGCTGCAGTCGTTCTGGCCATTTCGATGTCCTCCTG
>CAZBJX010000020.1:39299-43100 GCA_964492335.1 uncultured Dehalococcoidia bacterium | reverse complement strand
CCCAGGCGGCGGGAGCCTGACAGGTTTGGTGTCCACTATTGACATCACACCTCAGATTGCTGGCTCAGGCCATTCATTGGCGAAGGCCTCACTTCAAGCGTGAACGGAAACCTAAGCGCGCCCAGTTGCGTCGTGGAGGGGATAACCATCATCGTCGGCAGAGTGCTACCGACGTTATCGGCTTGCACGGCAAGGGCCGGTCTCGACCCCGACTGTTCTCGGCCAGGCCCGCCCGTAATTGGCAGGTCGACGTAGAGAACATCGCCACGCGCCATGGAATCATTCCAGTTGGGACTCGAAAGACCTCAGAGCCTCGTCGCTGAGGCATTCCCATGCAGACAACTCGGCGTCCAGTTCCCAATCCGCGATGATGGCCTCCAGTGGTTCAATCCAGACATAGGCCCCCTTGGTGATGAGTTCCCCAACCAGTCCGCTCTTCCCGATACTCAGAACATAGTGGCTTGATGACGGTTGTCCCCAAGGATGCTCGTCAGGCTCGGAGGACGTGAAGTACTCCGGAGTATTCGGCGCCAGGACTACCCCCCTGCTGTCAATGGTCTTCATGTTACTGTTCCTGAATGAACGATATGACCTGAGTGCCCAGGTAGTCGTCGACCTGCTTCAAGCGCGACGCTGCCTCGAAGTCGTCGCCAGGAGTCCTGGGTATCGGCCATGTGTGTTGGGTCTCTACGAAGAGCTTCTTGGGATTCTGGAGAAACGACTCGATCTTGACTTCTATCTGCACCGGTCTTGCCTCTCCCGGCACAGGAGGCATGACAAATCGGAGACCGCCCCCGAGGACCGGACGGCCAAAGATGCCGAGAGATTGCTCGGACTGTTTCAATCGTCGCTCCCAGATCTCCTTGAAAGCGTGATCCATCTCTGTCTCAAACAAGGCGCGGATGGTGGCGTCGCTGCGGATCAATTGCCGATTCGAGTTCGGCCAGGTCAAGTCGAATGACTTACAGATGAGGGTTACCTCTTCGATGAAGACCTCCAGCGCAGGCGAGGGGTTGGACGCGACAATCAGCATCTGACCGATTCCAGGGGGACCCAAGGCAGATATTCTCACTTGCAGACCAGTAGGGGTATCGCGCACCAACGTAATCTCTTGTTCCTGAATAGTCGCGTTCTTGACCTCAACGCACTCCTCAGCCAAGGCATTCTGAAATGCAATGAAACTGCGCCGTTCGATTCCCACCGATGGCGCGAAGACAAAGTTGATTCCCAGATGGATATGCTGTCGGCTATTTGGATTCATTATCAGTTGGAGCGAAGTTGGTCACCAGAAGACAAGAGGGCCAACATCAAGACCATTCTATCCAGCGTGTGTATCGCAGTCAAGCTACTCCGCGTGGATGTGACCACTTAGTGACATCGAGCAATCGGCCTGAGGTGTGATGTCACTAGCCGACACCAAACCTGTCATGCTGCCCCTGTTTGGGCGTAGTACCTCCTTGAGAAGGCCGCGGGAGACAGGAATTGTCTCCCTCAACCTAGCAGGACCGGCCGGCGTTGGCATTGGCGTACACTGTGCGAAATGTGGTATAATTGTGATGCTGGTTTCCGTTCAGGTTATCGACAGACTGCAGTCCCCCCGCTTACGGCCAAGAGCTCTGGATGACCGCCGCTCCAGCCCCGTATTTCCAGGAACGGCGGGCGCGTATACAGCCAAGGCTTCTCCAGCAGAGGTGAGCCAGGCGTTCGATACCAGCCACGGCGGGTAGAGTCCACGGCATTGCACCCTCTGCTCCGCCCGGCCCGGTCTACCATCCCCTGGTGCGCTGCCAGAAAGGAAGGCCCTTTATGTTGGACCCGTGTGTCGTGGCGCACCATTGGATCGTCGACAGCCGGCCCACAGGCGGCTGGTACCATGCGACCTGCAAGGTCTGCGGTCAGGAGACGAGATTCCCCCAGGTCACCCCCCGGTCGACCTTCTACAGGCCCAGGGGACCGGGCAGGCGCACGACCGCCGGATGAAGCACGGCGCCGGCCGCACGGCCGGCGCGGGCATCCTCTCTACGCCAACCCCACCAGAGCCTCAGGTCGCCGGCCAGGGCCCACAGCGCCACCAGCCCCACCACGGTCAGCCCCCAGGGCAACATCAGTAGTCTCTTCATCACTGGACCTCCTTCTCAGTTACTTTGCCTTCGGCCAACTATAAGCATATCACAAGTAGTCCATGTCACCCATACCGTATTCTACGTGTTTTGTGGCCCCACGGGCCGTAGTGCAGGCGGCAGTGGAGGAGCTTGCGGTGCTGTGGGTCCGGGGCAGGGCCGGCGCCGGCCCTGCCTGCGCCCGGCCGAACGGCACCGGGAGGCCGGTCCGGGGTATTGATTGCCCCCTGGCGGGCGGGATATAATCGCGTATTGGCGGACAGGGGAAGGCGGTGGGATGCTGAGAACGAAGAGAGTCTATGACAGGAAGGCCCCGGAGGACGGGAAGCGCATACTGGTGGACCGGCTCTGGCCACGGGGGCTGAAACGGGAGGATGCCGCCATCGACGAGTGGATGAAGGAGCTTGCCCCCAGCGACGAGCTGCGCCGGTGGTTCGGGCACGAGCCGGCCAGGTGGCCGGAGTTCCGGCGCCGGTATGCCGAGGAGCTGTCTTCACCGGACAAGGCCCGCCTCCTGGACAGGCTGGCCCGCATGGCCCGGGAAGGCAACGTCACCATCGTCTACGGCGCCAAGGACAGCGAGCACAGCAACGCCCGGGTCCTGGAGGAGCTCCTCTCCCACCCCTCTCGATGAGAAGGCACTCCCGGACATCATGCTTGCTTTTCTTGACAGTTCCCCGGTATAATGGCCGCGAGTGGCGCATTCGTCTAGTTGGCCTAGGACACCTCCCTCTCAAGGAGGAGATCGCGGGTTCGAATCCCGCATGCGCTACCAACTCCCCTTTTCAGCCCATTTCTGAGCGTGAAATCGGGTTTCCCCGGCCGGCCAGCGGGGATCTTGCTGTCAATTTGCCACCGGACGCAGCCGGCGGCCCGTCTATCCGGCTCACTGCCGCGGGAGCTTGCGCCCCAGGAAGATGCCTCCAGCGAGCATCAGGATGGCGGGCACGCCCATGCCCGCCAGGAGGTCCCACCACCCGGTCGTCGCCTCAAGCTCCTCCGCCCCCACCGCAATGCCCGACAGCAGCAGGAGGAGGGACATGGCCCCCAGCATGGCCCCGATCGAGATGAGGGGCAGCGACAGCGCCTGCGCCAGGAACTTCATGCATCCTGTTGTAGCACGCCGCCGGCCCGTTGTCCAGGCTCCCCTCGCAGGGCCACTACCGGCCCATCGCGTGGGGCCGGAGGGTTGACATCTGTTGTAATCTAACCACGATGATCCACTTCCCCCGTGAGACCAAGGGCTGCTACTACCGCCATCCCGGGACATGTTGCTGGCTCTGCATGGCGCGCATCTGGTGGGGTGTCATCCTGGCCCACTCCTCCCCTTTGCCCGCGCCCCCGCGCGGCGACGAAGGCTGTGGAGCGTATTCCCGCAGCGAGAGTTGCCCTTTGCCCGCACCCCCGCGCGGCGACGAAGGCTGTGGAGCGTATTCCCGCAGCGAGAGTTGCCCTTTGCCCGCGCCCCCGCGCGGCGACGAAGACTGCCGGCCCAGGCCCTGAGGCCCCCCCACCCTGCAGCCGATCTCCCGGAGCATGCCCGGCACCGGGCCCTGGCCCATCAGGTGTGCCCCCACAACCGCCGGTGAGTCGGTTCTTCGCTGGGTTGTGGGAGAAGGTCAAGGCGGCATGCCCCCACAACCGCCGGTGAGTCGACCAGGCTGCGGGCTGGTTATGTCAC
>CAZBJX010000020.1:27319-39199 GCA_964492335.1 uncultured Dehalococcoidia bacterium | reverse complement strand
GGCATGCCCCCACAACCGCCGGTGAGTCGACCAGGCTGCGGGCTGGTTATGTCACCCTGGCAGGCGCCCTCACTCACGTATACAAGTGGAAAGACGGCCCGCCGTTCCTGTATACTGACTTCTGTCGGTCCGCTCAGGGCCGGCCACGCTGGCCCGGACTCTGGCCTCCGGCGGAATCCAACCGACCCTGTCAAAGGAGCCAATGGCTGACAACAAAGCTCAAGAGAGCGCAGAGCGCAAGGCCGAGTTCCGGACCACCGTCGGCGGCATCCCCGTCAGGAGGCACTACGGCCCCGGGGACATCGCGGGCCTGGACCCGGAGAGGGACCTGGGGGCCCCCGGCAACTACCCCTTCACCCGCAACATCCAGCCCACGGGCTACCGCGGCCGGCTGTGGACCATGCGCCAGTACGCCGGGTTCGCCACCGTGGAGGAGACCAACGAGCGCTTCAAGTACCTCTACCAGAACGGCCAGACGGGCTTCTCCGTGGCCTTCCACCTGCCCACCCAGGAGGGGTACGACTCCGACCACCCGCTGTCGGCCGGCGAGGTGGGCAAGTGCGGGGTGGCCATCGACTCCCTGGAGGACATGGAGAGGCTATGGGAGGGCATCCCCCTGGGTGATGTCAGCACCTCCATGACCATCAACGCCACCGCCCCCATCGTGCTGGCCATGTACATCGCCGCCGCCGAAAAGCAGGGCGTGGACCGCCGCAAGCTCAACGGCACGGTGCAGAACGACATCCTGAAGGAGTACATCGCCCGCAATACCTATATCTACGGCCCGGCCCCGTCCATGAGGCTGGTGACCGATATCTGCGCCTTCTGCGCCGGGGAGCTGCCCCAGTGGAACTCCATCAGCATCAGCGGCTACCACATGCGCGAGGCAGGGGCCACGGCGGCCCAGGAGGCGGCCTTCACCCTGGCCAACGGCATCGCCTACGTGCAGGCCATGATCGACCGGGGCATGGAGGTGGACTCGTTTGCCCCCCGCTTCTCCTTCTTCTTCGCCGCCTACACCAATGTCCTGGAGGAGGTGGCCAAGTACCGGGCCCTGCGGCGCATCTGGGCCCGGACCATGAAGGAGCGCTTCGGGGCCAAGAGCCCCCGCTCCCTGATGCTGCGCTACCACGTCCAGACCGACGGCTTCACCCTGACCGCCCAGCAGCCCCTGAACAACGTGGTCCGGGTGACCCTCCAGGCCCTGGCGGCCGTCCTGGGCGGCTGCCAGTCCCTGCACACCAACTCCTACGACGAGGCCCTGTCCCTGCCCAGCGAGCGGGCGGTGCAGGTGGCCCTGCGCACCCAGCAGATCATCGCCGAGGAGAGCGGCGTCGCCGACGTGGTGGACCCCCTGGGGGGCTCCTACTTCGTGGAGTCCCTGACCGCCGAGATCGAGGAGCGGGTGCAGGCCTACCTGGAGGAGATCGACCGCATGGGCGGGTCGCTGGCGGCCATCGAGAGGGGCTACATCCAGCAGGAGATCGCCAACTCGGCCTACGAGTACCAGAAGGCGGTGGACTCCGGGGAGCAGGTGATCGTGGGCGTGAACAAGTACACCTCCCTGGACCACCACGGGGCGGAGTTGCTGCACGTGGGGGCGGAGCTGGAGGCCAAGCAGGTGGAGCGGCTGAGCAGGCTCCGGGCCCGGCGGGACGCGGGCGCGGTGGCCCGCTCGCTGGAGCGTGTCCGGGCGGCCGCCGGCGGCACCGGCAACATCATGCCGGTGATGATCGAGGCGGTGCAGGCCTACGCCACGGTGGGCGAGATCTCCGACGCCCTGCGCCAGGCCTTCGGGGAGTACCGGGAGCGCAATGTCGTCTAGGCGCGCGCAGGCGCGCGGCAAGGAGCCACTGTGAGCAGTCAAGGAGCTGCTGTGAGCAGTCAAGGGGCCGCTGTGAGCGGTAAGATACGGGTCCTGGTGGCCAAGCCCGGCCTCGACGGCCACGACCGGGGGGCCAAGGTGGTGGTCCGGGGCCTGCGGGACGCCGGCATGGAGGTCATCTACCTGGGGCTGCGCATGTCCCCCGAGCAGATCGCCGAGGCCGCCATCCAGGAGGATGTGGGCGTGGTCGGCCTGAGCTGCCTGTCCGGGGCCCACATGGCGCTCTTCCCCAGGACCATGCAGGTGCTCCAGCAGAAGGGGCTCGGGGACGTGCTGGTGGTGGCCGGCGGGATCATCCCGGAGGACGACATCCCCCCCCTCAAGGAGGCCGGCATCGCCGAGGTCTTCGGCCCGGGCACCTCCATCGAGGCCATCGCCGCGTTCATCAGAACCAGGATCGAGGGAGAAGGCAAATGGTCCAGAAGGTAAGCCACATCGGCATCGCCGTCAACAGCATCGAGCAGGCCTCCCGGTTCTACACCGAGGTGCTGGGCCTCAAGATCGCCGAGATCGAGACCGTCCCCGATCAGAAGGTGAGGATCGCCGTCATCCCCGTGGGGGACACCCGCATCGAGCTGCTGGAGCCCACCGACCCCGAGGGGCCCGTGGGCCGGCACATCGCCAGCCGGGGGGAGGGGCTGCACCACATCGCCCTCCAGGTGGACGACATCCGGGCCACCCTGGAGTCCCTGAAGAAGCAGGACATTCCGCTGGTGGACAAGGAGCCACGGGTGGGCGGCGGCCATGCCCTGATCGCCTTCCTGCACCCCAAGGCCACCAGGGCGCTGATCGAGCTGACCGAGCCGGCGCCGTAGCGCCGCCGGAGGGGGGGAATGAAGCTCTTCGAGCACGAAGCGAAGGAGGTCCTGCGCCGCCGGGGCCTGGCAACGCCCCACGGGGACATCGCCCGCAGCCCGGCCACGGCGGTGGCCCTCGCCAACGAGCTGGGCAGGCCCGTCGTCCTCAAGGCCCAGGCGCTGGTCTCCGGCCGGGGCAAGGCCGGCGGCGTGGCCTTCGCCGAGGGGACCCAGCAGGCGGCCAGCGCCGCCGCCCGCCTGCTGGGCTCCACCGTGAAGGGGTGCCGGGTGGACACGCTCCTGGTGGAGGAGAGGCTGGACATCGCGGAGCAGCTCTACGTGTCGGTGGTCATCGACCGGCAGGCCCGCCGGTACGTGGCCCTGGCCTCGGCCAACGGCGGGGGGGACATCGAGGAGGAGGCGGCCCGCTCTGCGGCCGCAGTGGCCCGGCACAGCATCGACCCCGACACCGGCTTCGGCCGGGAGGAAGCCCGGCGGCTGGTGGAGCGCATCCCGCGCAGCGGCCGACACGGGCCCTCCGGGGGCGACGAGGCCGCCCCCCGGCCCCCGGAGGAGGCCGACGCCATCGCCTCCGTCCTGGCAGAGCTCTACCGGGTGGCCATCGACTACGACGCGGAGCTGGTGGAGGTCAACCCCCTGGTGAGGACCGCCGGCGGCGGCTCCCCGGCCGGGGCCTGCGCCTCCGGCGGATGCTCCTGCGGCGGGTTCCCCGCCGGCACCTACGTGGCCGCCGACGCCCGCATCATCCTGGACGACAACGCGCTCTACCGCCACCCCGAGTTCGCGGAGCGGGCACTGGCCCGGGCCGACGACAGCCCCCTGGAGGCCGAGGCCCGCCGGCAGGACATCACCTACGTGGACCTCGGCGGGGACATCGGCATCGTGGGCAACGGCGCCGGCCTGGTGATGGCCACCATGGACCTCATCCGCTTCCACGGGGGCGAGCCGGCCAACTTCCTGGACATCGGCGGCGGGGCGGCGGCCGATGTCATCCGCAGTGGGCTGGCCTTCGTCATGTCCAAGCCGGAGGTGAAGGCGGTGCTGGTCAACGTCCTGGGGGGCATCACCCGCTGCGACGAGGTGGCCCGGGGGGTCATCGAGGCCCTCCAGGGGACCGGCTGCACCAAGCCCGTGGCCATCCGCATGATGGGCACCAACGAGCAGGAAGGCACGCTGATGCTGGAGAGGGCCGGCGTCACCGTGCACCATGACATGGAGTCGGCCGCCGGCCAGATCATGCGGCTCGTGAAGGGGGAGGCGCCTTGAGGCCCATCCTGCCCCCCGATCCGAGGGTGGTGGTGCAGGGCATCACCGGCAACCAGGGCCGGATGCACACCGGGGCCATGCTGCAGTACGGGACCCGGGTGGTGGCCGGGACCAGCCCCGGGAAGGGCGGGCAGGCCGTCCACGGGGTGCCGGTCTACGACACCGTGGCCCGGGCCGCGCAGGAGCAGGGGGCCAACACCTCCATCGTGTTCGTCCCGGCCGCCGCCGCCCCGGCGGCCGTGCTGGAGGCCATCGATGCCGGCATGGAGACCATCGTGGTGATCACCGAGATGGTCCCCCAGAGGGACGCCATCGGCTTCGTCCACAGGGCGCAGAAGAAGGGCGTGGTCATCGTGGGCCCCAACACGCCCGGGGTGATCGACCCCCGCATCCGGGCCAAGGTGGGCATCATGCCGGCCCATGTCTTCGCCCCCGGCAGGGTGGGCATCGTCTCCCGCAGCGGCACCCTGACCTACGAGGTGGCCTCGCAGCTGACCCGCGCGGGGCTGGGACAGAGCCTCTGCGTGGGCATAGGCGGCGACCCCATCGTGGGGCTGGACTTCGTCACCGTGCTGGACATGCTCGCCGGGGACGCGGGCACCGACAGCGTGGTCCTCATAGGCGAGGTGGGCGGGGTGGCGGAGGAGATGGCCGCCCGCCACATCGCCGCCTCCGGCTACCCCAGGCCGGTGGTGGCCTATATCGCCGGCCGGTCCGTCCCCCCCGGCAAGCGCATGGGCCACGCCGGCGCTATAATCATGGGGGACGAGGGCACGGCCACGTCCAAGATCGAGGCGCTCTCCCGGGCAGGGGTGCCGGTGGCCGAGAGGCCGGGCGACATTGCGGCGCTGCTGCGGGCCCGGGCGCGCGCCTGAAGAGAGCAGGAGATGACCAAGAAGGGGAAAGACCTGGTCCCGCCGGGGCTGGCCTTCCTGGCCGACAACATCAGAACCAGGGGCAACGTCCTGGGGGAGCCCAAGGCCGCCGGGGCCCGCTGGGCGAAGGGCCTCGACCTCCCGGAGAAGGGGGAGACCATCTTCTTCGCCGGCTGCGGCTACCAGTTCACCGGGAAGCTGGAGTCCCTCATGGGCCTGGTGCGGGGGATGGACAGGAGCGCCGCCGGAGCGGAGGTGCCCATGGCCCTGGCCGGCGCCACCAGGAAGCTGGGCATCAACCTGGCCGGCATCTACGGCAAGATCGTCGGCCGGGGGTCCGATGCCGGCGCCGCGCCGCTGGTCGCCGCCGTGCGCTCCCTGCGGGCCCTGGGCGAGGAGATCGCGTACCTGGCCGAGGAGGAGCCCTGCTGCGGCGGGCTGCTGCACTACATCGGCCTTGCGCAGGACTTCTCCCGGAACGCCGGCGAGACCTACTGGAAGCTCAAGGCCCGGGGCGCCAGGCGCGTCATCGGCATCGTCCCCTCGTGCACCTACGCGCTGCGGGACCTGGTGCCGCCCCACATCCCCGGGGCCGAGATCCAGGTGCTGCACTTCTCGGAGGCGGTCCTGGACAGGATGGCGGGCCGCGATCTGCGCCTCCCGCAGGAGATGAAGGTGACCTACCACGACCCCTGCCAGATGTCCCGCTTCCTGGGGCTCACCGAGGCGCCGCGCCAGGTGCTCCTGGGCATCAAGGGCATCACCCTGGTGGAGCCGGAGTGGGTCAGCCGGCAGTGGTCCACCTGCTGCGGCGGCGGGGGCGGCTTCGAGGCGGTCTTCCCGGAGCTCTCCCACATGCTGGCGGTCAACCGGGCGCAGGAGCTGGCCGGCACGGGCGCGCAGGCCATCGTCACCAGTTGCCCCGGGTGCATCATGCAGCTGAGGAGCGGGCTGAAGGAGCTGGGCCGGGAGGAGATCGAGGTCCTGGACCTGGCCCAGGTAGTGGCCGCCTCGCTGGGAGTGTGAGCTGATGTCGGAGTTTGCCGATTACAAGAAGGAGATCATGGACGCCGCCCACAGCGAGCGCATCCGGGTGGCGCTTGAGCGGGCCATCAAGAGCTACCGCACCAACACCCGGGACGCCCTGAGGAAGTTCCCCCACACCATCAAGATGGCCGACGAGGTGCGGGAGATCAAGTCCCGCTCCGTGGCCCGCATGGAGGAGCTGGCCCAGCAGGCGGGCGAGGCCATCGAGTCCAACAAGGGCAAGGCCTACATCGCCCGGACCGCCGAAGACGCCCTGGACATCATCGACCGGCTGGTGGGCACCCAGAAGAAGCTCATCGTCAAGGGCAAGAGCATGACCGGCGAGGAGGTGGGCCTGCGGGAGCACCTGGAGGAGCACGGGCACGACGTCTACGAGACCGACCTGGGGGAGTTCATCATCCAGAAGATGGGCTCCCGCCCCATGCACATCCTCTCCCCGGCCATCCACGTCCCCAAGGAGGACGTGGCCCGGCTCTTCTCCCGCATCACCGGCAAGGACCTGCCGGCCGACATCGGCACCCTGGTGGCCACCGCCCGGGACCTGCTGCGGGACAAGTACTTCCAGGCGGACATCGGCATGAGCGGGGCCAACGTGGTGGCGGCGGACACGGGCACGCTCTTCATCATCGAGAACGAAGGCAACATCCGCCTGGCCACCGGCGCGCCGCCGGTGCACATCGCGCTCATCGGCATGGAGAAGCTGGTGCCCACCCTGGGGGACGCCTACAAGGTCTCGGAGGTCACCTGGCGCTACGCCAACTACACCGTCCCCTCCTACGTGAGCCTGGTCTCCGGCCCCAGCAAGACGGGGGACATCGAGAAGGTCACCACCTACGGGGCCCACGGGCCCCGGGAGTTCCACGTGATCTTCATGGACGCCGGGCGCACCGAGCTGGCGAAGGACCCCGTGCTGCGCCAGGCGCTCCTCTGCCTGCGCTGCGGCGGCTGCCTCTACGAGTGCCCGGTCTTCGCCTTCACGGCGGGGCATTTCGGCGACAAGTACTTCACCGGCATCGGCGCGGTGTGGGCCGCCAAAATATCCAACGCTCCGGAGAAGGGGGCGGCCCTGGCCTACACCTGCCTCACCTGCGGCCGCTGCAAGATACGATGCCCCATGCAGATCGACTGCGCCTCCATGGTGGTGGAGCTGCGCCGGCAACTGGTGGACGGGAAGCCATGATGGCGGGCATGAAGCTGACGCGGCTTATCGATATCTACGTCATGGGCCAGCGCCACGCGGTGCCCGAGGGGCTGACCATCCTCACGGCGCTGGAGCACTGCGGCTACCGCCTGGTACGCGGCTGCGGCTGCCGCGCCGGGTTCTGCGGGGCCTGCGCCACCATCTACAACTTCAAGGACGACCCGGCCCTGCGCTACGACCTGGCCTGCCAGAAGACGGTGGAGCCGGACATGTACCTGGCCCAGATACCCTTCTTCCCGGCGCTGAAGGCGAACTACCACCTGGAGGCGCTGCAGGCCGCCGGGGAGCAGGTGCTGGCCCTCTACCCGGACATCGTCAAGTGCTTCGGCTGCAACACCTGCACCGGGACCTGCCCGCAGGACCTGGAGGTGATGTGGTACATGGCCGACGCGCTGCGGGGGGACATCCGCAGCGTGGCCTCCCGCTCCTTCGACTGCGTGATGTGCGGCCTGTGCGCCGCGCGGTGCCCCCAGGGGCTGGTGCCCTACAACGTGGCCCTGCTCTGCCGGCGGCTGTACGGCCGCTACCTGGCCCCGGTCTCCGGGCACCTGGAGGAGCGCATCGCCGAGATCGAGGCGGGGGCCTGTGACGCCGGGGTGGAGGAGCTGATGAAGGCCGAAGAGGCCGAGCTGCGCCGGCTCTACGCGGACCGGGAGATCGAGCCGGCCTGCTGAGACGACGTGAGGAAGATGTATCCCCAGAGCATGCAGGAGAGCCTCAGCCGGGTGGACGCCGGCCGGCAAGCGCGCCTGGCCGAGACGCTGCCCCGCATCGGTGCCGAAGACAAAGGCCCCCTGCTGCGGCGCTTCCACCCCGACTACGTGGCCGGCACCATGCGCCCCCTGGCCCTGGGGCCCAACCGGGGGGACGCCACCCCCCACGAGATAGCCGACCTCCTCGAAGGCAATAGCCGGGTGGACCCGGACCGGGTGGACCTGGACCGGGCCGCCTGCGATATCGACGTGCTGGTCATCGGGGGTGGCGGGGCCGGGGCCTCCGCCGCCCTGCTCGCCCGGGAGGCCGGGGCCCGGGTGCTCCTGGCCACCAAGCTGCGCCTGGGGGACGGCAACACGGTGGGGGCCCAGGCGGGGACCCAGGCCGCCGACCGCCCGCAGGACTCCCCGGCGCACCACTACCTGGACACCATGGGCGGCGGCCACTTCGCCAACATCCCGGAGCTGGTGGAGGCCCTGGTCAAGGACGCCCCATCGGTCATCAGGTGGCTGGAGAAGCTGGGCGTCAACTGGGACAAGGACCCCGACGGCCGCATGCACGAGCTCTCCGGCGGCGGGGCCTGCCGCCTGCGCCTGCACTCCGCCCGGGACTACACCGGCCTGGAGGAGATGCGGGTGCTGCGGGACGAGGTGCGCAACCGGGGGATTGAGTGCCTGGAGTTCTCGCCGGCGGTGGAGCTGCTGACCGACGGGGCCGGGGCAGTCTGCGGGGCGCTGCTGGCCAACCTGGAGACCGGCGGGCTCAGCGCCGTCCGGGCCAGAGCCGTGGTCCTGGCCACCGGCGGCATGGGCCGGCTCCACATCCAGAGGTTCCCCACCACCAACCACTACGGGGCCACCGCGGACGGGCTGGTGCTGGCCTACCGCGCCGGCGCGCGGCTGATCTTCATGGACACCATGCAGTACCACCCCACCGGCGCCGCCCACCCCATGCAGATCCTGGGGCAGCTGGTCACCGAGAAGGTGCGCACCCTGGGGGCCCAGCTGGTCAACGCCCACGGGGAGCAGTTCGTCATGCCGCTGGAGCCGCGGGACGTGGTGGCCGCGGCCATCATCCGGGAGTGCACCGAGCGGGGCAACGGGGTGGCCACGCCCACCGGGCAGACGGGGGTGTGGCTGGACTCGCCCATGATCGACCTCATCCGCGGCCCGGGGACCGTGGCCCGGGAGCTGCCGGCCATGGTGCGGCAGTTCGGCCGCTACGGGATCGACATCGCGAAGGAGCCCATGCTCATCTACCCCACGCTGCACTACCAGAACGGCGGGATCAGGATAGACGCCAGCGGGGCCACCACCGTCCCCGGCCTCTTCGCCGCCGGGGAGTGCGAGGGCGGGGTCCACGGGCGCAACCGCCTCATCGGCAATTCGACGCTGGACATCTTCGTCTTCGGCCGCCGGGCGGGCCTGGCGGCCGCCGCCCGGGGCCGCCAGGCCCGCCCCGGGGCGCCCACCCTGGACCACGTGCGCCGGTGGCAGCAGGCCCTGCGGGAGGCCGGCCTGGACCGGGAGCGGCCCATCTCGCCCCTGCTCCTGCCGGACTACGCCCGGCCGGTGCCCGACTACTCGCCCGGCTATGCCCGGGAGCGGCTGCAGCCCTCCCGCATGAAGCTGGCCTAGGAAGCAAGCGACATGCCGCAGCGCATACAGACCGACGTCAAGCAGATAGAGGCCGTGCTGAACGAGGTGCTGGGCACCGCCTTCCCGCCGGTGGCCCGCTGCCGCCTGCTCTCCAGCGGCATGAGCCCCGCCCACGCCCTCAACATCTCCGAGGACATCGCCGGGCACAAGGAGTGCCTGGCCTGCGGCAACTGCATCGACATCTGCCCCGTGCTGGCCCGGGAGCCGCACCGCCGGCAGCGCACCGAGCAGCGCACCTCCATGGCCCTGGAGGCCCTGGTGGGCCAGGACTGCGACCTGTGCTACGCCTGCTCCCTGGCCTGCCCCCAGGTAGACACCACCATCAAGCACTACATCGTCAACTGCCGCCTGGTGGAGGTCATGTCGCGCCTGGCGACGCGCATCGGGGACGACGACGAGCCGGACCTGGACCTCTTCCTGGAGGAGGCCCTGGATGGGCCCTGACCTCCGGCCGGGGGGGAGGGGCGCCTGCGCCGCCCGGGGCGGCGCACCGGCCCGTATCAACCGGGAAGCCGTCTGATGGATTTCACGATACCCGAAGAGATGAAGATGCTCCAGGGCCTGGTCCGGGACTTCGTCCACGACCAGCTCAGGCCCCTGGAGCGGGACCTGCTGGGCCGGGCCGCGGGGCTGGCCGACGCCCGGGCGCACCTCCCCCCGGAGGACCAGGAGCGCCTGCAGAAGCTCGCCCAGGGGGTGGGCCTCTGGGGGCTGGGGGTCCCCGAGGAGCTGGGCGGGGCGGGCCTGGGGGCGCTGGCCCAGTGCCTGGCGGCGGAGGAGACCGCCCAGACCATCGTCCCCTTCAGCTTCGGCGACGTGACCCCGCTCCTCTTCGAGTGCAGCCCGGAGCAGCGGCAGCGCTACTTCGAGCCCCATTTCCGCCGCCGGCGGCAGGCCCTGGTGGCGCTGCTAGAGCCGGAGGACCGCTGCGGTCTGCCCCGGCTGCGGGCCTCGGCGGCCCGCGAGGGCGGCCACTACGTCCTCCGCGGCGCCAAGATATCCTTCTCCCGCCCGGGGCCGGACCCCTTCGCCATCGTCTTCGCCACGGCCGGCGGGACGGGCCAGGGGCCCGGCGCGACCGCCGGTCCGGGCCCGGAAGGGGGCCACGGCCCGCGCCTGGACCTGGACCTGGGCCCGGGCGCCGGCCCCGGGCCCACCGCCTTCCTGGTGGATGCGGACACCCCCGGCTTCACCCTGGCCGGCGCTATCGAGCCCACCGGCTGGCGCTCCCAGCTCCGGGCGCCCCTGTCCCTGGCCCTGGAGGGCTGCCGGGTCCCGGAGGCCGGCATCCTGGGGGGCCCGGGGCAGGCCTATCACCTGGGGAAGCGCTGGCTGCCGGTGAGGCGCCTGGTGCGCGGCGCCCGCTGCGTGGGGGTGGGGCTGCGGCTCCTGGAGGAGGCCCGGCTGCGCGTGGAATCCTGGCAGTCCTTCGGGCAGCAGGTCTTCCGCCGGCCGGGGGTGGAGTCGGCCCTGGCCGACATCGCCGTCAGCCTCCATGCCTGCCGCCTGCTGGTGCTCGAGGCGGCCTGCAAGGCGGATGCCGCCGCGGCGGCCGCGGCGGCCGCTTCCGGCGGCGGGACCGGCGGGGCCGGCGCTGCGGGACTGGCCGGGGCCGGCCCTCCCGGGGGCGCCCTCAAGCGGGAGGCGGCCATGGTCAAGCTCTTCGCCACCCGGACGCTCCGCGCCGTGGCGGACCGGGTATCGCTCCTCTACGACGGCCCGCCCTGTGTGCAGGGCCTGCCCCTGCAGAGGCTGTGCGCCGATGCCCTGGCCGCCAGCGCCGCGGACCTGGCGCTCGCGCTGCAGAGTAGTATAATTGCCGCGGACATCATGAAGGGACTGAAGGTGTAGACGCCATGGCCAGGAAGATCTCCCTGCCGCTGACGGACGAAACGGTGGCCGGCCTGCGGGCCGGCGACGACGTGCTCCTCACCGGCACCCTGTACACCGGCCGGGACTCCGCCCACAAGAGGATGGTGGAGGCACTGGACGAGGGCCGCCCCCTGCCCTTCCAGCTGGCCGGCCAGACCATCTACTACATGGGCCCGTCCCCCGCCAAGCCGGGGCAGGTGATCGGCTCCGCGGGCCCCACCACCAGCGGCCGCATGGACAGCTACTCCCCCCGGCTGATGGCCGAGGGGCTCAAGGGCATGATAGGGAAAGGGATGAGGTCGCCGGCGGTCCGGGAGGCCATCCGGCAGCACCGGGCGGTGTACTTCGCCGCCATAGGCGGGGCCGGGGCCCTGATATCCAAGACCATCAGGAAGTCCGAGGTCATCGCCTACGAGGACCTGGGAGCGGAGGCCGTCCTGCGCCTGGAGGTGGAGGACTTCCCCGCCATCGTGGTCAACGACATGTACGGCGGCGACCTCTACGAAGAAGGCAAGGCCGCCTACCGCCGCCAGTAGCCCGCCGG
>CAZBJX010000020.1:0-27219 GCA_964492335.1 uncultured Dehalococcoidia bacterium | reverse complement strand
CATGGCGCGCCCGGGCAGAGGCCCGGGCGCCACACGAAAGGAGGCTACATGGCACTCTTCGGCACCAGCGGCGTGAGGGGGGTATTCGGCAAGGACCTCACCCTCGATCTCTGCCGTGACGTGGCATCGTCCCTCGGCACCTGCCTGCCGGCGGGGGCCACGGTCTGCATTGGCAACGACCCCCGGCTCAGCGGGCCGGCCATCAAGGAGGCGGTGGTGGCGGGGCTGGCCGCCAGCGGGGCCAACACGGTGGACCTGGGGCTCCTCCCCACGCCCGCGCTGGCCCTGCTCACCAGGGAGATGCGTTTCGATACGGGCATCATGATCACCGCCTCACACAACCCCCCGGAGTTCAACGGCCTCAAGCTCTTCGGGGCCGACGCCATGGGCTACAGCCGCCAGATGCAGGACCAGATCGAGGACATCTACCGCTCGCGGCGCTTCCGCCAGGGCGCGGGCGCCACCGCCCGCAAGGGGGAGGGGATGCGCCAGATGTACCTCGAGGCCGTGCGGGGCCGCCTGCCGTCCCGGGGACTGGGCCGGCTGAAGATCGTGGTGGACCCCGGAAACGGCGCCGCCTCCGGGTTTGCCTCCTGGGTCTTCAACCAGTTGGGGCTGGACGTGACGGCCATCAACGACACCCCGGACGGGACCTTCCCCGGGCGCAACCCGGAGCCCAGGGAGGACACCCTGGTCAAGACCATCGACTTCCTCCGGCAGACCGGGGCGGACCTGGCGGTCTGTTTCGACGGCGACGCCGACCGGGTGGTCTTCTGCGACCGGGAGGGCTTCCTGGGCTTCAACGAACCCATCGCCTTCATCTCCCGCCTGGCGGTGCTGGAGAGCGGCAAGAAGGCCGTGGCCACCACGGTGGAGAGCGGCCGGCTCCTGGAGCAGGCCACCGCCGACCTGGGGGTGACGGTGCACCGGGGGCGGGTGGGGGATGCCGACGTCACTCGGCTGGCCCTGGAGCACGATGCCGCCATCGGGGTGGAGCAGGTGGGGGTCTACATCCTGCCCGCCATAGGCTACTACCCGGAGACCATCTTCGCCGCCCTGACCCTGCTCTCCCGCATCGAAAGCCCGAAGGACATCCGCGACTTCTTCGCCGGGCTGCCCCCCCTCTTCTTCGGCAAGGGCCGCATAGCCTGCCCCAACGAGAGGAAGGCCCCCCTCATGGAGGCCGTGGCCCGGCAGGCGCCCGGTTTCGGGGCGGGGACCGTCAACACCCTCGACGGCGTGCGCCTGGAGTTTGCCGACTCGTGGATGCTCATCCGGGCCAGCGGCACCGAGCCGGCCATCCGGGTGCTGGCGGAGTCGCCGCAGGCGGAGCGCACCGCCCAACTCGTTGACAGAGGTGCTAAATTAGTGGAAAGTCTGGTCTCCGGGAGTACGTAGATGAAAGCTCTTCTGCTGTGCGGCGGCATCGGCAAGCGCATGTTCCCCATCGCCGAGGACAAGCTCCTCCTGCACTTCCTGGGCCGGCCGCTGCTGGCACACCTGCTGGACAAGCTGAAGGAAGCGGGGCTCAAGGACCTGGTGGTGGTGGCCAACCACCGCAACGCGGACCAGGTCCAGCGCATCATCCGGGAGGCCCGCGGCATGCGGGCCAGCCTGGTCATCCAGGAGCAGGCCCTGGGGATCGCCAACGCCCTGGAGACCGCCCGGCGGCACCTGGCCGGGGAGGTGCTCATCATCAACCCCAACGACGTCTTCGAGATGCCGGCCCTCACCTCCCTGCTGCAGGCCCACAAGAAGGGCCGGGCGGCCGCCTACCTGGTGGGCTACGAGGTGAGCGCCTACTTCCCCGGCGGCTACCTGGTGACCAACAGCCGCAACGAGCTGCGCCGCATCGTGGAGAAGCCCCCCCCGGGCCAGGAGCCCAGCCGCCTGGTCAACATCCTGCTCCACCTCCACACGGAGGCGGCCGGCCTCATGAAGTACATCGCCCGGGTGGAGACCGACCGCGACGACGTGTACGAGTGCGCCCTGGACCTCATGGTCCGCGAAGGCCGCCGCATCAGGGTGGTGCCCTACGGCGGCTTCTGGAAGGCCATCAAGTACCCCTGGCACATCTTCGGCATCACCCGGCACTTCCTCGACGGCTGCCAGCCGATGATCTCGCCCGCGGCCAGGATTTCCCCGAGGGCGGTGGTGGAGGGCCGGGTGGTCATCGAGGACGGGGTGCGGGTGCTGGAGAACGCCGTCATCCGGGGCCCGGCCTATATCGGGGCGGGAACCATCATCGGCAACAACGCCCTGGTGCGCGACTACAGCCACATCGGGCGCAACTGCGTGGTGGGCTACTCCACCGAGATCAAGACCTCCTACATCGGGGACAACTGCTGGTTCCACTCCTCCTACGTGGGGGACTCCATCATCGACGACAACTGCTCGCTGGCGGCCGGCACGGTGCTGGCCAACTTCCGCTTCGACGAGAGGAACATCAGGGTCAAAATGGGGACGGAGGCCATCGATACCGGCCAGGACAAGTTCGGTGCTATAATAGGTGCCGGGTCCAAGACCGGCATCAACGCCAGCATCATGCCGGGGGTCAGGATAGGGCCCGGATCGTATGTCGGCTCTCATGTGTGCCTCATGAGGGACCTCCCCGCCAACAAGCTGGTCCTGATGGAGCCCCGCTACCGGGTCATGGACGGCGACGTCATCGCGGCGGAGGGCAACAAGGCCAATCTTATGAAGAAACTGGAGAAACTCTAATGTCCGGAATTATCGGTTACATCGGCGACGCCCCGGCGGCCCCCATACTGCTCAATGCCCTGCGCAGCCTGGAGTTCCGGGGGTACGACTCGGCGGGCATCGCCACCGTCAGCGAAGGCCGGCTCAGCGCCCAGAAGGACGCCGGCAAGATCGACCAGTTGTGCGGGAGGTGCAACCCGGAGGCCCTGCCGGGCAATATCGGCATCGGACACGTGCGCTGGGCCACCCACGGCGAAGTGACCCAGGTCAACGCCCACCCCCACCTCGACTGCAAGGGGGAGATCGCGGTGGTCCACAACGGCATCGTGGAGAACTACCGGGAGCTGCGCACCCGGCTGGAGCCCCGGCACCACTTCGTCTCCCAGACCGATACCGAGGTCATCCCCCACCTCATCGAGGAGTACATGGAGTCCGGGGCCACGCTGGAGCAGGCCGTGGTGCAGACCACCCGGCAGCTCAAGGGCTGCTACGCTTTTGCCGCGGTCTCCGCCAGGCAGCCGGACCGGGTGGTGGCCACCCGGGAGGAGAGCCCGCTGGTGGTGGGCGCCGGCGCCGGCCGCAGTTTCCTGGCCAGCGACACCACGGCCCTGATGAACGAGACCAGGCGGGTGGCCTTCCTGGAGGACGGCGAGTTCGTGGTCCTGGGGAAGACCGTGGAGTTCCTGGACCGGGACGGCCACCCCGTCAAGAGGGAGTTCAAGGAGATGGACTGGAAGCAGGACCAGGCCACCAAGCAGGGCTATGACCACTTCATGATGAAGGAGATCCTGGAGGGGCCCCAGGCCATACGCCAGGCCATGATGCAGGACCCGCAACTCCTCCTGGAGATGGGCATCGCCGTGCTGCGGCACCGGCAGGTGGTGATCACCGCCTGCGGCACCTCGCGCTACGCGGCCCTGGTGGGCCGGTACCTCTTCTCCCGCCTGGCCGGGAAGTTCTGCGACGTCATCATGGGATCGGAGTTCCAGTACTTCTCCGACTCCGTCGACCGCAACACCCTGGTCATCGCCGTGTCCCAGAGCGGCGAGACGGCCGACGTCATCAAGGGCGTGAAGCTGGCCAAGGGCAACGGGGCCACGGTCTACTCCCTGGTCAACGCCGTGGGCTCCAGCCTGGCCCGGATGGCCGACCGGGTGCTGTACTTGAACTGCGGCCCGGAGATCAGCATAGCGGCCACCAAGACCTTCATCAGCCAGTTGACGCTCTTCTACCTGCTGGCCTACACCATGGGGCACCGGCTGGATGACGGCATCCGGGACCTGCACGGCGTCTGCCCCCTGATAGAGCAGAACGTCAAGGAGAACGACAGGGGACTGCAGGTCCTGGCCCAGAAGACCCGCGACCGCAACGACTTCTACTACATCGGCCGGGGCATCAACTTCGCCATCGCCGCCGAGGGGGCCCTCAAGATGAAGGAGGTCTCCTACGTCCACGCCGAGGGCATGCCCGCCGGAGAGCTCAAGCACGGCACGCTGGCGCTGATCGAGCCGGGCACCCCCATCGTGGCCATCGCCCCGCACGACTACACCTACGATGAGACCATCTCCAACGCCCACGAGACCCAGGCCCGGGGGGCCTTCCTCGTCGGGCTGTCCGAAGAGACCCACCCCATATTCGACCACTGGATACCCATCCCCATGGTGGACGAGATCTTCCAGCCCCTGGTGACCGTCGTCCCCCTGCAGCTTCTGGCCTACTACTCCGCGCTGGCCCGGGGGCGTGACCCCGACAAGCCCCGCAACCTGGCCAAGGCGGTCACGGTGCTCTAGGGGAGGTGCCCGCCGGAATGGGCTGTGCCCCACTCCCCCCCGTCCGCGCCCCGGCCGCCGCGCGCCGCATCCTGGCCGCGGTGCTGCTTGTCGCCCTGCTGGCAGGGGCGGCCGCCGCACCCGGCTGCGCCCGGGACACCCGGGCCTTCCCCCAGTTCATGGACACCATACCCGGCACGGTGGCCGACTTCACCTACTGGGACATCAAGACCTTGAATGCCGACAGGGACCTCTGGGACATCTTCGGCGCCTTCGACGACAGCGCCAGCGCCCACCAGGTGAAGGACCTGCTGCTGGTCCTGTCCAAGGTGGAGGCCGGGGCCAGGGCGGTAAGCTACGACAACGCCACACTCCTCGGCCCCGTCGCCATATTCCGGGGAGAGCTGGACATGCCCTACCTGCGGCGCCAGATGGGGGACAGGGGCTACAGCCGCTCGGCCAACAAGGAGGCCGAGGTCTGGCTCCCCCACGAAAACTACACCTACACTGCGGCGCTGGGCATCCGGGGCGGCACCGTGTACCTGGGAGACAGCGCCGACGTCATCGCCTGCATCAACACGGCCGGCAGGAGCGAAATCCTTTCCCTCTGGGACGACCCCAACCTGAAGGTGGTGGCCGACAAGCTGCCCGCCGGCTTCATCGTCAACCTCCACCAGGCGGCCGCCGGCGGGGAGAACTACCCGGGCCTGGTGGCCTACGGGAAGTCCTTCAGCAAGGCCGGCCGCGAGGCGCTGTCCGTCAGGGCGGTGTACCTGTTCGGCCATGACCCCGCCGCCCGGGCGGCGCAGCCGGCGATCCTGGAGGGTTCCCGGTCCCTGTTCGACGACGTCTCGGTGAAGACCGAAGGCAACCTGGTGGTGGTCTCCGCCCGGGTGACCATGGCGCGCCTGGCCGAGAGCCTCGAGTTCTAGGGCTGGCCCGGGCGGCCCCCGCGATGCCGGCGGGGAGGAAGGATAGCTGGTGCAGGAAGAGAGAAGGGTGGCAGAGGGAGAGGGGGTCCGCCTCAGGGCGCTCCTGCCGCTCTTCGAGGTGAGCCAGGCCCTGGTCTCCGAGGTCAAGCTGGAGCGCCTCTTCGGCCTCATCGTGGAGGTGGTGCAGCGGGAGACCGGGGCGGACCGGGTCTCCCTCATGCTCCTGGACGCCTCCTCCGGCGAGCTGCGCATCGAGGCGGCGGTGGGCCTCCCGGCCGGCGTGGTGGCCGGCGCCCGCTCCGCGCTGGGGCAGGGCATCGCCGGCTCGGTGGCCCAGACAGGGCGGGCGCTGCTGCTCAACGGCATATTCGAGCACCAGTGGCAGGAGCAGGGGCAGCCCATATCCTCCGCCACCTGCGTCCCCCTCAAGGTCAAGGGCGCCGTCATCGGGGTCCTCAACAGCAGCCACACCACCCGCCGGGCCAACTTCACCGAGGCCGACCTGGACATGATGACCATCCTCGCCGGGCAGGCGGCCATCGCCATCGACAACGCCCGCCTCTTCCAGGAGGTCCACGCCAAGCAGGCCGCCCTGGAGGAGCTGCTGGCGGAGCTGCTCACCGCCCAGGAGGAGGAGCGGCAGCGCATCTCCACGGAGATCCACGACAGCGTGGCCCAGCTGATGGTGAGCGCCTCCTACCACACCCAGTCCTGCTGCGAGCTGCTGGCCCAGTCCCGCTTCGCCCACGCCCGGGACGAGGCGGTGGAGGCCACCGGGATCATCGGCCGCTGCGTGAAGGAACTGCGGGGCATCGTCACCGACCTCTACCCCCCGGCCCTCTCCGAGCTGGGCCTGCTGGGCGCCCTGCAGGAGAACGTCGAGTACTTCCGCCGGGAGACGGGCACGCCCTGCCACCTGGAGAGGAAGGCCGGCCTGCCGCCGCGGCTGTCGCCGGTCCAGGACATGGTCATCTACCGGGTGGTGCAGGAAGCCCTGAACAACGTCCGCAAACACGCCGCCGCCACCGAGGCCGGGATCAGCCTCGGGGAAGACGGCGGCCGGATCGCCGTCGAGGTGTGGGACAACGGCCGCGGGTTTGCCGGGCCCGGGGCCGGGGGCCCCCGTCCGGGTCCGGGGGGCCTGGGGCTGCTGGCCATGAAGAGCCGGGCCCGGATGCTGGGCGGCGACATCGCCATCGCGGCCCGCCCCGGGGGCGGGACCCGGGTGGTCTTGACAATACCCCGCTCCAGCCCCCAGAATCTGACTCGCGGCCGGCAGGGGCCGCCGCCGGACCCATCGACACTTGAAGGAGGTCCGCCTTGAAGTCGATAAGAGTGCTGCTGGTAGACGACCACCAGGTGGTGCGCGAAGGTCTCAAGCGCATGCTGGACCTGGACGCGGGCATCAAGGTGGTGGGGGAGGCCTCCTCCGGCGAGGAGGCCCTGACCAGGGCCGAGCAGCTCTCCCCCGATGTCATACTGATGGACGTCAGGATGCCCGGCATGGGGGGCATCGACGCCATCCGCGAGCTCAAAGCCCGGGAGTGCCCGGCCGGCGTCATCGTGATGACCGTTTACGAGGACAAGTACCTGGCCCAGGCCGCCGAGGCCGGGGCCGTGGGATACCTCCTCAAGGATGCCAGCCGGGACGAGCTCATCAAGGCCATCAAGGCCGCCCACCAGGGCCAGTCCCCCTTCGCGCCGGCCGTCAGCCGGGCCCTCTTCACCCAGTACGCCGCCCTCACCAGGGCCAGCCGGGACAGCATGCTCAGCCGGCGGCAGGTGGAGATACTGCGGCAGATCGCCTCCGGGGCCACCAACAAGGAGATCGCCGCCAGGCTCTTCATCAGCTCCGCCACGGTCAAGCGGGAGACCAACGCCATCTTCTCCTCGCTCAACGTCAACGACCGGGCCGAAGCGGTCTCCGCGGGCTACAAGATGGGCCTCCTGTAGCCGCCGCCGGGCCGCCGGGCGATGCGGCCCCCCGCCCGGGCCTCTACCCGGTGTACTCGAAGATGCGTATCTGGGGGAGCGGGGCCCCGGGGGCCGCCCTCAAGCCGGCCTCCTGCGCCGAGTCATGGACCAGGGTGAAGTGCGCCAGCTCCTCCAGCGGGACGGGGCTGACCCGGGGGTCGTCGCTGACGATGGCGCAGTTGCCCGGGGACGGCTTGCTGGCGATGGCCGCCTCAGCAGCCGCATACGAGTCGAAGGCCTCGGTCCGGGTCACCAGCTTGTACTCCCTCCCCTGGACCTGCACCGGCTCCCAGGTGACCACCTTGCAGGCGCCGGGGGAGGGTGCGACACCCCGGCCTTCGAAGAAGTACAGCCTCACCGAGATGCAGCGGTAGTAGGCGGGGTAGAAGAAGGTCTTCGAGGAGTAGGTCCGGGTCCCCTCGGAGCCGGCGGTCTCCACCAGGAAGGTCTCGTAGCACTCCGCTTCGTCCCTCCCGGTGACGCTGAACGGCCCGTAGAACTTGGCGTAGACGTCCATCAACTGGCTGTCCAGGATGACATACCGGCCGCCGTACTGCTCCATGATCCCGGCGGCCTCGGCCTCGCTGGAGGCGATGAAGAACTCCGCCACCCCCGGCAGGGCCCCGCCCGGGTTCTGGCAGGGGGGCCGCCGCCCGATGCGGGCGATCCAGTAGCCGTAGTCCCACCAGGCCATCACCCCATACGCCTCCGGGAAGCGGGAGTACTCCAGGGGGCTGGGGTAGCGGGCATAGTAGTAGTCCCCCTGGCCGTGGGTATCGAAGGGATCGGGGGTGTTGTTCCGCATCCACTCCAGGGACTCGCACCAGGCATCGGAGGGCTCGTACAGGGGGTCCTCCGGGTCCCGGTCGGCGGTGGCCCGGGCGAGATCGATGGTGCCGATCCACCCGGGTACCCCCAGGCTGCCCGGGAGGGCCCTCTTGTCGTAGGGCACCACGGTGAAGAAGGCGAACAGCGCTATGCCCACCAGCGCCACGCTGGCGTAGGCTGGCTTCAGGCGGGGGGCCTGGGGCCTGGCCTTCTTCTTCCCCCTGTCGCCCTTACGCCGGGCCTCCGGCGCCGGGGCGGCCTGCCCGGTGAGCCACTTCAGCCCCACCAGGCGCAGCAGGCGCCAGGCGGCATAGCCGGCCAGCGCCGCCATGTTCACCGCCAGGTAGTAGTTGAAGCGCCGCTGGGCCAGCGTGGCCAGCACCATGAGAGCGGTCCACACCAGCAGCAGCACCTTCTCCGGCTCCCGGCGCCTGACGACCGCCCAAGCCAGCAGGGCCAGCCCGGCGGCCGCGGCGATGGTGGTATAGCCGTAGGTGCTCCACAGGGGCTTCAGGCTGTAGTAGCCGCCGGTCGCCGTCCGCTGCCAGAGGAACGGTATCATCTCGGAGACCGACGTCCCCGTGTTCCACTTGAGGATTACGAAGTGCTCCGTCATCTGTCCCAGTAACGACCCCTTGGCCGCCCACAGCAGCAGGAAGGCGGCCAGCATGGCCAGGGCCACCACCACCGGGTAGAGCGCCCGGGCGGGGTTCCAGCCCCCCGGGGGCGCCCCTGCCGCCCTCGCCCGGGCGGAGTCCCGGGCCGCTTTTCCGGACGGTGGCGCCGCGCCCCGGGCGGCCACCGCGGAGGCCGCCCTCTCCATCAGGCGTGACAGCCCGAACAGGGCCACCGGCATCACGGTGGCCAGGGCCAGCACCGCCACCACCTCGCCGCTCTGCCCCAGGGCCATGAAGACCACCAGCGCCGGCAGGAAGGTGGCCACCCCGGCGATGCCCAGGTAGTCGGTGGGCACGCCGCTGACGTGGTCGATGCAGAACTGGAGCACGAAGAAGATGCCGAAGACCAGCACGAAGAGCAGCGCCCCGATCCAACTGGAGAGGTAAAGCCCCAGGAAGACGCCCCCCAGCACGGCCAGGGCCAGCGGGCCCGCCAGCGAGCTCTGCCGGGGGTGGCGCAGCTGGGGCCAGGTCAGGCGCTCCTTCCTGAAGCCCTTCAGCGCCAGCAGCAGGAACATGGCGGCCACAGTCGACAAGAAGGTCTCCCCTACGTGGTGGTCGGTGAAGCCCAGGATGGAGCGCCCCAGGAACTCCCCCGGCAGGACGGCCACCAGCAGGGCCGCGAAGAGGCCCGCCCAGCGGCTGCCCAGGGCCTTCCCGATGTAGTAGGCCGGGATGACGGTGAGGGCGCCCAGGATGGGAGGGAACAGGACCGCCACAACGTCCACCGTGTGCTGCGACGGGGAGCCCAGGCCGATTACCCAGGCCACCCCCGCGATGAGGTAGTCGAAGAAGGGGGCCACCAGGCTGGTCCCCGCGCCCCCGGGGTAGAGCAGGTAGGGATCGACAGCGGCCATGTAGGGGAAGTTGCGGCTGAGGTTGTCCAGTATGCGCGCGTGCCAGTAGGCATCGATCCCGGTGAACTTGATCCACCGCCCGCCGAAGACCACGTCGCTGGTGAAATGGACCCTGAGATAGAGGGCGGCGCCCACGAAGGACGCCAGCAGCAGCCCCACCAGCACCCGCTGCAGCAGCCGGTCCCGCTCCATTCTGACAAGCAGGGATACCAGCGCCCGTTTGCTGGAGACGCTGATGCCTTCGCCCTTGCTCAACTGATCACACCGCCCGCTTCGTAGCTGGTGAGACTATACCAGAGCCCCCGGGCGGCGGCAAGGGGCCGGGCCCGCCTTTTGACGATGCCGCCCCGGTGCCGCTAGAATGGGTATCACCAGCGGGAGTAACTCAGTCCGGTAGAGTACCTGCCTTCCAAGCAGGCCGTCGCGGGTTCGAATCCCGTCTCCCGCTCCAGCCCCTCACCACGCCCGGCATGGAGCGGCACAATGCCTTCAGGTGCGCCCTTCTCATGGCTGGCTTCGACGGGAAATACCCGCCTATGTGGAGCGCTCGTTGACTGCCACGGGCCCCGCCGGGCCCCTGATGGGGATGGTGAAGCAGAAGGTGTTTCCCCCACCGGTGTCCGGCTCCAGCCAGATCTTCCCGCCGTGGGCCTCCAGCAGGCTGCGGCAGACCACCAGCCCCAGCCCGATGCCCTTGATGCCGCCGGTGCGGTCGTTGCGTATCCGCTCGAAGGGGCGGAACAGCCGGTCCCGGTCCTCCGGGGGGATGGCGGGGCCGCTGTCGTGGACGCAGGTGACCAGGTCCTCGCCCCGGCGCCGGGCCGACAGCCGCACCTCGCCGCCGGGAGAGTACTTGACGGCGTTGTCCAGCAGGTTGTAGAGGACCTGCTCCAGCCTGATGCGGTCGGCCCGAATGGGCGGGAGGCCCTGCGGCAGGTCCGCCGTCAGCCTGGCGGCCGGCGTCAGCGACTTCACCCGGTCCATGGCCCGGCCCACCACCTCCGCCAGCGGCACCGTCTCGATCTGCAGGCTCAGCCTGTCCGCGCGGGAGCGCGACAGCTCCACCAGGTTGTCCAGGATGTGGCACAGCAGCCCCGCCTCGGAGGCGGCGTCCTCCAGCAGCCGCCGCCGCTCCCTGGCCGAAAGCCGCGGCCCTTCGGAGAGCGCGGTGTTCAGCGCCCCCACGATCACCGTCAGCGGGGTGCGCAGCTCGTGGGACACCAGGCCGATGAACTGGTCCTTCAGGGCATCCACCTGCTTGCGGGCGGTTATGTCCACCAGCACGCCCTGGAAGCCGACTATGACGCCGCCCTCCCGCAAGGGGCGGTTGTACCCCTGCACCCAGTACACGCTCTCGGTCCCGGGCAGCACAATGCGGCACTCCCAGGGAACGCCCGGGGAGCCGGACATCATCCCGGCGTAGGCCTCCATGGAGGACGCCAGGTCGTCGGGGTGGATGAACTGGGCGAACCTCTTCCCCAGCAGCACCCCGGGGTTGATCCCGAAGAGCGATTCGAAGACCGGGCTGATGTAGGTGGTGACGCCCTGGCCGTCCACGGAGTAGAGCACGGCCCCGATGTTCTCCACCAGGCGCCGGTACTTCTCCTCCGAGTCGTGGAGCAACTCCTCGGCGGCCCGGCCCATGGCGCTGTACCGCCGGGCGGCCTCCGCCGAGGGCTCGTCCCCGGCGGCCCCGCTCCCGGGCCTGGTACCTGTCCCCGTCCAGTCCACTCCTCGCCCTCCCGGTCAGTCAGTTACGCCATTCTCGCACGGCCGGGACCGGCGCATCAAGGCCCGGGCCCTCTCAGGACACATCCCGCGCCGGAAGGCCCCGTCAGCAGCCGCGGCGAGCTGGACTCCGGGGCTGTCGGGTCCGGCGGCCTTTCGCCCCGCCGCCACTTCCAGAGGTGGCCGGCTACGGCCGGGGCCGCCAACGTAATGTTTAGCTTACGCTTATTTTCCTGCACGAGGGGCCGGTCCCGGCACTCCGGGTGGCCGTGGCCGACCGGGACAGTGGAGCCGTCCACCTCCAGGTGATGGCTGCGGGTTGTTGCATCTTGTCAGCCGGTTGCTGCACCTTGCCAGCGGGCAGGGTGGCCCGCCTCCCGCGGCGCGTGATATCATTCGCGGAGGGAGGGTAGGATGTACTGGCCTTTCACCGCGGCCAGCGGCTGGAACCGGCTGCTGCCGAAATACGCCGCGGCGGCGGAGCCGCCGGGGGCCCGCCTCACCGGGCAGACCATCAAGGCGGGAGCGGTGCGCTGGCGGCTCTGCGTCACCGTGGTCCTGGCGGAGCAGGGGCTCTACCTGCATCCCCGGCCCTTCCTGGGCTCGGTCCTGGGCGGGCCCCGGCCAGTGCTCATCCCCTGGAGGGACCTGGGTAACCCGCGCGGCGGCCACATCTACGTATGGTGGAGGGCGGTGCAGCTCTCCGTCGGCGACCCGAAGCTGGCCGCCATCACCTTCCCCATGGCGCTCTACGAGCAGATGAGGCCCCGGATATTCCCGGCACCGCGGTGAAGGCCGGCCACCGTGGCCACCCGGCTGCGGCGCGGAAGGCCCGGGAACCCGGCAGCGAGGTGATAGTGATGAAGGACAACAGACAGAAGAAGGCCCTGCCCCGGAAGGCGCCCGAGGATTCCGGGCTGCCGCCCGGCGAGGCGCCCCCATCGGAGGAAGAGGAGCGGAAGAAGCCGGCGGTGCTCATGGCCTTTGATGCCGACTACGCGCTCTCCGGCGAGGACGGGGCCGAGGCCGCCGGCGGGCAGGCCCGGGCGCAGCTGGACGAGGAGGCCCTCTCGGTCCTGCCCCGGTTCGGGGAGGCGCTGCAGATCCCCCTGCGGCACATCAGCCAGATCACCCGGCCGGGGTACACCATCGAGCTCTCCCTGACCTCCAGGGAGAAGCTCACGTTCTCAAAGCTGGGGCGGGGCCTGGAGGACCTCTTCCGGGAGACCTCCAGGCTGCGCAACGAGATGCTGCTGCGGGACATGCTGATGCACGAGACGGTGGTCAAGGCCGGGGCCACGGCCGACTGCGTCTGCCGCGATGCCGCCGGCGGGATTCGGGAGGAAGGCCCCTGCGAGGCGCGGCTCTACCAGACGGCCCTGGTGGTGATCACCGAGGGGGGCGGCCTCCACCGCCTGCCCTACAGCGACATCGCCCGGGTGCGGGAGAAGCCATACGCCGTGGCCCTGGATACGGAGTCCGGCGAGAGCTTCACCTTCTCCCGCATGGGGCGGGAGCTCGACCCCTGGAAGAGGGCGCTGGGAGAAGCCACGAACGCCCTGACGGTGAAGGTGCAGTCCTGGGTGCAGGAGCTGATGCCCGCCGCTGACCCGGCCACAGTGCGCAAGATAGCCCGCCTGATGAAGGAGGGCCGGGCCGCCCGCAGGCTGGACATAGAGGCGGCCTCCCCGGACCTCTGGCCGCGCCTGGAGAAGAAGCTGGCCGCCATGGGGCTGGCGGATTCCTACGCCTTCCTGCGCCGGCTGGCCCGGGAGGAGCGGATGTGCATCGGGCTCAAGCGGGGCCTGCTGGGGGACCTCACCGGGGAGTACCTGTGGTTCCTGGCCCCCATCTACGGCACCGGCCCCGGCCAGCCGGGCAACGCCATCGCCATGGAGGCGGCATCCGCCTCGGAGAGAGAGGGCGGGGACGGGGAGGAGGGCGTGGACGAAGGCCCGGCCGGCCCCGGCATGGCCACCTACGTGTTCCGCATGGCGGCGCCCGCCGAATACGCCGCACTGAAGACCCGAGAGGAACTCGACGCCGCGGCGGACCAGGCCATAGCCCGCATCAACCACTGCCTTGCGGCCATCAACTTCCGCAGGGAGCCAGTGTACCTCACCGACGAGCAGATGCGGGAGCCGCGCTACGCCAGGTACCAGTTCGCGGTGCAGAGGATACCCCAACTGCGGGAGCTGCGCTCGCTCTTCATCGGCCGGGTGGTGCACTCCTCACCCGAGCAGTGGCAGCAGGGGGTGCGGGCCCTGCTGGCCCGGGCCAGATAGGCCCGGCGCCGCGGCCACGGCCGGCATCGCGGTCCCGTGGGACGCCCGGCAGCGCCCCACCCGGCCGGTGCGCCGATGGCCGCCGCCCCGGCGCGCCCCCAAGGCGCCCGGCAGGCTGCGCCGGCCTTACCCCACCTTGTAGCCGCACTCGCCGCAGAAGCGGGTGCCGGGGGCGTAGCCCGCGCCGCACTGGGGGCACTTCAGGACGGAGAGCGGGGCCCCGCAGTTGTTGCAGAACTTCCCCTCCCCGGCGGGCTTGCCGCACCGGGGGCAGAGGGTGGTCCTCTGGTCGATGGTCCCGGTGAAGACGGCGGTGGTGGCTGCCTTGGCCTTGATGTCCTCCACCATCTTCTCCGCCCGGGCCGCGGCCACTTCGGTGCTCTCCCGGGGGGCCTCCTCGATGCAGAGGCCGGCCTCTTCGTTCCAATCGTTGTCGCAGACGTACTTCTTGCAGCGGGGGCAGCGCTTGAAGTGGCCCTTGGCCTCGTTCTGGGCCAGCTCGAAGGCCGGCCCGTGCTCCTTGTGCCACTCGGGGGACATGCCCTCGAAGCGCTCGGAGATGACGTCGCTCCCGCGCTCCATCCCGTAGCCCAGGTTCCCCAGCCGCCCGCCCGTCATCGAGCCGGCGGCGCTGGCCAGCTGCCCCAGCCCCCGGAAGAACCGCCCCTTCTTATAGCTCTTGGCCTCGATGAACGGGGTCTTGTAGCCCTCGCGGCAGAGGTCGCAGTAGAAGGTGAACTGGAACCCGGCCTCGGTGCTGTTGTCCTCGAAGTTGCTGGTGAACGGCTGCAACGCCATGTCCTACCTCCTGCCACGCGAAACGCGCTACTTCTTCTTCAATGGCTTCCCGCACTTGATGCACTTGTCGCCCAGCGGCGGCTGAATGGCCCGGCACTTCCTGTTGGGGCAGACCACCGCGATCTGAGCGCCGCAGTGCGAGCAGTAGTCGCCGAAGAAGGTGGTCTTCCCGCACGCAGGGCAGACCACCTCCAGCACCAGGGCGCAGGAGCTGCACCGCTTCCAGCCCTCCTGGATGGGGGAGCGGCACCTGGGGCAGCGCAGCGGGCCCACGGGGTTCACCCGGCCGCAGGCCGGGCAGGCATTCGAGTCCGGCGGCACAAGCTCTCCGCAGTAACGGCAGGGCTGCTGGTACCCGGGCATGCCCCCTCCTCACTCTCGCAACGAGTCCAAATTGAATTGTACGTCGCCCGGCGCCTCCGCACAAGCCAGCAGCGCACCCGTATTGACAGAGGGTGGCCGTAACATGCTACCATGACCTGAGGCCGATCGGGTCCGAACCCAATCCTCGCCAATCGACAACGAAAGGGGGCAAAGTGCAGAACATGGAAATGGGAAAGACGCTCTTCCTGGGGTCGCTGGTAGCCATCGTAGTGGGGCTGCTCTACGCCATTCTCTCCGCCGCCGGCATGGGCGACTACGCCTCCGGCACCCTGAAGACGGCCGCCTTCTTCGAGGGCGTGCTGTGGACGCTGCTGGTGGCCGGCATTCTCTACGGCCTGTCGGCCTTGGTCAGCTCCCGCCGCTAGCCGCCATATCCGCCCTTACTGCTGCCGCGCCTGGCGCCTCTGGATCAGCAGGCCCAGGCCGGTAGCCAGTATGCCCAGCACCACGGCCCCGGCCGCTGCGCCCACCAGGTACACCCACAGGCGGACCCGGGGGACAGCGTCATTGACCGTGAAGCCACGGACCTGGCCCGTCCCCCAGGGAGTGGTCACGCTGACCGTCCTCTCCCCGGTCTCGGCCTCGCCGGCGATGACGATCCAGGCCGTAAGCTCGGTATCGCTCAGCACCTGGTAGTCCTGGAGGACGATCCCGGCCCCGAAGTCCACCTCGGTGGCGCCGGTGAGGTTGGTCCCGGTGATGCTCACCGTCATCTCGTCGCCCTGCCGGCCGCTGGAGGCCTCGAGGCCCCCCAGAACAGGCTCCCGGCCGGTGGCGGCGGTGGTGAAGGTCAGGTCGCTCCCGTAGGCGGTCCCGCCCCCCTCGGCCTTCGCCCGGAAGTGATAGGTGGTGGCTGGGGATAGCCCGTCCAGATCGAAGCTCGCGGCCCCGGTGGCGGTCATCTCCCGGGGAGGAGTGCCGTTCCCGTACTCCGGCCCCGTCCCCCACTCGAAGGACACCTGCACCGAGGGGGTGGCCCCCATCCAGGCCAGGTTGAGCCGCAGCGTGGCCCCGCCGGGGCCAATGCCCTCCGCCGCCAGCGTCTCCACCGTCAGCGCGGCGGCCACCGCGTCCGCCGTGGTGAAGGAGGTCTCCGCGGAGTAGGCCGACCACAGGCCGCGGCTGTCCCGGTAGCCCACCCGCCAGTAGTAGGTGGCCGAGTAGTCCAGCTTCCCCGCGGGGACGGCCACGCTGGTGAAGGCGCCGCCCGCGCCGCTGTCCCAGACGGGGTTGTCGTAGTCCCCGGAGTCGCTCCTCACCTGCCACCGGGAGGCGTCGTGGCTGTCGCCATCGGAATCGGAGAAGGCCGACCCCTGCAGGGTCGGGGAGAGGCTGACCCCCGCTGCCCCGTCCGCCGGCGAGGCATTGACAGGCCGCTCCGGGTAGGCGTTGGCGGTCACCAGGGCCAGGAAGCCGCCGCCCGCCCCCCGGGAGCCCGGCAGCGCGCTGCCGGCGCTGCCGGCGACGAAGATGCCGGCCCCGTTGCCCGGGACAACCACCCCCTGGGCGGCGTCATCGCCGCTGCTGCCGAACTGCCGCACCCAGTCCCGGTTGCCGTCGGCGTCATACCGGGCCAGGAAGGCGTCATCTCCACCCTGACCGCTCTGGCCGGGGAGGGTCCTGGAGAGCGATCCGGCCACGTAGATGGCCCCGCCCCGGGCCTCCAGCGCCAGGACCCTCGCCTCCTGCCCGATCTGCCGGCTCCATACCCGGGTCCCCGAGGAATCGTGCTTGTGGAAGGCATCCGAGCGGCCGTCCGCCAGGTAGAAAGCGCCGGAGCCGGCGCACACGGGCGAGGCCGACGACTCACCGGCCCAGTCGTACTCCCGGGTCCACAGCCAGGTGCCGTCCGCAGCGTACTTGCAGACGAACCGGCTCCAGGCGTCCGCCTCGGCCATCTCATGGGGCGCGTTCCCGGAGACGTAGACCCCGGTGCTGTCGGCGCAGACCCCCCAGCAAGTATCGGGCGTGCCGGCCTCGAGGTCCCGCCTCCATACCTCAGACCCGTTGGCGTCGTACTTGCGCAGGAAGCCGCCGCCGCTCTCGCTATCCCAGGACCGCCAGTTGCCCGCCAGGTACACCCCCGAGGCATCGGCATGCACCGCCCAGCCGCCAGTGTAGAATATGTCGGTCTCCGGGTAGTGGGTCCAGGCCACGCCCCCGGCAGCAGTGTACTTGCGGATGAAGCCGCCGCAGAAGTCCCCGGAGGAGGTCTCCGGGTTGCACCAGATGGACCCGGCCACGCAGACGCCCCCGGCGCCGGCCGAGATGGAGGTGACCTGGTGCAGGTACTCCTGGCCTCCTACGTCATCCAGGTCCCGCTCCCAGACCAGAGAGCCGCCGGCATCGTAGCGCCGCAGCAGGCCCTGGTTGGCCACGCAGGCGGCGCCCGACTCCACAGCCAGGCACACCGGCTCGTACTCAACCAACCCGAACTGGCAGGTCCAGTCGAAGGTGGTGGCCGTCTCGGCCCGGGCCGCCGCGGACGGGACTGACCAGACACCCAGCAGCATAGCGAGGGTCGCCAAGGTAAGACACGCGAACATGAGGCGCCGGAACCTGTTTCCCATAGCCTTCACCGCTCCCTCCGGCAGCGCTGCCCCCGGACCCCCCGCCCCACCGCGCCGCGCCCCCGGCTCTTGTTGGTCCGTTGCTGACCACAGCATACGAGAATGCCCGGGGGAAATCAACAGAATTGCGTACGGCGGGCCCTCCGGCCCCGGCCCGTGACCATCTCAGTATACGTACTTTTGCCGCCGAATCTACGTGACTGAACGGATACCCCGGCCGGGCCCGCAGGGCTAATATATAGTTGCAAGCTTCAACAAGGGTACCCCCCCTTCTGAACGAAGAGAGCCCGCCCAAACGGGCTCTCTTCCGTTTCTGGGGACGACGAGGTGGCGCGGTCCCCCCGCCGGCGGTCAGTCTGAGGCCGGCCGCACAAGAGCCATACCCCTTGCATTAACCGGAGCGGGATGGTATCATTCCGCACGGCTGGGCCGGGTGGCTCCGGCACGGGCAGCACCCTCTTCTTGACAGCGATGGAGCAACGCAGGACTCACCCCTTCGACGCGATCGGCCTGCCCAGGGTACGCGACGCGATCATGCATTCTCTCATGCTCTCTGCAGCGTGGAAACGATGGCAAAGAACACGCGTGGGAGGCAGCCCACACATCACCCGGAACCGCGCAACACGGGCTCTGCCTGCCGGTTGTTACAGATCATGCAGCAAGTAACGAGGGATGGATATGGCACGAGCACTTGAGTATGCGCCTGCAGTTCCTTCAAGTCAGGGCATCAGAGAACCATACCTCAAGAGGGCCATGGATTTGTCCCTTGCCCTGGTTGGACTGGCTGTAGCTTCGCCCCTGTGGTTTGGCATCTCCCTCGCCATATTCCTTGATGATAGGGGGCCCGCGCTGTTCGTCCACGAGCGTTGCGGCCGGGATGGGCAACCCTTCAGACACCTGAAGTTCCGCACCATGACACAGCCTCCACGAGGTGAGCGCGCGCACAGGCTGGTATTCATAGACAAAGACCCGAGAGTCACGAGAGTAGGGAAGCTGCTGAGGGCCGTGGGGCTGGACGAGTTGCCTCAGTTGGTCAACATAGTCCGGGGCGAAATGAGCTTCGTGGGGCCGAGACCGCAGCCTTTCCGAGCAGACCTGGTTCGTCGAGAGCGTCAGGATGGCGTGATAGAGGAAACGTCTCCCTACCGGAGCATCTCGGATATTCCGGGATACGAGCTGAGGTGCCGCGTTCGTCCTGGTCTGACTGGTCTGGCGCAGGTTTGTGCTCCCAGAGGCATCGGGCAACGCGAGAAGTTTCGCTACGATGGCATATACGTCAGAAGAATGAGTCTCTGGCTTGACGTGAGGCTCATTGTGCTGTCCGTGTGGATCACGTTGAGATGCGGGTGGGAGAAGCGGCGGAGGAAGGCCCGATGAGGGCCGCCAGCGACACAGGGAGGGCCCGCAACCAGCTACGCAGGCCGGGCGACCACCAGCCACGACCACTGCGCTCCGGCACGAAGGAGCTGGAGAGGCTGGCCCGGCGCCGCGACGCCGAGGGGATCAAGGCCAAGTTCATGGAGTTGGTCCCCAGCTATCACCCCAACGGGCACCGGCCTTGAAGAGGGCCCTCACCGTCCTCTCCTGGGCGCTGATGCTGGGCTGGGCGGCGGCCATCTTCTACTTCTCCTGCCTGGAGGAGCCAGAGGTACCAGCAGCCGGC
Organism: uncultured Dehalococcoidia bacterium; assembly: GCA_964492335.1. GTDB lineage: Bacteria > Chloroflexota > Dehalococcoidia > UBA2247 > RBG-13-53-26 > JAFGCL01. The sequence goes on along the minus strand of CAZBJX010000020.1, from coordinate 8,054 downwards.
AGGGCATTCCCCGACTGGGTCAACCACGGGGCCGTATACGGCTTGCTCGGCCTGCTGACCTTCATCGCCCTGCAGCGCACCCGCCGCACCGCGTTCATCCCCGCTTCCGCCGCCGTAGTGGGCTGGTGCCTGGCCTTCGGAATGGGCATGGAGTGTGCCCAGAGGTATCTCACCCAGACCCGGCACTTCGACCTCTGGGACTGGCTGGCCGACGGGGCCGGCGCCGCCCTGGCCTGCCTGGCCATGCTGGCGCTCAGCAGGGCAGGCCGGATGGGCAACCGGCTCTACACCCTGATCACCGAGGGCCCGCAGGCAGACTGCCAGCCAGCCCCCTGATCTATGCCTTATCGTCCGGCCTGGCGCCGGTCCCGCAGGGTGTGCCGCCCCGCTTCTTGCCTTCCATCCGCAGCCGCGCTGCCTCCAGAAAGCCGCCTCGTGAGGGCCTCGCGGGCGGCTCTTCAGCCGCCGCGCCCCGGGACCCGCCCAGTCCCTGGTCGCGCCCCAGGGCGGCCAGCCTCTGCTTCAGGGCGGAGACGGCATCCAGTGCCGCCGTATCATCGAGTGGCTGTTCGCCAGCAACCGGCTCAACCCGGATGGGCAGCGCCGGGGATGGGTCAGGCTCAGGCCCCACTGCGGCCAGGGCTATGATGGCCAGGTCAGCCCCGGCCACGGGCGCAGGCTCAACTTCGGTAGCCGCCGCCGTCTCGGGCTCTGCTGTGACCGCAGGCTCGACTGCTGCGTCGGCCCGGGCGGCAACCACGGCTTCAGCAGCGATGGCCGCTGCGGGCTCAGGGGCAGCGGTTGCGGCGACAGGTTCGGGGGCGGGCTCGGCTTCAGTAGCCGCTACGGCAGGCTCGGGCTCAACGTCAGCTGTTGCCGCCAAAGCAGGCTCCGGCTCGACGTCGGCCGCGGCAGCCGCAATGGATTCCGCCTTCAGCACAGCCTGCGCCTCGCTCGCCTCAGCCTGTCCGGACTGCACAGTCTCCTCCGTTGCCGCCAGCGGTTCAGGCTCCGCCATCGCCCCTTCAGCCGGCCTCTCCGGCTGCGGGCTGCTCTTCCTCACCAGCAGGAGCGCACCGGCCGCCAGCCCGCCGGCGCACAGCAGGCCGACAACCACCAGCAGGACCCACATCCTGCTCCCGGACCCCTCACCGGGGGCAGACGCCGGAGGGGGAGGCAGGGCCGCTTCCACGGCGAAACCGCAGTACAGCCGGCCTACGCCGTCGGGGCCGGTCACCTCGACGGTCCGGCCGCCTACAGTAGCATTATCGGCAATAGTTACATTGGCCGTTATCCGATAGGCGGAATCAACGCTGAAGTTGTCAACGGTGACCCCCTCACCAAAGGACACAGCGGTTGCCTGCTTGAGGTTGCCTCCACTGATGGCGATCTTAGTCGACTGGCCGACGGTGGCTGACGCCGGGCTCACCGAGGCAACCGTGCCTGCAACAGCCTCCCGGTAGTGCAGGATGGGACCCCCGTACCCCACCGCGAAGACGTCCGTGGGAGAGGCCCCCCAGATGGCCAGCAGGTGGTGGTAGCTGCCGGTGCTCATCCGGGCCCACGCCGTGCCGTCGTAGTGCAGGATGGTGCTCCCCGTCCCCAGGGCAAGCACATCATCCGCCGCCGTCCCCCACACGCCCTGAAGTCCATGCACGGTGCCCCTGTCCTGCACGGACCAGGACTCCCCGTCATAGTGCAGCATGGTGGGGCTGTAGCTCACCACGTGGATGTCCGCGCCCGAGGAGCCCCATATCCCCGTCAGCCGGGCATCCGTCCCAGAGTCCACCGCGGCCCAGGCCGTGCCGTCGTAGCGCAGCAGCGTCCCGCCATTGCCCACGGCGTACACGTCAGAGGCCGAGCTGCCCCATACCGCGGCCAGATTGCTGGTGACCCCGGAGACCAGGGGCGCCCAGCTGCCGCCGTCGTAGTGCAGGATGGTGCCTGAGCCCCCCACGGCAAACACGTCCGTCCCGGAACTCCCCCAGATGCCATTGAGCGACGACCCCGTCCCGCTGGCATGGGCGGCCCAGGTGATGCCATCGTAGTGCAGGATGGTCCCTGAGCCCCCCACCACGAACACGTCCGTCCCGGAGCTGCCCCAGATGCCATTGAACGACGACCCCGTCCCGCTGGACATGGCCTTCCAGGCCTTGCCGTCATAGCGCAGTATGGTGCCCCCCTCCCCCACCGCGAAGACGTCCGTCCCCGAGCTCCCCCACACGCTGTTCAGGCGGCCGGTGGCCCCGCTGCTTGCGGCGCTCCAGCTGGACCCGTCCCCCTGCAGCAAGGTGCCGCTAACGCCCACCGCCATCAGGCCCCCCGTCTGGGCACCCCAGATGCCCCGCAGCCCGTTGGCCGTGCCGCTGGCCACCGAGGACCACGCCGTGCCGTCATAGTGCAGCACCACTCCGCCGTCGCCCACCGCATAGACGTCGCTGGCCGACCGGCCCCAGACCCCGTGGAGGGCGGCCGCCGTCCCGCTGGTCATGGACGCCCATTCATCGCCGTCATAGCGCAGGATGGTGCCATTGTCCCCCACCGCGAATATGTCCCTGTTGGAGACGCCCCAGATGCCCCGCAGCGTCAGGTTGCCCCCCACCGTGCTGCAGACGGCCCCCTCTGAGCTGTACCGCAGGATGGTGCTGTTCTCCCCTACCGCAAACACCTCCGTCGCCGAACTGCCCCACACACCCCACAGGCTGCTGGCGGTGCACCCGTCCACCGTGGCCCAGGCCTGCCCGTCGTAGCGGGCCACCTCCCCGTCCTTCCCCACGGCATACACGTTGTCCCGGGATGACCCCCAGATGCCATAGAACGCCTTCCGCGGGCCCTCATAGTTCCAGGAAACACCGTCGTAGTGCAGGATGCCCCCGTTCCCCACCGAGAATACGTCCACCGACGGGCTGGCCCACACCCCGTACTGATGGCTCCCCGTCGCGCTGTTCATGGGCACCCACGTGACCCCGTTGTAGTGCAGGATGGTCCCCGCATCCCCCACCGCAAACACGTCATCCGCGGTCCTTCCCGAGATGCCCCGCAGATCGTTGCCCTGGGGCAGCGGGTTCTGCCAGGCCCACCCGTCATCGCTGATCACCGACGTGGTAGATATGGCGTAGGCGGCGCTGCTCCCCCGGCTCCCGTGGGTGTCGTTTACCGAGATCACCACTCCCCTCGCCGGCACGGTGTCCCTGGCGTAGAATCTCAGCCGGCCACCCGACAGCACCGCCGTGCTGTCCGCCCCCTCCCCGAATATGCCGTTGTTGTTGCTGTCGAACTCCATAGTCGGAGAGTTCGAGGATATGGCCAGCGCCACGGCACTGGCGGCTACGGGGTCGTGCCCCGCGCCCCGCGCGGCGATATCCACGACGAAGGATACGCCGGCGGCCTGCTCATATGAAGAGGAAGTCACCAGATAGTAGGCGGTCTCCTGCGCCACGGAGGCTCCCGCGCCGGTGGCCATGGCACCAGCCAGCAGCATGCTGAGAGCCAGCACCAGACCCAGTGTCCTCACCCATCTCGTCTTCATAGTCTTGAACCCCCATGAGAATAGTAGCCGCTGTGCTGTTGTCGGCGCATGCCGGGCGACATCGGGCCGCATCCGGCTTGCCCGTTCGCTTCCACATGCCAGTTTCACCCAGCCACGTCACTCCCACGTCACAATAGCACATGCCAGGTCTCCGTAATGTCTCACGGGCGAGGCCGGGGGTCACAAAGGGGTCTCAGTTCAGAGGGGGGCAGCGCGGCTTCCGGCGGCAGCAGCCCAAGCCCAGTTTGTCAACAGCCTGGAGGCGCCACCTGGGACCCGGCGGGAGTCGGCTCCTGCACGAGGAACCAGGCTCTCACCAGCAGCCCAGCCAGCAGCGCGAATACCGGAGAGACGATGTAGCGATACCCACCGGCGGTCTCGGCAATGATGCCCGCCGGAGCCCCTTCGAAGATGCCGTGGACGGCTACGGCCACGGCGGCCGCCAGCAGCCCGACGGCGAACCCGTACCACGGCCCCCTGGGGGCCTTCACCAGCCCAACGGCCACCCGGCCCCCGGCCACAACGGACCACACGAGGGCCACCGCCCCGATCAGCCCCACATCCGCATAGAACTGCAAGTAGGCGTTGTGGGGACTCAGTAGAGGGGTGGTGGAGTACCTCCCCAGGCACCCCAGCCCGCAGCCGGCGACGGGGTGGTCCCAGATCACGCCGGCGGCGCTCTTCCAGAGCTCCACCCTGTCCCTGAAGCTCTCACCCGGATTGAACGGCGAGAACAGCGACCCGGGGTCTAGCCACCCCAGCCTGTAGCCCAGGTACCCGATGCCCGCGAAGAGCGCCAGCGGCAGCACCGCCCACCGGGTGCGCCACACCAGAAGAAGGGACAGGCCTACGGCGACAGCCAGCCACGCCGCCTGGCTGCCGAACAGCAGCAGCACCAGCAACAGTGGGGCGGCCAGAAGGGCGGCGCCTATCCCGAGAGAAGCCTTCCGGCTGAAGAGCAGCACTCCGGCCAGGGGAAGCATTACCACCTCCACGGCCAGGGTCAGCCCGTGCGCTGCGCTCAAGAAGGGATTGGCCATCTCGGACGGCTGGGGCACCTGCGGCAGATGCTGCACCCGCTGCTGCACCCAGCCGCCAAAGCCGCCGACCATTGACGGCGGATTGAACCCATTCCCGAAGGCTACCAGCGCCGCCACCAATACGCAGACCGCAGCAAACGGGAAGCCCCACTTGATGACCACCCCCGGGTGAGCGGCATTGGCCAGTGAGTAGTACAGCAGGATGAACGCCAGAACGCTCTGAAATGCGCCCCAGCTCAGGCCCCGGTCCGGCGAAACCGCCACCCCCACAAGCGAGGCCAGCAGGAACAGCGCCACCGGGATGTCGAATGGCGTACGGCGGATGAAGTAGCCCAGCCTGCAGCGGCGCAGGGGCAGGCTGGCGGCGACTATCACCAGCCCGGCCCAGGACCAGTTGCTGCCCCAGAGTGAGGCCATGCAGACCAAGGCCACGGCGCCGATGACCCAGAACGGCTCGGTGCTGACAAGGAGGTCTGCTGGCCTAGTGAACCAGACGCTGAGCCCCCTCCAGCCGGCGCCAGCCTTCAAAGCGTCAACTTCCGTCACTCCGACAGCCAGCCCCTTGGGCCAGGCCCCTGACAGCCGACGATATGCCCGCAGCCCTGGAGTAGTATGCATTCTCCAGTGCCGAACTGGCCAGAGCCGATGCATCCGGCAGGGAGATGCGGAGCGGGGGTGCCTTCAGCACTGCGAAGGCCTTCTCCGCCACCAGCGTTGCCAATTCGGCCCCGACACCGCAGGTCTTCCCCCCCATCCACGATTACCAGTCTGCCGGTCTCGGCCACCGACCCAAGCAGGAGCCGCTCGTCCAGAGGCTTGAGCGATCGCAGGTCTACTATCTCGGCATCAATCCCTTCGGCCTCAAGAAGCGACGCAGCCTTGACAGCCTTCAACACCGGTGTAGGACGATGCAGCAACAGTAACGGATTGCCCCTCTCTCCTTATCGCAGCACTCCCCAGTGCCACCGGACAGGGCTCTTCCGGCACTTCGCCTGCCTGGTCGTAGAGCCACCGGTCATCAATATACACGACGGGGTCATCGTCCGTGATACAGGACAGAAGCAGCCCTTTGGCGTCCCGCGGTGTGCTCGGCATCACCACCTTCAAGCCCGGCACATGCATGAACCAGCTATGCAGGGCCTGGGAATGCTGGGCTGCCCGTTCGGTCTCAAGGTGATGGAGAACCCCACTGCAAGTGACGACGCCAAATGACCGATCTGCGAAGCCCGGCCTCTCGGGATCAATGGAGAAGAAGTCCACGTTGCCGTCAACTCCCTCAAGAATGGAACTCCTCCTCCCAGCCTCGACTGAAACGCTGGAGATGTCTCTCCCAACCGTCTGCGCACCGTGTTTGGCCATCGCGCGTAGGCCAGCCAGTGCCACTGCAGTGGTCCAGCACCCTCTCGCCCACCGCGATTACATCCACTCCCGCAAGTCCCACCTGCTCTTCCGGGTTATCGACGTAGAGCTTCTTGCTGCCAGTCGGATGCCCATACATGGGATCATCGCTGTCCCTAGCAACAATGCGCCTGTCATGGAACTCCAACTCCTTCCGCTTCCGGAACTCTAACTCTGCCTCCATGGACACGACAGCACCCTCGTATGCCACCTTGTCTGGCTGCCGGGTGCCAATCACCAGCATCCTTGCCCCACGCTGGTGATAGGGTTGTACCACTTCTGGCCCAGCGGTGTCAAAGCTCCCTTGGAGGCTTCCCTATCCAGTGCGGTGACCTCCCATGTCAGTAGCTGGTGCCTAAGATGACGGCCTGGTAGCTGTCGTGGCCCAGGGCTTGCTGCGTCGTGCCAATGTCCACTGTCACACATGTCACGGGCGGGCTATCCAGCACCCATATCGTCACCTCTGCGGCCGGCTTGCAGTAGCGCCTACCGGCGGCCGTGAGCCGCTCCTCCACGAGCAGGTTCTTCCGGAACCGCTCTCCCCGGGACTCCTGACTCTGACCCGGAGGATCCTCCTCGAGCAAGCTGGATCCGTGGGCGTACTTGTCGGGCAAGGGACCTTGGCCGAGTGCGCCGTACGCGAGCATCCTCATGTTGAACTCGTGGTACAGGCTGTTGACGTCACACGTCAATCTGAGTAGGATAGCCACGACGAGTCTGCAAACCGGACACACCGCCCAGTTGTAGATGGGAGCCGCAGCGTCCACCGTAGCTTGAAGAAAAGGAAAGGACAGCGATGTCCAACAGAAGGATTCTCATGTTGTCATCTCGTGTCCCCTATCCCTTGGTGGGCGGAGACCGCATACGGGTATACAACATGGCCAAGATCCTCTCAAGTGAGTATCAACTCGATCTGGTATCTGTTAACGAGGATAGGGCCACGCGTGGAGAGATCCGAGCGCTGGACAAGGTATTTCACAACATAGTCCTCTTCGATTTTGGTTCGCTATCACTCAGAATGAACGCTCTAGGGAAGCTCTTGTCGAAGGTGCCTATACAGGCCGGTGGATACCATTTCAAGGCAATTCAACAATGGATCGACGAACACTCCGGACAGTATGATCTGATGTACTGCAACCATGTGAGGACAACCGAATACGTACGCAACGTGTCATGCCGAAAGGCCGTGGACTTCGTTGACGCCGTCTCCATGAACTACAGAACTGCGCTAACGAGAGCTCGGGGTTTCTGGAAGGCTTTCTACTCCTTGGAAGACAAGAGATTACTGCCCTATGAACTCGAAGTGTTGCGGTCCTTCAACAAATGCTTCATAACCTCGCCAGTTGACAGGGACTACTTGTTGGGTTATGCAGCTGACCCGGTCAGTCTCACAGTCATACCAAATGGGGTCAGTAGTCGAGCGCTGGAATGGAACAGGCCGGTGGAAGAGGAGAACCGGGTCGCTTTCCTGGGGAAAATGGACTACTATCCGAACGAGGACGCAGTCAGCTACTTCGCGAATAGGGTGTTTCCGCTTCTGAGGAAGGCCCATCCGGACCTGAAGTTCATCATAGTGGGGGCCTATCCCAGCAGGAAGGTACTTCTTTTGAAGGGTGTTCCCGGTATCGAGGTTACTGGCTCCGTCGATGATCCGTACGAGTATGTGGCTAGGTCCAAGGTGATGGTCGCACCCATGAGATTTGGCGCAGGAATTCAGAACAAGGTACTGGAGGGCATGGCATTGAGCAAGTGCGTCGTCACGACATCACTGGGCGCTCGCGGCATTCAGGGGGAAGACGGCAAGCATTTCGTCATCGCCGACACGCCCGACGGGATGTCGGACAGGATCACAGAGCTGCTGAGAGACAGTGAAAAGAGGCGCGTAATCGGTGAGAGCGCCAAAGCACTCATCCATGAGAGGTTCACCTGGGATGTCGTTGGCCGGAAGCTCCTCAACGAGATCGGCGGAGTCATGCGATAGGTAGTCTCTGGCCACACATGAGGTCTTGTCAATAGGCGTGTAAACGTCAGGCAACAGCAAGCTCCCCTTCCGGCTTGATCGTTGCGGCTTCCCGCCCTTGTTCCAC
>CAZBJX010000019.1:0-46108 GCA_964492335.1 uncultured Dehalococcoidia bacterium | reverse complement strand
GTCAATTCCGTGAACAATCGGCCCTCCAGGTGGGTCATATCCGTGAAAAATGACATCTTGACGACTTAGTATACTAAATGGAGGTGGCCAGTGATCGCCCGGGATGGGCACGAGTGCGCCGGATGCGGCATCTGCGTCCTCTAGTGCCCCATGGATGATCTGGAGAGCCTGGGCACGATCGAGGTAGATGCGGGCATATGCAACGATTGCCTGGCCTGCATCGACGCCTGCCCCGAGAGGGCCCCCAGGAGGAAGCACCTCTCGGGCGCGGCCGCCTACCTGGAATCCTCGCTTCCTGCCTTCAGAAGGTTCGCTACCGGCCAGCCTGAGGATGGAGCCGTTCAGCGCGGGGCTGCTGACGCCGGCACGGCAGCGGCCATGGGAGGGATAGCATGATCCTGGATGCATTTTCGCTGCAGGGCAAGGTGGCCATCATCACCGGCGCGGGAAGGGGCATTGGGCGCGGCATCGCCGTCGGGTTCGCAGAAGCCGGCGCGGACGTGGTCTGCTCGGACCTCACTGCCGACCACGCCCAGGCCGCGGCGGCGGAAGCCAGGAACCTGGGGCGCCGGGCCCTGGCGGTGGCCTGCGATGTGACGGACACCGCGCAGGTGGAGCAGCTCGTCGCCCGGGCCCTGCAGGAGTTCGGCCGGGTGGACGTCCTGGTCAACAACGCCGGTGGCGCCGCCTACTGCCCGGCCATGAAGTACAGCGATAAGCGATGGGAGGGGGTCCTGCGCCTCAACCTGACGGCGGCCTTCCTCTGCACCAGGGCGGTGGCCAGGCACATGATGGAGAGAAAGGCGGGGTCTATCGTGAACATCTCTTCCGGCAACTCCCGGCTCCCTGCCCCGGGCATGGTGGCCTATTCCGCAGCCAAGGCCGGCCTGAACTCCATGACGAAGACCCTGGCCTGGGAGCTGGCCCCCCACGTGCGGGTCAACAGCATACTGCCGGGGTCCATTGAGACCGAGGGCAGCCTGCCCGCCCTGGCGCCGGTCATTGACCGGCTGGTGGCCGGAACGCCGCGCCGCCGGATGGGGCGGCCCCGGGACATCGCCATGGCGGCCGTCTTCCTGGCATCGCCGGCCGCCGACTTCATCACCGGGGAGAACCTGGAGGTGGATGGCGGCATGGAGTTCGTGGCTCTGGACCCGTCCGAGGTGGGCGGCAGCAGATAAGGCGGAGGCAGCAATGATGGCACAGAGCGGCGGATACACCGGGAAGATCCTGAAGGTGGACCTCTCATCGAGGACCTCTCAGGTGGTCTCCTCCGCGCCCTATCAGCGGTTCATCGGCGGGCGCGGTTTCGGCGCCCGCCTGTACTGGGAGGAGACGCCTCCCGGGGCCGGGGCGCTGGGCGAGGAGAACTGCCTGGTTTTCGCCGTGGGCCCCCTGGCCGGGGTCCCCGCCATCGGCGGATCGAGGTGGGGCATCTACGGCAAGTCGCCGTACACCGCCCCGGAGATGTTCAACTACGGCAACGCCGGCGGGCACTGGGGGGCGGAGCTGAAGTTCGCCGGATATGATGCCCTGGTGGTCCGAGGCCGGTCGGACACTCCCACCTGCCTGGTGATCCGGGACGACGCGGTGGAGTTCGAGGATGCCTCCGACCTGATGGGGCTGGGGGCGTGGCGGACCCGGGAGTCCATCAAGAAGAGACTGGGCAGGGAGGTCAAGGTGGCCGCCATCGGCCCCGCCGGCGAGAACCTGGTGACCACGGCTGTCATCCTGGCCGACAATGATGCCACCTGCTCCGCCGGGATGGGGTGCGTCATGGGATCCAAGAACCTCAAGGCCGTGGCGGTGCGGGGCACGCGGAGGAAGACCTCCGTGGCCCGCCCCGAGAGGCTGAGAGAGCTCACCGGCTATCTGCGGAGCTTCAACCGCGGTACCTTCATCGCCTGGGGCAACGACTTCGTTCAGGCCGGACCGAGGGTGAAGAGGGACCCCTGCTACGGCTGCCCGGGGGCTTGCATACGTCGCAAGTACACGGCTGAAGATGGCGCCACCACCAAGGCGGCCTGCCAGTCCGTCCTCTTCTACCAGGCCTGGGCGTGGAAGTTCTATGGCCGGGAGAATGAGGCCTCGTTCCACGCCAGCCGGCTGTGCAACGACTACGGCCTCGACTCTTGGTTCGTCGAGAAGGCGCTGGCCTGGCTGCTCCGGTTGCACAGGGGAGGGGTCCCTTTCGAAGGCCTGACAGGCATGCCCCTCTCCCGGCTGGGCAGCGTGGAGTTCATCGAGCACTTCGTCCGCATGATCGCCTTGAGGCAGGGCTTCGGCGACGCTCTGGCCCGGGGGCTGGCCGAAGCGGCCATGAGCCTCGGCGGCCCGGCGCCGGCCATGATCAAGCACTCCGACCCGTACGACCCCCGCCTTTACCTGACCACCGCCCTCCTGTGGGCCACAGAGCCCAGGGAGCCCATCCAGGCCCTGCACGAGGTGGGATACCCCCTGTCCATGTGGACCACCGGGGTGAAGGGGGCGGCCCCTACCCACGTGGACAGCGAGGCGGTCCGGGGCATTGCCCGGCGCTTCTGGGGCAGCCAGTCCGCCGCCGATTTCACCACCGCCGACGGCAAGGCCCTGGCGGCCAGGATGATCCAGGACCGGCAGTATGCCAAGGAGAGCCTGATTGTCTGCGACTGGATATACCCCATCTCGGACAGCAGGCAGAGCCCCGACCACGTCGGGGATCCCACCCTGGAGAGCCAGCTCTTCTCCGCCGTGACCGGGACCGAGATCGACGAGGCCGGGCTGTACCGCCTGGGAGAGAGGGTCTTCAACCAGCAGCGGGCGGTGCTGGTGCGGGACGGGTGGCGCGCGCGCCAGTCCGACCGCCTGCCGGACGACTGGCACGATGAGCCGCTCAAGCGGGGCGTCATGGACCCCGAGGGCCTGGTGCCGGACGCCAAGGGGAGGCCGGTCTCGCGGGTGGGAGCGGTGGTGGGCCGGCAGGAGTTCGAGAAGATGAAGGACGAGTACTATGCGCTCCGGGGCTGGGACGCCGCTACCGGGCTGCAGACAAGGCCCTGCCTGGAGGGGCTCGGCCTGGCGGACGTGGCCGGGGACCTGGAGCAGCGGGGCCTGCTGGCTGATGGAGCGAGGAACAGGAGGAGAGACGATGGCGGAAATCAGTAGCTACAGCGGCCCCTTCAACCCGCACCTGCGCTTCGACGACCTCTCGAAGGACTTCCTGCTGAAGGTCGTCCGCATCTGGCAGTGGTGCTGGGTGCAGCTGGACGCGGGCTGGTTCGAGAACCTGCAGGAGAAGGTGGGCCGGGAGATCGGGTACGGATGCGACCTGGAGATGTGGCTGCGCTGCGCCCAGCGCTGCAACACGCGCTACGCCAGGATCGCCAGGATCGCCAACCAGAGCGCCGTGGACTGCCTGAAGGTGCTGCAGCTGCCCCTGGACAACACCATGGGGGCCCTGTACCCCACCACGACGGTGGTCACGGACGAGAACCATGTCACGGTCACCGTGGACAAGTGCCCCAGCCTGGAGTTCTGCGAGAGGAACGCCCCGGAGAGGATCGTGCCGATGTGCGTCATCCAGGAGCCGCACCTGATCCACTGGTACAAGGTCAATCTCGATGTCATCGGGGCGGCCACCAGGCTGCCTCCGCGCAAGAGCGCCGACGAAATGGCCTGCCAGTGGACATACACCCTTCCGACTCCCAGAGGGACCAGGGTCAGAAGCAAGGAGGAGGTGGTGGACGAGACCACCAGCCCCCCCGAGTTGGACGACCTGGCCGGCCCCTACTATCCGCACCTGACGCACGCCAACTTCTCCAGGTCCTTCCTTCTCCGCATGATGACCGCCTGGCAGTATGCCTGGCTGGTGATGAACGAGGGGTACTACCTTGCCGTCATGCGGCGGTTCGGCCGGGAGATGGCCGACGAGTGCGAGCTGGCGGCCTGGGTCCGGGTGGCCGAGCGCTCCAACAGGCGGTATGCGACCGCAGGCGAGTTCAAGGCGGAGACCGTCACCGACTCGCTCAAGCTGCTGCAGCTGGCCATGGACAGCACCATGGGGTTCTTCCCGGCGACATACGACATCAAGGGTCCCAACCACGTCGTGATGAGGATCGGCAAAGGCAGTTGGCCCGACTACATGGAGGGCCCCAACCTCCAGAGGACGCCGCCGATGTACCACCAGGGCGGGCAGCCCATCCTGGAGAAGTACCTGGTGAATCCGAAGATCAAGGTGACGCCGCTGCGGGTGCCCCCGCGGAACGAGCACGACGACATCGACTGCGAGTGGGAGCTGACGCTGGGGTAGCCCGGCCCGGACGCCGCAATCAGATGACATCGGCCGGAGGCCCGGCCGTCAGGGAGCCGGGTCCGGCTCTATCCTGTACTGGAACTGGCAGAAGATGTCGTCCTTCCCCTGGCGCGGCGGCTTCTTGAGACAGGTGACCCTGATGGCGGGGTTGAACAGGCTGGTGTGCTTCTCCCGCATCCGGGCGCAGGCAGCCATGCAGTGAATGGCGTCCCTCCCCTGGCCTTCCTTCTCCATGGCCACTATGGTGGGGCAGTAGGTCACGCTCCGGACCGCGTCATTGCGGCTGCGCAGCTCCACCGTCTCCTCCAGGACGAGGCCCTCGGGCCTGGGTTGCAAGACCTTCATGTAGTCCGCCACATCCCTTCCCTCGACGCCCAGGAGCCTGGCCAGCTCGTCCACGTAGAACTTCATCACCTTCTCCCAGACCCGGTTGTCGACTTCCAGGGCCCGGTCATTGCCCCCCAGGTCCTTCACGGACAGGTACCAGAAGCCGTCAAGGGCCAGGATCATCCGGGAAGAGAGCTTCACCAGATCGACCAGTTCCTGCCTGGTCAAACCCTCCAGCTTCACATCAGCAGCGCTTGCGGGCCTGTCATCCAATCCTGTCACCTCTCTCCCGTGCCCGGCTGACCTTGAGACAGCCTCAGGCCTCCCTGATCTTCCGGGCCACCGCGTCCAGCTGGGCCGGGGTAGACGCCCGCAGCATCAGGGCCGCCACCAGGCCGGCAATCACCTTGTCGATGGGCCCCTCTCCCGTCGAGGGATAGACGAGTATGTGGGAATGATCAGAGACGCGCATCCCCCGGCTGAATATGGAGACCTGGGAGACCCCGAAGGCCTCCCTGATCTTCCGGGCCACCGCCTTGACCCCCAGGAGCATCTGGGCCAGCTCCTCATCCTCAAGATCGTAGAACTGGCCCACGTGCCTGCGGTGGATGACCACGCACTGGCCCTCTCCGAAGAGCGGGGCTATGTCCACAACCCCGATGACGTCCGGGGACTCATATACCTTCCGGGCCGGCGCCTCCCCGGAGAATATCTTGCAGAAGATGCAGTCTTGCATGCCGCGCCTCCACTTGCCGATCAGTGCCCCTATGATACCGCAGCGGCGACGGCGGGCACAATCAGGCCCCGGGCCTGCAGCAGACCCCCCTGCCTTCGGGAGCCTGCACCGGGCCGGCACCGGGCCCGCCGGCGACGCAGGTCACAGCAGACCCATCTGTTCCGGGCCATAATCGATGTGCCCTGATCGGGCGACGGGAGGGTGAAGGCGGTGGACAGGATAGCCAGAAGCGACCAGGAGTGGCGATCGCGGCTCTCGGCAGAGCAGTACCGGGTCACCCGTCGCAAAGGGACGGAGCCCCCTTTCACCGGGAAGTACCACGATTTCCATGGCAAGGGGACCTACCGCTGCGTCTGCTGTGGCCAGGACCTCTTCAGCTCGGAGGCCAAGTTCGATTCCGGGACCGGGTGGCCCAGCTTCCGGGCCCCCGTCCGCGGTGGAAGCACTGCCACCGCGCCGGACACCTCACACGGGATGGCCCGGACCGAGGTGACCTGCGCCCGGTGCGGCGCCCACCTGGGGCACGTGTTCGACGACGGGCCTGCCCCCGGCGGGCAGCGGTACTGCATCAACTCGGCCGCGCTGGACTTCGAACAGTCCGGCTGCCGCGGGCAGGTCAACGGTCCCGCTGGTCCGGGTCCAAGGTGACTTCCCCGGCATTGACCCCCGGGACCACCGGCTCGAACCGGAACCTCTCCTCGGCGAAGAGCTTGAGGCAGGCGTCGGCAACGGCGGCATCGTAGAGCGTGCCCCTGTTGTCGCTGATCTCCTTGAGGGCCGCCTCGAGGCCCGGCGCCACCCTGTATGGCCTCTCGAAGACCATCCCCTCGATGACATCCGCTACCGCCACTATGCGCGCCTCCAGCAGGATCTCCTGGCCTTTGAGGCCCAGGGGATAGCCCGACCCGTCCATCCTCTCGTGGTGCTGGCGGACCACATCGGCTATGGATATCGGGAAGTCGATCCGCTTGAGTATGCGGTAGTCCGTATCGGGGTGCGTCATCACCACCGAGAGCTCGGCCGGGGTCAGCTTGCCCGGCTTCCGCAGTATCTCGGCCGGGATGAATATCTTGCCCAGATCGTGGAGCTGGGCCGCCATCCTCACGGCGCGCAACCGGTCGTTCCTCAGGCTCATGTCCTGGGCTACGGCGAAGGCCAGCAGGCTTACCCGGCGCTGGTGGTCGGCCACATGGGGGTCGCGCTCCTGCACGATCATGGTGATGGCGCCGATGGTGTCCTCCAGGAGCCTCTCGAGACGGTGGAAGTTCTTCTTGAGCACCTCCTCCTGCTCGCCCCGGAGCTCCGCCTCTCCCTTGAGCATCTTGTTCACCCGGACCAGCTCGGCATTCCTCTCCTTCAGATGGTTCTCCAGCTCGTTTCGGGACTCGATGAGGGCGTTGTTCTTCTGCACCCTTTCGGTGACATCCTGCGCCACGGCCAGGACCTCGCTCTGGTTCAAGGGGACCACTCGCACCTCGATGTCACGGGGCTCCCGGTCACCCTTGACCCGGACCTGGAAGGCCTGCAGACGCCCGGCCTCCAGGGCCTTCTTGCGGTACTCCTCGGGCCGGCGGGACAGCTCCTCCCGTATGGCTTCTCCCAGCGGCTTCGAATCCCCCCCGGGGTCCCCGGCAGCCTGGCCATGGGGTCGGTGTCCGTTGCCCAGCGCCGGACTGGTCCCGTCCGGGCCAATCCGGAAGATGTAGTCCGGCATGGCCTGGAGTATGGCCAAGGCCTCTGGAGACGCCGCCGGGGCCTCAGGAGACGCCGCCGGGGCCGCGGGGGCCGCGGTATCGGCCTCTGCCGCCGCCGGGCTGATCTCCGGCACTGCCGGGAGGGAGGAAGCCCTGCGTGGCCGGGGGGCAGCGGGCGGGGCCGCGGGCTCGCTCCTGGCCAGCGGGATATCCTTCTTCTTGGCCTGCTGGCGCCCGTCGTCCTTGACCTGTGGTGCATCGGGTTTGGGCTGGCGTTTCAGAAACGGTATCCTCACCATAAGATCAAGACTCCCTTCCGGGACCGTACCTTCTCAGTCGGTAACCCAGCGGCGTCCCTGTTGTGATCGAGAACGGCGCGCAGATGCAGGCGCTCTCATGGCGCCGGGGCCCGGTCTCGCTCGCCGCAGTGTCGGTTCCCAGCCCAATGATACTGTCGGGGTCTTTCCCCTCCGTCTCACGGGCAGGGCCCGGGGTCTCAGATTCGTCTCATCCGGCCAGTGGTGTCGCGGCCGCCTGTCCCGCGGGCTAGATGGACGCCGCCAGGCGCGCCGCCTGATAGGAGACATCAGACGCGTCCCGGGGCCTCACGCAATCGCCCACCAGGTGGACCTCGATGCCCGAGCCCTCCAGCTCCAGGGCCAGGCGATTGTCGGCACGCATCCCGACGGAGAGGATGACCGTGTCGGCCGGTATGCGGAAGAAGCGGTCCTTCATGGGGATGACCACGGCGCTGCCGGTGATCTCCAGCACCGTGGAGTTGAGGAACATGGGGATGCCCAGCTCCACAATCCGGTCCGCCAGGGTCTTGAAGGTGAACTCCTCCAGCTTGATGCCATTCTCGCCCAGCCCGGCCCGGGTGACGATGGCCACATCCCTCCCCTGCTCCGCAAGCCAGATGGCCACCTCCATGCCGATGAACCGCCCCCCCACCACCACGGTCCTGCCCTTCGCCTCCGCCTTGCCGGCGATGAAGTCGTGGCCCTGTATCACGTGGGGCAGGCCGATGCCGGGCACATTCAGCCCCACGGGGACGGCGCCGGTGGCCACCACCACTGCATCCGGCTTCTTCCGCAGCACCATCTCCCTGGTAACCGCGGTGCTCAGGGTGGTCTCCACGCCGTGCCTGGCGAGCCAGCGCTTGAGGTAGTCGGTGACCGAAGCGTATCCCGCCTTGCCCGGCAGGGCACAGGCGATATTCCACTGGCCGCCCAGCTCCTTCTCCCTCTCGTACAGGGACACCCTGTGCCCCCGCTCGGTCAGATACATGGCCGTCTCCATCCCCGCCAGCCCCCCGCCGACCACCATGATATCCCGGGGCCTGTCCGCGGGCTGCAAAGGGTACCGGGCCTCCCTGGCCACGAAGGGGTTCACCGTGCAGGACATGGGCCCGGCGCCGGCATCGGTAGCCGACTTCAGGCAGTTGTTGCAGTAGATGCAGCGCCGCAGGTCATCCAGGCGGCCCTGGCGGACCTTATTGGGCAGCTCGGGGTCCGCCAGCAGCGGCCGGCCCATGGCGATGAAGTCCGCCTTGCCCTCGGAGACCACCCTGTCGGCCTGCTCCACGCTGAGCTTTCCGGCCACGATGACCGGCACCCCCACGCCCTTGCGGACCTTCTCCGCCATGGGCACCATCGGCCCGTCCGGGTAGGGATAGCTGGGGACGCTCAGGGTGGACCAGAACTCCAGCCCGCCGGAGATGCTGATGGCGTCGGCGCCGGCGGCCTCCAGTATCCGGGCATGCTGGGCCGCCTCATCCGGCGCCAGCCCGCCGTCGATGCCGTCGCTGCCGTTGATCCTGACGGACAGGGGGAACCCCTGGCCCAGCTCCCGCTTGATGCCCTCCACGATGAGACGCGCGAAGCGGGCCCGGTTCTCGATGCTGCCACCGTACGCGTCACGGCGGCGATTGATCAGCGGCGACAGGAACGAGCTGGCCAGGCAGCCGTGGCAGGCGTGCAGCTCCACCATGTCGGCGCCGGCGGCCGCGGCCCGGGTCCCGGCCGCCACGTAGTCGTTCACATAGCGGTGGATGTCGTCTTCGGTCAGCTCGCGGTAGGGCCGGTCGGTGCCCATCCAGGGCGCCATCGAGGGGACCAGTATGGAGGCCCCCTCCGGGACCACGCCCGAGTAGAGCAGTATCAGGCCCACGTGCATGAGCTGGATGGAGAACCTGGCCCCCGCCCCGTGGACGGCGTCGGCGATCTTCCTCCACTCGGCGATGTGCCCGTCGTCAAACAGGGGGAGGGTGTAGGCGAACGCGGAGTCCCGGCTGACGGCCGCGAACTGGGGCGTTATCAGCCCGGCGCCGCCCCTGGCCCGGGCCGCGTAGTACGCCACCATCCGCTCCGTGGCCCTCCCCTTCTCATCCGCCAGGGCCGTGCCCATGGCGGACATGATGATACGGTTGGGGACCTCCAGGCGGCCTATCCTGCCGGGCTGGAACAGGGCGGAGAACCGGGCCATCTCTTCACCTCCGGGGGGCGCTCCGGCGCCGGGCCGGGCTACTTGACGATCTTGCTGACTTCCTTGAACCGGGGGCCCTCCGCCACCTTCATCAGCTCGAAGAGGGCCATCTCCACGCTGGTGGTCCTGGCCCCCTCGTCCCGCATGCGCTGCAGGGCCGTCCCGCGGTCTTCCTGGGCCCTCGATGACACTGCGTCCTCCACGATCTCCACATGATACTGCGCCCCGAGCAGGTCCATCGTCGTCTGGTACACGCAGACGTGGGTCTCGATGCCGCAGACCAGGATCTGCTGCCGGGCCACGGCCCGGAGCTCACGCTGGAAGCCCTCATCCCCGCAGCAGCTGAAGGCCACCTTGGGCAGGGGCCGGAAATCCGGGAACAGGTCTGCGATCTCCGGGATGGTCGGGCCCAGCCCCTTGGGGTACTGCTCGGTGACGATGATGGGGATGCCCAGGACCTGGCACCCCTTTATCAGCTTCCGGGTGTTCTCAAACAGGGACTCCTTCCGGTACATGAGTTGGGCCAGCTTGCCCTGGATGTCGATCACCACCAGGGCGCACTTGTCTACTGCCAGCATGGTCTGCCTGCTCCTCTCTGTAGGTGGGATGAGTCCCATCTTAGGTGCTGTGCGAGGGAGACGTCAAGCGACGCCGCTCCCGGCCCGGCGCCCGGCTGCCGCCGGCCCGGTCAGAGGGCCAGCGTGTCAAAGTGATTGAAGCCCTTGGAGTAGTCCAGGTAGTTGATGCTCCTGGGAACCACTCGAAGGAAGGGCACCACGTCGATGGTCACCCCGTAGCACTCCTGCAGGTACCTGCGCATCTGAGGAAACTTCCCCACGAACATCTGCTGCACCTGCTGGAGCTCCTCCGCGTCGGTGATCCACTCCACCTCGCCGGTCACCTGCACGCCCCTGATCTCATCCCAGTCCAGGTAGTCCTCGCTGATGGCCAGCGCCACCTTCGGGCAGAAGGCGATGTTCCTGCCCTTCCGGCTGCTGGGGTCCGTCATGAAGAAGATGGTCAGGCCCCTGTTGATGTAGGAGACCGTGCTGGCGTACGGGCTGCCGTCCTCCCCCACCGTGGCCAGGTCCATGTGCCGGTGGTCGTCCAGGTAGCTGATAATGGCGTTCTCCAGGTCCTGCCTCATGTCGCACCTCCCCCCCTTCATGATACCACCCGTTGTAAGGCTTCCGACTTCCCGCCGGCCTGAAGCGGTAGAGCTCCGGGCCCCCGCGGCGCCGCCGGGATGGCGGCCGTCCCTCAGCGGGGCTCGACCCTCACCGTGGTCATGGTCACCGGCTCCACGGGCCGGTCCCGGGCCCCGGTCTGGACCCCGGCTATGGCCCGGACAACGTCCATCCCCTCGACTACCTTCCCGAAGACAGCGTAGCTGCCGTTCAGCCCGGGCTGCGCCCCGTCGCAGATGTAGAACTGGGATGACGCGCTGTCGGGGCTGGGCCCCCTGGCCATGCCGACGGCTCCGTCCGTGTGGGCCAGGTCCCGGTGGGTCTCCAGCTTGATGGTGGTCCCTGACCCCCCCGTGCCGTTGCCCAGGGGATCGCCCGTCTGGATGACGAACCCGCGGACTACCCGGTGGAAGATGAGCCCGTCGTAGAAGCCGCTCTCGGCCAGCTTGATGAAGTTGGCCGTGGTGACCGGCGCCCTGTCCTCGCAGAGCTCGAACTTGACCCGGCCCTTGCTGGTCTCGATGACGGCGACCCGGTTGGCCGCCGCTCCGGATGTACCCTCCGACTGTGGCATTGACCCGGCACCTCCTTAGTCCCGCTACTTCACAGGCCGCAGCCCGGCGTTCCATTCTAGCGGCACCGGGGAGGTCCGCGCAAACGGCCCGCTCCCGAAGCCGCCCGGGCCTGGTTTAGTGCCGCCGGTGGCGCTGTGCTATAATACTGGTGGACCAGAAGAACGGAAAGGGATACCGCGAAGTGTCAAGCATCACCCAGCTCAAGGGCGTCAAGAGAAACCGGGGCAAGCACTGTAAGAAAGGCCGCAGGGGAGGCTCGCGCCCGCAGCTTCACCCTGATCCCCCATTCATCAAGCCCCTGGCCAGCGCCGCCGGGAAACCCACCCCCGAGCGCCAGGCTGAAGCTGGGGCAGGCCAGCCTTAAGCGCTGACCAAGAAGCGGAGCATCCCGGGGCTCCATGAGCTCCGGGGGCTTGCCAGGCGCACAAGGGAAGCCGGCCAGCTTGCGAATCAGGCGGCAGAGGCCCTTGATGCCCCGGGCATCTTTCGGGGCGACTTCGTTCAGGTACTCCCAGTGGGATTTTTCGCCCCCGGCCCGGGGTGTGGGGTGCCGTCTCCCCTGGGCCAGCAGCGCCTCCAACGCTTCGTTAGCTCGCCGCACCTTGGATCGAGTAGTCTGCAACGGGAAAGAACCCCCCGGCTTCAGCCGTGGGGAGCACGTCGAAGAGGCCTGCATCACAGCAGCTCATCCAGGGACGGCCGGAAATGCACTCCGGCCAAGCCCTCATCCGCCTTCAGGTCCTGCGCCCAGCCCTCGAGGTCCAGCTCGTCCAGCACGTCCATGACGCGCTCGTACTCCTCCTCGCTCACGCGGCGGTCTATCTCCGGGTAGAGGCGCGCCTGGTAATAGGGCTGGTACTGGAACATCAGACTGACCAGCGCCTGCGGGGTGTTCTCGCTGATCCAGGTCAAGGCCTTCACCGTCTCGTCAACGCCCCCCGGCAGCACCAGGTGCCGGACCACCAGCCCCTCTTTGACCATCGCGCCCTCGGACAGGGTGATCTTCTGCTCGTACATCAGGCGCAGGGCCTTCTGGTTGACCTCCGGGTAGTCCGGCGCCTGCGAGTAGCGTTCCGCCAGGGATGGGGTGACGTACCTCATGTCCGCCAGGTAGACGTCCACCGCATCCCCCAGCAGCCTCACCGTCTCCACGGTCTCGTAGCCGGAGGTATTGTAGACGATGGGCAGTGCCAGGCCCTGCCGAAAGGCCCGGGCCAGGCCGTCCATGACCCACGGCAGGAAGTGGGTGGGGGTCACCAGGTTGATGTTCTCCGCCCCCTGCTCCTGCAGCCGGACCATGGTCCGGGCCAGGTCATCGGGGCTCATGCGGGTCCCTTCCAGGGTGTGGGAGAAGCGATGGTTCTGGCAGTAGACGCACCGCAGGCTGCAGCCGGAGAAGAAGACGGTGCCGCTGCCTCGCCCGCCGCTGATCCCCGGCTCTTCGCCGTGGTGCAGGAAGGCGGTGTAGACCACCATGTGGCCGCCGCCGCCGCAGTAGCCCGTCTCTCCGGCCGGCCGGTTGGCCTCACACCGCCTGGGGCAAAGGCCGCATATCTGCAGCTGCCGGTACAGCCGCGGCAGTTTCTCCTCGATGCAGCGGGCCCTGTCAATCGGCTCCAACTCGGCGCCCGGCTCCTTCTATCCGCAGGCGCCGGCCATCCAGTCGTGTCCCGGCGCCCAGTATGGTCTCCACCAGCCACAGGTTGGTCTCAACATGCTCCGTCATGCGCGGCACAATGTATTCGCTGGCCCCCCCGGCCAGGGCGCAGAAGGGCACCAGTTGGTCCGCCACGTACCGGTCCACCGTGGCGCCCGTCTTGAGATCATCGAGCAGGGTCTCGGCCACGTGCCGCCCGATCTCCTCGGACCTCCTGCCCAGCTTGCCGGCCCGGTCGGAGCCTATGATGGCGCCGCTGTCCGTCTGCGCCCATACGGTCAGGCCGGCCCCCTTCTGGACGGCTGACGTCTCGTAGACCGCCTCGATGTCCGGCTCCAGCCCCGCGCCCTCCAGCCGGGCCGAGCACTCCCCTGCCATCCGGTCGCTGACCTCCTGGTCCGCCAGGTGAGACGACAGCGCGATGCCCTTGACGGATGTGACACGGCCCTGCTCGGCCAGGACCAGCGGCCTCAGTCCGGACTTCACCGGCCTCACCCTCAGCCCCAGCACGCCCTGCCCCTCGGGGACGTAGCCCGGCCTCCTGACCGAGACCTCGGTCTCGACCCCCATCCTCCTCACCAGAGGGGCCAGCACCCGTTGCAGGTGGTGCGCCGACGGGGCGGAGTCCTGGAAGAGGCCGCCCTTGAGGGTGAAGACCGACTCCCGGTCCGCGAAGGCGCCCACCAGCAGGAGGCTCATGGCCAGCATGGTCGTGGAGCCGGCGGTGCCGATGTCCCATTCGTAGGCCCCCCCCCTGATGGGCCGGCCCGGCCGGTAGGTGATCTCGCTGGAGCCCACCTCGGCCCTGTCCACCCGGCCGCCGCACAGGTCCGCGCAGGCGGCCACCACCTGGCGGTGCTGCGGGCGCAGGCCCCGCTTGTCCCTCCTGGCCCTGATGCCGATGAGGTGCAGGTCCCGGCCCAGGATGGTGCAGAGGGCCACCGCCAGCCGGACGATGGTGCCGGACCCGGACCTCTGGCTCCCGTCGATCTCGATCATCCTGTTGCCAATCCCTGCGGTATTAGTGAATAATAGCAGAACCATGGACGGCGAGGTGAGGGCCCCGGACCACACGGTCACCTTCCTGGGCACGGCCGGCGCCCGGGTCATGGTCGCCAGCCAGATACTGGCCTCGGGCGGCCTGTGGTTCAACCTGGGCGGCACCGAGATGCTGCTGGACCCGGGCCCGGGGACGCTGGTCCGGGCCCGCCAGAGCCGACTCAGCCCGGCCAGGCTGGCCGCCATCATCCTCTCCCACAAGCACCTCGACCACTCCTGCGATGTCAACGTGATGATCGAGGCCATGGCCGAGGGCGGCTTCCACCGCCGGGGGGTCCTGCTGGCCCCGGCCGACGCCCTGGACAACGACCCCGTGGTGCTCCACTACGTGCGGCCCTTCCTGGAGCGCATCGAGGTGCTCCGGCAGGGCGGCGAGTACCGGGTGGAGGACGTATCCATCAGCACCCCGCTGCGGCACATTCACCCGGCGGAGACCTACGGCGTGGTCCTGAGGACCCGGCAGTACAGCATCTCGTGCGTGGTGGACACCCGCTATTTCGACGAACTGTGCCAGCACTACGGGGCCGACCTCCTCATCTTGAACGTCATGCGGCTGGACCCGGCGATGCCCCTGGACCACCTGTCCGTGCCGGACGCAGCCCGGATCATCAAGTGCCTCAAGCCCAGGGCGGCGCTGCTCAACCACTTCGGCATGAGCATGTGGCGGGCCAAACCCCACGCCGTGGCGGAGCGCCTGTCCCAGGAGACCGGCGTCCGCGTCATTGCCGCCAGCGACGGCCTGAGGTTCGACCTGGCCGAGCTGGGCTGAGGCGGGATGCCGTGCCCCGCGGCCCTCAGGCCACGATCCGCAGCACCCGCTCAATGCCGGCCAGATCCCGCAGGGTGTCCACCGCGCTCCCCGGCAGATGCCTGCGGGCCAGCATGACGGCTGCCCCGGCCTGCCCCTGGCCGATCTCGAGCATGACCGCCCCCCGGGGCCGCAGGCAGTCCCCCGCCCGGGCCAGGAGCCGCCGCACCGCGTCCAGGCCGTCAGCCCCGCCGGCCAGCGCCGCCAGGGGCTCGAAGTCCCGGACCTCTGGGGCCAGCTGCGGGATGTCGGCATCCCTGACATAGGGGAGATTGGCCACGATCACATCCACCGGCCCGGGCAGGGGCTCCAGGAGGTCGCCCGGGAGCAGCTCCACCCGGTCCCCCACCCCGTGGCGGGCCGAGTTTGTGCGGGCCACCTCCAGCGCTTCCCCGGAGGCATCGGTGGCCAGGATGCGGGCCCGCGGGAGATGCAGGGCCAGGGCGATGGCGACGGCGCCGCTCCCCGTCCCCACGTCGGCGATCAGGCAGGCCCGCCCCCCGAACCGCTCCTCCACGTAGCCCAAGGCCGCCTCCACCAGCAGCTCGGTCTCGGGACGGGGGATGAGCACCCGGGGGTCGACCAGGAGCTCGATCCCGTAGAACCAGGCCCGCCCCAGGATGTAGGCCGCCGGCTCGCGCAGCAGCCTCCTGTCCACCAGCGCCTGGAGCCGGGCCCGGGCCGCGGGCGGGATGGGCTCGCCCAGCCGGGCGTAGAGCTCCGCCCGCTCTGCCGGCAGGCAGTGCATCAGCATCAGCTCGGCTTCCAGGCGGGCATCGGGGATGCTCCGGGAGGCGATCCTGGCTTCAGCCTGGCGCAACGCTTCCCTGAAGGTCACGCAACGGCTTCCTCTAGCTGCCGGGCCCTTTCGTCGGCCGCCACGGCATCGATGAGCTCGTCAAGGTCGCCTTCCAGGACCAGCGTCAGCCTGTGGACCGTCAGGCCCACGCGGTGGTCCGTGATCCGGTTCTGGGGGAAGTTGTAGGTGCGGATCTTCTCCGCCCGATCCGCGGAGCCCACCTGGGAGCGCCGCTCCTTGGAGAGCTCCTCCTGCTTCTTGCGCTCCTCGTGGTCCCTGACGCGGGCCCGCAGGACGGCCATGGCCTTCTGGCGGTTGCGCAGCTGGAAGCGCTCGTCCTGGCAGCTGGCCATGATCCCGGTGGGGATGTGCAGGATGCGCACCGCCGTGGCCACCTTGTTGACATTCTGCCCGCCGGCGCTGCTGGCATGGTAGAACTCCACCTTCAGGTCCTCCGGCCGGAGGTCCAGGTCCACCTCCTCCACCTCCGGCATGACGATCACCGTCGCCGTGGAGGTGTGGATGCGCCCGCTGGCCTCCGTCACCGGCACCCGCTGCACCCGGTGCACGCCACGCTCATGCCTCAGGCGGCCGTAGGCGCTCCTGCCCTTCACCTCGAAGATGATCTCCTTGAAGCCGCCCCGCTCGCTCTGGCTGCTGTCGAGCACCTCCACCTTCCAGCCGTTGTTCTGGGCATAGCGCTGATACATGCGGAACAGGTCCCCGGCAAACAGGGCCGCCTCCTCGCCGCCGGTGCCGGCGCGGACCTCGACAATGGCGTCCTTCTCGCTGGCGGCGTCCCGGGGCAGCAGGGCCGTCCGGAGCTCTTCCACCAGCCCGTCGCGCCTCTTCTTCAGGGTCTCGACTTCCTGCAGGGCCAGGCTCCTCATCTCCGGCTCCGGGCTGTCCTGCACCAGAAGCTCCGCCTCCCCCAGTTCCTTCACCACCGACTTGTACTGCCGGTACTTCTCCACCACCGAGGCGATCCCGGCCTGCTCCCTGGACAGCGCCTGCCACTGACCCGTCCCGGACGCCATAAGCTGGTTCAGCTCGTCGTAGCGCCGGTCCACCGCCGCGAGTTTGTCCAGGAAGCTGTCGACCATGACTCTGCCTGAGACTATTATAGCAGCTCTGACGTTATGTCCACTCAGGAGGCCCACCCGGCCGTGCCGCTCCCACCAGCTCGGCGATGTGCCGGACGCCCTCCCGCCGCAGGAAGTCCTCGATGCCCTCCAGGACGTCCAGCAGCGCCCGCGGGTTGACGAACTGGGCCGTCCCCACCTCCACGGCGCTGGCCCCGGCCATGATGAACTCCAGGGCATCGAGGGCGGACATGATGCCGCCGCAGCCGACGATGGGCAGCCTCACCGCGCCAGCCACCTGGTAGACCATGTGCAGGGCCACCGGCTTGATGGCCGGCCCCGATAGCCCGCCGCAGATGTTGCCCAGGGCCGGCTTCCGCGTGGAGACGTCGATGGCCATGCCCCGCAGGGTATTGACGAGGCACAGGGCGTCGGCCCCGGCCTCCGCGGCCGACACGGCGATCTCGACGATGCTGGTGACGTTGGGGGTGAGCTTGACGATCACCGGCAGGGACGTCGCCTTGCGCACCGCTGCGGTGACGGAGGCCGCTGCGCCAGGGTCGGCCCCGAACTCCATCCCCCCGGACTTCACGTTGGGGCAGCCGATATTCACCTCCAGGCCGCTGACGCCGGCCACTGTGTCCAGGCGGGCTGCCAGCCGGGCATAGTCCTCAACGGTCTCGCCGGCGATGTTGACGATGACCGGCACCTGCCATCCAGCCCACCTGGGGGCCTCCTCCCGGACCAGGGCTTCAACGCCGATGTTCTGCAGCCCGATCGAGTTGAGCAGCCCCGCCGGGGTCTCGGCCAGCCTCGGGGGCGGATTGCCCTCCCGCGGCTCCAGAGTGGTCCCCTTGCAGACGATGGCGCCCAGTCGCTGGATATCGACGAAGTCGGCGTATTCCGTGCCGTATCCGAAGGTGCCGGAGGCGGTAATCACCGGGTTGGCCAGCCGCAGCCCGCGGGCGTTGCCGGGCGCCAGTTGCACTGCCAGGTTCAACTTCCCAAACCATCCTTGTCGGAGTCTGCCGCCCTGTATTGTAGGGGCATAGGGCCGGGGGCCGCAAGTGGCCCGCGGCAGCGGGAGACGCCGGCCCTCTCCCTGTGACTTCCTTGTGATCAATGGCGGGCACCGTGAGACCGCCAGGCGACGGCGCCGTGCTACACAAGAGCATTGGCAGCCGGCAGGTCCGCCAGAGGGGGGGCATGGCATCGAACAACGATAACGGCAGCTTCTTCGAAGCACTGGCGCGCCGCTGCGCCAGCCACCCCTGGTTCACCGTCCTCTCATGGATCATGCTCCTGGCGATCGGCGGCGGCCTCTTCGTGGGGGTGCTGACCGGGAACATGACCACCGTCACCAAGTTCACCACCGGCGCCGAGTCCAAGCTGGCGGACGACCTGTTCACTGAGCGCTTCCCCCGGGCCGCGTACAAGGTGGAGAACGCGGTCATAACCGCCGAGACCTGCACTGCCGACGACCCCGAGTTCTGGGCCTACGTGGACGGCCTCTATGCCCGGCTGCAGCCCCTTATGGAATCGGGAGTGGTCAAGGACGTGCAGTACTACGACCCGGCCCTGCGGGAGGGCCTGCCGGCCACGGTAGTCGCCCTGCAGCAGATGGTGGATGCCATTGAGCTGGCCCTTTCCGAAGAGTCGACCTCCGCGGACCTGGCCCGGGCCTCGGCCGCCCTGCTGGCTTCAGCTGACAACCTCGCCTGGGTGGCCGAGGGCTTCTCAGACAGACTGCTCACCGCCACCGGCGCCACCGCCCTGGACGGGCTGCAGCAGGCTGCCGACGGCGCCGAAGAGCTGGCCGGGACCCTGCTGTTGCGGGACGCCCTGGGCAAGCTGCAGGGCGCCCTGGAACCCATGGCCGCCGGTACGACGGTGAGTGAAGACGACCTTCGGGCCACCGTGGCCGATCTCCGGGCTACGGCCCCGCCACTCCGCGTGGCCGCCGCGGGCCTGGAGGCCTCGGGGCCGGGCACCTCTGCCAGGCCCGAGCTGATCGCCGGGCTGCGCGACACCGCCAACGGCCTGGAAGAAGTGGCTGGCCTCTACTGGCTGAGGGACGGCATCGCCAGGACCAATGCCGCCCTGGGGCCTGTAGTCGAGAACCGGCACATCTCATCCCAGGCCCGCCAGACCACGGTTGTCAGGCTGCGCAACACCGCCTCCGAGCTGCGCGCGGCGGCGGCCGCCCTGGAGGCCGCCGGGCCGGGCACGGTCGACCAGCGGCCAACCCTCATCGCCGGGCTGCGGGACACTGCCAACGGCCTTGAAGAGGTGGCCGGCCTCTACTGGCTGAGGGAGGGGCTCACGCAGACCCGCAATGCCCTGAGGCCGGTGGCGGACGGGCAGGAGATCTCCCCGGAGATGCGCCAGGTCACCATCCAACTCCTCCAGGCCACCGCCCCCTATCTCCGGGAGGCGGCCGATCTCCTGGCGGCTACCGGGCCGGGCACGGTCGACCAGAGGCCGCCCCTCGTCGCCGGGCTGCGCCAGTCCGCCGACGGCCTGGACGAGGTGGCCGGCCTGTACCACGGGCTCTACTGGCTGAGGACTGGCCTGGGCCGGACAGAGGGCGCCCTGCAGGCCATCGGCGACAATGCGACGGTCACTACGGACCAGTGCCGGACGACTGCCACGATGCTCACGGGCACGGCCTCCGACCTGCGCGCTGCTGCTGATGGTCTGGCGGCCACCGGCCCCGCCACGGCCTCCCGGGACACGCTGGTTGCCGGGCTGCGCCAGGCCGCCAACGGCCTGGAGGAGGTGGCCGGCCTCTACTGGCTGAGAGACGGCCTCACCAAGTCCCATGAGGCCCTGGTGCCGATGGCCGCGGGCGACTACCTCACCGATGCGGCCCGCAACAGCACCACGGCCATGCTCTGCAGCTCCCCCACCGAGATGCGGGCCATGGCCGACGCCCTGGTGAGCGCGGGGCCGGGGACGTCCGATATCTGGGCCGTGGGCCGGGACGGCGCCATCTGTCGCTATGACGGGGTGTCCTGGAGCACTGTCCCGGGCGGCACCACCCATGGTGTCAACGCCGTCTGGGGCGCTTCCTCGGACAACGTGTTCGCCGCCGGGGACGAAGGCATCATCCTGCACTTCGACGGCTCCTCCTGGAACATTATGGACAGCGGCACGGCGAGCAACCTGCACGGCATCTGGGGCAGCTCGCCCGATGACGCCTTCGCCGTCGCGGACGGCGGCATCATCCTGCACTTCGACGGGGCCTCCTGGAGCACCGTGGACAGCGGCACCGCCAGCCACCTCTACAGCATCTGGGGCAGCGCCTCCAACGATGTCTTCGCGGTGGGGGCCGGCGGCGTCATCCGCCGCTGGAACGGCTCTGCCTGGAGCACCATGACCAGCGGCACCTCCAGCGACCTCTACAGCATCTGGGGCAGCGCCTCCAACGATGTCTTCGCGGTGGGGGCCGGCGGTGTCATCTGCCGCTACAACGGCACCAGCTGGGCCAACAGCGCCAGCGGCACCTCCAGCGCCCTCTACGGGGTCTGGGGCAGCGCCTCCAACGATGTCTTCGCGGTGGGGGCCGGCGGCGTCATCCGCCGCTGGAACGGCTCTGCCTGGAGCACCATGACCAGCGGCACCACCAGCAGCCTCTACGAGGTCCGGGGCAACGCTGGTTTCGATATCTACGCCGTGGGCAACGGCGGCGTCATCGCCCACTACAACGGCACCGCCTGGAGCGCCATGGGCAGCGGCACCGCAAGCCCCCTCTGGGGCGTCTGGGGCCGGTCCGACAGGGCCACCCTGATCTCGGGCATCCGCGAGAGCGCCAGCGGCCTGGAGGAGCTGGCCGGCGTCTACGAGCTGAAGAGCTGCGCCCAGAAGGGCCTGGAGTTCGCCAATCTGTGCCTGCCTGATTCGCAGTCGAAGACGCCGACCGTGGCGCAGTTGACCGCCGGTCGAGACGGGATGCAGAACACCGTTAACAGGATGAACGCGGCCATCGCTGCGCTGCAGGCTACCCCTGGCACCTCCGCCCGGCCGCAACTCCTCGCCGGGCTCATCCAGGCCCGTGACCAGCTGGTGAACACCGGGATACCGGGAGCCAACGATGCAATTACCTGGCGGGGCATCCTTGGAGAGGCGCTCTTCTACCAGATGCTGCAGCTCCAGCAGGCCTCGATCGAAGCCCAGGCCGCCACCGCCCAGGACGGCCTGGACCAGGTGCAGTCGCAGTGCGCCGGCAATATCGGCCAGGTAGAAGCCGGGCTGGCCCAGGTCCAGGACCAGTGCGGGGGCAACATCGGCCGGATCCAGGAGGGCCTGGCCGAGCTGCGGCAGCAGTACAACCAGGTCGAGGCAGGCCTGACCCAGGTGAGGACGCAGTGCGCCGACAACCTGGGGGTGACCGCCGCCGGCCTGGACCAGGTGCGGTCGCAGTGCGCCGACCAGACCGGCACGGTGGCGTCGGGCCTGGCTGACATGCGCCGCCAGCTCTCGGATCAGCTGCCCACGGCGGCGGCCGGCGCCGCCCAGGCGGCGGACGGCTCCTCCCAGGCCGCCGGGCTGGTCTCCGCCGACCGGCACACCGCCATCTTCGCCATCAGCACGTCCGAGGACGCCGACGAGTCAGCGTCCCACATCCTGACGCTGCGCGAGCACGTCCTGACCGGCAGCGGCATCGGCAACGGGGACGACTCCTTCGAGGACGGCTTCCGGGTGCGCATGGTGGGGGCCTCCAACGTCGCCCGCGACATGCAGGACGTGGCACTGTCCGACCTGATGAAGTCCATGATGGTGGCCATACCCGTGGCGCTCATCGTCCTGCTGGTGGTGTTCGGGACCCTGGGTGCGGCCATGCTGCCGATAGTGCTGGGCCTGGTCTCCATAGTGGTGGCGCTGGGCATAGCGGCCGTAGTGGGCATCTGGATGCCCCTGAATTTCGCCATCGAGAACATCGTGGCCATGCTGGGGCTGGCGCTGGGCATCGACCACGCCCTCTTCTTCGCCTACCGCTACAGGGAGGAACGCCAGAGGGGCCGGGACAAGATCGAGGCCATCGCCGTGTCGGGGGCCACGGCCGGGCGCTCCATCTTCTACGCCGGCCTCATAGTGGTGGTGGCCCTGATCGGCATCTTCATGATGCCCTGCAACATGCACAAGAGCCTGGCCGTGGGCGCCATCATCGTCGTAGCGGTCATTGCGCCGGCCTCGTGCACCCTGCTGCCGGCCATCCTCAGTCTGATCGGCAACGGCTTCGACTTCGGCCGCCTGCCCTGGCAGAGGCGCATGACCGATGCCCGGCCGGCCGGGGCGGAGGAGAAGCGCGGGTTCTGGCACTGGGTGACCCGCCCCGCCATGAGGTTCGCCATTGTCAGCCTCATGGTGTGCGGCGGCATCATGATCGTCTTCATCTCGCCCATGCTCCATATGAGACTGGGCTACTCCTACGTGGACACCCTCCCGCCTTCCTGCATCTCCCGCAGTGGCTATGACGCCATGATGCAGGCCGGTTACCCCAACATGCTGGTGGCCCCGCTCGACATCGCCATTGACGGATATGACAGGCCGGAGGTGAAGGCCGAGACGGAGGCGCTTATCCGCCGGATGGACGAGGACGGCGGCTTCGTCACCGCGGTCCCCCTGGAGGTGAACGACGAAGGAGTCGTGGCCTGGAAGAGGGTCTTCCTCAACATGGACCCCTTCACCGCCCAGGCCTCCCAGAAGGTGACCCAGTTGCGCCGGGAGCTCATTGGCGACAGCTTCACTGCGGCCGGCGGCGAAGCCCTGGTCACCGGGTACGGCGCCTTCAACAACGACTTCGTGTCCATTACCGAGAGCTACACCACCCCGGTGATGGTCTTCGTCCTGGGGCTGAGCTTCCTGCTGATGATGGTGGCCTTTCGCTCCATCCTGTTCGCGGTGGTCTGCACCATCTTCAACATGCTGTCGGTCTACGCCGCCTACGGGCTGGTGGTCTTCGTCTTCCAGGACGGCCACGGGATGGCCCTCTACAAGCAGATCTCCGGCATCGACGCCTACGTACCCATCTTCCTGCTCTGCGGCATATTCGGGATCTCCATGGACTACTTCATCTTCGTCATCAGCCGCAACCGCGAGCGCTTCGACGAGACAGCCGACATGAGCGATGCCATCATGTACTCCTTCCGCCGCGCCGGCCTGGTGGTGCTGGGCGCCGCCGCCGTGATGCTGGTGGTGTTCTTCGCCTTCTCCATCTCCGGAATCGTCATCGTCGCGGAGCTGGGCTTCGGGCTGTCCGCGTCCATCTTCATCGACGCCACGCTCATCACCCTGGTGATGTCCCCGGCCGTCATGAAGCTGCTCGGCAAGTGGTTCTGGTGGTGGCCGGGCTGGCTCTCCTGGGTGCCGGACCTCCGCGCCAGGCCCGTGGGGCAGAAGGCCGGACAGGATACCACGGGAGAAGCCCTCCCGGGCCTGGCCCCGGAGCCCGTCGCCGTCAGGGTGCGCCGGCGCCTGCCCTTCCGCCGTCCTCCTGGGCCTTGAGCCGGGCCAGAGGCAGCTGCACCCCCTCCGACGGACCGCCGCCCGGCCGGGCGGCCAGCTCCATTATGTCATGTCCATCCTGTCCGCGTGGTCAGGCTTGTAGCCCCGCCGGGCGGCCCCCAATGGCCCGTCAAGGCATTACATTCTCATAAAAGTCACAAACTGCTTGACATCCGGCCGCAAGAGGTGGTAGGATTGCCGGCATTGACCGGCAGCGTGGTTCCCGGCATCCGGGGCGCGCATGGTCGAGGGCGATTGAGAATCGCCGGGGGGGGTGACCCATGAATTGCCGGCCGCTGGCTCGGACCTGCGGCCCGTTCGTGACATGCCCCTCCCTAACGACGAAAGGCGACTGCCGCACTTGCTATGGTGCGGCGGGAAAGGGGGACGGATGAAGAAGTCGAACTCCGAGAACGGCGGCTTTTTTGCGTCGCTGGGGAGGTACAGCGCCAGGCACGCCAAGCTGATGATCGGAATCTGGATGGTCATCCTGGCCATCGCTGGCGTCCTGTACCTGACCATGTTCTCCAAGAACATGACCACCGTCATCAAGTTCACCACCAACAACGACTCCCAGACGGCGGAGAACCTCTTCGCAGAGAGGTTCCCCTTCGCCGCGCGCTCCCTCGAGAACGTGGTGATCAGCTCCAACAAGTACACCACCGACGACCCTGAGTTCTGGGCCTACGTGGACGGCATCTGGACCAAGAAGTTCGCGAACCTCAGAGAGCAGGGCGTGGTGCTGGATGCCCAGTACCCCGATCCGGTGATGCGTGACTGGATGCCACTGGTGCCGGAGGCCCTGGAGGACATGCTGGCCGCCGCCGAGGCGGTCATCGCCGGGGCGCCCTCCGAGCAGTTGCTCGCCCTGTCCGAAGGGCTGAGGGCCAAGAGCGATACCCTGCGGACTGCGGCCGCGAGCTTCCCGGCGGAGGACATCGCGTATGCCGGCCGGGAGGCCCTGGTCCAGGGAGGCCAGGCGGTGGATGGGTCGGCTGAGATCGCCGGGATGCTGGTCCTGGTCGACTCCCTCAACAAGGTCTACGATGCGCTCTATCCCATGACCCAGGGAGGGTACCTCACCAAAGAGGTGCGCAACGCCCAGGTGATCGAGATGAAGGCCATGGTAGACCGGCTGGCCGACATGAAGGACTACCTCGAGGCCACCGGACCCGGCACCCCCGACCGGCCGCAGATCCTCGACGGGATCGCGCAGCTCGTGGAACAGGGGCCATTGCTGGCCGCCATGTACGAGGCCAAGTGGATGGCGCAGCTCGGGGTCACAATGGTGGACGAGCTGACAGGCACGGAGCTTCCCTCGGTCGCGGCAGTTGAAGGACTGATAGCTGAGATGGCGGAGACCGGCGGCCGGCTCACCACCATCATCGCCTACGTAGAGCAGAACGTCCCGCAGAGCGAACTGCGGGACTCCACCCTGGTGCAACTCAAGGATGGCGCCAGCCAGTTCCAGACATACGGCACCACCCTGATGCCCATCCTGTCCAGGGCCCTGTCCCTGGTCGAGGGCGGCGGGTTCTGGGGCAATGCCGCGGAGAGGGTCCTCAAGCTCGGACTTGACCTGGCCGGGTCCTACATTGGCAGCATGAAGGTCACGGCCCAGGACGGCCTGGACATGATTGTGGAGCAGACCAACGCCCAGATCGGGCAGGTGATTGAGGGCCGGGAGATGGTCCCCGCCATGCTCAGTCAGAACCTGCCCAGCCTCGAGGCCGGCCCGCAACAGCTGAAGGACGGGATGGTCATGATCACGAGCATGGTCGGCCCCAACAAGGACGCCACCCTGTTCATAGTCCATCTGGACCCGAACAAGGATGAGGCCGCCAAGCATGTCTTCGACATGCGCAAGGCCTGCCTGACCGGCACCGGCAAGGGTGTCGGTGATGACTCCTTCGACTCGGATGGCTTCCGGGTGCGCATCATCGGCATGGCCAACAGCAACCAGGACATGCAGGATGTGGCCCTGTCCGACCTTAAGAAGTCCATGATCGTCGCCGTGCCCATCGCCCTGATCGTCCTGTTCATCATCTTCGGCAGTCTGGGCGCCGCCATGCTGCCCATCATCCTGGCCCTGGTGGTCATCGTGATATCACTGGGCATCTCCGCCATACTCGGCACCTGGGTCCAGATCGCCTTTGCCATCCAGAACATCGTGGCCCTGCTGGGCCTGGCCCTGGGCATCGACCATGCCCTCTTCCTGGCCTATCGCTACCGCGAGGAGCGCCGCAAGGGCCGCGACAAGATCCAGGCCATCGCCAGGGCCAATGCCACGGCCGGCCACGCCATCTTCTGGGCCGGCGTGGTGGTGATCATCTCCTTCATCGGCATCATGTTCATCCCCTGCAGCATGCACCGCAGCCTGGGCCTGGGGGCCTTCGTCGTCCTGTTCGTGATCATGCCGGCCTCCCTGACCCTGGTTCCGGCCATGCTGAGCGTCCTGGGCAACGGCTTCGATTTCGGCCGCCTGCCCTGGCAGAAGCGGCTCACCGATCCCCTGCCTCAGGAGACCGAGGGCCAGAAGGACATCTGGCACTGGGTGCTCAGCCCTTCCATCAGAGCTCCCATCATCTCCTTCATCATAGCCACGGCCCTCCTCCTGCTGGTGATCATGCCCTATACGCAGATGAAGCTGAGCTACACCAGCGTGGAGAGCCTGCCGCCGGACTCCGTGGCCAAGAGCGGGCTCATGGCCATGGAGCAGGCCGGGATCCCCGCGGCCGCCATGGCCCCCGTCAACATCGCCATCGACGGCTACGACAAGCCGGCTGTGAGGCAAGCCACCATAGACATGGTCGCGGAACTGGAGGCGTCCGGCGACTTCTTCACCACAATCCCCGTCTTCGTGAACGGCGATGGGACCGTGGCCTGGAAGATGCTGAGCTTCATGGGTGACCCATTCCGCCCCGAGGCCGCGGACCTGATCCGGGACATACGCAGCGACTACATCGGCAACCGGTTCAAGGCCGCCGGCGGCACGGCCCACGTGGCCGGCCAGACGGCCATGACCGTGGACTTCCTCAAGATCAACTCGGACTACATGGACCCCATGCTGAGCATGATACTGGTGCTCAGGTTCTTCCTGCTGATGCTGGCCTTCCGCGCCATCCTGATATCGGTGTTCCTCACGATCCTGAGTGTGCTGTCGCTGTACGCCGGGTACGGGATGGTGGTCTGGGTATTCCAGCAGGGGCACGGGTTCGGGCTCTACCAGAAGATCAGCGGCATCGACCCCTACGTGCCCTTCTTCCTGATGTGCGGGCTGCTGGGCATATCCATGGACTTCCTGGTGTTCATGGCCTCCCGGGTCCGCGAGCGCTTCGACCAGAACGGCGGCGTGGTGACCGAAGCCATGATGCACTCGTTCCGCCGCACGGGATTCGTGATCATGGGGGTGGCGGCGGTGATGGTGGTGGTCTTCTTCTCCTTCTCCGTCTCCAAGATCCTCACCGTGTCGGAGCTGGGCTTCGGCATGGCCATCGCCATGGTAGTGGACGGCACCCTGGTCAACTTCCTGCTGTCGCCCGCCTGCATGAAGCTGCTGGGCAGGTGGCTCTGGTGGTGGCCGAGCTGGCTCAACTGGCTGCCGGACTGGCGCGCCCATCCGGGCCCCGACGAAGTGCCCCCCGAAGAGAACGTCTTCAGCCCTTACTACCAGCCGGCGGGGGTACTGGGATTCGCCTCGGCGGACTCGGATGATGGGTCTCCGCAGCGGCACTGGCGCTCCTGATTCGCTTTCCGCTGCCGCAAGAGGTACGGCTTCTGCGGGCCGGGGATGGGTCCCCGGCCCGCTTCTTTGGTGGTGCGCCCGGCAGGGCGCGCCCTCCCTGTCGCCGGTCAGGGGCAAGTGCTATACTGAGTAGCGCGGTTCTTATGACAGGAGGAGCTGGAGGAGTTGATGGTTGACGAGTTGAAGGTGTTCACCGGCAATGCGCACCCGGCCCTGGCGCATGGCATCTGCGAGTACCTGGGCATACCGTTGGGGAAGGCCGAGGTCACCGAGTTCTCCAACGAGAACATCTTCGTCAAGCTCCTCGAAAGTGTCAGGGAGAGGGACGTCTTCGTGGTGCAGCCAGTGTGCTCGCCGGTCAACAAGAGCATGATGGAGCTGCTGATCATGCTGGATGCCATCAAGCGCGCCTCGGCGGCCAGGGTCACCGCCGTGGTGCCCTACTACGGCTACGGGCGCACTGACAAGAAGGACCAGCCCCGGGTGCCCATAACCGCCCGGCTGGTGGCCGACCTGCTCACCGTGGCCGGCGCCAACCGGCTGCTGACCGTGGACCTGCATGCCGGGCAGATACAGGGCTTCTTTCAGATACCGGTCGATGAGCTGACGGCGCTTCACCTCTTCGTCCGCTACTTCAAGGAGAAGAAGCTGGAGAACCTGGTGGTGGTGGCCACCGACATCGGCGTCTCCAAGAGGGCCCGGGACCTGGCCGAGCGGCTGAACACGCCGCTGGCCATCATCGAGAAGCGGCGGATCGGCAACAGCGGCAAGGCCGTCACCCTCAACGTCATCGGCGAAGTCAAGGGGATGCGGGCCCTGACCGTGGACGACGAGATCGACACCGGCGGGTCCCTGGTTGGGGCGGTGAATGCCGTTCTGGGGGAGGGGGCCAGGGAGGTCTACTCCTGCTGCACCCACCCTATATTCTCCGGCCAGGCGATCGAGAAGCTCCAGGCCTGCCCGGTCAAGGAGGTGGTGGTAACCGACACCGTGCCCCTGGCTGTCAGCAAGAAGATCAAGAAGGTCACGGTCCTGTCCATGGCCCCGCTGCTGGGCGAGGCCATACACCGCATCCACACCGGCCTGTCCATGGGGGCCATGTTCGAGTAGGGCCAGACATGCTCAAGTGGCTGGATGGACTCCTTGATTCGAACGAGCGCGAGATCAAGCGCCTCCAACCGCTGGTAGCCAGGACCAACTCCCTGGAGCCGGAACTGGAGCGGCTCACCGACGCCGAGCTGCGGGCCAGGACCGACCAGCTGCGGGCCAGGTGCCAGGACAAGAAGAAGCTGGACGACCTGTTGCCCGAGGCCTTCGCCGCCGTCCGGGAGGCCGGCCGGCGGACCATAGGCCTGCGCCACTTCGATGTGCAGCTCATGGGGGGCATGGCCCTCCACCAGGGGAAGATCGCCGAGATGATGACCGGCGAAGGTAAGACCCTGGCGGCCACCCTGCCCCTGTACCTCAACGCCCTCACCGGCCAGGGCTGCCACCTGGTGACGGTCAACGACTACCTGGCCAAACGGGACTGCCACTGGATGGGCGCCATCTACCACGCCCTGGGGCTCACGGTGGCCACCATTCAGCACGAGGCCTCTTTCCGGTACGACCCGGAGCATGAGGCCGAGGACCAGCGATGGCGCCGGCTGAGGCCCGTCTCCCGCAAGCAGGCCTACCAGGCCGACATCACCTACGGCACCAACAACGAGTTCGGCTTTGACTACCTGCGGGACAACATGGTGATCGACCTGGGCCAGTGCGTGCAGCGCCCCCTGAACTACGCCATCGTGGACGAGGTGGACTACATCCTCATTGACGAGGCGCGCACGCCGCTGATCATCAGCGGCGCGGCCGAAGAGTCCGCCCAGAAGTACCAGGTCTTCGCCCGGCTGGTGCCCGGCCTGGCGAAGGACATCGACTACACCGTCGATCTGAAGGACAGGGCCGTCTCCATCACCGACGAGGGCATAGGGAAGATGGAGGCCATGCTGCGGAGGGAGGGGCTCCTCAAATCCCCGGACCTCTACGATCCCAGCAACTACGCCCTGACGCACTACCTGGACAGCGCGCTGAAGGCCCATGCAATCTTCCGGAGAGACAAGGACTATGTGGTGAGGAACGGCGAGGTGATCATCGTCGATGAGTTCACCGGCCGGATGATGCCGGGGCGCCGCTACTCCGAGGGGCTGCACCAGGCCATCGAAGCCAAGGAGAGGGTGAAGGTGCAGAGGGAGTCGGTCACCCTGGCCACCATCACCTTCCAGAACTACTTTCGCCTCTACCGGAAGCTGGCGGGCATGACGGGCACGGCAACCACCGAGGCCGAGGAGTTCGCCAAGATATACAAGCTGGAGGTGATGGCCATCCCCCCCAACAGGGACCTGGTCCGGGAGGACTACCCGGACCAGGTGTTCAGCACCGAGGAGGCCAAGTTCAAGGCCGTGTGCCGGGAGGCGGAGGAGTTCCACAGGGAGGGGCGCCCGGTGCTCATTGGCACCACCTCCATCGAGACCTCGGAGCGCCTCTCCGACATGCTGATGAAGAGGGGTATCCGCCACGAGGTGCTCAACGCCAAGATGCACGAGAAGGAGGCCTACATCATCGCCCAGGCGGGCAAGTCCGGCGCGGTGACCGTGGCCACCAACATGGCCGGGCGGGGCGTGGACATCCTTCTGGGCGGCAACCCTGAAGGGCGGGGCCCGCAGGAGTGGCAGCTGGACCACGAGAAGGTGATGGCCCTCGGCGGGCTCCACGTCATCGGCACGGAGAGGCACGAGGCGCGGCGGATTGACAACCAGCTGCGCGGCCGGGCCGGCCGCCAGGGCGACCCGGGGAGCTCCCGCTTCTATGTGTCGATGGAGGATGACGTCATCCGACGATTCGGCGGCGACCGCGTCAAGAGCATCATGGAGTGGGCCGGCCTGGGTGAGCCGGACGTTCCGCTGGAGCACTCGATGGCCAACAAGCTCATCGAAAACGCCCAGGTCAAGGTCGAGGGCTACCACTTCGAGGTGCGCAAGCACCTGGTGGACTACGACGACGTGGTGAACAAGCACCGGGAGATCATCTACAGCGAGCGCAGGCAGATACTCGACAGCCCGGACCTGAAGGAGAAGATACTGGGCCTCATCCGGGAGGAGATCCAGGAACTGGTGGCGGCCTCCTTCGACAGGGACCAGGCCGACCTGGACACCCTCCTGGAGGACGTGAAGCGCATCCTGCCGGTGGAGCCGCCGGACATGACCCGCCAGGCGCTGGCCGGGGTCCGGCCGGAGGAGGTGGAGTCCCGGCTGATCAGGGCGGCGGAGTCCCTCTACGAGGCCAAGGAGAAGGACCTGGGGCCGGAGAGCATGCGAATGCTGGAGCGCCTGGTGATGCTGCGGGTCCTGGACAACCTGTGGACGGAGCACCTGACCGTGATGGACCACATGCGCCAGGGCATCGGCCTGCAGGCGGTCGGCCAGAGGGACCCGCTGGTGGCCTACAAGAAGGAGGGCCATGCCCTCTTCCAGAGCCTGACCTCCAACATCCGGCACGACCTGGTGAGGGTGATCTACGGCGCCAACATCGTCAAGAGGGAGCCGTCGCAGCAGACAGCCGCCAGCAAGCGCCACGCTGCGCCGGCCGGCAAGGCCGCGGGCCGCAACGACCCCTGCCCCTGCGGCAGCGGCAAGAAATACAAGAAATGCTGCGGTAGATGAACAACGGCGAGGTCGCCCTGGTCTTCCAGGACATCGCCGACCTCCTGGAGCTTCGGGGCGAGAGCGTCTTCAAGATCAGGGCCTACCAGAAGGCTGCCCGCTCCATCGAGGGCCTGCCGGCAGAGCTTTCGCAGCTGGCGGCCGAGGGCAGGCTGCGGGAGGTCCCCGGCATCGGCGAGGCCATCGAGAAGAAGATCACGGAGCTGCTTGCCACGGGCCGGCTCCAGTACTACGAGGAGCTCCGGGCCGCGCTTCCGGAAGGGGTCACCTCGCTGCTTCAGGTCCCGGGCGTGGGCCCGAAGACCGCCATGCGGCTGTCGGCCGAGCTGGGGGTCAGATCGGTGGAGGACCTGGAGACGGCCATCCTCGACGGCCGGGTGGCGGGGCTGTTCCGCATGGGCGACAAGACTGCGGAGAACATCCTGCGGGGGCTGCAGTCCATGCGCGCCAGGGACCAGCGCCTCCCCATCGGCCAAGCCCTGCCCCTGGCGCAGGAGATCATGGCCGCCCTCCAGGAGCGGGCGGCGGTGCGTAACCTGACGCCGGCGGGGAGCCTGCGCCGGTTCAGAGAGACGGTAGGGGACATAGACCTCATGGGCACGGCCGCGGACCCGGAGGGGGTGCTGGCGGCCTTCACCGCGCTCCCGCAGGTGAGGGAGGCCCTGGCCAGGGGCGGCACCAGGGCCAGCATCGTCACCAGGGGCGACCTGCAGGTGGACTTCCGCGTCGTGCCGGACGACGAGTACGGGTCGCTGCTGCAGTACTTCACCGGCAGCAAGCAGCACAACATCGCTCTGCGGGAGCGGGCGTTGCGGCAGGGCCTGAGCCTCAGCGAGTACGGCATCACCGTGCTGGAGACCGGCCGTCTGGAGAAGTTCGCCACGGAGGAGGCCTTCTATGCCCGACTGGGGCTGCAGTACGTGCCGCCGGAGTTCCGCGAGGGGACCAACGAGATAGCGCTGGCCGCGGAGCACAGGCTGCCCCAGCCCATCGGGCCCGGGGACGTCAAAGGCGACCTGCATGTCCACAGCAACTGGAGCGACGGGCGGGACTCCATTGAGCAGATGGCCCTGGCGGCCCGGGCCACGGGCTACAGCTACATCGCCATCACCGACCACTCCCGGGGGCTGGGGATAGCCCGCGGCCTCAACCAGGAGCGGGTCACGCAGCAGCTGGCCCATATCGCCAGGCTCAACGACAGCCTCCAGGGGTTCCGGGTGCTGGCCGGCATCGAGGTGGACATCCGGGCGGACGGGTCCCTGGACCTCCCGGACGAGGTACTGGCCCGGTTGGATGTGGTGGTGGCGTCGGTGCACTCCGCCATGGGGCAGGAGCAGGAGAAGATGACCCGGAGGGTCATCCTGGCCATGGAGAGCCCCCACGTGGATATCATCGGCCACCCCACCGGCCGCCTGCTGGGGGTGAGGGAGGCCATGGCGCTGGACATGGAGGCGGTCTTCCAGGCGGCGGCCCGGACCGGGACCGCGCTGGAGATCAACGCCATGCCGGAGCGCCTCGACCTGCGGGACGTCCACATCTTCCGGGCCCGGGAGCTGGGGGTAAGGCTGTCTCTGGGGACCGACGCCCACGCCAGGGAGCACCTGGGACTGATGCAGTTCGGCGTGGGCACTGCGCGGCGGGGCTGGGCCGGCGCCGCCCACATCCTTAACACGCTGCCGGCAGAGGGCGTCCTGGCTGCCCTGAAGCACTGAGCCGTCCCATGAAACTCGATGACTTCTTCGCCGGACGGGAGGACTCCAGGATCATCTTCGACGCGCTGCGCAGCGCGCTCGATTCCATTGGCCCCGCGCTGCTGCGGGTCACCCGGAGCCAGGTGGCCTTCCGGCGGCGGGACCCGTCAGCATGCCGCCCGCGCCATGCCAGCCTATGCTGCCGGCATGCCCCGCGTCATAGCCAGGCGGCCGGTGCGGGCGATCTCCTTGATGCCGAAGTTGGCCAGCAGCCGCAGGAGAGAGGAGAGCTTATCCTCGTCGCCGGTCACCTCCACGATAAGGGAGTCGGTGGCCACATCGACTATGTTGGCCCGGAAGATGTCCACGATCTGGATGATCTCGTTGCGGGTGGCCGGGGTGGTCTTCACCTTGACCAGCGCCAGCTCGCGGTCCACCACGCTGTCTTCGGTGATGTCGTAGAGCTTGATGACGTCGATGACCTTGTCGAGCTGCTTGCGGGCCTGCTCCACCGTGGCGGGGTCGCCTCCGACCACGATGGTCATCCGGGAGATGCCTTCCTTCTCTGTGTGACCGACGGCGATGCTGTCGATGTTGAAGCCCCGCCGGCGCAGCATGCTGGCCACCCGGTTGAGCACGCCGGGCCGGTCATTGACCAGGGCCACCAGTATGTGTTTGTCTGAGGTCATGGGCACCACCCTCGTGTTCTAAGATTCTCTGCCGCGCGCACGCGCCTACTCCGATACCCGGCTGGTCCCGGGGACCACCGTCTTCCGCCGGGGGCACTCCATCTGTTCGCAGAAGGCCGCCCCCGGAGGCACTATGGGATACACGTTCTCCTCCGGCTCAACCAGGAAGTCGATCAGGAACGGGCCCTGGTGCTCGATGGCGGCCTGGATGGCCGGGGCCACCTCCGTCTTCCTGCTGACCCGCACGCCGGGGATGCCATAGGCCCCGGCGATCATGACGAAATCCGGGCCTGACAGGGGGGTGGCGACATACCGCTTCTCGAAGAACAGCTCCTGCCACTGCCGGACCATGCCCAGGTAGCCGTTGTTGAGTATGGCGATCTTGATGTCGGTCCCTTCCTGGGCCAGCGTCCCCAGCTCCTGTATTGTCATCTGCAGGCTGCCGTCGCCGGCGATGCACCAGACCGCCTCGTCCGGGCGGCCGATCTTGGTCCCGATGGCCGCCGGCAGCTCGAAGCCCATGGTCCCCAGCCCCCCTGACGAGATGAGGCTGTTGGGCTTCTTGAAGCAGTAATGCTGCGCGGACCACATCTGGTGCTGGCCCACGCCGGTGACCACCATGGCGTTGCCGTCGGTCGCCTCGCAGATGCTGTGGATGACAAACTGCGGCAGCAGCTCCTCCCCGCCCCGGATGGCCAGCGACGGGTGCTCGCACCGCCACTGGTCTATCTGGTTCACCCAGTCCACGCGGGACCGGCTGGCCACCTCCTCATTCAGTTCCTTCAGGATGGCCCTGGCGTCTCCCACGATGGGGACGTCCACCTTGATGTTCTTGCCGATCTCGGCGGGGTCGATATCGATATGCACGATCCGTGCTTTGGCGGCGAAGGAGGTGGCCTTCATGGTCGCCCTGTCGTCGAACCTCATGCCTATGGCCAGCACCAGGTCCGCCTCGTCTACCGCCATGTTGGCGAAGGCCATGCCGTGCATGCCGAGCATGCCCAGGCTGAGCATGTGGTTCCCCGGGAAGGCGCTTATCCCCAGGAGGGTGGTAATCACCGGTATCTGCGCCTTCTCTGCCAGCTGCCTGATCTCGTCGAAGGCCCGGGAGACGATGATTCCCCGGCCCGCGATGATCAGCGGGCGCTGCGCCTGATTGACCAGCCGGGCCGCCTTCTTAATCTGGGCCGGGTGCCCTTTCAGCACCGGCTTGTAGCCCGGCAGGTCCACCTTGGCCGGGTACTGGAAGTCGGCCAGCTCCACGAAGACGTCGCGTGGTATGTCGACGAGGACCGGCCCGGGGCGGCCACTGGAGGCCAGGTAGAAGGCTTCCTTGAAGGTATGGGCGATCTCGTCCGCCCTCATCACGACGTAGTTGTGCTTGGTGATGGGCAGGGTGATGCCCGTGATGTCTATCTCCTGGAAGGCGTCCTTGCCGATGAAGGGCCGGGCCACCTGTCCGGTGATGGCCACCATCGGCGAGGAGTCCAGGTGCGCGGTGGCGATGCCGGTGACCAGGTTGGTGGCCCCGGGACCGGAGGTGGCCACGCAGACGCCGGCCTTGCCCGTCGCCCGGGCGTAGGCATCAGCGGCGTGGGCAGCCCCCTGCTCGTGGCGGACCAGCACGTGGCGGATCTGCGGGTACTGGGGCAGGGTGTCGTAGAAGGGCAGCACGGTCCCCCCGGGGAAGCCGAAGATGACCTCGACCCCCTCCCTCAAGAGGCTCTCGAAGACGATCTGAGCACCAGTCAGGGCCATGCTACCTCCGATCAAGATACAAAGACTGCCCCTGTGCTTGCCGAGCTGACCTTTTCGGAGTATCGCCTCAGGTAACCGGTGGTTACCCTGGGTTTGAAGGTGGGGAGGTCCGCCAGGCGAGCCTTGATCTCTGCTTTGGAAAGCTGCAGGTCCAGCTTACACTTCGGTATGTCTATAGATATTATATCCCCATCCCGAACGGCCGCGATAGGCCCGCGGGCAGCGGCCTCCGGTGAAACGTGGCCGATGGCCGCGCCGCGCGTGGCCCCGGAGAAGCGCCCGTCGGTGATCAGCGCCACCTTGCTGTCCATGCCCATGCCGGAGAGCATCGAAGTCGGGGTCAGCATCTCCGGCATGCCGGGCCCGCCCCGAGGCCCCTCGTAGCGCACCACCACCACCTCGCCGGCCTTGATGGTCCCCTTCATGATGGCCCTGGTGGCTGCGCTCTCCGAGTCGAAGACCCGGGCCGGCCCGCGATGCACCATCATCTCCGGCGCCACGGCAGCGCTCTTGACCACTCCGCCATCGGGGGCCAGGTTCCCGAAGAGGACCGACAGCCCGCCGCGCGGCGAGTACGGTGCGGACGAATGGCGGATGACGTCCGGATCGCGGTTCACGGCCGCCGCCAGTTCCTTCGCCAGGGACAGGCCGGAGGCCCTCTTCACTGTCATGTCGAGGTGCTTTCTGACCTCCTTGGTGACGGCCGGTATGCCGCCGGCCCGGTCGAGGTCCTCGATGCGATACTCCCCCGACGGGCTGATTTTGCACAGGTGCGGGGTGCGGCGGCTGATCTCCTCAACGGTCTTCAGGGAGAACTCCACGCCCGCCTCATGGGCGATGGCCATCAGGTGCAGGATGGAGTTGGTGCTTCCTCCCAGGGCGGTGTCCACCACGAAGGCATTGTGGATGGACTCCCGGGTGATGATGTCCCTGGGGCAGAGGCCCTCCTGCAGGAGGCGCACCACTGCCCGGCCGGCTTCCCGGGCCAGGTGGGTCCGGCGGGAGTCAACCGCCGGGATGGTGCCGTTGCCGGGCAGGGCCATGCCCAGGGCCTCCGTCAGGCAGTTCATGGTGTTGGCGGTGAACATGCCGGCGCAGCTCCCGCAGCCGGGGCAGGCCGCCCTCTCCAGCCGGGCCAGCTCCGCCGGGGTCATCTTCTTCTGGGCTGCCTTGCCCACGGCCATGAAGACGCTGTTGAGGTCCACCAGCTGGCCGTCCAGCCGGCCGGCCAGCATGGGCCCGCCGCTGATGAAGATGGACGGGATGTTGAGCCTCACGGCGGCCATGAGCATGCCCGGGACCACCTTGTCGCAGTTGGGGATGAAGACCAGGGCATCGAAGGCGTGGGCCTGGGCCACGGTCTCCACCGAGTCGGCGATCAGCTCGCGGCTGGGCAGGCTGAACCGCAT
This sequence comes from uncultured Dehalococcoidia bacterium, assembly GCA_964492335.1. Taxonomy (GTDB): domain Bacteria; phylum Chloroflexota; class Dehalococcoidia; order UBA2247; family RBG-13-53-26; genus JAFGCL01. Next base: position 9,909 of record CAZBJX010000019.1, on the reverse strand, counting down.
CCCCGGATGATTCATGGCGATCCCATCGCAGACGGCGATAGTGTTCACTTCGAAGGGGGTGCCTCCCGCCTGGCGCACCCCGCTCTTCACCGTCTCGGCAATGCCGCGCAGGTTGATGTGCCCGGGGACCACCTCGCTGAAGCTGTTGACCACCCCGACGAACGGCTGCTCCAGGTCGGCGTCCGTGCAGCCCAGTGCCCGCAGCAGCGAACGGTGCGGCGCCCGCTCTATGCCCTTCTTGACCACTTCGCTCTTCATCTGACCTCACCTCTCAGTGGACAGCGTCCGACGTTTAGGGTAATGCGTAATATCATAGCGAAACGGGAGGAGTTTGCATAGTGCGGAGCAGAGCCGAGACACTCGCCCCCACGAATGCCGTCAGCAGGACTGAGCACGCCACGCAGGCCTCGCAGCCACTGCATCGGATTACGCAGGTTGACCAGCGTGTCCCTGGCCAGTATGGCGCTGCCGGCCCCGCGGAAACGCGCCAGCATCCCGCTCACGGACGAAGATCGCCACCTGATTACGTTCGTTAATCCGGACTCGGGTGACCCCGAAGAACCGAGTCTTCGTGCTGGTGATGACCTCGTAGCGTACCCCTGCCACCACCCATGCAGGGCGGCCTTCGCCCCCCTGGGCTTCGTCGCCGGGTGGAAACGTGCGCCCGGATGACGAAACGGTGATGGGCGAGTGAGGCCCCGGCCTGCGGACGAGCCAACGTCAAATCTTCAGATCCAGAGCAAAGATGATGGCCTTAGCCACGGCAGTCATCTTCGACAAAGGAAGCATCGTGATCCGCTCCCTGAGCCTCGACTTGGGGATGGTGAGGATGTTGTCGAGATTCACTGCGCACTCCACCGGCATGCCGTCTTCCGGCCCTATCAGCACTTCCACGGGGATACTTCGGACAGTGCGGGTGACCATGGCCACGGTAACCGATGTCCTGACCTTGTAGGCCGAATCTCTCGATAATAGCAGTGCCGGGCGTCTGCCGACGGGTGGAGGCAGTTCCACCCACCATATCTCGCCGCGCCTCACCTTACCATGACTCCTGGGGCAAGACCTGGCCGGTCAGGTCTGCCTGGGCCTCCCCCACCTCCGGGTCCTCGGGCACAGCCTCATAGCCGTCCTTATAGCGCCTGTCCAGCTCCTCGTTCTCAACTTCTCTCAGGTACTGCTGGCACGCATCGCGGATCAACTCCGCCCTGGCCTTGCGTCGCTTCTTAGCCAACTGGTCCAGGGCCGCCAGCAACTCCGGATCGACCGGGACCTGTATCACCTTCTTGGTCATCTGACTCCTCCGCACTCACTCATAGCGAATAGCTTACACAATACCTTACACAAGGTCAATACGCCCTCTTGCCCTTCAGAACCATCCCGGTTGAGATGCTGCGCCCCGGATATCGTACGCCCCTTGGTCCACCATCGGGGCTGGTAGGGGTAATCCCCCGTGGTTGCACATGTTTGGCGTGAGTGTCAGGTCGCCGGCCTGACCTGCCCGTTGCAGGGATCACCACGCGCCGGGTCAGGGACCCCACATCCAGCGGTTGTGCGTGTCCCTGGGACCTGAGGCTCTACCTTCACAGTCTGGCCCCTGGAATCTTGCGTCTCTGCACGCTCTCCCCTAGAATCAGATACGTTGTCGGCAGGGCTGGTCTCCTGGAGCCAGCCCCGATTGCGCTTAGAGTGAAGCCGATGAATCTGTCGTTTCTCACCAGGCTGGCCGTGGAGGCGGAGCAGTCCGGCCGGTTGGTCCGCCAGCTGCGGCAGCAGCCGGGCGAGTTGACGGTCGCCGCCCTTCCGGCGGCCCGGCCCTTCCTGGTGGCCGCCATGCACCGCGATCTGGGCCTGCCGACGCTGGTGGTGGTGCCGACCCACCAGGAAGCGCGGGTCTTCCATGAGCAGCTGCTGGTGTGGTGCGACAGCCAGTCCAGGGTCCTGCTGCTTCCGGGAGGCGGGCCCGCCTCCCCGGCGCGCGGCGGGCAGGACCCCTTCCTCCGGCAGCAGCGGCTCAAAGTGCTGGCCAGCCTGTCCGGCACAGGGGGCGACGCGCGGGGCGACGGGCGCGGCCCCATCGTGGTGGCCTCCGCGGCCGCCGTGGCAGAGCGGACCGTGGCTATGAGCGATTTCGCCGCCAGTCGCCACGAGGTGAAGCAGGGCTCCCAGGTCAATTTGATGGAGATGCTGGCCAGGTGGGCCGGCATGGCCTACCGCCGCGAGCATCTGGTGGAGGTGCCGGGCACCATGAGCCACCGCGGCGGCATCCTCGATGTATTCCCCCCCAACAGCGAGCTGCCCGTGAGGATCGAGCTGCTGGGAAACCGGGCCGAGAGCATCCGTTTCTTCGATCCCCGGACACAGCGCTCCCTGAGGGCGGTCCCCTCGGTGGAGATAGTGGCCGCGGCCGAGAGCGCCTGGCCGGCCACCGGCACGCTGATGACCTACCTGCCCGACGATTCCCTGGTGGTCCAGGTAGATGCCGAGGGCATCGAGGCGGCGCTGGACGCGCCGGAGCAGGGAGAGGACGGCGGCATCCCGGCGCCCGATGCCGGGGAAGCCCCGGAGCAGGCCGGGGACCTGTCTGCGGGCTACGCCGACTATGCGGCCCAGGTCCGCCGCGCCAGGCACCTTCTGACCCTTGGCCGGTGGTCCGCCGCCGGCGCTGAGGATGGCCCGGCGATGTTCACCTCCCTGGCCAGCCATGGCGGCCAGCTGAAGCCCTTCGTCGACCATGCCCGCAAGCTGGCGGCCGAGGGGTACCGGGTGTTGATCGTGTCGCAGCAGGCCGCCCGCATCAGCGAGGCCCTGGAAGAGGAAGACATCCTGGCCGCCCCTCTCCAGAGCATCGGGCACCTGCCGCCGCGCGGCTCGGTGACCCTGGTCCAGGGCTCGCTGCCCGAGGGGTGGGCCCTGGGCCGCGAGCTGGCCGTGTTCACCGACGGGGAGGTCTTCGGCTTCTTCAAGTCCCCGTCCCCATCCCGGCGGCCGCCGCCGCCGGACAGGGCCGTCCTGCTTGAACTCTCGCCGGGGGACTACGCTGTCCATCTCGATCACGGGATCGCCTGGTTCCACGGCATGAAGACGGTGCGGGTGGGAGACGTGGAGCGGGAGTATATGACGCTGGAGTACGCCGCCGGGGACATGCTCTACGTGCCCACCGATCAGGCGGACCGCGTCAGCCGGTACGTCGGGTCCAGCGGCGAGCCCCCGTCCCTGAGCCGCCTGGGGACCCAGGAGTGGTCCCGGGCCAAGCAGAAGGTCCGGGAGACCGCCCGCGACTTGGCTGAGGAGCTGCTCAAGCTCTATGCCACCCGGGAGGTCTTGGCCGGGTTCGCCTTCTCCCCCGATACCGTCTGGCAGCAGGAGCTGGAGGCTTCCTTCCCCTACAACGAGACACCGGACCAGGTGGAGGCGGCCAGGCAGGTGAAGGAGGACATGGAGAAACCCCGGCCCATGGACCGGCTGGTCTGCGGCGACGTCGGCTACGGAAAGACCGAGATCGCGCTCCGGGCCGCCTTCAAGGCCGTCATGGACCAGAAGCAGGTGGCCCTGCTGGTGCCCACCACGGTCCTGGCCCAGCAGCACTTCAACACCTTCAGCCAGAGGCTGGCCAGGTACCCCATCAAGGTGGAGATGCTCAGCCGCTTCCGCTCCGAGAAAGAGATGGAGGCCGCCGTGGAGGGCCTGAGAGACGGCACCGTGGACATCGTCATCGGCACCCATCGCCTGCTGCAGAAGGACGTGGCATTCAAGGACCTGGGCCTGCTGGTGGTCGACGAGGAGCAGCGCTTCGGGGTGGGGCACAAGGAGCGCCTGAAGCAGCTCCGGAGGGAGGTGGATGTGCTGACCCTCACGGCGACCCCCATACCGCGCACCCTCCACATGTCCCTGGTCGGGGTGCGGGACATGAGTACCCTGGAAACGCCGCCGGAGGAGCGGCTGCCCATCAGGACCTTCGTCTCCAACTACAGCGAGGCCCTGGTCCGTGAGGCTATCCTGCGGGAACTGGCCCGCCGGGGGCAGGTGTTCTTCGTCCACAACCGGGTGCAGACCATCGGGCGGGTGGCCCGCCGGCTGAAGGAGATCGTGCCCGAGGCCGAGATAGCCTTTGCCCACGGCCAGATGAAGGAGGAGCGCCTGGAGGCGGTGATGCTGGACTTCTACCAGGGGAAGACCGATGTCCTGGTCTGCACCAGCATCATCGAATCGGGGCTGGACATACCCAATGCCAACACCATCATCGTCAGCGAATCGGACAGGCTGGGGCTGGCCCAGATGTACCAGCTGCGGGGGCGGATCGGCCGCAGCAGCACCCGGGCCTACGCCTACTTTCTGTACAGCAAGGGCAAGCGCCTGACTCCGGCGGCGGAGAAGAGGCTGCAGACCATCTTCGAGGCCAGCGAGCTGGGGGCCGGCTTCCGCATCGCCATGAAGGACCTGGAGATCCGCGGGGCGGGCAACCTGCTGGGGTCGGAGCAGAGCGGGCAGATCGCCGCAGTGGGGTTCGACCTCTACTGCCAGATGCTCTCCGAGTCCATCCAGCAGATGAAGGCCCTGCAGTCCGGCCTGGAGCCGGCCGAGGTGGTCAAGGCCCAGGTGCCCTCCGTGGTGCTGGACCTGCCTCTGACTGCCTTCATTCCCCAGTCATACGTGCCGGACATGACCACCCGCCTGGACCTCTACAAGCGGCTGGCCAGGGCGGCGGACCAGGCCGAGGCCGCGCAGGTGGGCGAGGAGCTGGTGGACCGCTTCGGCAAGCCCCCCGGGCCGGTGGAGAACCTGCTGTACCTGCTCAATCTCAAGCTCCTGGCGGGCCAACTGGGAGTGGAGGCCATCAACAAGGAGCAGGAGCAGATAGTGATTCGTTTCCGTCAGGGACAGGCCCTGGACCGGCTGAAGCTGGCAGCCCCCGAGAGGTGGCTGAAGGTCGGCCTCAGCCAGGTAAGGCTCGATCTGCGGTACCTGACCCATCGCTGGCAGAAGGCCATCGAGGAGGTCCTGGTCCGGGTGAGGGACCAGCAGGCCGCGATCGGCGGTGCCGGCTGAGCCGGAGTCACCCGCGAAGGCGCCTGGCGCCGGCTGCAGGCCTCAGATGTGACGGCATTGCAAGAACGTGGGCCGCTTCTGAGACCGGTCTGCTATCCGCGGGTCGTACACTGGACCCGGACACTGCGCCGACTTGGCGACCCGGGACCGGTGTGAGTCATTCGCCGGGTGCAGCCCGGCCAGGGGAGGGCCCGTATGCTGAACGTCGCCGACACGAAGAAGGCAGCCTGTGGCTTCACGCCCCCGTCCGGGGAGTTCACCAAGTCATTCCGCTTCGTGACCTACAAGGGCAAGCAGATAGCGGTAGTGGACGTGGCGCACACTGTGCCGGAGGAGTCTGTCCAGATACTGCGCGAAGCCACCCGCCAGATCGCGAAGCTGCCGCCCGGGAGCGCCCTGGTCCTCACTGATGCCAGTCATGCGGTCTACGATAAGGCCAGCGCGGCAGCCCTGAAGGAGACCGCCAGGAGCAATACCCCGTTTGTGAAGGCCTCGGCAGCTGTGGGAGTCGAGGGCTTGCTGGGCATCCTGGTCCCCGTGGTCAGCAGGCTGACCGGACGGCAGTACCGCATGTGCAAGACCCGCACGGAAGCCATGGAGTGGCTGATCACCCAGTAGGGGCCTTCCCGAAGAGCCGGCTGCCGGGGGCCCCTGGCCCGCGGGCGGCTGCGCCAGGGACTACCCGGGCGGCCGGATGTGCTCCGCCAGCTCCTCCAAAGACCTCAGCCGCAGGCAGTCGACGGTCCGGGGGAAGAGGTCGTCCCGGTCGATGAGGACCGGCTTCATCCCCACGCTCCGCGCCCCCACGACGTCGCAGTCGGGTTGATCGCCAACGTAGACCGCCTCCGCGGCCTTCACTCCGGCCTTCTTCAGTGCGGCCCGGAAGATGGGCGGCCGCGGCTTCTCCGAGCCGACATCCTTCGAGGTCACCACGTGGGCGATGTACGGGCCAAGCCCCAGCTCGAGGCACGCGGGGCGGATATCCCGGTCGATGTTGGAGATGATCCCCATGACCAGCCCCCGGGCCTTCAGCTCCCTGAGCGCCGGCAGCACATCGGAGTAGAGGGCAAAGCGCGGTCCGGCGGACCGGCCCCTCATCTCCTCCATCACCCGCAGCACGGTATCCGGGTCCGACGGCAGCCCGGCCCCCCGCAGGAGCACCTGGCCGTATTGGAGGCGCAGGGCTGCTATCTCCCGGGCGCTGCGCTCCTTCAGTGGTAACCGCCCGTTCTCGCCGCTGTAGAACTGGTCCGCCAGCAACAGGCCGCGGCGCAGGTCTCCGGGGGTCACCTGGCACCCGAGGTCGCGACAGGCCGCGGCATAGGCGTCCTCGCGCGGCGGATAGTAGGTGGTCAGGGTATTGAACCAGTCAAAGAAGACGGCTCGGGTCACCGTTCGCCTCCCCCAATATTTTACGATATACTGGAGATGCCTTCAAAAAGGAGCTCTCATGCTGCACAGGTCCCGGAAGATCTTCGACAGCCTCTACGGCTACATCTGGTCCGGTCACGGCAACAATACCCACACCTACCTCTTTCCCAACGTGCTCAGAGGCGAGCGGCCCCACGTGATGGTGGACCCCGGGTTCCTGGTGAACGAGGTCTACGAAGGCTGCTTCGATTCCCTGACCGATGCGATGGAGGGCGACGGCTTCAGGGTGGAGGACATCGGCCTGATCATCAACACGCATGCCCACCCGGACCACTGCCAGGCCACGGAGGCCATTGTGGAGAAGAGCACCCGGGCCAATGGCAAGGGGAAGATCAACCAGGCCATTGTGGCCATCCACAAGGAAGCTGACGACTACTACGGCGTGGCCGGCGAGCGCATGTTCAGCATGTTCGGCATGAAGGTGGTCAGGCTGGACCCCCTGATCCACCTGACCGAGGGGGACCTTGTCCTGGGAAGGGACGACAGGCAGGTCAGCCTCACCGTCCTGCACACGCCGGGGCACTCGCCCGGGTCCGTCTGTCTCTACTGGCCGGCGAAGAAGGTGCTTATCAGCGGCGACCTGGTCTTCAACGGCAGCGTGGGCCGGACCGACTTCCCCGGGGGCAGCCTCACCGTCCTCAAGCAGAGCATCGAGAGGGTCTCGCAGCTGGATGTGGAGTATCTGCTGCCCGGCCACTCCACCGAGATGGGCAGCATAGTGGAAGGCAAGCAGCGGGTGGAGCACAACTTCCGGGCCATCAAGTTCATCATCTGATGCCGACGTGGAAGCCGAAGAGAGGGTCCGCTACGCCATCGAGCACACCGAGATGGTGCGTGCTCCGAGGCAGTCCCTGGCCACCTTCGGGGTCAGCGACATACGCTACTACCTGCTGACGCTGCCGGCGTACACCGACATCGCTGGCGACACCGGGGAGACCGTGGTCCGGGAAGGGAGGGTGATTGCCGAGAGGCCGAAGATAGTCACCCCCCACTACCTGATCAACCTCTTCCAGGGTTTTGAACACGGCCAGGAGTACGCCGAATACGTTCTGCGCACCTATGGCGCCAACGAGCCGGGCCTGCTCTACCGGTACCGGAACGAGCCCGCCGGTATGAACATCCTGTCCAGCCCCATGGAATCGGTCATAGAGAGCATCAACCAGGAGATCGACAGGTCGGGGAACCCTCTTTCGACCATCATCAAGGGCGTCGATGAGCTCTGGGACATCTCTCTGATGAAGTTCATCCATGACATCACCCGTCAGTCGCTCGGCAGCAACGTCATGGAGATGGGGATGCGCGGGATGCTGGGCATGGAAGGGGGCATTCCCCGGCATGCGCGCTACACCATCGAGCAGCTCTTCCACGAGGCTGCTGCCCAGAGGTCCAGGGTGTCCGAACTGGAGGCGGAGCTGCGGCGTTGGGGCCTGTTTGACGAGTACCAGGACCGGTTCCTGGACCTCTTCCGCAAGGGCTAGTATGGCGCTGTTATTCAGGCAGCAAGGCCCGGCAGCCGGAGGATGCCTGCCTCCGGATGACGGGCGCCGCCCTGGTGGAGCTTCGAGGCCCCTGGTCTTTGACAGCACATTGCCACCGCCTTAGAATGGGCAGCTTGAGGAGGCCAGTTGCACAAGAAGACCACTCTGGATAACGGCCTGAGGATTGTATCCGCCAGAATGCCCCGCGTGAACTCGGTCTCCATCGGCGTGATCGTGGGGGCCGGCTCCAGGTACGAAGAGCCCGGGCAGGCCGGCATCTCCCATTTCATCGAGCACCTCTGCTTCAAGGGAGCGAAGAAGAGGCCCACGTCCAAGGACATCTCGGAGGCCATAGAGGGCGTCGGCGGGGTGATCAACGGCGGCACGGACAAGGAGCTGACCGTCTACTGGTGCAAGGTGGCCCAGCCCCATTTCCCCATCGCGGTCGACGTCCTGGCGGACATGCTCGCCCACTCGAGGTTTGAGGCGGGGGAGATTGAGAAGGAACGGCAGGTGATCACGGAAGAGATCAACATGTCCTTCGATTCGCCGCAGAGCCGCGTCGACATGCTGCTGGACGAGGTCATGTGGCCCGGCCAGCCCCTGGGGTGGGACGTGGCGGGCACCAGGGAGACCGTGGCCAGGATGACCAGGAAGGACATGCTGAGGTACCTCAAGCGCCAGTACGTGGCCAACAACACCGTTGTCAGCGTGGCCGGCGATATCACCCACAGAGAGATCGTGTCCCGGCTGGAGAAGGGGTTCGGGCGCTGGAGACAGGACACGCGCCAGGAATGGGCCCCGGCCAACAGCCGCCAGCGGAAGCCCCGGCTGAAGGTGGAAGAGCGAGACACGGAGCAGGCCCACATGTGCCTGGCGGTGCCCGGGCTGTCGCTGCGCGATCCGGACCGCTTCACCCTGGACGTTCTGAGCGCCATGCTGGGCGAGGGGATGAGCAGCCGCCTCTTCCTGGAGATCAGGGAGAAGAAGGGCCTGGCCTACGCCATAAGCAGTTGTGTGGACCACTTCCAGGATACCGGGGCCCTCACCGTCTGTGCCGGCGTTCACCCCGCGCAGGTCCCGGCTACGGTTGCCGCCATCCTGACCGAGCTTGAGCGCATGAAGGACGGCATCCCGGAACCGGAGCTGAGGAAGACCAAGGAGTACTGCAAGGGGCGGCTGCTGCTGCGAATGGAGGACACCCGCAGCGTGTCCTCCTGGCTCGGGGGTCAGGAGTTCCTGCTGGGCCACATACTGACCATCGAGCAGGTCATCTCCAGAATAGAGGCCATCAGCACCGGTGACATCACCAGGGTCGCCCGCCAGTTGTTCCTGGATGAGAGGCTGAACCTGGCGATCGTCGGCCCGGTGGACGAAGGGCCCCTGTCGGGACTGCTCCACTTCTGAGCCCCGCGCGGGCCTGCTTCGCGACCGTCATCCCGGTTTCCCTCGGGCCACCCCCCGCCGGTGCCTGTTTGAGATCACTATGCAAACCGGGAGACGACTACTGAGATTCGCATGTGACACGCTCCCTGTACCCTGATACCACTTGTTCTGCGCTGTGAAGGGAGTACGTCGTCATGGACCAACAGACACCCGTCTTGCAGAGAATCGCTGAAGCAGTCGCGCTGGTCAAGGAACTCCAGCAGGAGAAGGATGAAGCCGTAGCCCGGTCCCAGCGGTTCGAGCGAGAGATGGAGGGCGCCGTTGTCTTGTCTCAGCAGTTGACGCAGGAGAAGGCGCAGGCCCTGACTGTGTCGGAGCGGTCGCTGCAGGAGAAGGCCGAGGCTTTGGGCGAGGCGGAGCAGGCCCGGCGGGAGATGGCCGAGGCGGTGGCCCTGTCGGAGCGGTCGCTGCAGGAGAAGGCGCAGGCCCTGGGCGAGGCGGAGCAGGCCCGGAAGGAGAAGGCCGAGGCGGTGGCCCTGTCGGAGCGGTCGCTGCAGGAGAAGGCCGA
>CAZBJX010000018.1:41453-46171 GCA_964492335.1 uncultured Dehalococcoidia bacterium | reverse complement strand
CCTAGCCGGGACGCCCGCCGTTTGTCTGCCCGGCCCGGTACCCAGCCCCCAGCTCACGCAGCCACCTGGCGGAGGCCACCTCCCGATCCAGCACGTGGGTGACGTAGCCCTGCAAGAGGTCCTCGATCTCCCTGGCCAGGGGGGCCTTGAGCTTCAGCCGGGCCATGCCGGAGCCTTCGTGGCGGGCCAGGTAGCGCAGCACCTTCACGGCGTCCACCGACGCCGGCCGGTCCAGGCCCTCCCTGCCCCGGCAGTCCGGGCAGAGCAGCCCCGCGGCTGCCGGGCTGAAGTAATTGGTGACCGCCTCCAGCCGGCGGTGACACCTGGCGCACACCCACACCTCGGGCAGGTACCCACAGCAGGACAGGGAGTGGAACTCGAAGTGCCGCAGCACAAGGGCGGGGTCGACCCCGCTGTCGAGCAGGCCCAGGGCATTCACCAGCAGGTGGTAGAGCCGACGGTTCTCCGCCCCCTCGGCGCTCAGCCGGTCCGCCAGCTCGGCTGCGTACAGGCCGCAGGAGAGCAGCCACAGGTCGCAGCGCATGGCCGGGAAGGAGTCCAGCGTCTGGCACCCTGACACGACATCGAGGCTGCGGCCTTCGGCCAGCATCAGCGTCAGGCGCGTCAGCGGCTCCAGGTGCCCCGCCAGGCGACTGCGGGGGCGCCTCACGCCCCGGGCGACGGCCCTCACCTTGCCCCCCTCCGGCGTGCACAAAGTGAGGATGGCATCCGCCTCCCCCAGGTAGAGACGCTTGAGGACCACCCCTTCCGTCTTGTACAGCCGCGACATGGCCCCATTGTATCACCCCACCCGCCGGGCGGCCGGCCCCCGGCGTGTGCTGGCGGCCGCCGCCTGCTGTATACTGTGTAGGCTGCAGTTGCGGGATAGGTCAGCATCCCCGGTCCCGGTGCGCGCCACGGGACCTCGAGAAGACAGCGAAAGGAGGGAAACAGGCAGTGCTCAAGGAGTTCAAGGAGTTCATCATGCGCGGCAACATGATTGACATGGCGGTGGGCATCATCATCGGCGCCGCCTTCAGCGCCATCGTCAACTCCCTGGTCAAGGACATCATCATGCCGCCCATAGGCCTCATCTGGGGGAAGGATTTCAACAACCTCTTCTGGACCATCAAGGAGCCCCCCGCAGGTGCCGTCGGTCCCTTCAACACGCCGGCAGATGTGGTGGCCGCCGGCGGCGTCACCATCAACTACGGCGCCTTCATCAACTTCGCCATCACCTTCCTCATCGTGGCCTTCGTCATCTTCATGCTCATCCGCTTCATCAACAGGATGCGCCGGGCCGTCGAGAAGCCCAGGGAAGAAGCCGCCACCACCAGGGACTGCCCCTTCTGCCTCTCCGCCATCCCCGTCAAGGCCACCCGCTGCCCGCACTGCACCTCTGAGCTCAAGCCCGCGTAGGGACGCTCTCCAATACAGGCAGCTCGCAGTACAGGCCCACCCCGGCCGGAAGACCGGGGTGGGCCATGTTCCCTCTTCGGCGCCGGCCGGATGAGAATCCCTGGTGACACCGCCGGCGCCGGCGGTGAGGCGGGTGTGATGGCCTGGTGGTATCGTAGAGCACAATTGGGCCTCTGCATCCCCAAACAGGACCGTATGACCACTACCGGTAGACTGGCCCGTTCCGGCCGCGGCTTCACCCTGGTGGAGCTGCTGGTGGTCGTGCTTATCCTGGGAGTCCTGGCCTCCGTCGTAGTGCTGGCCATCACCCGTTTCGCAGACCGGGGCAGGACCGACGCCGCCAACACTGAGGCAAGCCAGGCCCGCGCCGCGATCGTGGCCTGCTTTTCCGACGCTCGGGTCACCAGGACCGACAACGGCACCACCGTGAACTGGGACGGCGCCGAAGGCGTCATGACAGTCACCGCGGCCAGCGGCACCGTGTACGACGCTGCGGACTACCTTCGGCGAGGCCGCTTCAAGGCCACCTACGTGGTCTCCGGCAGCGGCCATATCTGCGGGGTGGCGTCCCACGACTGGGGGGACATCACCTGGGTGGGCGACCACTGGGAGCAGCCCCCGCGCGGTTGAGAGGAACCTGAGAGCCCCGGCACACCCCGCGGTACCCGGTTGTGACCCCATTGGTGTAGGCTGGGCCCTGATCGGCAATGCCACGAGGGCCTCTCTCATATTCTCGGTTGCATTCGCCGTGAGGGACCATGCTATACTGTTTCACTGTGGAGAAGGACTCCGTCAGCCGGCCGAATGAGGAGGTTGAGTGGAGGGGGCTGGGACCAATCAGCCGGGCGTCTTCGAGACGCACGGCCTGTTCGGGGGCTGCCTGCGTTGAGGGCAGTGGCCCCGGCTCCACGCTACCGTCTTCCAGGGACCGGCGCACCTTAGACGCCAGACCGCCCGCGCCGGCTTCCGCCACCCTGCTACATCAGCTTCGAGGGAGTAAGACCCATGGCTATTGACATGCTCGTCGCCAGAGTGCCCAAGCGTATCGAAAGGCTGGAGGAGCTCTCCCACAACCTGTGGTGGAGCTGGCATCCCGAGGGGAGGGACCTCTTCCGCATGCTGGACTACGGCCTGTGGAAGATCAGCGGGCACAACCCGGTCCGGGTCCTGCGTGAAGCGAACCCCAACAGGTTGAAGGCCGCCAGCGCCGACCCGGCCTTCCTGGCCCTGTACGACGCGGTGATGGACCGCTTCGACGCGGACATGGCCGGCCACAGCTCCTGGTTCGCCGGGCGCCACCGCAGCGCGCTCAGCGGCCCCGTAGCCTACTTCTCCGCCGAGTTCGCCATTCACAGCTCTCTGCCCCTCTATGCCGGAGGACTGGGCATCCTGGCCGGCGACATCTGCAAAGAGGCCAGCGACCTGGGGCTGCCCATGGTCGGGGTGGGGCTCATGTATCCCCAGGGGTACTTCCGGCAGCGCATCTCCATCGACGGGTGGCAGGAAGAGGTGTACTCGCGGCTGGACTTCGACCAGGCGCCCCTGCTGCCCGTATTCTCCCCTGAAGGCAAGCGGACGCTGGCCAGCATCAGGGTGAGGGACCGGGAGCTGTTCCTGACCGCCTGGCAGGTCCGCGTGGGAGCCACCACCCTGTACCTCATCGACACCAACGTGGAGGACAACTCACCCTACGACCGCGACCTGTCGGCCCGGCTCTACATCGCCGACCAGGAGATGCGCATCCTGCAGGAGATCGTCCTGGGCACCGGCGGGGTCCGCATCCTCAGGGCGCTGGGATTGCGCCCGGCGCTGTGGCACGCCAACGAAGGCCACACCGCCTTCATGATGCTGGAGCGCCTCAAGGAGCTGGTGGCTGCCGGCACGCCCTTCGACCGGGCGCTGGAGCAGGTGCGATCGACGACCATCTTCACTACCCACACGCCGGTCCCGGCCGGCCATGACGTCTTCTCCACCGAGTCCATAGACCGGCACCTCTCGGACTACTACGCGGACCTGGGCATCGGCCGCGACGCCGTTCTCGCCCTGGGGCAGTCCCACTACCAGGACTCGGGCTTCAACATGACCGCCCTGGCCCTGGCCACCAGCGGCCGCTGCAACGGGGTGAGCCGGCTGCACGGCGTGGTAGCCCGCAGGATGTGGCAGGGATACTGGCCGCAGGCGGCCAGCGAAGAGGACGTGCCCATAGCCCACGTCACCAACGGCATTCACGTGCCCACATGGGTGGACCCGGACATGGACCGGCTGTTCCGCAGATACCTGGCCCCTGACTGGATAGACCGGCATGATGACCCCGCTCTCTGGGACGGCGTAGCCCACATCCCGGACGAGGAGCTCTGGAAGGCGCGCTCCAGGCTCAAGATGAAGCTGGTGAACTTCATACTGGAGCTGGCGCAAAGGGGGTGGTCCAGCCGGGCCATGGAGGCCCAGCAGGTGGTGGCCCTGGGCGCCCTCCTCCATCCCGAGATACTGACCATCGGCTTCGTCCGCCGCTTCGCCGGGTACAAGAGGCCGGCCCTGATCTTCCATGACATGGACCGCCTGAAGCGCATCGTGGGCGACCCCTGGCACCCGGTCCAGATCGTGTTCGCCGGCAAGTCGCACCCGGCTGACTCCCCGTCGAAGTGGTCGCTGCGCGGGGTCTGCAACTCGGCCGCCGACCGCGATTTCCAGGGCAAGATCGCCTTCGTCAGCGATCACGACATGCACATGGCGCACTACCTGGTGGCCGGGGTGGACGTGTGGCTGAACAACCCGCGCCGCCTGCAGGAAGCCTGCGGCACCAGCGGCATGAAAGCGTCGCTCAACGGGGTCCCCCACCTGAGCGTCGCCGACGGGTGGTGGCACGAGGGCTATAACGGCCATAACGGCTGGAGCATCGGGCACGGGGCCCTGCCCTGCGGGCCGGACGACGAGGACGACGAGGATGCGGACTCCCTGTACCGGCTACTGGAGCAGGAGATCGTGCCCCTCTTCTACGACCGGGACCTCAACGGGGTCCCCCACCAGTGGATACGGGTGGTCAAAGAGGCGATCCGCTCCGTGGTGCCGGCCTACTGCGCCCGGAGGATGATGAAGGACTACACCGGCCAGTTCTACCTGCCCCGGGAGACCGCCGAGTGCGGCACCGGGCTGCAGGGCCCGTAGTCCGCGGCAGGCCTCCCGCGCCCCGCGGGTCACGCGCCGGGGAGCACCCTGCTCCGGGCCGGGCTTCGCGGGCGGCCCCGCGGGTCACGCGCCGGGGAGCACCCTGCTCCGGGCCGGGCTTCGCGGGCGGCCCC
>CAZBJX010000018.1:0-41353 GCA_964492335.1 uncultured Dehalococcoidia bacterium | reverse complement strand
GCGGGTCACGCGCCGGGGAGCACCCTGCTCCGGGCCGGGCTTCGCGGGCGGCCCCTGCTGGAGAGCGCCGGGCGCTCATCCCTGCTCCGGGCCGGGCCGGGCTTCGCGCCTGGCCGCGTGGCCGGCCCGCAGACGCTGCTGCTGGCCGAGCAGCTTCTTGCGCAACCGGATGTTCTTCGGCGTGACCTCAACCAGCTCATCCTCGGCAATGAAGTCCAGGGCCTGCTCCAGGCTCATCTTCACCGGCGGGGCCAGTCTCACGGCGATGTCGGAAGTGGAAGAGCGGATGTTGGTCTGCTTCTTCTCCTTGCACACGTTGACCGGGAGATCGTTGCCCCGGGAGTTCAGCCCTACGATCATGCCCTCGTACACCATGGTGCCCGGGTCGATGAAGGTCACCCCCCGCCCCTGCGCGTTGTTCAGGCCGTAGACGACGGCCACACCCTCCGCCGCCGCCACCAGCACCCCGCTGCGAACGGAGGCGATCTCACCCACCCACGGCTCGTAGCCCAACAGGAGCGCGTTCATGATCCCCTCGCCCCTGGTGGCGGTGAGAAACGCACCGCGGAAGCCGATGAGCCCCCTGGTGGGTATGCGGAAGGCCAGGTGGACATTGCCCTGGCCGTCGTTGCGCATGTCCGCCAGCCGGGCCTGCCTCTTGCTCAGCATCTCGGTCAGGACACCCACGTAGGCGCCAACCGTCTCTATCTCCAGTGCCTCCACCGGCTCCATCACAACGCCATCGACCACCCGGGTGATCGCCTCCGGCTTCGACACCTGGACCTCGTGGCCCTCCCGGCGCATGGTTTCCACCAGAATGGCCAGGTGCAGCTCCCCCCGGCCGGACACCAGGAAGACATCGGGGCTGTCCGTCTCGTCCACCCTGAGGCTGATATTGGTCTCCAGCTCCCTCAAGAGCCGGCCCCGCAGGTGGCGCGAGGTGCAGAGCTGCCCTTCCCGGCCGGCGAAGGGCGAGGTGTTGACCCCGAAGGTCATCTTCACCGTGGGGGCCCCCACGGTGATGGCCGGCAGGGCTTCCGGGCAGTCCCGGCTGGTCACGGTCTGGCCAATGCTGGCGTGCTCCAGGCCGGTGACCGCCACTATGTCGCCCGCCGATGCCCGGCGCACCTCCACGCGCTCCAGCCCCAGGTAGGTGAAGACCTGATCGATCTCCTGGTCCCAGACGTTGCCCTCCCCGTCCACGATGGCCACGGCGTCCCGGGGGGCCATGCTGCCCCGGCGGATGCGCCCTATGGCTATCCTGCCCTTGTAGTTGTCGTAGTCGAGGTTGGAGACCAGCACCTGCAGCGGCCCGTCTTCGATGGCCGGCGGAGGAACGCTGCGCAGAATGCACTCGAAGAGGGGCTCCAGGCCCCTGCCTTCCGCCCCCGGGTCCTCCACGGCATAGCCGTCCCTGGCGCTCGCGTAGAGCACCGGGAAGTCCAGCTGGTCGGCGCTGGTGGCCAGCTCCAGGAACAGGTCCTGGGTAAGCTCCACCACCTCCTTGATGCGGGACGTCTCCCGGTCTATCTTGTTGATGACCACGATGGGCCGCAGCCCCCTGTTCAGGGCCTGGCGCAGCACGAACCTGGTCTGCGGCATGGGCCCTTCCACGGAGTCCACCAGGAGCAGGCAGCCGTCAGCCATGTTCAACACCCTCTCCACCTCCCCGCTGAAGTCGGCATGCCCCGGGGTGTCTATGATGTTGATCTTGACGCCGCGGTAGTAGAGGGCGGTGTTCTTGGCCAGGATGGTAATCCCCCTCTCGCGCTCCAGGGGGTTGCGGTCCATGATGAACTGGCCCACCTGCTCGTTGTCCCGGAAGACCTTGCTCTGCTTGAGCATAGCGTCAACCAGCCTGGTCTTGCCATGGTCCACGTGGGCGATTATGGCCACGTTGCGGATGTCGGTGCGGCGGTCCTGGGCCAATCTGCCTTCTCTGAGTAGTTAAGTATAGCACTCGAAGAGGAGAAAGCCCACGGCGCCCGGATGCCAGCCTCCCGGGCACCGCCCACGGCCCTCATTGCCACTCACTGAACGCACGGCCCGCTTTGCCCGCCCTTGAAGGCTGGGATATAATAGCTGCTGCCACCTTTGGGGGCGGCAATATTGCGGTGGTCCCGCTTCAGGGGGGGGGATCAGAAAGGAAACGCCAATGGCTCAGGCACCCGTGGAGACGCGAAAGGCTTTCACCCCGGGCAAGATCGCCGGCCTGACACTGCGCAACCGCATCATCAGGGCCGGCTGCTTCGAGGGCATGTGCGAGAAAGGCAACTGCTCTGACCTGCTGATCAAGCACCACCAGGAGGTGGCCGCCGGCGGCACCGCCATGACCACCGTGTCCTACGTGTCGGTGTCCGAGGCGGCCCGGGCCTACGGGCACGAGATGTGGATGCGGAACGACATCCTGCCTGACCTGCGGCGGCTTACGGACGCGGTGCACAAGGAAGGCGCCGCCGCCTCGGTCCAGTTGGGGCACTGCGGATACTTCGCCAGCAAGCACGACACCGGCTTCCAGCCGGTGGGCGCCTCGCGCAGGTTCAACCTGTTTCGCATCAGCTTCCCGAGGCCGATGACCGAGGACGACATCAAGCAGGTCATGCAGGACTTCGCCAACGCCGCCCTCCTGGCCCGGGAGGCGGGCTTCGACGCCGTCGAGATCCACTCCGGGCACGGCTACCTGCTCAGTCAGTTCCTGTCACCCTACACCAACAAGCGGACCGACATCTACGGCGGCTCTCTGGAGAACCGGATGCGGTTCCCGGCAGGAGTGGTGCGGTCCGTCAGGCAGGCCATGGGTCCGGACTTCCCCATCCTGGTGAAGATGAACGTGACCGACGGCATCAAGGGCGGCATCGAAATCGATGATGCCGTGGTCATCGCCCGGCGCTTCGAGGCCGAGGGCGCCAGCGCCCTGGTCCCCAGCTGCGGGTTCACCTCCAGGACCCCGTTCATGATGATGCGCGGGAACCGCCCCATCCTCGAGTTCGCCGCCGCCGACAAGGACTTCACGCGCCGGTTCGGGCTGCTCCTCTTCGGCAACTTCATCGTCCAGGAGTACACCTACACGGACCTCTTCCTCAAGCATGACGCGCTCCAGATCCGCAAGGCGGTCAAGATACCGGTGGCCCTGGTCGGCGGCATCTGCTCCGTGAACGACCTGGAGGCCGCCATGAACGCCGGCTTCGAGTTCGTGGAGATCGGTCGGGCCCTCATCAAGGACCCCGACATCGTGAACAAGTGGCAGAAAGCCCAGGCCATGGCCTCCGACTGCGACCACTGCAACCGCTGCGTCGCCGTCATGAACGGCGGCCCGGTCTACTGCGTCTGCAACCAGAAGGGCCCGCTCAAGAGAAGGATCGGCTCCAAGGGCATCGACGCCTCAACGCACAGGGCTTCAGGCTTGTTCTAGGGCAGGGCTTCGGGCCCGTTCCAGCGCGAGGCTTCGGGCCTCCTCCAGCCGGAGGCGGGTTCCGGGCGCGCCTCTACCCGACCTTCCGGAAGGCGACGGCCAGCACGCCGGGGCCGGCGTGCGCGCCCATTATGGGTGTGAACTCGGTGAGGTAGATCTCAGAGCACCTGAAGCGGCGCTCGATCTCGGCCATCAGCTTCTCGCCTTCCCGCAGCTCATCCGCATGATGCACCAGGACGTGGACCGGGGAGCCCCCCATGCGCTCCGCCATGGTCTGCAGCATCAGGTCCACCGCCTTCGCCCTGCTCCTCGGCCGGGCGAAGGGGGTGGTCTCACCCACTGCGGTGGAGTGCTCCACGATCGGCTTCACGTTCAGGACTGAGCCCGCCCAGGCCGCCGCCCGGGCGATGCGCCCGGTGCGGGCCAGAAAGCGCAGGGTGTCCAGCATGGCCAGGAAGTTCACCCCGGCCCCGGCCCTGCGGGCGGCCTGGCCCACCTCCTCCAGGCCCGCGCCCCTGTCCGCGGCCCGGGCGGCCTCCAGCGCTATCAGCCCCAGCGCCCCGGACACCGCGCGGCTGTCGATGACCTCTATGGGCGTCCGGGGCATCAGGTCCCCGGCTACCCTGCGGCCCAGGGCCGCCGCCTCCCAGGTCTTGCTCTGCAGCCCGGTCAGGGTGATGCAGACGATGGACTCCGCCTCCCGGCCCGCCTCCAGGTAGGCCTGGAGGAAGTCGTCCGGGGTGGGCGACGACGTGGTGGGCAGGCTTCCGCCGCGGCGCATGATCTGATAGACCTCTCCGGGCACGATATCCAGGCCGTCCCGGTAGGCCCGCCCTTCAATGACGATCTGCAGGGGCACCACGTGGATGGCATGCCGGACCACGAGGTCGGCCGGCAGGCAGCACGTGCTGTCGGTGATAACGGCTACCTTCCTCATCTGCGGGGGACCGCCCGTCGGCCCATGATCTCCTGCTTCAGATACCATCGTTGTACGACCTCGGTCACCTCCACCGGGTCATCGGAGAGGCGCAGCAGGTGGAAGTCATTGTCGTCAATGAAGGCCCGGGGCAGCACGGTGCCCCGCAGCCACTCCAGGAGCCCGTTCCAGAAGGCGCTCCCGAAGAGGATCACCGGGAAGGGCCGGATCTTGCGCGTCTGCATAAGCGTCAGCACCTCAGTAAGCTCATCGAGGGTGCCCAGGCCGCCCGGCATGATCACGAAGGCCGTAGCGTACTTGACCAGCATCACCTTCCGCACGAAGAAGTGGTCGAAGGTGATGACCCTGTTGGCGTAGACGTTGCAGGTCTGCTCCGCGGGCAGGACGATGTTCAGGCCCACGGACAGGACACCGGCCTCCCGGGCGCCCCGGTTGGCCGCCTCCATCACCCCCGGCCCCCCCCCGGTGATGATGTTGAATCCCATCTCTCCCAGCCGGCGCGCGATCTCCACCGTCCGGCTGAAGAGCGGGTCGTCCTGCTTCATGCGGGCGGACCCATAGATGGTCACGGCCGGCTCTATGCCCGACAGCCTGTCGAACCCCCCCACCAGTTCGCCCATGATGCGGAACATGCGCCAGGACTCCTCCTTGGCGTAGTCGTTGATCTCGTACCCCTGCGGCATGCCACTCTCCCTACGGCTCAAGTACTGCACTTCTCAGCATCTCTCCCGTACGCGCCTTCGCTCACCGCCTATTCTGCCTCATTCGGGCCGTCCCGGCAAGTGCCCGGGCCGGCCCCCGGCGGGCCAGGCCGCGGGCTCCGGGCACCCGCAGAGCGGCCCGGAGCGCCGATTTCGTGCTCCGGGCCTCTTGACAAAGCGTGAATCTTGTGCATATTATTCGCAGAGTGTACTCGTGAGCACGCTCAGGCGAACGGGACACGAATATCTTAAAGGAGGGAAGACATGCCACAAGCCTACTGCGTCAAGTGCAAGAAGAAGGTTGAGATCAAGGGCCCCAAGCAGGTCACCTTGAAGAACAAGCGGCCTGCCGTGAGCGGCGTGTGCCCATCCTGCGGGACCAAGGTATTCAGGATCGGCAGGGCCTAGCTTCCCTTACCGTGCACAGCATGGGTGCGGGCCCGGGGCATCGCCCCTGTGCTGTTATCTGGCTGGCATTCAGTGTGGACAGGCAGCGAAGCGCCGGCGGACTTGGTGCGGAGGCTGCTTCGCTGCCTGGTCTCCAGTACCGTATCGGGTCTGTGTCACCTGGTCGCCCTTGCGGCCGGCGGTCCCCGGCACCGGCGGCCAATCTGATCGCCTTTCATCCTGGCACGGCATTTCGGAAATCCGCAGTCGGTGTCCCGGCGTTCTGGCAAGAGAGATGCGCATCAGAGCCATTGCGGCTCATCTCTCTCACCATTGAATCATCCCCGGCCCGGGACGAGGGGCCGGGCAGAGAAGGAGGAGGAAGCCATGGCAGACAGCGTGTACAAGGTGATAGAGCTGGTGGGCACCAGCGCCGAGTCATGGGAGAAGGCCGCCCAGGCTGCTGTCGAACAGGCGTCGAAGAGCCTGCGTGACCTTCGCATCGCCGAAGTCGTCGAGATGGACGTACAGATCGACGACGGCAAGGTGCGGGCCTATCGCACCAAGATCAAGCTCTCCTTCAAGTACGAGAAGGAGGACTAGCGCCCGGCGGCCGGGATGCCAGGCCCCTCCTGGCCCGGCCGGTCAAGCCGAAAGGGCAGAAGGGCCCGCCGGCTCCGGCGGGCCCTTCGTTCAGGGCCGCGTGAAGGGCGCCCGCGCGTCATCAGCCCCGCTGCCGCTTCCGTTGGCCTCCCCGGCGGGGCGCGTGCTAATATATAGCGAACCAGACTGACAGGGGGAGGGAGCATCACGTGGCTAAGAAGACCATCGCGCAGATTTTCGACCTGACCGGCAAGGGGGCCATCGTCACCGGCGGGGCCATGGGCATCGGTCGGGCCATCGTCATGCGGCTGGCCGAGGCCGGCGCTTCGGTCATGATCGTGGACATCGACATGGAAGCGGCGAACAAGGTGGTGCGGCGGGTCGGAGAGAGGGGGGGCAAGGCCCAGGCCGTCAAGGCCGATATCCGCATCCTGGCCGACGCCACGATGGTGGCCGAGGCCACGGTGAAGGCCTTCGGGAGCCTGGACATCCTGGTCAACAACGCCGGCATATACCCCATCTCCCCGGCGATGGACACCACCGAGGACCTCTGGGACCGGGTGCTGGACATCAACCTCAAGGGCACTTTCTTCTTCTGCCAGGCGGCAGCCCGAGAGATGATCAAGGCCGGCCGCGGAGGGCGGATCATCAACATGGCCTCCATCGACGCAGTGCACCCCATGGGCAACGTCTCGCACTACAACGCCTCCAAGGGCGGCGTCCTCTCTCTGACCAAGGCCCTGGCCCTGGAATGGGCGCCGCACGGCATCATCGTCAATGCCATTGCGCCGGGCAGCATCTGGACCCCCGGCTCAGAGAAGATCCGCGAGGACCAGGAGGCCGCCGGCAAGGACCCCCTGGAGATGCTGAAGAAGTTCCAGGCGCGCTGGCCCCTGGGCCGGCCCGGGGAGCCGGACGATATCGCCAAGGTGGCCCTGTTCTACGCCAGCGATGCGGTGAACTACGTCACCGGCAGCATGCTGCCCGTGGAAGGCGGCTACCTGCTGTCGTAGGAAGGTATGTTCCAGGCTGACAGGTGCGATCTCTGCGGTGACTGCCTGACCCGGTGCCTGTGGATAGAGGCCGACCAGTCACAGGCCATTTCCTGGATGCAGGACATGATGGCCGGGCGGGAGACACCGGTGCTGGCCCGCTGCATCACCTGCTTCGCCTGCAACGAGATCTGCCCGCAGCAGGCCCACCCCTTCGACCTCATCGCCTCGCTGCAGGAGAGATACGACGTCTTCCGCAGCCGGGAGCCGGCCGCGGCCCAGGAGGCCGCCTACGCCTTCACCCGGCCCCTGACGGGCTACCCGCGGGCCGACAGGGTGCTGGCCGTCTGCCTCTTCGAGAAGACCCATCCCCACCTGATGCAGGGGGACCTCTACGACCTGCCGCAGGTGGGGGGCAAGCCCTACTTCTGCTGGATGCTGTTCGGCCACTGGGGGGCTGAGAGCATACAGCGCAAGCACGCCCGGGAGATGGTCGACCGCCTGGCCCTGACCGGGGCGGCGGAGGTGGTCTGCTTCCACGATGACTGCTACTCCATGCTGGCCAGGCTGGCGCCGGACTACGGGATCGAGGTCCCCTTCCGCCCGGTACACCTGGCGGAGCACCTGGTCCGCCGCCTGCAGCAGGAGCGCAGCCGCATCAGGCCCCTGGGCATCAGCATCGCCTACCAGCGGCCCTGCTCGTCCCGCTACACCCCGGAGAAGGAGCACTTCGTGGATGAGCTGCTCGAACTGGCCGGCGTGAGCAGGGTGCCCCGGGCCTACGACCGCGAGAACGCGCTCTGCTGCGCCAACATCAAGCTGCTGCTGGGAAACGGGGACCCCGGACCCGACCAGGAAAAGAACATCGCGGACGCCTTGAAGGCCGGGGCCCAGGCCATGGTCTGCCTCTGCCCCCTGTGCCTCGATGGCATGGCGGCGGCCGCCGCGGCGCACCGCCTGCCGCTCATCTTCCTGGGGGACATCGCCCGCATGGCCCTGGGCGAGGTCCCGCCGCCGGCGCCCGGCGCTGCGTAAGGAGTTGCCGCTGCCGCCGCAGGCGCCCGGGCCAGCCGATAGCCCCTCACTCGAACACCCCCTGCTGCATCAGCTCGATGAACTCGTCGTCCGAAAGACCGGCTATCCCGGTGAAGACCTCGTAGTTGTCCTGCCCCAGGACCGGCGCCGCCCGGTCCAGCCGGGCCGGGGTCTCCGACAGTATGGACCCCATGCCATCGTAGGTCGATTCCCCGATCTCGGCATGGCACAGCGTCCAGAAGTGGCCCCGGGCCGCCAGCTGAGGGTCGCTGTGAAGGTCCTCGGCCTTCTCCAGCACCCCGGCGGAGACCCCCGCCCCCTGCAGACTGGCCATTACCTCCTCGGCGCTGTGCTGCCTGGTCCATTCCTCCAGCAGACGGTCCAGCTCCTCTTCGCGGCCCTTGCGCCCGGCCAGCGTGGCCAGCCCCGGGTCGCCGGCCCAGGGAGGGTCCCCCATGGCCCGGCCGAGAGCCGTCCATTCCCGGTCGGAGAAGACGGCGATGGCGCACCACCGGTCCTCGCCCTGGCAGCGGTACGCCCCATGGGGAGCGGCGGCGGGGTGGCGGTTGCCGTTGCGGTGGAGCACCCGCCCATTGGCGGCGTAGTCCAGCAGGGGCGGGATGAGGAACTGCAGCCCGGCCTCTGACTGGGCCAGGTCGATGTACTGCCCCTTCCCCGTCCTCCGCCTCTGGGCCAGGGCCGCCATGACGCTGGCGGCGCCGTAGCGGCCGGCGATGCTGTCGGTATAGGCGCCGTAGAGCAGCGACGGGTCCCGGTCCGGCCAGCCGGTGAGGTTGATGAACCCGGACAGCGCCGCCAGGTGCAGCCCCACCGCCGGCAGCCGGCTCTGCGGCCCCGTCTGGCCCTTCGAGCTCAAGCTGATCATGATGATCTCAGGCTTCATCCGCCTCACGCCCTCGTAGCCCAGACCCAGTGAGTCCATCACCCCCGGGCTGAAGCTCTCGGCCACGATGTCCGACCACATGACGATCTTGCGGGCGATCTCGATGCCCTTCGGGTGCCGCAGGTTGAGCGTCACCCCCAGCTTGTTGCTGTTGTAGTTGTGGAAGTAGCCGCCGCGGTTCACGCCGGGGATGTTGTCCTTGTACGGCGGGTAAGGCCGGACGCCGTCCACCACCTGCGTGCTCTCCACCTTGATGACGCAGGCCCCGTAGTCCGCCAGGTACCGGGTGCAGAACGGCCCGGCCACGTACCAGGTGAAGTCGGCTATCTTGATGTCCTCCAGGGCCCGGCGCATCAGACCACCCCCTCCCTCCGCAGCCGGTCCATCTCTTCCCACGAGAAGCCCATCTCCCCGGCATAGATCTCCCGGTTGTGCTCCCCGATGCGGGGCGCGGGCCGCCTGATGGCGCAGGGGGCATCCGAGAAGGATACGCAGGGGCGCGGGTAGGCCAGCGCCCCCCCCAGGTCCGGGTGCTCCATGCCGGTCCAGAACCCCCTGGCCCGCAGCTGGGCATCGTGGGCCAGGTCCTCGGTGGTATTGCAGGGGTACA
This sequence comes from uncultured Dehalococcoidia bacterium, assembly GCA_964492335.1. Classification (GTDB taxonomy): domain Bacteria; phylum Chloroflexota; class Dehalococcoidia; order UBA2247; family RBG-13-53-26; genus JAFGCL01. The sequence continues at coordinate 31,772 of CAZBJX010000018.1, read as the reverse complement.
GCACGATGCGCTTGGCCACCGACTCTTCGTACAGCTCGGCCTTGGTGTGCCGCTGGAAGAACTCGCCGATGGCGGTCAGCATCCCCAGGTACTGCTCATCCGAGAGCTCCCTGCCCTGGGGATCGAAGGCTTCCCAGTCAATCTTGCGCATGTAGTCCGGGGCCAGGCCTTCGCCGGCCATCCATTCCGTCAGCGCCCTGTTGCCCGGCGCGCCCATGTGCCCGGCTGAGATAATGAAGATGACGAACCCGTCGCGGCATTTCCACAGTCTCTTCTGCCGCGACCAGCGCACCCCGGAAAGCATCTGGGCCGACCCGGCCCGCTTCGGATTGAACCGCGCCAGGTTCCAGTACTGCTGGTTCTGAAGGTTGACGATAGCCAGGCAGTCCTGAGCGGAGACGTCAACCCACTGTCCTTCCCCGGTCAGCTCCCGGTGATGCAGGGCCACCAGGCTGGCGGCGGCCGCCTCCAGGCCGGCGTGCAGAAAGGCCTGCGGGAAGCTGGGGCAGACGGGCGGCCGGTCCTCGTCCCCGGTGACGTACATGTAGCTGGAGAGGGCCCAGAGCACGATGTCCGAGCCGGCCCAGTCCCTCCACGGCCCGGACTGCCCGAAGGAGGTGATGGAGGTCAGGATGATCCCGGGCCTGGCCCGCCGCAGGGCCTCGTAGTCCAGGCCAAGCGCGGCCATGCGGCCGGGCGCCGCGGACTCGATGACGAAGTCGGCGGACCGCAAGAGCCTTCTGAAGATGGCCTGCCCTTCGGCCGCCTCCAGGTTGAGGGTGACCCCCCTCTTGTTGCAGTTGTACCCCAGCCAGTACAGGCCCTTCTCGGGATCCGGGATGTCGCGGTAGAAGGGGCCGACGGCGCGGCCGGCATCGCCGCCGGGGGGCTCCACCTTGATGACATCCGCCCCGAAATCGCCCAGCACCCGCCCGCAGAGGTAGCCTTTGGCGTCACTCAGGTCCAGCACCCGGAACGGGCTTAAGAGAGGTCCTGTCTGCTGCATGTCATCCCGCCGTCAGCCGTCCCCCCGCCTGCCGGGCCCATCCGGACGCGTCCGCAAAGGAGCTCCCCCGGCGCGGATGACTGACTCTATAGGCTTGGACCGGCCGGTGTCAAGCTCCCGGGTGGACACGCCGGCGGCCGCGGCCCGGGAGCGCCGGCCGCCCGGCGCTCCTCGCTGCGCCTGCCGCAATATGCTATTCTGGATTGCGGAATGCACGAGATGGCCGTCACCCGGAGCATGGTCGACCTGGTCCTCGAAGAGGCGCGGAAGGGCGGCGCCCGGAGGGTGACCAGGATCAACCTGGTGCTGGGAGAGCTCTCCGGCGTGGTCGGCGACAGCGTCGAGCTCTACTTCGGCCTGATGAGCCGGGACACGCCGGCTGAGGGCGCCGTGATCTCCATCAGGCCCGTGCCGACCAGGGCCAGGTGCCGCAGGTGCGCCACGGATTTCCAGGTGGAGGACCTGGCCTGGGTCTGCCCGGAGTGCGGCAGCATCAGCGTAGAGCTGGCCGGCGGCCATGAGCTCTTCGTAGAAAGCATCGAGGTGGAGTAGCCATGGAGATCAAGGTACTGAAGGACATCCTGAGCGCCAATGACCAGATAGCGGAGCGGAACCGGGCCCTGGTGCGGGCGAACAAGGTCACCGTGCTGAACATAATGTCATCGCCGGGGTCGGGCAAGACCAGCCTGATCCTGGAGACCATCCGGTCCCTGCGCAACAGGGCCCGCATCGCCGTGATCGAAGGGGACATCGCCTCCACCATTGATGCCCGGAAGGTGGGCCAGGAGAACGTGCCGGTGGTGCAGATCAACACCGGCGGCGAGTGCCACCTGGAGGCCGGGCAGGTCGGCCGGGCCCTGGAGAGCCTGCCGCTGGACCAGACGGACATGGTCCTCATCGAGAACGTGGGCAACCTGGTCTGCCCCGGGGAGTTCAACCTGGGGGAAGACAGGAAGGTTGTCATCCTCAGCGTCCCCGAGGGCGATGACAAGGTCCACAAGTACCCGCTTCTCTTCAGCGTGGCGGACGCCATCGTCATCAGCAAGATCGACCTGCTGCCCTACACCCGCTTCGACGTCCCCGCTTTCCTGGCATCGGTCCGGGGAATGAACCCGCAAGCCAGGGTCTTCCAGGTCTCCTGCACCAGCGGGGAGGGCATCGGGGAGTGGGCCGACTGGGCGGTCTCGGCCGCCCGGCGCTGACAATGAAGAGGGGGCCGGATTGTGGTCCGGCCCCCTCGGGTCTCCGGGGCCCCGCCGCGGCAGCCCGGCGCCGGCTCTACCAGAAGAGCGGCTCGGCGTATGGGTCGGGCTGCATCTGCCTCAGTAGCTCGATCCCCCGATTGTGGAGCTTCGTGGTGATGGACTGGAGCGTTTCCGCTTCCTTCTTGGTCAGCACGCTCAGGGAGTCCGGGACCATGGTGGCGGCGGCCCAGTTCTTCAAAGCCTCCTCGCCCTTCTTGGTCAGAGACACCCTGAGCCAGTTCTTCCTCTTGAGGTCCTTCCTGGTGCTCACCAGGCCCTGGGCCTCCATGCGGTGCACCAGTGCGGAAACCGTATGGGGCTGCTTGTGCATCATCCTGGCCAGCCTCATCGGCGTCAGGGGTTCCGCCGCGGTCTTCAGCCCGTAGAGCACCGCGGCCTGCGGGATGTTGATGCCGCTCCTGGCCAGCTCGAGGCTCCTGGCCCTCCCCATGAGGCCCATAATGGTCTCCAGGCGCATCCATTGTCTCTGGTTCTCTGTCAGCTCGATATTGTCGCCCACGCTGTATCCTCCATTCAACGGTCTCGCTGTGTCCCTCTAAGCCTATGGTATGCCCCGAAGGGGATGATAGTCAAGTACGATTGGTGCCTCGTGATATCGACAAGGAAGGTTAGGCGGGCCGGCCCGTCACCGCCGCGCTGCGGGCCCCGGAGGCCCCTGCCTCCCGGCTGCATCGGCCTCAAGGCCCCAGCTCGGCCAGCAGCAGGCCGACGGCCTCGGGGATGGCCCCCTCGACTTCGGGCGTGCATCCCTCGCGGAGCGGGGACACATCACCGGCCTCGACGGCGATGATGACTATGTCCCCGGGCAGAGGCAACCCCATCTTGCGCCCCATGTCCAGCGCCCCCCTCAGGCTCACGTCATGGACGGTGAAGGAATGGGGCGGGTGGGGCAGGTCCTCCGGCACCAGGCGGTAGACATCGCCCGGCCTACCGCCGCCGGTCATGATGGCGTCGACCAGCAGCGCCCGGTCGAACCCGGTCATCAGCTCCAGGAGGGACAGCCCCGCAGCCGTGGTGTAGACCACCGTGACCCCGGGCGGAAGAGCTTCCCTTTCCAGGGCTTCCGCCACGCGAAGGCCCACGGCATCGTCCCCGCGAAGGAGGCTGCCGATGCCGACGACGATAGTTCTCGGCCGGCCGGCGCCCGCCGCAGGCGGCGCTGGATGATATGTCATGAGGCTGCAGGGCCGCCGGCTAGCCGCCGCAGGTGCTGCAGCTGGAGGCGGAGCACCCGCTGCATGACGACCCGCCGATCGGCGTGGACATGCCGTTGTCACCCCTGGTGAAGGAGGCGAACCGTGACATGGCCCTCGGGACCGGCTGGCGGCACTTCGGGCAGAGCGCCTCCTCTGCGGACTGCGAGATGGACCGCAACAGCTCAAACCTGACACTGCAGTCGGGGCAGCAATACTCGTAGACTGGCATCTTCTCTCAACTAAGGACTGACCGCCACCACGTTCTTGATCTCGGGCAGCTCGTCCATGATCTGCTCCTCGATCAGGACAATGACGGTCTCTTCGGCTATTCCGGCCGAGCAACTGGAAGGTATCACCTGCACCTTTACGATGCCGTCGGACACCTCGATCAGCTCCACAATGTTCACGCCCAGGGCCGGCCTGACTTTGTCAATGATCCTCTCCACCCTGTCAAAAAGCGTATCCTGGCTCTCTGCTTCCAAAATACCCCACCTCCGATCCGGGCTGGCGCCGGGCGGCGCCCGGCACCCCTAGACCGCGACTACCTGTTCCACCCCGGGTATCTCCTTCTTGAGCACCCGCTCTATGCCGTTCTTGAGGGTAATGGTGGCCATGGGGCACCCTCCGCAGGCCCCCGTCAGCCTGACCGTCACCACACCCGACATCACGGTCACCAGCTCCACATCGCCCCCATCGGCCTGCAGGTTCGGCCTGATCCGGGCCAGCACTTCCTCTACCTTCTCCTTCATGGCTACCTCCAGCATCGCATTCGTTCCAGCTTGGAACCCGCTCAGGGCAACGCCCCCAGCATACAGCGGTCGTGGTGGCCTGTATGCAACTTCTGTCTCACGTTATGTCATAAACATGGTAGCCTGTTGGCCCACGCCCGTCAATCGAAGCGGGGCGCGCCCCGGCGGCGCCTGCGCAAGCGCCGGCCTGCGGTCCCGTATCCCCGGCGGCGGGCTACTCCGCCACCACCCCCTTCACTTCGGGGATCTCCGCCTGCAACTCCTCTTCGAGGATGATGACGGTGGCCTCCCTGGGAGGGCCGCCGTGGCAACCCGGGGCGAAGACCTGCACCTTCACTATCCCGTCCCTGACCCCCAGCAGCGTCACTTCGGTAGGGCCGAAAGCCGGCTTCAGCCGGTCAATGACCTTCTGCACCCTGTCCTTCATCACCGCACCTCCTGTTCGCGAGTTGAGATGCCTGCCGGCTAAGGCCCCTTCCCGGAACTGGCGGCAGGTGAAGCCATTTTACCGCAGTCGCTTCCTGCTGAAAAGGCCATCCGGCAGCCCCCGGCCCACCCGGGGGGAACCTTTTCCGGCCCCGATTCGTCACAATGACTGACGACGGCGGAGTGCGGGCGCCAACAGGAGGCCTCGTGGGAGCAGGAAGCAAGCGGTTCGGTACTGCGCTGGCGCTGGTGATGGTTCTGGCCACCGTCTCCGCCATGGTCATCGGCCTGTGGCCCTCGCCGGGCGTCCAGACGCCCGGCGGCCAGGGGGACTGGCTGCCGGAAGCCTCGCTGGCCGGCGGCCTGCAGCGCTTCGCATCCCTCGAGGAGCTGCAGGGATTCGTGGCCACCACCCCGGCCCACCCATGGCGCTTCAACGGCCTGGGCGGCACCCTCCGTTTCACGGCCGACGACGGCGCCGCCGAGGGGGCCGCGCCATCCTTCTCCCGGACCAACATCCAGGTGGAGGGGGTGGATGAGGCGGACATCGTCAAGGGCGACGGGAAGTACATCTATCTGGCCATCGACAACCGGCTGATCATCGCCCGGGCCAGCCCGCCCGAGGCGGCGCGGGTGGCCTGGGAGCTCCGGCTCGCTGGCAACATCCAGGGGCTGTTCATCAACGGGGACAGGCTGGCTGTCCTGCTGTCGGAGGGGCCGGCGTATGTCGCCGGCTTGCGCCCGGACGCGGAGGACGCGCAGGACATGGCCGGCGGCTACAGCATGGAGACCTCCATCAGGGTCTACAACATCACCGACGGGCGGGAGCCGGCCCTGGACCGGGAGGTGTCGGTGGACGGCTGCTACGTTTCCGCCAGGATGATGGGTGACTACGTGTACCTGATCGCCAGCGGGCCCGCCCGGGGGGAGCGGGGCAGCGTCAGTCTCCCCCGGATCAACGGCGATAACGGCACGGCCCAGATACAGGCGGAGGAGGTCTGGCACTCCGAAACGCCCGACAACGACTACAGCTTCACCACCATAATGTCGGTCAACATGATGGACCGCGCGGAGGCAGCCCGCCACGAGACGCTGCTGGCAGGCAGCGCCAGCACGGTCTACGTCTCGCCCAACAACATCTATATCACCTACCTCGACTGGTCGGGCCCGTCCCAGAGCACCTCCATCCACCGCATCCACATGGCCCGGGGCCGCATGGAGTACCAGGCCACGGGAGAAGTGCCCGGCTCGCTGCTGAACCAGTTCTCCATGGATGAGAGCGGCGGGTACCTGCGGGTGGCCACCACCAGGTGGGACTGGCAGAGACTGCCGTCACACGCCGGGCCGCAGCAGGATAACCGCCTCTACGTCCTGGACAAAGGCCTGGACATCTTCGGCCGCCTGGAGAGCGTGGCCCCGGGCGAGTCCATCTATGCCGCCCGGTTCATGGGCGACCGCTGCTACCTGGTGACCTTCGAGCAGACAGACCCCCTGTTTGTCATCGATCTGGCCGACCCCGGCCGTCCCCGGGTCCTGGGGGAGCTGGTCATGCCGGGCTACTCGGCCTACCTGCACCCCTGCGGCCAGGACCACCTCATCGGCGTCGGCATGCTGGACGCCAGCGTGAAGATATCCCTCTACGATGTCACCGACCCCGGCAGCCCCAGGGAGATATCGGCCTACCTGGCTGGGGGAGGCGAGACCGACGGCTGGTGGAGCTGGAGTCACACCAGCGTGCTCAGTGACCACCGGGCCTTCCTCTTTGACCAGGAGCGCGGGCTGCTGGTGCTGCCCGTGACGGTCCAGGCCATGCGCGCCGAGCCCGGCCCGGGAAGCGGGGAGACAGGGTCGCTGTACGGTGAGGCCTGGCAGGGGGCCTATGTCTTCCGCGTCTCTCTGCAGCAGGGCCTGGAGCTGGCGGGCCGCATCAGCCACTCCCGGGACGCAACGGGCAACCCCTCCGCCCCCTGGCCGTCCGGGGCCAGCGGGGAGTCCTTCTACCGCAGCGCCATCAAGCGATCGCTCTACATCGGCAACGTCCTCTACACCGTCTCGGACCAGCAGATAGGCATGAACAACCTGGAGACGCTGGCCCAGATCGGGAAGATCAGCCTGGACTGACGCCGGTCCGGCTGCACCGCATGCTTGCGCCACGGCTGGCGGTCTGCGAGAATAGGTGCCATGGCCGAACCGGGTCCGCAGCCCTCGGAACGCGATGCCGAGATGCTGGAGCGCCTTCGCGGCGGCGATCCTACCGCCATGGCGGACCTCTATGACCGCTACTTCAACCGCGTGTACTCCCTCGTCTTCAACCAGGTCGACCGCAACAAAGAGGTGGCCGAGGACATCGTCCAGGAGACGTTTCTGGCTGCCCTCAGGTCGGCCAAGGGGTTCAAGGGGCGCAGCAGCGCCTACACCTGGCTCTGCAGCATTGCCTATCACAAAGTAGCCGACCACTACCGCCGCCAGGCCCGGGAGCGCAAGCGCATGGTGTCCGGCATAGACGTGGACACCGTGGACGATGCGGACAACCCCGGCCAGCAGCCCCGGCCCGACAGCCTCATCGAGTCCGCGGAGACCCGCCAGGTGGTCAATGAGGCCCTCTCCCGGCTGCCCTGGGACTACCGCCAGGTGCTCATACTGAAGTACGTTGAGGAGATGTCGGTCCTGGAGATAAGCCGGATCATGGGCCGCTCGCCCAAGTCCGTTGAAGGGCTGCTCACCCGTTCGCGCAAAGCACTGCAGACACAGTTTCAGGGAGACCGTGAGGGATAGGCATGTGTGCCACGACTAAGTTAGTGGGGTGTGAATAGGGATCCATGGCTGGTCAGGACAGCAACGATCGGATTGCTGAACTGCTCAAGAAGGCCTGTCCGCCGGCCGAGGCCTCGCCCGAGTTCAAGGCGAGGCTGCGGCAGCAGATAGTCCGGCAGTCAGCGCTAACGGGGGCCGCGGGCCCCACCAGGCCGCTCTGGCTGCGGCCTCTCCTCTGGATGCCGGCCGCGGCAGCCGCGGCAGCGGCCATGGTCCTCGTCATCTACTTCGCCGCCTTCCGCTCTACGGGCCTGGTTGTGGTCACCAGCAATGCCACCGGCGTTGAGACGACCACGGCCACCCTCAACGGCAACCTGGACAACCTCCCGGCCTGCAACGGCGTGCAGGTGTCCTTCGAATGGGGCACTGACACCGGCTACGGGCAGGAGACCGCTCCGGAAGTGCTGACTGCCGACGGCAGCATCCAGGCCGGGCTCAGCAACCTGGAGCCCAATACCACCTACCACTACCGGCTCAAGGTGGTCGGCGAGGACGACGTCAAGTGCGGGCCGGACCGGACCTTCACCACGGGCCCGGACCCGCCGGCGGTGACCACCGGCAGCGCCTCCGGCGTGGGGCCCACATCGGCCGTTCTGGCCGGCAGCCTTGACGCCATGGGATCGTCACGCAGTATAGGTGCCTGCTTCCAGTGGGGGCTCACGGAGGGCTACGGCCGCCAGACCCGCGTCCGGGGGATGACCGAGGCCGGCGAGTTCACTGTCGAGATCAGCGGGCTCAGCCCCGGCACTACCTATCACTTCCGGGCCAAGGCCGACGGCGATGGAAAGCCGGTCTTCGGCGCCGACATGACGTTCACCACCAGCACCACCCGGCCATCAGTGGAGACCGGGGGAGCCATCGGGACCGGGCCGGGCTCGGTCCGACTCACCGGCCGGCTGACCTCGCCGGGCTCGGCCGAAAGCGTCACGGCATCGTTCCTCTGGGGCACCACCCCGGGCGGGCCCTACACCGGCACCGCGGGCGAGCAAACGCTCAGCCGCGACGGGGACTTCTCCGCCGACCTCTCCGGGCTGCAGCCGGGAGAGATCTACTACTACCTGGCGCGCGCGGAGGGCGACGGAGAGCCCGTCTTCGGCGCGGAGGTGAGCTTCACGGCCCCCACCGCACCCCCCGGGGTGACCACCGGCCCCCGCTCTGAAGTGCATGCCGAATCAGCCACGTTGCACGCCATGCTGACAAGCCCGGGGACAGCGGCCCGGGTGGAGGTCTACTTCGAGTGGGGGCTCACCCCCGAATACGGGCACCGGACGACACCCCAGGCGATGACAGACGCCGGACCCTTCAGCGCGGCCATTGACGGCATCGCCCCGGAAACCACCTATCACTTCCGGGCAGTGGCCACCGGCCATGGCGATGCTGCAGGCGCCAACCACATGTTCACCACCGGCAGGGCGGCCCCGGAACAGGCGGTCTGGTACCTGGGGGACGGCCTGTCGGACAACTGCAGCACCATGTACCAGGGCGATGACTCCCGGCCCAAGGCAGCAGTAGCCCTCTATTCCGGCGGGAAGCCCGCCTGCGTGGTCTGGAGCGCGGACCGGCCCGCCGCCGCCCCGACCGTCTATCCGGCGGGGGACTGGAGCGTCAGTCTGCTCGTGAGCCGGCTGAACACCATGGAGAGCATCCAGGTGGAGATCGGCACCTCGGACAACACGGGGGCCTTCCTCTCCTACGGCGGCCACACCTTCAGCGGCACGACGGACAACACCGCCGCCCTCTTCTGCACCTGCGAAGACAACATCACGGTGGGCTCCTTCACTGTGACGCCGGGCTCCTTCGTGGCCGTGCGGGTCACCCCCTCCGCCAGCCGGGCCCACCTGCAGACCGGCGGAGATCACAGCTTCGTGCGGTCGCCCGCCTATCCCCGGCCGACCGCCCCGACGGTGGCCACCACCGGGGCCACGGATGCCCGGCAGACCTCGGGCACCCTCAAGGGATCGCTCGAGGGCCTGGGCACTGCCGGCAGCCTGGCAGTGTACTTCGAGTGGGGCCTGACCACGGACTACGGGAACCGGCTCGATGCCGGGCACCGGGACTCCGTCGGCGCCTTCAGCGGGGCCATTGACGGCCTCGCCCCGGACACCACCTATCACTTCCGGGCAGTGGCAGAGGGCGACGGCACCGCCTACGGCTCCGACCTGGAGTTCACCACGCTGCCGTGAGAGGCCAGCTGCCCCAGGTACAGGCGGCGCAGCTCCCGGAAGAACCGGTGGTAGGCCTCGCTGCGGTAGTCGGGGTAGGTCCAGGGAAGGGGCTGGAAGCCCTTCCTCCGGTACATCAGGGTCACCTCGCCATATATGCCCTTCCCCAGGTAGAGGCGGTGGGCGAAGTCCTTGGTCGAGGCCAGGACGACCCTGGCCGGCGCCAGGTACCCGGGGTCGATGTTCACCACCCGCCTGCCGTCCACCGCCAGGGCCTGCTCCAGGCAGTTGGTACAGAGCTTCAGGTCCACCAGGGCCTCCGGGCCTTCCAGCCGGGCGAAGCCCCAGAGCGCCCTCTTCAGCCCGGGGCCCATCTCCGGCCGGTAGTAGTCCGTGTACTCGAAGTCCAGCAGCCCGCTCTCCACATCGACCGGCCCCAGCCGCTCCTCCAGCCGGCGGCGCACGCCGGCCAGGTCCGATGGGTGGGCCGTCAGCAGGCCCGCGAACACCTTCACGGGCTGCGGCTTCACGGTCATCGGCATCCTGCAGCTCCACTCTATGCGCGTGCGGGGAGCACGTTTAGCGCTTCCAGCCCGCGGATGATCATGGTCACGGCAATGGCCGCCAACAGGAGGCTGAACACCTTGGCCAGGGCTTTGATGCCCCCCTGCCCCAGGAACCCCACCAGCCAGCCGCTGGACATGAAGACCACCCAGGCTATCAGGATGTTGAGGCCGAAGGACAGGAGCACCATGTAGAGGGGATAGCCCTCGTTGACCAGCAGGAGCAGGGTGGTGATGGTCGCCGGCCCCGCGGTCAGCGGCGTGCCGATGGGCACCACCGCCACCATCTCCTCCTTGACACCCTCCGTCGCCTGGCCGGTGATCACATACCGGATGGAGAGCACCAGGAGGATCAGGCCCCCCGCAATGGCGAAGGCTCCCAGGTCTATGTCCATGATGCCCAGGATGAACCTCCCCAGGAACAGAAAGGCCAGACCCACCGCGGCCGCCGTGATCACGGCCATCAGTATCATCCGGTGGCGCCGGGCCCGGGACATGCCTTCGCTCAGGCCGATGACAAACGGCAGGTTGCCGATGGCATCGATGACGATGAAAAGGGGGACGAAGGTCTTGATGAACTGCCCGAACAGGCCCTCTCCCATAGTGTCGCGCACCCCGGGCGGAAACATCCGCACCCGGATGATATGGCCTGCCCGGCATGTTGTCAAAGGGGCCTGCCCGGGGCCGCCGGGATGCCGGGTGGCCGCGGGCAGCGGGCCGGCCCGTCTTGTTGACAGTGCACGCGGGAATATGGTATCTCTAACGAGTTGGCAGAAGCCACGGGGAGGCGAGATCGTCCGGATGCTCCCTCCGGCGGACAAGTTGGCGCCGCAGGAAGCGGACAACCTCAGGTAGCCCTGCTCTGTCTCACTCACTCTCCCGAGGTCGATGCCGGCACACCCATGCACCGACCCGGGCCGCCATCAGCCGCGGGGCAAGGCGGACCTCCCGGCGGCCGGGACTTGATTATGCCTGGACTTGAATGGTAGCGCGCAGCGTCTGTTAGGGGGGTACAAGCATTGACTGACCGGGACCGAATCGTCATCACCGGCGTGGGGCTGACCGCGCCAAACGGCAACAACCTCCAGGAGTTCCGCAGCCGCCTGGTGAGCGGCAAGTCCGGCATCCGCAAGTTCAATGTCCGCTTCATGGATGACCTCATTGCCGGCGTCTGCGACTTCGACCCCCTGAAGTACCAGAAGAAGAAGGAACTGCGCCGCGGGACCCGGGCCGGGTCCACCTCCATTTACTGCTGCCGGGAGGCGGTAGCCGATGCCGGGCTGGACCTGGCCTCCGTCGACCGGTCGAGGGTGGGCGTCTTCATCGGCATCACCGAGCACGGAAACGTGGACACCGAGAAGCAGATCCACGAGATCAGCCAGTTCAGCTACGACACCAGGTTCGTCTCGCATCACTACAACCCCAGGATAGTGGCCAACAACCCGGCCGGCGAGGTGACCCTCAACATGGGCATCACCGGCCCCCACTACACGCTGGGGGCCGCCTGCGCCGGGGGCAACCTGGGCCTCATCCAGGGGTGCCAGATGCTGCAGCTGGGCGAGGTGGACCTGGCCCTGGGAGGCGGCGTCTCGGAGACCATCCACGCCTTCGGTGCCTTCGCCAGCTTCCGCAGCGAGGGGGCGCTGGCCTCCCACGAAGACCCGGAGAAGGCCTGCCGGCCCTTCGACAGGGACCGCAACGGCGTCGTGGTCTCCGAGGGGGGCTGCATCTTCGTCCTGGAGAGGCTGGGCACCGCGCTGGCCCGCTCCGCCAGGGTATACGGCGAGGTGGCGGGCTACGCCATCAACTCGGACGCCCTTGACTTCATCCTGCCCGACTCCGCGGGGCAGGCCCGGTGCATGAGCCTGGCGCTGCAGAAGGCCGGGCTGTCCCCGGACGCCATCAGCCTCATCAACACCCATGCCACCGGCACCCCCCAGGGCGACCCCCAGGAATGCCGGGCCATCCGCCAGGTCTTCGGGGACAGCCCCCGGGCATACGTGAACAACACCAAGTGCATGATCGGGCACACCATGGGGGCCGCCGCCGCCCTGGAGCTCGCCGGCAACCTCCCCTCTTTCCAGGACCTGGTAGTGCACCCCACCATCAACGTAGACAACCTTGACCCGGACTGCGCCTTCGACAGCCTGGTCCTCAACAGGGCCCGCAAAGTTGACAAAGTCGACTACATCCTTAAGAATGCTTTTGGTATGCTGGGCATTAACTCCACCGTTGTCGTCAAGAGATTCGACGGATAGGCAAGCACACCCACTCGCTCATTGGAAAGGGGGACCGCGCACATGACCGCCAGCCAGATCAGGGCCATCATTCTGGAGGTGATTGGTCAGATACTGCCAGATGAGGATCTGAGCAACCTTAAGGGTGATGTCCGGATACGAGACCAGGTGGAGATGGACTCCATGGACTTCCTGGACATCATCATGGAGCTCCGAAAGAGATACGGCATCGAAGTCCCTGAAGACGACTACATGAAGCTGGCGACGCTCGACAGCGCCGTGGCCTACCTCGAGCCTCGCATGGCCCACCTCTAGACCTGGAGCCCCTCCCGGCCGTCCGGCCGGGGCCGTTCCGCCCCGCCGTCATCAAGGGGGGCCGCCGGGGTGCCTTCCAGTCCCCGAGGGCCCTGCTGAGCGTGTCCGGTCCAACCATGGATTACGATGTTCTGATTATCGGAGCAGGGATGTCCGGCCTGGCCGCCGGCATCAGGCTGGCGTATTTCGACAAGAGAGTCTGCATCCTGGAGAGGCACTACCGCGTTGGCGGCCTCAGCTCCTACTACCGCCGCAGGTCGTACGACATCGACGTGGGCCTGCACGCCATGACCAACTACGTCCCCCGGGGCGTCCGGCTGACCCCCCTGCCCAAGCTCCTGCGGCAGCTCAGGCTGCAGCCCGAGGACTTCGACCTGCGCCAGCAGCGCCTGTCGGTCACCCGATTCCCGGAGAAGACACTGCGCTTCAACAACGATTTCAACTTCTTCGTGGAGGAGGTCAACCGCGCCTTCCCCGGCCAGGTTGACAACTTCCAGCGCCTGGTGGGGGCCATCCGCGAATACGACGAGCTGGCGCTGGACGCCAGGCCGCTTTCCGCCCGCCGGGTGGTGGAGTCCTACATATCGGACCCCCTTCTGGTCGACATGATCTTCTGCCCCCTCATGTTCTACGGCAGCGCCCAGGAGGACGACATCGAGTTCGGGCAGTTCGTCATCATGTTCAAGGGCATCTACTGCGAGGGCTTCGCCCGTCCGCAGGGCGGGATCCGCCAGATACTGGACACCCTGGTCAAGAAGTACGAGTCGCACGGCGGCGTGCTGCGCCTGCGCAACGGCGTGCAGGGCCTGCGGGTGGCCAAAGGCCGGGTGGAGGCCGCGGTCCTCGACAGCGGCGAGGTGCTGACGGCCTCCAGGGTCATATCCTCCATCGGCTACATCGAGACCCTGAGGCTGCTGACGGACTACGACCCGGCCCGTTTCCCGGTCCCGGAGGGCCAGATGTCCCTGGTGGAGTCGGTCCTGGTCCTGGACCGGGAGCCGGCGGAGCTGGGCTACGAGACCACCATCACCTTCTACAACACCTCCCAGCGGTTCCGCTACCGCAAGCCGGACAGCCTGGTGAACGTCGGCAGCGGCGTCATCTGCTGCCCCAACAACTTCCAGCTGGACCGGCCCCTGCCGGAGGGCATGATACGGGTGACCAACCTGGCCAACTACGGCCTGTGGAACGCCCTCGACAGCGAGGAATACAAGGCCCAGAAGCAGGCATGGCTGCAGAAGACGCTGGAGCAGGTGGTCCGCATCATCCCGGACTTCCGGTCCCACATCGTCTACTCCGATGTCTTCACCCCCAGGACGATCCACCGCTTCACGGGGCACATCAACGGGGCGGTCTACGGCGCCCCGGACAAGATCAAGAATGGCGCCACCCATCTCGAGAACCTCTTCATCTGCGGGACGGACCAGGGCTTCCTGGGTATCGTCGGCTCCATGCTGAGCGGCATATCCATGGCCAACTACCACGTCCTGCAGAAGACCTGAAGGAAGGCACGGCTTATGGCTGAAGATCGGCTCAAGGACACCAGGCCCGGCTACGACGCGATCGTCATCGGCAGCGGCCTCGGCGGCCTGACGGCGGCCAACATGCTGGCCAGGGACGGCTGGTCGGTGCTGCTTCTGGAGCACCATCACCATCTGGGCGGCCTGGCCACCTGGTTCGCCCGCAGGGGCGGGCACATCTTCGATGTCTCTCTGCACGGGTTCCCCTACGGCATGGTGAAGACCTGCCGCAAGTACTGGACCCGGGAGATAGCCGGCTGCATCGTCCAGCTCAAGGGGGTCCGCTTCGACAACCCCCAGTTCTCTCTCACCACCACCTACGACACCGGGGACTTCAAACGCACCATGACCGGGGACTTCGGCATCGCGGCGGCCACGGTGGACCACTTCGTGGACACCATCAAGAACATGAACTTCTACGACGAGCACACCATGACCACCCGGGAGATGTTCGCCAGGTACTTCCCGGGCCGCGACGACGTCGTCCGCTTCCTGATGGAGCCCATCTGCTACGCCAACGGCTCGACGCTGGACGACGAAGCCATAACCTACGGCATCGTGTTCTCCAACTTCCTCTCCAGGGGCGTCTACATCTTCCAGGGCGGAACGGACAAGATCATCGGCATGATGCAGGCGGAGCTGGCCAGGAACGGGGCTGACATCCGCACCCGCTGCCTGGTGGAGAAGATCGTCGTGGAGGACCGGAAGGTGACCGGGGTGATGGTGAACGGCCGGATGATCAGGGCCCGGGCCGTGGTGTCCAACGGGAATGTGAAGGCCACGGTGCAGAAGCTGGCGGGCGAGGAGCATTTCGACCCCGGGTTCGTGGAAGAGACCCGCAGGGTCCGCCTGAACAACAGCAGTTGCCAGGTCTACATCGGCATCAGGAAGGGGGAGACCATCGACTACGCCGGGGACCTGCTCTTCACCTCGGTGGCCGAGAAGCTGGACTCGCAGATGCTGCGCAGCCGGGACATCACCAGCCGGACATTCTCCTTCTACTACCCGGACATGCGGCCCGGGTCGGGCATGTACGCCATCGTGGCCTCCACCAACGCCAACTACGATGACTGGGCCCGGCTTTCGCCGCAGGAGTACCAGGCGGCCAAGAAGGACCTGATCGAGTCCACCCTGGCGGCGCTGGAGAAGTACGTCCCGGGTGTCAGGGAGAAGACGGACCACGTGGAGGCGGCCACCCCCCGGACCTTCGAACGATACACGCTTCACCCCAGCGGGACCTCCTTCGGCACCAAGTTCGAGGGCCTGAAGACCAGCATGGGCCTCCCGTCCCAGGTGGGCGGGCTGTTCCACACCGGATCGGTGGGCATCATCATGTCGGGCTGGCTGGGCGCGGCCAACTACGGGGTGATCGTGGCCAACAACGTGGACAAATACCTGAGGTCTTGACCTCGCGCAAGGAGGGTGACGGTGCACGATTTCACAGGGCAGACGGCCATCGTAACCGGCGGGACCAGGGGGATCGGTGCGGCGGTCTCGCAGGGGCTTCTCGCGGCGGGGGCCAGGGTCATTGCCGGCTACTCCTCCAACGAGGCGGCCGCGCAGAAGTTCCGGGAGGAGAATGCCCGGTACGCCGACCGGCTTGACCTGCGGAGATTCAACGTGGCCAGCTACGAAGAGGTGGAGGAGTTCTACCGGTACGTCGAAGAGAAGCACGGCAGCTTCGAGGTGCTGGTCAGCAACGCCGGCATCCGCCGGGACTCGGTGCTGGGCATGATGAAGGAGGCCGACTGGCGGGACGTGGTCAACGTCAACCTCAACGGCACCTTCAACATGTGCAAGTTCGCGGTGATGGCCATGGTGCGCAAGAGGTACGGGCGGATCATCGTGACCACCTCCCCCATGGGCCGTTTCGGCTGGGAAGGGCAGGCCAACTACGCCGCCTCCAAGTCCGGCCAACTGGGCCTGGTGCGGTCCCTGGCGAAGGAGGTGGCCACCCGGGGGATCACCGTCAACTGCGTCTCCCCCGGGTTCATCGCCACCGAGTTCATCGGAGACCTGACCGAGAAGGCCCAGCAGGCCTACCAGTCCCTGATACCGCTGAAGCGGCTGGGAAGGGCCGAGGAGGTGGCCGCCTGCGTTCTGTTCCTGGCCTCCCGGGAGGCGTCGTACGTGACCGGGGCCACCCTGGAAGTGGCGGGGGGGCTGTAGGCGTGGACGAGGTCACCAGGGCCATACCGCACCGCCCGCCTTTCCTGTTCGTGGACCGGGTGGTGGAGGTCTCCGACAGCAAGATCCGGGCCACGCGGAGGATGGACCCGCAGGAGGCCTTCTTCGCGGGCCACTACCCGGGCTTCCCCATCATGCCCGGGGTGCTGGTGTGCGAGGCCATCTTCCAGGCAGGCGCCATCCTGCTGTCGCGCATCATGACCGAAGCCGGCGAGGGCATCCCGGTCCTCGGCCGGATCAACAACGCCAGGTTCCGGCAGATGGTGCGGCCGGGGGACACCCTCGAGCTGGAGGCGGAGCTGGTGGAGAAGATGGGCGGCGCCTATTTCCTGAAGGGGCGCGCCATAGTCGGCGGCAAGACCGCCGTCACAGTGGAGTATGCGGTAACCCTGGCCAGGGAGCAAGGGTGAAGCCTCACCAGTTTGGTGAGGTACTGCGGGGGTGAAGCAATGGACTTCCTGGGGTTTGGGGACAAGACCTTCCTGGTTTTCGGCGTGGCCAACAAGAAGAGCGTGGCCTGCTTCGTGGGGCAGGTGCTCATTCAGCAGGGTGCCCGGGTGGCCTTCGCCGTCCAGGACACGGCGAGGAAGCAGAGCGTCTCCCGGCTGTTCCCCGGGGCCGACATCTACGTCTGCGACGTGGAGCGCGACGGCGACATCGACCGCCTGGCCGGCGAGGTGGCGCAGCGGCACCCCAGACTCCACGGCATCGTCCACTCCATAGCCTTCGCGGACTACGAAGGCCAGGTCCGGCCCTTCCACGAGACTCGCAAGAGGAACTTCCTCCAGGCGGTGGACATCTCCTGCTACTCCCTCATCGCCATCGCCAACGCCTTCAAGGGCCTGCTGGACCAGCGGGCCTCGGTGGTGGCCATATCCATCTCCAGCTCCCGCATCGCCGCGGAGCCTTACGGCTTCATGGCGCCGGTCAAGGCGGCCCTGGAGTCCAGCGTCTGCTTCCTGGCCAAGTCCTTCAGTGCCTTCTCCCAGGTCCGTTTCAACTCGGTCAACTCCGGGCCGCTCCGGACATCGGCGTCGGCGGGGATCCCGGGATTTGTCGACTACCACCTCTTCGTGGAGCAGATGACCCTGCGCAAGAAGGGGCTGGAGACGAGCGAGGTGGCCAACACGGTGGCCTTCCTGTTGAGCGAGCGCTCGAGCGGCATCAACGCCCAGGGCATCGTGGTCGACGCCGGCATGGCGGTCAACGCCTTCGACGACGCCATCGTCAAGAAGGCCGTGAGGCCCGACACGGCCGTCACGGGGCCCGGCGGGTAGGATGACCCTCTACCCGGTGGTCATGCCCGTCAGCGCCGCAGTGAGGCGGCTGTCGGGCCGGGAGAAGGTGGCCGCCCTGAGCTGTCTTGCCCGGGCTGCCCTGCGGGCCAGCGCCGACAGGGCCGGCATGGCCCTGGGGGAACTGGCCCAGGATGAAGAGGGAGTGCCCCTGCCCGCCGGCGACAGGGCCTGGTCCGTCTCCCACAAGCCCGGGTACGTCGCCGCGGTCGCCGGCCGGGGCGCTGCGGGCATAGACATCGAGGAGCTGCGGCCCCGCCGGAAGGAGATCTTCCCCCTTGTGGCCAGCGAAGCGGAGTGGGCCCTCTTCGGCGGGACATCCTGGGACAGCCTCTACCGCTGCTGGACCGCCAAGGAGGCCGTGGTCAAGTCCACCGGCACCGGCCTGGCCGGGCTGAAGTCCTGCCGCGTCCTGGACGTCCCGGACGGCACGCGCATCACCCTGTCCTTCCAGGGGCGGGAGTATCACATCGCCCAGTTGCGCCACGACAACCACATCGTGGCCGTCGTCCATGACGGCCACCCGGTAGAGTGGGTGGTGCTGGGCTGACCGCGGTCACATCAGCCGGGCGATCACCTTGCCGAAGACAGGGCCCACGAAGTAGCACATTAAGGGCACGAAGGCCGGTGTGAAGCGCCTGGCCAGCGTCCCCCGGCAGTCGCCCAGGTAGTCGGCAAAGGTCTTGTGCTGGTAGCACAGCAACTGCTCCGACTTCGACGTGTCGTAGAAGTCCAGGTAGTACGGCTGCCTGGTGAACCTGGAGGGCGGCGGCACCGGCAGCCTCATGACCCCCAGGAGGCCGCGCACCATGTCCCGGTAGAGCATCCTTCCCTTGGGGCCGCCGCTGATGATGAGGGTCTCGCCGCAGGCCCTGTCGAAGTTCAGCACGGCGTTGGCCAGCGCCCGGCAGGCCTCTTCCGGATGGCAGAACTCCATTCTGGTCTCCAGAGGGATGCTGTAGAGCCGCGGTATGTCGTCCATCTGGAAGTCGGTGTAGACAGCCGCCGACAGGCGCAGTATCACGCAGTCGATGCCCGCCTCCCTGATCAGCATCTCCGCCTGGTGCTTCGTGCGCCCGTAGACGTCCCTGGGGTCAGGGGCATTCCTCTCCACGCTGACGGGCTCGGTGGCCGACGGCGTCGGGCCGAAGACGGCCACTGAAGAGGCGAATACCACAGGTATCCGCCTGCCGCTGGCCACGATGCCGTTCACCAGCGTCCCCGTCCCCCCGATGTTCACCCTGGCCGCCAGCTCCGGCCTGGCCTCCGTCACCGGGGGCAGTACCGCAGCCATGTGCAGGACCGCGTCGACGCCCTCCAGCGCCTTCCGCACGGCATCGGCATCGGTGATGTCCCCCCAGAAGACCTCCACCCCCCGCCCGATCCCCCCGGCGTTCTTCCGATTCCGCGGCGTCGCCAAGTCGAAGATCCTCACCCGGCAGCCCTGGCGCAGTAGCGCCCGGCAGGTGTCCGCGCCCAGCCTGCCCGCCCCCCCGGTAACCAGCACACGCATCTGTACCCCCCCCCTTTGAACGGCGGCCCGCGCTGCGCCCCGGTGCGCGCCCGCCGGCAACATAGCTTTCCCTTGCCCGGAATGCCGGAATTATAGCTGCCTTCGGGCCAAGAGTCAATCAAGAGGGAGCCGCCACCCCGCCCCGGGCCCCCGCCTTGACAGGCACCGCCGCCCTGTGGTTAGGTTAGAGTAGGCAATTTGCTCCTCATTCATCCGTCAAGGCTCAGGTAGAGCGAGCGCGCTGTCCCCGGGGGGGAGTCCGGTTCGGCTCAGAAGGAGGGGTGGTTGACAGACCATGGGATAGCGCCGCACATGTTCGCCTGGACGGGCCTCCTCGTCGCCACTCGACGAAGGAGGGTGGCAGCCATGGCCCTGGGGCTGGCTGCGGCCCTGCTCCTGACCGCACTCCCCACCTGCTTCCAGCACCCGGCGGCCACGGCCTTCGAGACCTCCGGCGCCATCTACGGGGCCGGGGCCAACCCCACCGGCAGCCCCATCGGCGGCGGCCCCGGCTACGCCCACTACTACTCTCCTTCAGGGGCCCGGGTGGCCACCAACCAGCAGGAGCTGACCGACGCCCTGGCGGCGGCCGCCGCCGGTGACGTGGTCTGGGTCCCCGACGGCACCACCATAACCATAGCCGGCAGGTACGGGCGCACCGTGAAATCGGGGGTGGTCCTGGCCTCCAACCGCGGCCAGGACGGCGCGGCGGGCGGCAAGATCGAGTGGGCCTGCACCTCCTCAAGCGGCATGGATGCCCTGCTCGCCCTGGAGTCAGGCTCAACCATCTCGGGGCTGACCCTGGAAGGCCCCATCGCCACCGCCAGCATGAGCGGCGGCAAAGGGGCGGCCTGCATCGGCCTGAGGGGGGTCGACGGCGCCTCCGGCATCGAGATCGAGAACTGCGAGGTATCGAAGTTCGCCTGGGCGGGCATGTACTTCAACGAAGGCAAGCTGGATGAGTCCACCCGGCACCACATACACCACTGCTACATTCACAATTGCCAGCGCCACGGGCTGGGCTACGGGATCGCCCAGGAGGGCAGCTGCGCCTACCTGGCCGAGGGCTGCATCTTCCGGGAGAACCGCCATCACATCATGGCCCAGGCCGGCTCGGCCATCCCCAACAGCTACGAGGTGCGCTACAACGAGTTCCACGAGGCGATCTACGCCAGCAACGGCAACGTCAACGGCACCTGGTACTACTCCCACCAGGTAGACTGCCACGGCTGCGACTCCTCGCACAGCTGCTACGCCGGCAACGTCCTCTACATACACCACAACACGTTCTACGACAACCCGGGCAAGCCGAACGTCTGTATCCGCGGCATCCCCATGACCGGCTGTGAAGTCAGCTGGAACTGGACCACCAAGAAGGGGACCGATGCCGGCCAGAACGCGGACAGCGCGGTCTGGTCGCAGTGGGTAAGCGGCAGCGCCTACCAGAGGATGTCTGTGCGCCACAACTGGTACGGTGACAATGCCCCGCCCGCGGCAGGCTCTTCATCCGACGGCTCTCCGGCCACCCCGGACGTCCCTCTCGCGCCCACGGGGGCTGCCGGCGGCCTGACCGCCAGGCCGTACATGTACCGGGCCTGCGCCACGGCCCCCGGCGGTGACGGCGTCTCCTACACCTTCAACTGGTCGGACGGCACCACCACCACCACCGGCCTCATGGCATCCGGCGCCACCGCTTACGCCTGCCACGAGTGGCCCGAGCCCGGCTCCTACCCGGTCTACGTGCGCGTCACCGGCATTCAGGGCGCCCAGTCAGGCTGGTCGTTCCCCCTGATGGTGACCATCACCTCCCCACTGCAGCCGTCCACCGGCTCCGGCAGCGCGCCGGAAACGCCTTCAGCACCGGTCGGGGCGTGCGCCGTGGAGGTATCGACGGCGCAGGCCTACTCCGCCATCTCCGGCGATGCCGATGGCGACCAGCTGGAATACGTCTTCGACTGGGGCGACGGCACCACAGCCAGCCTGGCGCTGGTGCCGCCCGGGGCCGCCGCCACCATGGAGCACGCCTGGGGCCAGCCGGGCACCTACACCGTCACCGTCACCGCGGTGGGCCCCGAAGGGCTTGTTTCGGGGCCGTCTCCGGGCCTGCCGGTAACGGTTGCCGCCCCGGAGCAGCCGGCCCCGGCCCCCGCTACCGTTGACCCGCCGGCGCAGGAGCCTGCGCCGGCCCCCCCGCAGGTGACGCCGCCGCAAGCCCTCGACGACACCCCCGGCCCCCCGCCGGAGGCGGCCACCCCGGGAGAGGGCGCCCCCGGACAGCCCTCCGGGCCGGGCCCCGGCCCGTCGTGGCCCACGGTCTGCGCCTTCGCGGCGGCGGGCGCCGCCATCGTGGTGGCAGGCGCCCTGGCGCTGCGCTGGAGGGGGCGCCGGCCGCCAGCATAGGCACTGCCCCAGGCCGGGCGGGTTGACAGGAGCGCCTGTGGACACCAGAATAAACTCCGAGCGAGACGGGCTCGAGGTCAAGTCAGTTGCTTTTCGGCAGAAGGCTCAGGTTCGGCATGGTCGTGCTGGCAGCGCAGGTGCTGCTGCTGGCGATGACCGTCGCCTGGATCGTCCAGCTGACGCTGATCGCCATCAACGGCCGCATCTGCTTCGAGGAGAGCAACCACGCCATCCTCTATCTGGAGATCGCCGCACTGGCCGTCATCGGCGTCCTCTCCCTGGTGGTATTCGTGCTGCAGTACCGCAGGCTGGGGGAGAAGAGGGCCGACGAAGACAGGCGCCAGGGCAGCAGCTAGGTCACTCCGCGCCGGGGCGACGGCCCCTCGAGCGTGACAGGAACCCCATGATGGCCGCCACCGACATGGACACCAGCACCACCACCACCACCATCTCCACCACGGTCAAGAGGATGAGGTACCAGGTGATAACCCGGTGGTAGTCCCAGACCGGCCACTCATACTGCTTGATAGGGAAGAGCCAGGGCATGAAACCGAAGACATCCAGGAGCCGGTGCAGGAGGCCCCCGGCCAGGGAGAACCACCCGTAGACCGGCTTCACCAGGTAGAAGGCCCCGGCCACCACCACCCACACCAGCAGCGTGTGGGCGATGAACCTGCCATCGGTGATCAGGCCCAGGACCCACAGCGGCTTGTCGATGAGGTCCGGCAGCATGAAGGAGAAGGCAGTCACCGCCGCTTCCGGGGAAACCATCCGGCCCCAGAACGTCTTCTCCTGGAAATCGCCTGACAGCCAGGCCTTCACACGCTGCAAGTCCCGGTCCCCTCCACAGTCCAGTCTAGGCAAGCCCTTCAGGCATGTCAACCGAAATCCGCCCTGCCGGGCGGACGAAGGAGGCAGGGCGGGCATTCCTGCCCGCCCTGCCGGCCTTTCTCGGAAGGTGCCCGGGCTACGAAGCCGGCGCGGACCCCTTGCCCTTCATCAGGAGCAGCGCCACGCCTCCCAGGCCGACCACCGCCGCCAGGGCGATGACCACCCAGACCCAGGCCGCCACACCGCCGCCCGAGGCGGCGGTCTCCAGGGTCATGTCCCCGGATATCGTCTCGTTTCCGGCGGCATCCTTCGATATGGCCCGGTAATGGTAGGTCTTGCCGGCCTCCAGGCCGGTCAGCTCGACGCTGTGGCTGGTGACCAGGCTGGTGCTCTCCTCCGTGGTCTTGCCGTACTCATCCGTCAGCCCGTACTCCACCTGGCTGGTCGCCGCCTCATTGGTGGTCCACTTAATGATGGCCAACGAAGCGGTCTCGTCCGAGGACTTCAGCGAGGAGATCACCGGCCCCTCGACGTCAACGGCGGTGGTGGTGAAGCTGTTCTCCTGGCCGAAGACCGGCGGGCCGTACCCGTCCGCCTTGGCCCTGAACTGGTAGGTGGTGCCCTGGGTAAGGCCGGTCAGATCGGCGGCGAAGGCCTCGGCGGCCGTCAGCGTCTGGGCCGTGGTTTCCGCCCAGATCCCGTCGGCTATCCTCCACTCGAAGGACACGTTGACGCTGGCCTCAGTGCCCAGCGAGTCCAGGGTGCCCTTCAAGGTAGCCGAGGCAGTGCCTACTGCGGTAGCGTTGTCCGTGGTCACCGCGGGCGCCTCGCCCAGGGTGGTGAAGCTGCGGTCAGCCCCGTAGACCGTCCCGCCGTCGCCCACGGCCACGGCCCTGAAGTAGTAGCTGGTGTCCGGGGACAGGTCCGCCAGGGGGGCGCTGAAGGCGCCCGTGGCGGTCTTCAGTTGCCCGGGGGTGAAGCTGCCAAAGGATGCCGTGGCGCCGTACTGGAAGGACACGGTAACGTTGTCACCCGTCCCCAGGTCGGTCAGGCTGCCGTTCAGGGTGGCCGAGGTGGTAGCCACGTCGCTCTCGGCGTCGGTGGTCACCACCGGCACCCCCACGGTGCTGGTGGTGAAGGTGATGTCATCGCCATAGGTGGTCACCCCGCCCACGGCCACCGCCCTGAAGTGATACAGGGTGCCCGGCGCCAGGCCGCTGAGGTCGGCGCTGAAGGGGCCGATGGCGGTCACGGCCGTCGCCGGCGTGGTGCCTCCGGCGTAGCTGGTGTCCGTTCCCCACTGGAAGGACACGTTGATGGAGGTCGAGCCCCCCATGGAGGTCAGGTTGCCGTTCAGCGTGCTCCCGGAGGCGGTGACGCTGCCGGGCGTCCCGGTGGCCACTGCCTGTATGGGCAGCATCGCGAAGTTGCAGCCCCCCGTCTGGTTTTCGGCGACCACCGTGACCCACTCCCCTGGGGCCCAGAAGGGCAGCGCGTCAGCGGGCAGCGCCGGCTCCGAGGCGATGGAGTGGCCATCCCACCACTGGGCCACATGGCCCGGGGCGACCGCCACGATACGGTAGTCCCCCGGCGACAGGTTGATGAAGTAGGTACCGTTGTCACTCGATGACTGGCCGGAGCCACTCAGGCTGCCGCCGCCACTGTAGGCGGTGACCGTGGCCCCGATGAGCGGCGTCACGTTGTCGGCCTGCAACACCTGGCCGGCTATTGAGGCGGAAGCGCCCAGGCGGAAGTCAATGGCGGTGACGTCAGCGGCCTCCGTCAGCGTCACCGGGGCTGCCGCCGCGGCGGCCGCCACGTTGTCATAGTACTGCGTGGCGCGCCCCTGGGCACTGGCCCTCACCTTGTAGGTGCCCGGGGCCACTGCGATGCTGTAGCTGCCATTGTCCGTCGTATAGGCAGCATCGACGGGGTACAGGGTCTCGTTGTCTACCACTTCCACGTAGGCGTGCCCTATCGGGTTGGTGGCGTTGTCGTAGACCGTCCCCTTGATGGACTTGCCGGGCGTAAGCCAGAAGTCCTTATCGGGCGTGGCGACGCCATCGATCACCGCCACCAGGGTGGCCCCGCCCTGGGCGCTGGCGTTGTCGTAGTACTCGCGGAGGTATCCCTCGGCCCTGGCCATCACGTAGTAGTTGCCCGTGCCCAGGCCGCCCACACTGTAGCCGCCCGAGCCGGTGCGGTCCATCCCCACCCATCGCCACTGGGAGTTGTAGACGGTGACCTCGGCATCACGCAGCTCGGTGTCCGTGCCCTCGATGTAGACCTTTCCGGATATAGCCCCGCTCCCGCTGGCGGCAGACACCGCCCCGCCGCCGACGCCTGCCAGCGACATCAGGACCAGGACCACCACGAAGACAGCCCTCAGACAATTGTGCACCTCGTGTACCTCCCTCTTCATGATTCGACACAGGGCCGATTCCGGGTTAGTACCATACCACACTTTGGCTGTCAAGGGAATAGGCGCAAGTACCTAATTTCCCCATTGCCTGGTGATGCCCCCCCGCAGACCGCCAGGCCCGGCCGCCCGGGTGAAGGAACCGGCGGGCTCCAGCGACTAAGGGGGTAACCGGAGCAAGTGCAGAAGCTGTAAGAAGAGATATCGCCAGCCGAAGCCGGGGACTTTGAACCGCCGCCTGTATATGGTCACTTGGGCGCCGGGGAGTCAATAGTGAAACCGACCTCCAGAGGTCGGTCTTTCCTTTTCCGGGAGGGTTCTGTCTCCTCTGCAAGCCTCTCCTGAAGGGTTGGCCGGCCGGTCAGTCTCAGACTGGGAGATGTGAGTCCTTCTCCACCGGGACTCGCCTGTGACTGACCGGCCGGCCAACCCGCTTCCACACCCCTTCCCGAAGCGCGGCATCACCGCGCCAGGTTCCTGATGGCCCGGGCAGCGCGCTCCACGCTGGGGAAGACCGGCACCCCGGCCTGCCGGAACCTCTCCCCGATCTCCCGGCGGCGCACCGCCGCCGGTCCCGGCGGCAGCACCAGCACCATGGGCTTAGGCCCCTCCCGGGCGAACTCCAGGAAGGCCCGGTCCACCGCGCGGGTCACCTCCCTCGGATAGACATCAAGCAGGAGGCCGCAGTTCTCGTAGACCATGATTATGTCCACCTGCGGCTCGCCCGCCACCAGCTCCAGCGCCCGCTTCACAGCGGGCGCCACGTCCTGCTGCTGGCTCAGGTCCACCGGGTTCGTCAGCACGCTGCCCACCCGCCCCACGCAGTCCGCCAGCTCCGCGGCAGTCCGGCGGCGCAGGGCCGGCAGGTCCAGCCCGGCCGCGGCGCAGACGTCGGAGATCAACACGGCCTCCCCCCCGCCGCCATCGGTCAGCCCGCAGATGGCCCCCAGCCGGCATCGCCGCCGGCGCCCGAAGCGGTCCAGCAGCAGGAGGGTATCGCACATCTCCTCCAGGCTGCCCACCCCGATGGCCCCGGCCTGCCGCAGGGCCCCGGCCCACACCGCCGCGGAGGCCGCCAGGGCCCCGGTGTGGGAGAATATGGCCCTCTGGCCGGCCGGGCTGCTGCCCCCCTTCCACACCACCACCGGCTTGATGGCGGCGGCTGACCGCATGACCCGCATCAGGCGGCGGGCATCCCTCGGCCCCTCGAGGTACAGGCCGATGGTCCGTATCTCGTCATCGAGGGCCAGATACTCCAGGAAGTCCGCGGCGCCCAGGTCGGCGGCATTGCCTATGCTGACGCCCTTTGCGAACCCCAGCCCCTCGACGATGCCGTGCTCCAGCACCTTGCCCATGATCCCGCCGCTCTGCACCAGCAGGCCTACCGACCCCGGGGGCGGCCGGATACTGAAGGGCCCGTAGGGTATGCCGTGCGCCGGGTTGTACACCCCGAAGCAGTTGGGGCCGATGAGGCGAAAGCCACCCTCGCGGGCGGCCCGGAGCATGCGGGCCTCCGCCGCGGCCCACTCCCGCTCCCCGGACTCGGAGAACCCCGCGGTGTAGAACTGGACGCAGCGGACCTTCTTCTCCGCGCACTCCCGCAGCAGGTCCGGCACGCTGGACCGGGGAACACAGGAGATGACCAGGTCAACGGGCCCCGGAACGGCGGTCAGGCCCGGCCAGATCCGGTGCCCGCGGAGGCTCCCCCCACGCCTGTTGACGGCCCAGACCCGCCCCTGGAAGCCGCCGGACAGCAGGCTGGTGAACCACAGCGAAGCCACCCGGGACTGGTCGCTGGAGACGCCCACCACGGCGATCGATCCCGGATAGAAGACCGGCGACAGGTCCTGCAGCCGTCGTCTGTCCACTTCAGGGCCCGCCTAGGAGGACGGCCTCCCAGCCAGGGTGACGCTGGTGGTGAGGGTCCGCCCGCCGCGCAGGTAGGTCACGGCAACCACATCGCCGGGGACATGGCTGCGAATGGCCGCCCGGAGCTGGCTGCTGTCCCTTATCTCCGCATCGCCGAAGCGGATGATGACATCGTCCGGCTTCAGGCCGGCCTCTCTGGCCGCGCCACCGGGCATCACCTCCACCACCAGGGCCCCGTAGTCGACCTCCAGGCCGTGCTCCGACTGGATGGCCGGCGTCACCGTCAGCATGGTGACGCCCAGCCAGGCCCAGGTCACGGACCCGTTCCTGATCAGCGAGTTGACCACGGGGATGGCCGTATCGGTGCTGATGGCAAACCCGATGTTCTGGTAGTCCTCGGCTATGGCCGTGTTGATGCCCACCACCTGCCCGGCCTTGTTCACCAGGGGGCCGCCGCTGTTGCCC
Organism: uncultured Dehalococcoidia bacterium; assembly: GCA_964492335.1. Taxonomy (GTDB): domain Bacteria; phylum Chloroflexota; class Dehalococcoidia; order UBA2247; family RBG-13-53-26; genus JAFGCL01. The sequence continues at coordinate 4,540 of CAZBJX010000018.1, read as the reverse complement.
GGGTTGATGGCGGCATCGGTCTGAATGAGGTCGTCCAGCACCACCTCGCCCGACACCTTGACGGACCGCCCCAGGAAGCTCACCACGCCACTGGTCCAGGTGGGCCCCTCGGGCAGGGCCAGGGCGTTGCCCACAGCCACCACCTCCTCCAGCAGCCTGAGGCGGGCCAGGGAGCCGCTCAGGAAGCGGGCAGAGGGAAGCTCCTCGGGGGACTCGATGGCCAGGACGGCCAGGTCCGTCGCCGTGTCCATGACCCAGGTCACCGCCTCGAAGGTGCGCCCGTCGTACAGGGCCACGGTCAGGCTCTCGGCGTCCTCCACCACGTGAGCGTTGGTGACGATGTAGCCCCTGGGATCGATGATCACCCCGCTCCCGGCCCCCCTCTTGGGGACGGCCCGGAAGAAGCGGTCATAGGCCGTCTTCTCGCTGATGATGGAGACCACCGTCGGGGCCAGCGCGGCTACCAGGTTGTCGCTGTCCAGGTGCGCGCCCACCTCGTACTGCACGTACGCCGGCTCCCAGCCCGGATCGATGGGGTCAACGGAGACCCGGGGCTGCTCCCTTTCGCTCAGCAGGTCCCCGAAGGCAACGCATCCGCTGACCGGCACCGCCAGAGCCAGCATGACCAGAAGGATGATGATGGTCTGCCTGGCGCTCTTCAAGATTGGCCCTCCAGTTGGCATTATAGCACCGTGCCGCCAGGACCCCGCGGCGGGGCCGGCCCGCCGGGCTACGGCCGGCAGAGGCTCCACAGTATGCGGGGCATGCTGCGAAGGAAGGACGTGGCCGGCCACTGCAACTCGCGCTTCAGGCAGGTCGCCCCCACGGCCAGCTCCTCGTCGGCCCCGCCGGCGGATGCGCCGCCCTCTGCAGCGCGGCGGTCCAGGGCGGCAATCAGCTCCATGTCCTTCCTGATCCTGGCCTCAACCTTGTCCGCCTCGGCTGCCTTGATGGCGCCGAAGCGGGCCTTGGCCTGGTTGAAGCCGATGGCGGCCTCATAGGTGGCATCCACTATGTCCTGGCGGGTCATCCACTGCGTCTCGTAGCTCAGCATGTGGCTCCAGGCCGGGGCCACCAGCGCCTGGCGGTGCTCCTCCAGGGTGCGGTACAGGAGGCGGTAGCCGAACTCCTCCGGGCGATCGAAGACCTGGCTTCCCGGGTCTATGAACGGCGCCAGGGGGGAGATGTGGGGGTGCACTATGCTGCCCTTGCCGTACTCCTTCAGCAGGCCCGTCATGTAGTCCACGGTGCCCGTCACCGAGCTGCGGTCCTGCTTCGGCAGGCCGATCATGTAGAAGAGGTCGAAGCGGCGGCAGTCGTTGGCCACCGCCGCGCGGATGGTCTCCTCCACGTCCTCATTCCGCCACCCCTTGCCGAAGGCCCGCCGCACCCCCTCGTCGTGCGACTCCGCCGACATCTGGATGTTGTAGTGGGGGATGACCCGGCTCACCTTCTTGAAGAAGTCGTCGCCCGCCGGCTGGAACAACTCCAGCACCACCGGGCCGTTGACGCCGCGGCGCCCCATGGCATGCAGCAGCTCGTCGTCGTACCCGTTGCCGGCCTGGCGGATGTCCCCGATGATGAACACGGGGCCCCGCAGGTACCGCTGTATGCTGTGGATGTCCTCCGCCAGCAGCGCCGGGCTGCGGTAGGCCACCGCCTCCCGCTGGCACATGCCCTTGAAGGTGTAGCGCGACCCGCCGCAGGAGCGGCAGTTGAGCGAGCAGCCGCGGCAGGTGAAGACCGCCGTCACCGGGTAGTCCAGCCAGTTGTTGAAGGGCAGCACGCCGGCCAGGGAACGGTAGCGGATGACGGACCTGACGGGGTAGCTGTAGTCCAGGGGGATGCCGTTCAAGTCCGACAGGACCCAGGACAGCGGGTTGTGGTGGGGCACCCCTTCCCCGTCCTTCCAGCTGACGTTGGGAAGGTCGTCGTACGGGCCCCCGGACTTGATCCGCCGCATCAGGCGCAGCATGGGCTCTTCGGCGGAATCGCCCCTGACCACGAAATCCACCTGCGGGTAGGCCGCCAGTTCCTCGTGGAAGAACGTGGCCGACAGGCCGCCGAACACCACCGGAATGGACGGATGGAGCTTCTTGACCACCCTGGCCAGCTCCAGGCTGCCCTGGGCATGAGGCAGCCAGTGGAGGTCGATCCCGAAGGCCGCCGGGCGCAGCCGGCCCAGGAAGCGCTCCACGTCGAAACCGGGCTCGGTGAGCATGCGGTTGGCGATGTTGACGATGCGGGTGCGAACGCCCGCCTTCTCCAGGTGGCCGGCGATGCTGATGAACCCGATGGGGTACATCTCGAACACAGGCGTCGAGGGGATGACATCGCTTATGGGGCCGTACACGATGGAACGCTGACGGAAGTCGTAGTTGCTGGGGGCGTGAAGCAGAATCAGATCAGGCTTGCTCACCGGGAAGTCCCAAATCTCCTCTCAGCCTTGCGGGGGTTGCGAGTAACTCATGTATATCACGGGGAAGGGGGGGAAAGCAAACCGCCTTCCCCGCCGCCGCGCGTCCGGCGCGGGCCCCGCCCCCGGTTTGTCGGGCCGTTCCGGAGGCGCTACAATGGGTCATTCCGGCCCGGCGCCGGGGGCGCCTGCGGCCGCTCCCCAGGGTGATTTCGTGTCAGTGGCAGAGACAGCCGGCCTGCAACCCCTCTTCGAGCCCCGCTCCATAGCCGTGTTCGGCTCCATGCGCGGGCCGATGGGCGAGGGGCTGATGGTATTGCGCAACCTGCTGGACTTCGGCTTCCGCGGCCGCATGCTCCCCATCAGCCGCTCGGCCACCGAGGTGCTGTCCATCACGGCCTACCCCGACCTGGAGGCCGCCGGCGCCCCCCCTGACCTGGCGCTGATCATAACTCCGCCGCCGACAGTGCTGCCCATTGTCGAGCAGTGCGGCCGCCGCGGCACCAGGGCCGCCATCGTGGCCACGGAGGGGTTCGCCGAGACCGGCCCGGACGGCGCCCGCCTCCAGCGGGAGCTGGTGAACAGCGCCCGCCGCTTCGGGATGCGCCTTCTCGGGCCCAACACGCTGGGCGTCCTCAACACGGCCTGGGGCCTGGTCACCGGGGGGTACCCCCTCCGGGGCAACAAGCCGGCGGCCGGCGGCGTCAGCTACTGCACCCAGACCGGGTTCCTCACCTTCGGGGTGCACCCGTTGAGGGACCGCCGCTACCCCATCAGCAAGATATGCGACTTCGGCAACAAGTGCGACGTCAACGAGGCGGACATCCTGCCGTACCTGGCCGCCGACGAGAGCACCAAGGTGATCTGCCTGCACCTGGAGGACATCAGGGACGGCCAGCGCTTCCTGCGCGCGGCCAGGGCGGCGGCGGCCCGAAAGCCGGTGCTGGTCCTCAAGCCCGGCCGCAGCGAGGCCGGGGCCAGGGCGGCCTCGTCCCACACCGGCTCGCTGGCCGGCAACGACCCGGTCTACGAGAGCGCCCTGCGGCAGGCCGGGGTCATCAGGCTCCGGACCTGGAGCGAGTACTGGGAGGTCCCCAGGGCCCTGGCCATGCAGCCCCTCCCCGCCGGGGACCGGGTGGCCGTCATCACCGCCACCGGCGGCGCAGGGGTCATCCTGATGGATGCGGCGGCCGAGGCCGGCCTGGTCCCTGCGGCGTTCGCCCCGCCCACCCGCCGCCTGCTGGAGGGGCTCTCGCCCCGGCTGGGCGGCAACCCGGTCGATGTCGGGCCCCTGATGTCGGTGCGGGACGACCCGTTCAACATCTACCTGGACGTGGTGCCCGCTGTGCTGGCGGACCCCGGAGTGGACTGCCTGGCCGTGGTATGCCACCTGGGGCAACCCATTGTGGAGGTGCTGACCGAGCTGGCGCCCCAGGTCGCCGCCAGCGGCAAGCCCGTCACCTTCTTCGGCTACGGGATAGACCTGCCGGACATGCAGGAGTCGGCCCGCCGGGTAGAAGCCCTCGGGCTGCCGGCCTACCTGGACCTGGAGACCGCGGTCAAGGCCCTTGGCGTGGCCGCGGCCTGCGCCCGCCGGAGGGCCCTCCTTGAGGGGAGACCGTGGGCCGGAGGCTGACCGGGCTGAAGCACCGGTGGGGCAACCAGGCCAACGCCACCGATCCGCTGCTGGAGGCCCCGGGATCGCTGGTGGCCGTGGGGTTCCTCCTGGCGTACCTGATCGTGTGGTGGCCGTTCATGGCCATCACCCTGGCCATATACGTCCTGACCGCGGCGGTCACCGGCCTGGTGGTCCTGCTGTCACTGCCCTGCGCCCTCTGCAGGCGGGTCCGTCCCAGGAGCTGCACCCGGCGGCCGCCCCCGGGCCCCCACACCACCCCGGCCGCCTGAGGGCCGCCACGGGCGGCGGGCAACCGCCCCCGGTGATCAGGGCTGCCGTCAGGGGTACAGGGGAAAGGGGAAACCCCCTCCGGGCCACCAGTGAGGGAGAAAGTCCACTCGCGCAGCAGAGGGGGCGCAGCAGCCCGGAGAGGGGGACGCACCTGCGCGCTGCCTGATTATAGCACACAGACCCTAGGGCCCTGTCAATACCCCCGAAGCAGCCAC
>CAZBJX010000017.1:0-50402 GCA_964492335.1 uncultured Dehalococcoidia bacterium | reverse complement strand
AGCCGGGGTAATTCGCCTACGCCTGAGGGGGTAGTTCCCGCCTACCGCAGGGGGGTCAGTGCCGCCCCGGGGCCGGCGGGCCGGGCAGGGGGAGATCAGGAGCGGGGCTTGAGAATGCCCTTTTCGATGGCGTAGCGGACCACCTCGGTCTGGCTGTGGAGATTCAGCCGGTGCATCATGTTGCGGCGGTGGGTCCGCGCCGTCTGCTGGCTGATGGAGAGCATCCGGGCAATCTGAGATGTGGTGTAGCCCTGGGCCGCCAGGTGCAACACCTCCCGCTCGCGGGGGGTCAGCGGTTCGGGCGTTTCCAGGCTGCTGGCCTGGGCGGCGCTGATGTACGCGCGGATGGCCAGGTCGGACAGAGGCGGGCTGAGGTAGGAACGCCCCATGGCCGCCTCCCTGATGGCGGTCACGAAATCCTCGGGGGAAGAGGACTTGAGGACATAGGCCTGCGCCCCGGCCCGCAGCGCCTCTATGACATAGGCCTCATCGGCATACATGGAGAGCACCACCACCCTGGTGGCCGGAGAGCGTTTCCTGGCCAGGCGGGCGACCTCCAGCCCGCCCATCCTGGGCATCATGACGTCGATGACGATGACATCCGGCTTCAGGCGGTCCAGCATCTCCAGGGCCTGCAGGCCATCCTCTGCTTCACCCACCACACGGAACCCGGCCCTGGTCTCCAGCATGATGCGCAGGCTGTGCCGCACCAGGTGGTGATCATCAGCCAGGACCACGGTAGTCACGCGCATGCCGCTGCGCTCCCCTCCGAAGGGCTCCGGGCCGGAATCTCGGCCATCACCCGCGTGCCCACCCCCGGCACCGACTCCACCCACAGGCGCCCGCCCGCCAGAGCGGCCCGCTCCTGCATCCCCACGATCCCGATGGCATCGCTGCTGGCATGGACGGCGTCACGGGCAAACCCCCGGCCGCTGTCCTCGATCTGCAGTGTTATCCTCTTCCTGGTGGCCACGATTCGGACATTGACGTTGCCGACCCCGGCGTGCCGTGCCACGTTGGTCAGCCCTTCCTGGACGATGCGGAAGACGGCGGTCTCGACGGCCGGGGCGAAGCGCCTCTCCATCCCCTTCTGCTTGAAATGGACCTCCACGTTGGTCTGGGTCTTGTAGGTCCGGAAGTGGCGCAGCAGGGTGGGGAGAAGCCCCAGGTCATCCAGGGTCGAAGGGCGCAGCTTCAGGCTGAGGTCCTTGACCCTGTTCATCATGTCGTCGATCTCGGCGTGGATCTCGGCAACGGTCCTGTTGGCGGTCCCGGGCAGGCGGTCCGGCAGCATCCCCAGCAGCATGCGGATGCCCGTCAGCGACTGGCCAATCTGGTCGTGCAGCTCGCGGGCGATGTGCCGGCGCTCGGACTCTTGCATCTCCACCAGGCTGGAGGAAAGCGCCCTCAGCCGGGCCTCATAGCGGCGGCGCTCGGTGACGTCGCGGGTGAACCCGATAATGCCGACGGGCCGCCCCTGCTTGTCCCGCGTGAACATGGACTCCGCTTCCACCCAGACTGGATGGCCGTCCTTGTGCCGCAGCTGGAACTCTATCCTCCAGGACCGGTCCGGGTCAACGCCCGCTTTGCCATCCATCCGCAGCTGCCACCTGTAGGATTCCGCCGCCGCCTTCGCCGAGGATGGCATCACCATCTGGTCCAGGGTCATGCCCTGTATCTCCTCCCCGGTGTAGCCGATGATGTTGGCAATCGACTGGCTCATGTAGGTCACGTGGATGCTGCCGTCGGGGAGCAGCTCAGATGCCCACAGGCTGTCCTTCGCCATGTTGGCGAAATGACTGAGCCATTCCCCGGACGCCTCCATCTCCCGCATTCTCGCGGTGTACGGCGTCACGTTCGTAAGAAGACACAGCCAGGGCGTCTCCCCGGGGTTCCGGAGGGGCCGGGCGGCTGCCAGGCAGTCGATCAGGCTGCCGTCCTGCCGGCGCAGGCGCATCCGGGCATCCCTGAAGCTGCTGCCCTTCACCAGCCGCCGCTCCAGCGCCTGCCGCTGGCCAGCATCGGCAGACAGCTCATCCAGCGGGCAGCCGCGCAGACAACTCCGTGTGCGCCCCAGAAGCCGGGAGCAGGCGGCGTTGACGTCCAGGACCCGGCCATCAGGCGACAGCAGCATGGCCGCCAGCGGAGACTGGCGGAGCAGGAGGGTGGAGGCCGCGCCTGCAGATGGCCGCGGGGCTGCTGAGCGGGAGGACATCGAGACGGGCACCCGCTGGCCGCCCGCTGGCTGGCGGGCTGCCGGCTTCCGGTCCCCTGGCGATCGGCCCATCCTGGTTCGCATTTTGCTGGAGGACCGGGGCCGAAGTCAAGTCGCCTGGAAGCGGCCTCCCGCCCGGATTGACACGGGTCACCGATCGCTATATCGTAGTACGCAGCATATCGATGGAGACAATGGTGTGACGCCTGTGACTCTGTCTCCCAAGTACCAGGTGGCGATGCCCAGGGCCGCCAGGGGAGCGCCGGGGGTCCGCCCCGGCGACCGCAATCTGTGAAAGGCAGGGCTCGATGGGCAATTGGAGATCGTTTCTGAAGGCGGACCCGACAGACTGGCTGCTGGAGGAGGACAACCCCTCCGTCCGATACCTGGCTCTGGTGGACATCCTGGGGAAGCCCGCCCGCTCCGCCGAGGCCAGGAAGGCCAGGGCCGCCATTATGGCCCGGGGGGCCGTCCCCCTGGTCCTGGCCAGGCAGGAAGAGGGCGGCTACTGGGACCAGCCCGACCGGATGTACACCGCCAAGTACAGGGGCACCCTGTGGCAGCTCATCATCCTGGCGGAGCACCTGGCCGACGGTGGCGACAAGCGCATCCGGAAGGCCTGCGAGTTCGTGCTGGAGCACTCGCAGGACCGCCAGAGCGGGGGGTTCTCCATGCACCGGGCCGCCAGGACCGGCGGCGGCCGGCACAGCGAGGTCATCCCCTGCCTCACCGGCAGCATGGTGTGGGGCCTGATCAGGCTGGGGTATCTCAAGGACCCCCGGGTCCAGCAGGGGATCGACTGGATCACCACCTACCAGAGGTTCGATGACGGGGTGCCGGACCCGCCCGCGGGCTGGCCCTACGACAAGTACGAGGAGTGCTTCGGCCGGCACTCCTGCCACATGGGCGTCGTGAAGACGCTGAAGGCCCTCTCCGAGATCCCGGAGGGCGAGAGATCGGCCCCCGTCCGGCGCACCATCGATGCCGGGCTGGAGTACATCCTGCAGCACCGCGTCCACAAGCAGAGCCACAACCCGGAGCGGGTCTCCAAGCCCGGCTGGCTGAGGTTCGGCTTCCCGCTGATGTACCAGACCGACGTCCTGGAGATAGTGGAGATGCTGGCCAGGCTGGGCTGCCGCGACGACAGGATGCAGGATGCCATCGACGCGGTGGTGGCCAGGCAGGACAAGAGCGGCCGGTGGAAGCTGGCCGCCACCTTCAACGGCCGCTTCCACGCCGACATCGAGACCAGGGGCCAGCCCAGCAAGTGGATCACGCTCCGGGCCCTCACGGCCCTGAAGGGGTACTACGGCTGAGGCGCCGGGCGCCGCCTCCGGCCGGCCGCACTCCTCAGCCGCGCCTGACGCCTGCGCCGCCCATTGGATACCGGGGCGGCGCGAAAGGTATACTGGGAGGAGGGGTCTCTTCCATGTCCTTCTCCGAGCGCGTCTTCTGCGGGCAGCTGACCCCGGCTGATGCCGGTCGCCAGGTGCTGCTGGCGGGCTGGGTGGATGCCTACCGCGACCACGGGGGCCTGCTCTTCGTCCACCTGCGGGACCGCAGCGGCATCATGCAGGTTGTCTTCAGCCCGGAGGCTGCCCCGGCCGGGGTCTGCCGCCAGGCGGCCTCCCTGCGGGCCGAGCACTGCATCGCCGTCAGGGGCGAGGTCCACCGCCGCCTCCCGGGCACGGAGAACCCCGGCATCGGCACCGGCGGCATCGAGGTCATGGTCACCGGGCTGACCGTTCTCTCCGCGGCCGATCCGCTGCCCTTCGCCATCTCCGACAAGGCCATGGTGGCCGGCGCTCCCTCCGCCGGCGGCGACGCCGTGGCCGAGGACCTGCGCCTGCAGTACCGCTACCTGGACCTGCGGCGGCCGGCCATGCGGGACAACCTGGTGGCGCGGCACCGCATCTTCCTGTGCGTCCGCCAGCTCCTCGATTCCCGGGGCTTCGTAGAGGTGGAGACTCCGATGCTCACCGCCAGCACCCCCGAGGGCGCCCGGGACTACCTGGTGCCCAGCCGGGTCCGTCAGGGGAGCTTCTATGCACTGCCCCAGTCGCCGCAGCTCTTCAAGCAACTGCTCATGATCGGCGGGATAGAGCGCTACTTCCAGCTGGCGCGCTGCTTCCGCGACGAGGACCTGCGGCCCAACCGCCAGCCGGAGTTCACCCAGCTGGATATCGAGGCCTCCTTCATCGACGAGGAGTTCCTCTACGAGCTGGTGGAGGAGCTGGCGGCCAGGATGTTCGCCATCGGCGGCATCGCCCTCCCCCGCCCCTTCCCCCGCATCACCTGGGCCGAGGCCATGGACACCACCGGGTCCGACCGGCCCGACCTGCGCTTCGGAATGCGCTTCGTCGACGTGACCGACGTGTTCCCGCGCACCGGCTACGCCATATTCCGCCAGGTCCTGGAGCGCGGCGGCCGCATCAAGGGCCTCAACATCAAGGGCCAGTCCGGGAAGCTGAGCAAGAACGTGCTGCAGAACGAGTACGCCAGAGAGATCGCGCCGTCCTTCGGCGCCAAGGGCATGACCTGGATGCGGGCCGAGCACGGCAGGCTGGAGTCCAACATCGTCCAGTTCATGAGCCCCGCCGAGCAGGAGGAGTTGCGTCGCCGGTTCGAGGTGGCCGACGGGGATGTCCTGATCATGATCGCCGATCCCTCCTACGCCACGGTAACCTCGGCCCTGGGGCAGCTGCGCCTGCACCTGGCCCATCGCCTCGGCCTGGTCCCGGCCAACACCTTCTGCCCGGTCTGGGTGACCCGGTTCCCCCTTTTCGAGCCCACCGAGGACGGCGGCATCACCTCCAGCCACCACCCCTTCACCGCTCCCGACCGCACCGATTTCGACCCGGCGAACATCGAGGAGCTGCTGTCCCTGCGCTCCCGGGCCTACGACCTGGTAGTGAACGGCGAGGAGCTGGGCGGCGGCAGCATCCGCATCAACGACCGCCAGGTACAGCGCAAGGTGTTCGCCGCCCTGGGGCTGGGCGAAGAGGAGGTCCAGGAGCGGTTCGGCTTCTTCCTGCGGGCCTTCGATTTCGGCGCCCCGCCGCACGGCGGGCTGGCCCTGGGCATGGACCGCACCGTGTCCATGGTCCTGCAGGCCCCCTCCATCCGCGAGGTGATCGCCTTCCCCAAGAACCGCAGCGCCATCTGCCCTCTGACGGGTGCCCCCTCCGCCGTCAAACGGGAGCAGCTGGCCGAGCTGGGGCTGCTTGACCTGGGCGGCCGGGCCGCCCTGCCCGGGACCGGGGAGAAGGAGGACCGGATAGACCGCCTGTCCTGGGACTCGCGCATCGGCGTGTCCCCCGGGGAGCGCCCCCTCATGGAGGAAGCCCTGGCGCAGGCCGAGGAGCTGGCATCGCAGGCGGCCCGGCTGGCCGGTGAAGAGGAGCCGGCCTACAGTGTCGCCCCGGTGGTCAACCGCACGCGCCCCGGCACCGAAGGGAAGCGCTCGCCGCTGTCGCAGGGCGGCCGGCTGCTCCAGAGCGCCCCGGCCGTGAAGGGCGGCTACTTCAAGGTGGCCGCCATCCTGGAGTAGAGGAGAGAGCTTGGTGGACGGGGTCTTTGCCTACCGCCCTCCCGGGAGCCCGCAAGCCCGGAGCGGCCCTCTAGCGGGCTTGAGGGTGGCCATCCAGCCCAACATGTCGGTGGCCGGCTGGCCGGCCGATGCCGGCTCGAAGGCGCTGGCGGGATTTGAGGCCCTGGAAGACGCCACCGTGGTGCGGCGGCTGCGCGCCGCCGGGGCCTGGCTCTGCGGCTCCACCCGCATGAGCGAGTTCGGCCTGGGACTGCACGGCAGCCAGGCCGGCTGCGCCGTGGTCCCAGGGGCTGCCGGCGGCGCCCCTGCCGGGCTGCCGCCATCGCGCGGCGCCGTAGCCCGGCAGCCATCCGAACGCGCCGTCGCCCGGCAGCCATCCGGCGCCGGGGGACAGCAGGTCGACGCCGAGCTGGTGCTGGACCTCATGGGCGAGAGCCGCCTGGCCGCGGCGCGTGCGGGCCTCTGCGGCTTCAAGCCGAGCTACGGGCTGGTCTCCCGCTGGGGCCTGATCGGGCTGATACCATCCATGGAGTGCTGCGGCGTGCTCTCCCCCAACCTGGACCGGGTGCGGGGCATCCTGCAGGCCGTCGCCGGCAACGACGGCCTGGACTACTCGCTGCCCGACGAAGGGCCCCCGGGCCTCTCGCCGGCGCAGATAGACCCGGGGGAGACCATCATCGGGGTGATCAGTGAGGCCGGCGGCTCCCTGCCCGCCGAAGACGAGGGCCTCCGGGCGGCGGCCGACGAGCTGCGGGAGGCGGGATTCCCCCTGCGCGAGCTGTCCTTCCCCGACTTCCCCCTCTTCTCCCTGGTCCACCGCATCGCCGGCTCCGTGGAGGCCTCGTCCTGCGCCGGGCGCTACGACTCGGTGCGCTACGGCCCCCGCTCTCCGGGCGCCCGCAACTGGAACCAGATGTACCTGCTCTCCCGGGGCGCCGCCTTCGGCCCGCTGGTCAAGAGCTACCTCTTCCAGGGGGCCTTCTTCCAGTTCGAGCGCTACGAGGCGTTCGAGGACGCCTGCCGCATCCGCGCCAGGCTGCTGGCCGGCATGCGGCAGCTGGCTTCACAGGCGGACTTCCTGCTGCTCCCGGCGGCAGGTGGCGCCCGGGGCCCTGTTTCGGCAGGAGGCCGTGCCCCGGCCCCGGCGGTGGGCCCGGGCACGGCGGCGGACGCATGCCCGGACGGCGCGCCCGCGCCCGGCGCTCCCCCCTCTCTGGCCGGCACCTACGCCGAGTTCGCCTCCACCCTTTTCGCCAATGTCACCGGCCAGCCCGCCCTCTATGTCCCGCCCCCTCCGGGCGGAGCACAGGGGTTCCAGATGGCGGGCCCCCGCCTGGGCGACGCCCGCCTGCTGTCGCTGGGAGAGCTCCTGCTGGGGCGGCGCCGGGGGAGCATCTAGCCATGGATTTCGAAGCCGTCATCGGCCTGGAGATACACGTCGCGCTCAACTGCGCCACCAAGATGTTCTGCGACTGCCCCAACCACCCCGGGGACGAGCCCAACGTCAACACCTGCCCCACCTGCCTGTGGCTGCCGGGCGCCATGCCCCGCTTCAGCCAGGAGGCGCTGGAGAAGGCCGCGCTCCTCTGCCTGGGGCTGGGCGCCGAGCTGCAGCCCCGGAGCGCCTTCGACCAGAAGGTCTACTACTACCCGGACCTGCCCAAGGGCTACCAGCTGTCCCAGGCCCGCCACCCGCTCTCCCGGGGAGGCGGGATCGACATCACCGGCGAGACGGGACAGCCCAGGAGGCTGCGCCTCCACCACGTCCACATGGAGGAGGATGTGGCCCGGCTGGTGCACGAGATGGAGGGCCGCCTGGCCATCAGCCTGGTGGACTTCAACCGGGCCGGCGCCCCGCTGGTGGAGATCGTCACCGAGCCGGACCTGCGGACGCCCTGGGAGGCCATGGAGTTCCTGAAGGCGCTGCGCACCCGGGTGCGCTATGTCGGCGCCTCCGAGTGCAGCATGGAGAACGGCACCATGCGGGTGGATGCCAACATCTCCATCCGCCCCCGGGGGAGCAGCCAGATGAACACCAAGGTGGAGGTCAAGAACATGAACTCCATCCGACACGTGGGCGATGCCATCGCCTGCGAGATCGGCCGCCAGGGCGCGGCCGTGCAGGCGGGAGAGCCGGTGACGCTGCACACCCGCCTCTGGGACCCGGAGAAGAAGGTGACCGTCCCCATGCGCGCCAAGTTCGAGGGCCCGTGCGTTCCCGACCCCTCGGTGCCGGCCATAGAGCTGTCTCCCGCGTGGATCGAGATGATGCGCTCCCGCCTGCCGGAGATGCCGGCGGCCAGGGCCGAGCGGCTGGTGCGGCAGCACGGGCTGAGCGGCGAAGAGGCCAGGTCCCTGAGCTCCGACCCGGAGGTCGCCGCCTACTTCGAGGCCCTGCTCCGGGAAGGGACCGCCCCGCGGGCCGCCATGCACTGGCTGACCACCCAGCTGGTCCCGGCGCTGCGGGAGCGCGGCCAGGAGCCGGCTTCTTCACCGCTGACCCCCGCCCGGCTGGCTGCGCTGCTGCGGATGCTGGCCAGCGACGAGATCAACGCCGGCGCGGCGCGGGAGGTGCTGGCGCTCCTCTTCGACAGCAGCGACTCCCCCGAGGCCATCGTCGCCGCCAGGGGGTTCCGCCAGGTCTCCGACCAGGCGGCCCTCGACGCCCTGATCGACCGGGTGCTGAAGGAGCAGCCGGCAGCGGTGGCCGACGTCCGCAGGGGCCAGGCAAAGGCCATGGGGTTCCTGGTGGGCCAGGTGATGCAGGCCTCCGGTGGCAAGGCCAACCCGAAGATCATCCGGGAGCTGCTGGGGAAGAGGCTGGCCCCGTAGACAACAGGGCTTTGACCGCGTTCGGGCGTCCGTGTTGCCGTCTGGCAGTCAGTGACGCTGTTGTTGTCCAGCGACAATGTCACTCTAATTGTCCAACGATTTTGTCACCCTCTATCGTGAAATACTCTGCCTCGATTGCGCCAGGGATGGTCAGGCGCGGGCTTTCAGTGGGACGAGGGGAACTCGGACAAGAACCTGATCGCCCATCAGGTCGAGAACTGGAAGTGTGAACAGGTCTTCTTCGACCAGCCCCTGGTGATCCTGGATGATCCCGGACACTCCCGCAGCGAGGGGTGCTGGGCCGCTCTTGGCCTGACGGACGCAGGCCGTCGGCTGGCCGTCGTCTTCACGATGAGAGGAAGGCTGGTTCGGGCGATCTCCGCCAGGGACATGAACAAGAAGGAGAGGGCGTTCTATTTCGATTCGGGCAGCGCCCGGCAGGCTTCGTTTCCAGACCTCAAACCGTCCCTCAATGGGGGACGCTCCAAACATGCATCCTGAGCTTCAACAGCTTCCGCCAGGGGCCACTGGGACCACGAGCACTGCGAGATCTGCTGGCAGGCGACCTCGGAAGAGCCGGAGGACCAGCCATTCGGCTACCTGAGCCAGACCGGCAAGTGGGCCTGCGAAAGGTGCTTGACGGAGTACATGCTCCCAGGCGGCGTCAGCCCGGCCTGCGGGCGGCGTGCGGCGCCAGGTCGATCATCCCGTTCTGCTCCTCCCGCAGCACCCCGGCCCGCAGCAGGCCGGCGATCACTCCCTCGATGCGCTCCCGGGCCCCCGCCGAGGTACTCTGCATCCCCAGCAACCGCGAGGCCTGGGTGGCCAGGTCGTCCGGAAGGGTGGCGGACTGGTAGCCCACCACCAGCTTCACCGCCTCTGCGATCTCTTCATCGCATATCAGGGCTATCTTGGCCGGCGGGTCGTGGGCCCGGCGCCGCACCCGGGCCGGGGAATCCCCGAGCGGCCACAGGAAGTCCCCGCGGCGCACCACCCCGCCCCTGGCCACCGCCACCCGCACACCCTCCTCCACCGCCTGGCGGATCCTGTCGCCGGCCCGCGCCCGGTTCCAGAGCAGCCGGATGCGGCGGACCACTTCGTCAAGGCAGACCGGCCCTTCCACCGCCACCACGTTCTCCACCGCCATGGCCATGACCGCCGACGTCTGCTCATGGAGCTCGCCGCGGCGGCGCACGCCCAGCGACCGGCAGACCTCGTAGCCGTGGACCATCTGCTCCAGCCGCACCCCGGCGGGCGCGGCCCCGGCCGTCCGGAGGGCCGGCGCGGGGGCTGCAGCCTGGCTGCTTCCCGGGACGGGCCCCGTGCCGCCCGCGTCGCCCCCGGCCAGGCCGCCTGTCCCCATCGGCGGCGCCGGTGGGAGCTCCCCTGGGGGTGGCGCGCTGCTGCCCGGCGGAGAAGGCGCCCCGGCGGCCTGCTCTATGGCCCCCAGGAGCGCCTTCTGGCCCTCCTCCCGCCGGCAGTACCAGTCCGTCGACCAGGCGCGGTGGATCCTCCACCCCCGGTCCCGGAGCACCGTGGCCCGCAGCCGGTCCCGGTCGCGCGCCACCCTCGAGGAGTGGTACTGCACCCCGTCGCTCTCGACGCCCAGGAGGTAGGACCCCGGCGACTCGGGGTGGACGATCCCCAGGTCAACCCGGAAACGGGCGCACCCCACCCGCCGGCGCACTTGGTGGCCCCGCGCCACCAGGAACTCCAGCACCGCCTCCTCGAAGGGCGACCCGGCCTCACCCCGGGCGGCAGTGCCCGCCAGGGCCCGGTCCTCGGCATAGGCCAGAAAGGCCTTCAGCGCCCGGGGGCCGGGCCGGGCGTCCGGGCCCAGGGACAGGTCGGCGGCCCGGAAGCTCCCGAAGACCACGCACTTCTCCCGGGCCCGGGTTATCAGCACGTTCAGCCGTCGCTCGCCGCCTTCCTGGTTGAGGGGCCCGAAGTGGCGGGTCAGGACCCCGTCCGCATCGAACCCGTAGCCGATGCTGAGGAAGATGACGTCCCGCTCATCGCCCTGGATGGTCTCCAGGTTCTTGACGAAGAAGTGCTCCTCCCGGTCCCGGGCGAAGAAGGGGTCCATGCCCGGGTCCCGCCGCCGGGCCAGCTCGATCTCGGTGTCGATCACCTGCTGCTGCTTGATGCTGAAGGCGCCCACACCCAGGCTCTTCCCGGGGCTGCGGCGGAAGTGCTCCATCACGGCCTCGGCCACGGCCCGGGCCTCCTGGCGGTTCACCTGGCCGCGGCCGCGCTCGTAGACCGCCCCCGGCACGTGCCGGAAATGCAGCCCCAGGTCCGGGGATGAGGCCACCGCGCTGGGGTACACCAGCAGGCGGTCATCGTAGAACTCCCGGTTGGAGACGGCGATCAGGGACTCGTGCCGGCTGCGGTAGTGCCAGATCAGCCGCCGCGAAGGGAACCGCGTGGCGCACTGGTCGAGGATGCTGTCCATGTCCGCCACGGTGGCCTCGCCGGTCCCCACCTCATCCTCGTCTTCGTGGACAATGCGGTCGAAGAACGCCGTGGGGGGCAGCTGGCGCCGGTCGCCCATGACCACCACCTGGTTGGCCCGCAGCAACGCTCCCAGGGCATCCTCCGGCCGCACCTGGCTGGCTTCGTCGAAGAGGATGAGGTCGAAGCGCACGCTCCGGGGGTCCAGGAACTGGGCGATGGACAGGGGGCTCATCATGAAGCAGGGCTTGATCTTCTGCACGTGCCCCCCGCAGCGGAACAGCAGCTTGCGGATCGGCATGTGCCGGCGCGTCTTGCGCAGCTCTCCCTGAAGGATCCCGGCGGCCGAACCGGGAGAGGCGTCCTCCGGGTCCCGCGGCATGGACAGCCACAGCTTCCGCCGCAGGCGGCGCCGGTTGGCCTCAATCAGCCGGCGGTCAAGATCGACGAAATCCCGTATCTTCCTCTCGTGGATCAGGCCGAGGAAGCCCGCCAGGCGGGGCCGCTTCTCGAAGGCCTGCCGCAGCACCGCGTCGCCCACGTTGCCCTCGAGGCAGGGGACCAGGTCCTCCGGCTCCACCATGTCCCGCATCACCAGGTCCACCATCGGCGCCCCCGGCGTTTCCAGGCAACGGTCGCGGTGGATGACGAACTGCGCCCACCGGTCGAGGCCCCCGATGCCGCCCCTCCAGGCCTCCAGGCGCCGGCCGGCTTCCGAGAAGGGCACCGCGCCCATCCCGGCCCCGAACACCGCCGCCCAGTCCCCGCCGATCCGCTCCATGACCAGCGCCAGGTCCCGGGAGAAGGCCTGGCCGGCCGCCCTGAGCCCCTCGATGGCCTGGCGCAACTGCGCCTCCGGCATCCCCGCGGCCGCCAGGTGCAGGGCCTCTGCGGTGAGCGCTCCGGAGGAAAGCATCCCCCGGAAGGCCGGCACCCAGTCCGCCAGCCGGCGCAGCAGGGCCGCATCGCTGGCCTCCCCCCGCCAGTGCCGGCCGAAGAGCGACCGGGCCGCACCATCCGCCTCCTGCACCCGCTGGCGCAGGTCCCGGTAGCGGCGGAAGCCGTCCAGGTCGGAGACCTTCTGCCCGCTGCTCCCCGGGGCCTTCTCCCGGTAGAGAGAGGCCACTTGCCGGTCCAGCTCCCGGTAGCGGCCGCTGAGGAAGCGCAAGGGGCTGCCGGCCCTCCTGGCGTACTCCTGGGCAGCCCCAGCCATCTCGCCGGCCCGCTCCAGGGCCTCCTCCCGGAAGCGGGACCTGAGGAAGCCGGCTTCCTGCCGCAGTGATTCCACGATGCCGATGATGTCCCCGGCCGGGCAGCCGGCTTCGGTCCACCGCGGGTGGGCCAGGGCCTCTGCCTCCACCGGCACGGCGGCCGCCATGATCTCCGCCGCGGCCAGGGCCCTTACCAGGGAGTCCAGGTCCCCCGGGCGGCTCACGGCGCACAGGCCGGCCACCTCATCTATGCTCTCCTCCAGCCGGCCCAGGGAGCCTGCGCAGCGGGACAGGAGGCCCCGGACCTCCTCCACGTCCGACGGGAGAAGGACGCGGGGACGGCACCCCAGCCACGGGCTGTCCCCCACCGGGGCCACCAGCCCCATGGCCTGGCCCAGCGCCTCGAAGGCGGACCGGGCCTGCGTCCACTGCCTCTGGTCGAAGCCCTCCGGCAGTGACAGCGCCACCGCGGGCATGGGCCGGCCCGCAGCCTGGAAATGGCGCCTGACGGCCTCGCCGGCGCAGTACAGGTCGAAGGGAGAGAGCGACAGGTTGCCCCAGGGCTCGCGCAGCTCCCTGGCATAGCCGTTGAGCTCGGCCCTGAGGCCCTCCAGCCGCTCAAACTCCTCCTCCAGGCGCTCCTCCCCGGGCGCCGCCAGCTCCAGTGTGCGGCGCAGCTCGTCCAGCACCTGCCTCTTGTTCGACTTGTGGCTGTGCAGCTGCAGGCAGAAGTCCCCTATCCCGGCCTGGTCCAGGCGGGCCTTCACCACCTCCAGGGCCGCCATCTTCTCGCTGACGAACAGCACGCTGCGGCCGGCCGCCAGGGACTCGGCAATGACGTTGGCGATGGTCTGCGACTTCCCGGTGCCCGGCGGCCCCTCCACCACCAGGTCCCGCCCCGACTTGATGTCCTCAATGACGGCGATCTGCGAGGGGTCGGCGTCCACGATGTGATAGAGGTCGGCGGCGCGCAGCTTCTCGTCGGCCTCCGCCTCGTCGAAGGCGGGCAGGCTCTCCGCCGCGTAGGCGGGGTCGAACAGGGCCCGGATGAGGGGAGCGCCGGCCGGGGACATGTCCTCCGGCCAGGCGTGCGGGTCCAGGTCCCGGTACATGGTGAACTTCCGGAAGCTGAAGAAGCCCAGGTGGATGTCGGTGACCACCCGCCAGCGGGGCCTGCCCCTGATGTTCTGGGAGACCACCTGAAAGTACTCGTTGACCCCGTCCTTCTCCTCCGGCATCTCGAAGTCGGGCAGCTGCACCCCCTGCCTGGCGACGGCGGCCTGCAGCGAGATATTCGTGGAGAGGTCCTCGCCGCTCCAGCGCAGGGAGAAGGCGGCCCTGACGCCGGCGCGCTCCAGCTCCACCGGGATGAGCACCAGCGGCGCCATCCTGGTCTCCGCCGAAGCATCGTCCTCCTGCCACTCCAGGAACCCCAGGGCCAGGTAGAGGATGGAGTAGCCCGCTTCCTCCATGCTGGACGCGGACTCCTGGTAGAGGTAGTAGAGCCGTTGCTGCAGCTCCTCGCCCGGGATGGCCGTCTGCAGGAAGCGGTCCAGGTGGCGGTCGGCCTCCCTGGCGTCCGGCGAGGGCATCTCCCAGAGCTGGGACGCCTCCTCCGGGGTCAGCCCGGGCCCGTCCCCGGGCCCCTGCCAGGCGAGGTCCTGCAGGCGGTTGCCATTCCCGACACCGGGGAGCGGCCCGGACCCCGCGTTCGTCCCCGGAGGGGCGTGCCGGCCGCCGGCCGCCGCATCCCCGGCCATGGGCCGGGCTCCCTGGCGGAACTGCATGGGCTTCTCCGCCAGGACCAGGATGTCGTAGACCTCGGCGGGCACCTCATCGACAACCCTGATGGAGCGCCGCCTGGTGGGGCGGAAGTTGAGCAACCGGTTGCGCAGGGACAGGTCCAGCAGCCTGGCCCTGGCGATCTCCAGCTGTCTCTCTGTCTCAAGCATGGGCTCTCCGCAGGCGACATGATAGGCGCCGGGGGCGGAAAAAGTCAAAGGGCGGGAGCACGGAGCCGCGCGGCCCGGCGGGGGCTCCGGTGAGAGGGAATGGAAAGCCCCCGGAGAGAAATTCGAGATGCGCGCCGGCGGCCCTGATACGCCGGCGTGACAGCCCGTCCCCATACTCTAGGAGGTGATGCCACTGCCCGGGACGAAGGACACGTGCGGCCCTCACGGCATGCGCGCATGCCGGCGGCCGGGCCAGTGCCTGCGCCGGGACTGGAGCGGGCAACCCCGATAGCCCGCCGGGAATGACAGCGATGAGACTGCGCACCAGGTTCGTACTCTTGATAAGCATCGGCATAGCCATCACGCTGACCCTGGCGCTGATGGCAGCCCGGTACGTGGTGACCAACCGCTTCGCCGACATGGAGAGGGACAACACGCAGGAGAACGCCCGGCGCGCCGTCAGCGCCCTGTACCAGGACTTCACCACCCTGAACATCGCCTTCGGCCCCGAGGTACTCGAGTGCGGCTCCTTCAGGTGGCTCCAGGACGCTGAGGGCACCCACCTGGAGGTCAACTTCGACGGGCCGTCGTTTGCCGCCCTGAACATCAGCTTCATCGCCTTCGTCACGAACCCCGGCTACCCGCCCATCGGCGTGGGGTACGACCCGGAGACGGGCGTGACGCTCCCCTTGCCCGCGGGCTTCGCCGAAGAACTCCTGCGCGACAGCAATCCGATAGTGGCCCCGGGAGACGAGGGCAGCTCTTTCACCGGCATACTCATGCTCCCCGAGCATGCCTTCCTGGTGCAGTCCTTCCCCGTCGCCGCGGAGACCCTGCAGGGGCCGGCCACGGGCCGGGCCATCTTCGCCCGCCTGCTGGATGACGCCGAGGTGGAGCGCCTGGAGGAACAGACCCACACGGCCCTGAGCCTGGTCCGCTGGGACGACCCCAACCTGCCCGATGACTTCATCGAAGCCCAGTCCCGGCTTTCGGGCGACTCCCCGGTGGTCAGCCGGGAGGCCGGCAGCAACACGGTGTGCGGCTACGGCCTGGTCAACGATGTCTACGGCCAGCCGGCCCTGATCATGAAGGCCACCCTGCCCCGGGACATCTACTACCAGGGCCAGCACACGGCCTACTGGCTGATAGTCCTTCTGGCGGCTATCGCGCTGGTCCTCACCGTGGGGATGTCCCTGGTCATCCACCGGCTGATCCTCTCCCGCCTCCTGAAGCTGGGCAGGGACATCAACAGGATGCGGGAGGCCGGCGACCCCAGCGCCCGCATCGTCGTCCATGGCAACGATGAGGTCTCCGCGCTGGGCGAGGCCATCAACGGCATGCTGGCTTCACTGGACCGGTCGCAGCGCGAGCTCAGCGAACGGGACGCGGAGAAGCGGGCCCTGCTCAACGCAGTGCCCGACCTGATGTTCCGGGTGTCCGCCGACGGCAGCATCACCGACGCCCGGGCCGCCGGGAAGGCCGGCCTGCCGCCGGCCAAGGTCAGGCTGGCCCGGGGCAGGCTCTACAGGGAGACGCCAGCGTACGAGGAGATCTCGGCGGAGGTGGTCCGCCGGGGCCTGCCGCTGGTGAAGAGGGCTCTGCAGACCGGGGAGACCCAGACCTTTGAGATCCAGGTCCCGTTGCGGGGAGACATGGCCTTCTACGAGGCCCGGGTGGCTGCCAGCCGCGAGAACGAGGCCCTGGTCATGATACGCGATGTCACCGAGAGGAAGAGGGCTGAGATGAGACTGGAGTTCGTCAGCAGTCACGACGCGCTGAGCGGCCTGCACAACCGGGCCTATTTCGAGAGCGAGTTCGCCCGGATGGAGCGCGCGGGCGGCCACTTCCCGGTGAGCGTGGTAATGGTGGACGTGGACGGGCTGAAGGCGGTCAACGACACCCAGGGCCACGTCGCCGGGGATGCCCTGTTGCGGCGCACGGCCATGGTGCTCACGGCCACCTTCCGCTCCGGGGACGTGGTCTCCAGGATCGGCGGCGACGAGTTCGCGGTGCTGCTGCCGGGCGCCGACGCCTCCGTGGGCCAGAAGGCCCTGGAGCGGCTGCGGAATACCCTGGCCCTGCACAACAGCGAGCACCGGGGGGCCCCTCTGAGCTTCTCCATGGGTATGGCCTCCGGCGACGAGGGCAGCCAGCTGACCGAGATCATGAGAGAGGCCGACAACCGCATGTACCAGGACAAGCAGGCCAAGAAGGCTACGGCCAGGGCCTCTGCCGCCGCCCGGCCGGTGGGATAGCCCTCCGCGGGGCCCCACCCCGGCCGAGAGCCCCCGAGCTTCAGCGGACCACCCGGATCGAGGCCAGGGCCCCGGGCATGGCCAGCCGCACCGTCCGGCCGCTGACCGGCAGCGGCCCCAGGTCGCGCTCCCGGGCATCGCACAGGAAGGCGGCCTTCAAGGGGCGGCCCCGGACGGTCACGTTGACCGGCAGCCCCGTTTCCCCCCAGTTGCCCAGGCGCACGATGGCGCCCTCCCCGCGGGAGGCCGGCTTCACCGCCATCACCGTGACCTCGGGTCGATCGGCCCAGGCCAGTGACACCGCCGGGTCCTCCCATACCGCCCGGTCCTCCGGGCCCCCGAAGGCCCGGCGCGCCGCCAGCGGGATGGAGTTGTCCCGCCAGTCGCCGGCATCGGTGAAGAGCAGCGCGTACCGGCACTCGTGCCGGGAGGCCTCAGTCCCCGACACGGTCATGCCCTGGAGCGGGAAGAGCCCCAGCACCCGCTCGCCGGTGGCATTGCGCAGCACCACCAGCTCCAGGGTCCCGTCGGGCCGGCAGGCCACCGCCCCCGGCAGGGACAGGCAGAGGGCCACGCCGCGGCCGGTGGCCCTATCCTGGACGTGGACGAAGCTCTGGACGGGCCAGAAGGTGGGCGAGTAGACCCTGTCCAGCGGCCGGAAGACGACGCCCCCCGGCGTGTCCATGGCCAGGCGGTCCGGGGCCAGGCCCGTGCCGAACCGGACGGTCACCGTTCTCCGGGGGCCCGCCCGGCCCTCCACGCTGAACCCCATGGCCGGGCAGCCGGAGGCGAACCGGCAGGCCCGGCGCACGGCCTGGCCGTCCACCTCCACGGTGCCGGACACCTCCAGGCAGCCGTCGCCCGCCTCACTCACCTCCAGCCGGGCCGGGCGGTCGCAGGAGCGGCCGGCCTCCCTGAGCCAGCCCCCCAGGTACTCGTGCCCCATCCTCCACAGGCCGCCGGAATCACGGTAGCTAACCACGCAGTCGGACAGCGACAGCAGCGGCGCCCCCGTCACCGGGTGCCGGGCGCGGGCGATGCACCCGCCCCGGCCCTCGTCCAGCTCCACAACGTAGTGGGGCGAGGCGATCTCCAGGACGCCCTGGCGGCGCTGCCACCGGGGGGGCGGCGCCGGCCCCGCCTCCCGGCCGCGCGGGGAGGCCAGGCCCTCTCTGGCGGCCCTGGCCTCGGCCATTCCCCGGTCCAGCCACGGCTCCTGCTCGCCGCGCACCACCGCGTCGGACGCCGTGCCCGTGATGAAGTCGTGGTGATTGGAGGCGGCCGCATGCCACCAGCCCTCCGCCAGCGCCTCGGCCACGGGCCCGGCCCGGCCCTCGTTCTCCGGCAGGAGCGACAGGTGCTCGGCCAGCTGCAGTCCCCCGATCAGCTCCCGGCACTTCCTCTTGAGGCTGGGCCGGGAGGCGTAGAACCCGGTCCAGCAGGGGTTGGGGTCCATCTCCATGACGGGCAGCGCCGGCCGGTAGCAGCCCACCAGGGACAGGTAGTCGTCCAGCCCGGCGTTGACCGCCCAGATGCCCGTCGAAGGGTAGTGGCGCCGGTTGTAGCGGTCCAGCAGGGCCGCCAGCCCCGGGATGGGGTCGATGAAGTCGCCGCCGATGGCGCAGAACAGGTACGGCGTGCGGGCATAGGGAAGCAGTTGCCCGGCGAAGCGCCGCACCTTGCCGGCCACGTTCCGGTCAGAGCGGTCGGGGAGGGCGAAGTTGTTGAGCCCGCCCCGACCCAGGCCGCGGTAGGCCAGGGTGTCGCCCTGGTTGTACCCGTGCCGGTTCCAGTGGCAGAGGACCTCGGCGCCGTCCGGCCCGCGCCAGACGAAATCCAGGCAGCGCTCCTCCTTCTCCAGCCGGGCGGCGCTGGAGCCCGGCCGGGGGAACCGCCGGAATGCCGCTTCGTGAAAGGAGCTGGGGTGGAGCGCGCCGTCGATGTGGGTCAGGGCCGCCTGGTCGAATCCGGCCGCCCTCAACAGGGAGGGCAGGGCCGGCGAGGCGCCGAAGCTGTCGGGGAAGTAGGCCAGGGCAGGCTCCTGCGTCATGCCCCGGGAGCGCAGCCACTCCTGGCCCAGTAGCAGGTCCCGCAGGATGGCCTCGGCGCTGGGCAGGATGGTGTCGGCGGTGGTGACGCCGCTGGAGGTGAGCCGCAGGCGGCCCTCGTTCACCAGCGCGCGCACGGTGCCCCGCCGCTCGGGGCGGGCCTCCCAGTAGAGGCGCAGGAAGAAGACGCACTCGATCGAGTAGACGCGGCGCGGCTCCCGCAGCAGCTCGGCCACAGCCTTGTCCAGGTTCGGGCCCACCAGGCGCCGGAAGTAGTCCCCCGAGGTGAGTCTCCAGTTGGGGTCCCAGTGGCTGGACTCCGCGAAGATGATGACCCGCTTCGCCCCGGCAGGAACCCCCAGCCGGGCCCGCAGCCCGGCCTCACGCCCGGACTGCCCGCTGTCTGCGCCCTGCTCGGAGCCTGACATGGCAGTCTCCATCATACCAGACGCGCCGCTCAAGTAGCGCAGCCGGGGGCACCGGGGCCGCCGGCAGGAGAGGCCCGGGCCCTGCTCCCCATGCCGGACGGGCCGCGGCCAGTCGGTGGTGCGCCCCCGGGGCATGATTAACCCTCCTCCCCATGCCGGACGGGCCGCGGCCAGTCGGTGGTGCGCCCCCGGGGCATGATTAACCCTCCTCCCCATGCCGGACGGGCCGCGGCCATGCTAGAATGGCGTACCGGATACTGAGCGGCTGGAGCAACAATCATGCCCGGGCATCCCGAGAGCGGATAGGGCTGAGGAGGTGCGCAGATGGGCCCAGAAGTCGGCAGTTCATACCCCGCGGAGTTCGAGTCCGAGGTAGCCCTCAAAGACGGTGCGCTGGCCATATTCCGCCCCATCAGGCGTGACGACACCGAGCGCTGGCTGGCCTTCGTCAACGGGCTCACCCCGCGCAGCCTGTATCTTCGTTTTCACTACGCGCGGGGCATGATGGGGCCGGAGGAAGCCGTCCGGTTCTGCACCGTCGACTACCAGAACACCTTCGCCTTCGTGGCCGAGTTGCCGCGGGGGCAAGAGCGAGACATCATCGCCATCGGACGCTACGTGAGGCTGCCCGACAAGCGCTCGGCGGAGGTGGCCTTCGTCGTGGGGGAAGCCCACCAGGGCAGGGGCATCGGCACCAGGCTCCTGGAATGGCTGGTGAAGGTGGCCCGCCGCAACGGCATCACCTCCTTCGAGGCCGAAGTCCTGGCCGAGAACAAGGCCATGATGCACATCTTCCGCACCTACGGATTCCATGTCACCAGCCTCGTCGGGGAGGGCGTCTACCACGTCAGCTTCCCCATAGCGCCCACGCGGGCCGTGGTCAGGAAGGAAGAGAAGCGGGAGCTGGACTCCATCCTGGCCGGGCTGCGCGCCGTGCTGCACCCGCGCTCGGTGGCCGTCATCGGCGCATCGAGGGACCCGGGCAGCATCGGCCACCTGGTGATGCACTCCATTATGCAGGGGGACTTCACCGGGGTCGTCTACCCGGTCAACCCCAGGGCCGAGGCCATAATGGCGGTCAAGGCCTATCCCTCGGTGCTGGACATACCCAGCCAGGTGGACATGGCGCTGGTGGTGGTGCCGGCCGGCCTGGTAGTGGGCGTGGCCGACGAGTGCGGCCGCAAGGGGGTGCGGGCGCTC
The DNA here is from genome assembly GCA_964492335.1 of uncultured Dehalococcoidia bacterium. Classification (GTDB taxonomy): domain Bacteria; phylum Chloroflexota; class Dehalococcoidia; order UBA2247; family RBG-13-53-26; genus JAFGCL01. The sequence continues at coordinate 30,257 of CAZBJX010000017.1, read as the reverse complement.
ATCGTCATCTCCGACGGGTTCAGAGAGACAGGGGCCGAAGGCGCCATGCGGGAGCAGGAGCTGCGGCTGGTGACCCTGGGGCACGGCATGAGGCTGGTGGGGCCGAACTGCATGGGGGTGATCAACACCGACCCCGCCGTCAGCCTCAACGCCACGTTCTCGCGGGTCCCGCCCCGCGCGGGCAACATCGCCTTCCTTTCCCAGAGCGGGGCCATGGGGTTGACCGTGCTGGAGTACGTCCGCGACTTCAACCTCGGACTGTCGTCGTTTGCCAGCATCGGCAACCGGGCCGACATCTCGCCCACGGACCTGCTGCAGTACTGGGAGCAGGACCGGGCTACCAGGGTCATCCTCCTGTACCTGGAGTCCTTCGGTGACCCGCGGCAGTTCGGCCGCATCGCCCGCCGGGTGTCAGCCTCCAAGCCCATCGTGGTGGTCAAGGGAGGCAGCACCGCCGCCGGGTCGCGCGCGGCGCAGTCCCACACGGGCGCGCTGGCCACGCCCGACATCATGTCCGACGCCCTGTTCCGCCAGGCGGGGGTGGTGCGCGTGGACACCGTGGAGCAGCTCTTCCATGTGGCGGGCCTGCTGTCCTCCCAGCCCATGCCGCGGGGCAGAAGGCTGGCCATAATCACCAACGGGGGCGGCCCGGGCATCATCGCCGCGGATGCCGCCACCCGGCGGCAGCTGGAGCTGCCGGAGTTCTCCCCCGGGACCCGCGCCGCCATCAAGGCCATCGCCAGGAGGGAGACCAGCCTGGGCAACCCCCTGGACCTGACGGCCGGCGCCTCCGCCGGGGAGTTCCTGGACATCCTGAAGGTGCTGGCCGCCGACCCCGACCTGGACGCGGTGCTGGCTATATTCGTGCCCCCGGTGGTCATGGGCTACGAGCAGATGGAGGGCGCCCTGCGGAAGGTAATGCCGGCCTTCCAGTCCCGGGGGAAGGTGCTGCTGACCTGCTTCATCGGGCAGCAGGGCATGCTGAGGAAGCTGGGCACGGGCCGGCGCCCCGTTCCCGGCTTCCTCTTCCCGGAGGACGCCGTGGCCGCACTGGACAAGGCCGCCCAGTGCGGCGACATCGCCCGGCGCCGGCCCGGCAGGGCCGTCCGGGTCCGCGGCATCCGCCGCGCCCGGGCCGCGAAGATAGTCCAGGACGCCCTGGCCGGGAGCACCCAGCGGCCGATGTGGCTGCCCGCTGATGCCGCCACCCGGCTGCTGGACTGCTACGGCATCAGGACCGTGGAGACCCTGGCGGCGGCCACCGCCGGCGAGGCCGCGGCGCTGGCGGCCAGGCTGGGCTTCCCCGTGGCGGTCAAGGTGCAATCATCCACCATCACCCACAAGACCGACGTCGGCGGAGTGGTGCTGAACATCCAGTCGGCGGCGGAGGTTGAGGCCGCCTATGACATCATCAGGCGCAAGCTGCAGGAGACCGGCCGGGAGTCCGAGATGCAGGGGGTGACGGTGCAGCCCATGGTCAAAGGCGCCGTGGAGGCCATCGCCGGGGTCGTCCAGGACCCGTCCTTCGGCCCGGTCATCATGTTCGGCATCGGGGGCATCTACGCCGAGATGATCAGTGACGTGGCCATGGCCCTCCCGCCCCTGACGGACAGGGACGCCGGGGAGCTCATCAGCTCGCTGAGGATGGCCCGGCTCTTCGAAGGGTTCCGGGGGTCTCCCCCGGCCGACACGGCCGCCCTGCAGGACATGCTGCTGCGCCTCTCGGCGCTGGTGGAGGACCTGCCGCAGATCAGGGAGATGGACCTGAACCCGGTCAAGGCGATGCCCAGGGGCGAAGGCTACCAGGTGGTGGACTGCCGGGTGCTGCTCAGGTAGCGGCCTCCGGGCCGGTCCCGGCTGGGGCCATCGGGCCGCCCTCCCCGACCTGGCCGCCAGTCACGCGGTGGGAGCCGGCCGCCCTGGCTGCCGGGGGCGCATGAAGGCCCAGAAGGCCAGCCCGGCCGCCGCCAGGCCGGCCCCCACCAGGCCGAATGCCCTTTCGTAGGCCCACGCGCCGATCAGGACCCCGCTCACCATGGGCCCGGTGGAATGGCCGATGTCCATGATGCTGGACAGCATCCCCAGGGCCCCACCCCTCCCTTCGGCCTGCGAGAGATCGGCCACCAGCGCGGACGTGGACGCCGTCACCGTGGCCAGCCCCAGCCCGAACAAGACGATCAGCCCAAAGAAGACCGGGTAGCTGGAGGTGAGCAGGATAAGGCCGGTGGCCAGCCCGCCCAGCACCAGGCCGCCGGCGATCATGGGCACCCGCCCGTGGCGGTCGGAAAGGCGGCCCATCACCGGCTTGGCAAGAGCCGCGGACAGCACCTGGGCGGCGAAGAGCAGGCCGATCTTCCAGGCCGGATACCCCAGCCTCTCGTTCAGGTAGATGGGCAGGTACGTCTCCAGGCACCCGAAGGCGAAGTACTGCACCGCTTCGGCGCCGCTGGTGGCCAGGATCCCGCCGTGGCGGAAGATGAAGGACACCTCCTCCTTCCACCGGCCGCGCCACCGCCTCAGGGACTCCCGCACCGAGGCCGCCCCGGACCCGGCCAGGGGCAGCCTGAGCACGGCCGCCAGGGCCAGCACCCCGGCCAGTCCGTCGGCCAGGTACACCCAGCGGAAGTCGTCGCCGAAGATCAGCATCCCGCCCACGAAGGGGGCCAGAAAACGCCCGGCCATGGTGGCCGACGAGTACCAGCCCATGCGCTCCCCGCGGCCAGCCTCGAATGTATCGGCCACGGCGGCCATGGCCACCGGCCCCAGGATGGCGGTGGCCAGGCCGTGGTAGATGCGCACCACCACCAGCTGCCAGGGGGAGGAGACCAGCAGGTAGAGGAAGGGCGCGGTGGCGAAGACCGCAGCCGCCGCCAGCAGCATTCGGCGCCTCCCCACCACATCGGACAGGAGGCCGGCCGGGAGGCTGACCGCGATCCCCACCACCGTGGAGGCGGCTGCGATGAAGCCCACCGTCGACAGTGGCACGCCCAGGGAGCGGATGAGCAGCGGGAGGGCCGGGCTCTTGGCCATCGTGGAGCTGAAGATGGCCAGAGCGCCCATCAGGCAGAGCAGCCGGAAGGGAGACAGCCAGTTCCTCATTGTCGCAGCCGGGGAGCCATCCTTCTATGCCCGGCGGAGGCGCCGGCCCACGATGACTATCAGCAGCATGATGCCCGCCACGCCCAGGAAGACCCACACCCAGTCCAGCGTGACGGGCCCCTCAGCGTCCACCTCCAGGCGCACCTTCACCGTCTGGGGGCTGTTGGAGGCCCCCGGAGCGGAGACGGTCACCGTGGCCTCGTGCTTTCCGGGGCTGACCGCCAACGGGTCGACCTCAAGCTGCACCATGGCATACTCCCCGCTGGCCAGGCCGCTCTTCGGGGAGACGGACAGCCAGGGGGCATCCTCACTCACCGACCACCTCATGGTCCCCGGGCCGGCGTTGGCAATGACCAGGACCTGGACGGCCGGGCGGCTGCCGCCCACACTGGCCTTGAAGGAGTAGTCCGCCGAGCTGAGGGCGATGGCCGCCAGCCCGGCCGCGGTGGTGGTCACGTCCAGGTACACGGGTATGACCACCGGGCTGTTGGCCGCGGCGGTGGAGGAGATGGTGACGGCCGCCTGGTAGCTGCCGGGGGCCAGGCCCGTGGCGTCGGCCGACAGAGTGACGTAGTCGGCCCCCTGGCTGCAGGTGCCGGCGGCCGGCGCCGCAGTGATCCAGGCGGCGTCTGCGGAAAGCGACCACTGCATCGTCCCCGGGGCGGAGCTCTTCACGGCCAGGGTCTGGGGGGGCGGGCTGGCCCCGTCGAGCACGAACCTGAAGCCCAGGTCCGGGGGGGAGGCCACGATTCTGGAGGCCCGCGCCAGGCCGATCGAATCGGCCGATATCTCGTATGCCAGGAAGGGCCCGTCCAGCTGGCCCTCGGGGAACCAGCCGAAGGGGTTGTTCTTGCCGGTGGCCTCGGCCCACACCCAGCCCGGCTCGCCCCCCACCTGCAGCACCTTGTTGGCCTTCTCGTAGCCGGGCAGGTGGACCACCACGCCGGCGTGCGAGGGGCAGTCCACGATGGCCGAGCGCAGGCCCGCGGAGTACATCATGACCACCAGGAGGATGGCCATGTCCTCGCAGTCGCCGTAGGCCGAGCCCTTGTTCACCACGGTCTGTGCCAGCTCATCGGCGTTCTGGGCAAACTCCGCCAGGCCGAACTGGTCCTGGTCCAGCCGGTAGCGCACGTTGTCCCGGGCGAAGTGGAAGATCTTCTCCGCTCTCTGGGCAGGGTCAGGGTACTTCTGCCCGAACTCACGGCCCAGGCGGCAGGCGGTGTCGGCGTAGTCCCCCAGGCTCTCGAAGACTATCTGAGGCCGGAAGGACTCGGGGGGCCAGCCGGTGCCGGCGTAGTGCTCCTGGAAGAAGCCGTCGTGGCCGGCGCTCCTGGTCCGGCAGATCTCCCAGTCGTCGAACACCTCCCCGCGGGCGCGCTGCAGGGAACTGGAAGGGAAGCCCAGGGCGGCCCAGGCCGGAAGGCACAGGGCCAGGGCCGCCACCACTGCCATGAGGGCTCTGGCCAGTCTCATCTTGCGTCTACAGCGGCGTGGTCAGGGCAGCGTGTATCACCAGGCCGAAGAAGACCATGTACCCGAACACGTACAGCCCGACCCCGAGGGGCTCCTTGTTCATATTGCCGAAGGGTATCTTCGGCGTCACCCAGTCGAACAGGCGGAAGAGGACGATGCCCGCCATCAGGCTCAGGAAGAACCCGGCAGCCAGCAACCCCAGCCGGGTGGGCGCGAAGATGGTGTCGACCCGGGAGGCCCCGACCAGGAAGGGCAGGGTGGCCGCTCCGTGGACCACCAGCCCCACAAAGATGAGGAAGCCCCCGGCGAAGAGCCCGGTGGCCACCGGGCTCTGCCCTATCATGGCCCGCTCGTGTATGCGGGGCGTCAGGACATCCAGGACCCCGATGCCCAGCCACAGCAGAACGGCGGAGGCAAACGTGAAGAAGGCGGTCCTGGCCAGCCACAGCAGGACCGTAACATAGTAGGGATCGCTGGAACCCAGCTGAGCTGCTTCCACTGACACCTCCTTGCGCCGCAACCAGTGGCCAAGGCTCCATTATCGGCGGGCGGCGGGGCCCAGTCAACGCGGAGGCACCCCCGGCCACCGGAGACGCCGGCCCTCACCTGCCGGCCGCCCTTTGACAGCGCCCCGACCCGGATGCTACGCTTCGCCCGGAGGGGCCCAGAGGAGGATGCCTTACGCTGAGTTGAACGGGACCAGGCTGTACTACCGGGTGCAGGGGCAGGGCCCATCCCTGGTCCTCATACCCGGGATGGGGGCGGGCCACGCCTCCTTCTTCCGCCAGGTGCCGGTCTTCCGAAAGCAGTTCCGCGTCATCACCTACGATCCCCGGGGCATCGGCCGGAGCAGCCGGACAGGGCAGCCCTACGCCTTCCGGGCCCTGGCCGACGACGTGGCCGGGCTGTTGGACCACCTGGGGATCGACAGGGCCCATGTCCTGGGCCAGTCCCTGGGGGGGATAGTGGCCCAGGAGCTGGCCATAGGCCACCCCTCTCGCGTGGACAGGCTCATCCTGGTCAGCACCCTGGCCGCTGGCGATGCCGAGGGCACCAATCCCGCGCTGATCGCCACCTTCGGCCCCGCGCAGGGGGCCGCTGTGCCCGGCACTGCGGGCGCCGGGCACAGCGGCGCTTCCGGCATGGACCCCCAGAGGACGATAAGCACCCTCATGGAGCTGCTCTTCAACCGGTGGGCCTATCGCACGGCCTTGAAGCTGACCTCCCGCCTGTTCCTCCGGCCGGAGATGTTCAGGGGGCTGCCGGACCAGGTGGCGGCCATCGCCGCGCACACCACCATCGACCGCCTGCACCTGGTCCAGGCCCGGACCCTGGTGATAACCGGGGATGATGACCACATCATCTGGCCGCAGGCCTCGGAGCTGCTGGCCAACGCCATATCCGGCGCGAAGCTGGTGGTGGTCAAGGGAGGCTCGCACGGGTTCAACCTGGAGATGGCCGGCCGGTTCCACCGCGAGGTGCTGGGCTTCCTGGGGATGCAATAGGGCCCCGGGCCGCCGAAGGCCCCAGGGCCCCGGGCCGGGCCGGATCAGCGCCGGGCCACGGCGTAGACCACCGCCACCCAGACGTGGAACCCATCCGGCTTGAGCATGGGGCGCAGCTTGCCCAGGTACTCCTGCTTGAAGGCGGCCCGCCTCTGCTCGTCCATGGACAGGATGGTCAGCCTGGTCCCCACGGTGAGCTGGAAGCCCCACCAGTCCTCCAGGGTATCGTAGGCGATGTCGTACTTCTCGCTCTGCGCGGCGGCATCCCTGAGGCCGGCCCCGGTGAGCATGGCGGCCACCCCTTCCGGCGGGTGGACCACCGGCTGCGGCATGCGCACCCCCCCGCCGTAGTCCAGGAACTGCCGCAGCAGTATAGGCCAGCCGGGGTCGAAGGCCGGAGGGGTCCGGTCGAAGAAGGACACGCCCACGCTGCCTCCGGGCCGGCACACGCGGCGCATCTCCCGCAGAGCGGCATCGATATCCGGCACCATGAAGAGCGACAGGGCGCAGGTGACCGCATCGAAGGACCCGTCGGGGAAGTCCAGGCGCTCGGCGTCCATGCGGCGCAGATCAACGTTGCCCAGCCCGGCCGCGCGCACGGCCCGCTCCGCCTCGCCCAGGATTCGCCCGGACAGGTCCACACCGGTCACGCGCCCGGCCGGCCCCACCAGCCGGGCTGCGGGCAAGAGCACCGCCCCCTTGCCGGTGGCCACGTCGAGGACCTTCATGCCCGGGGCCAGGGGCATGTGCTCCACCAGCCGGGCGCCGAAGCGGGCGAAGATGCCGGGGCCGGTGCGGTCATAGAGCTCCGCCGCACCGTCGTAGAGCTGCTCGATCATGGCCCTGGTGGCAACACCCGGGCCGGGCGCCTTCCGCTCACTCATCAGGCTCTCGGCTCTCCTTGTCCCGGCCTCGATGACGTGGCCGGCAACGCCCGGTGCATGGGGGAATCTGCCCCCCATGCTCCCGGCCTCGATCCTATCGGGGCGCCCGGGAGGCTGTCAAGCCGGCCTCCCGGGGGGCCGCTGTATCGGGATTCGAGGGCCGTCTTCAGCCCGGCGCCGGCAGCCGGCCCCCGGGGCCGGTGCACCCCTGGCCTCGCCGTGATAGAATCCGGGGCACTGTGGCCCACGGACAGGTCATCACCATCCTCACTTTCCCCGGGGTCGTAGTGCACGAGATGGCCCACCTGCTGCTCTGCCGCCTGACCGGGACCCGGGTGCTGAAGGTGAGGCTCTTTCGCCTGGGCAACCCCGCGGGCTACGTCATGCACGAAAGGCCCCGCGGCGCCTGGAAGACCCTGCTCATCAGCACCGGGCCCTTCTTCCTGAACACCGTGGCCGGCTTCCTCATCGGCCTGTCCGCATCCCTGCTGCGGGAGAGGGCCACCACCAACGGCATCGCCGTCCGCCTGCTCCTGGTCTGGCTGGCGGTCTCCGTGGCCATGCACGCGTTTCCCAGCACGGGCGATGCCAGGGCCGTCTGGGGGACGGTCCGCGACCGGAGCTGCCCCATCCTGCTGAAGCTGGCGGCCGTGCCGCTGGCCGGGTTCATCTACCTCGGGGCCCTGGGGTCCGTGTTCTGGCTGGACCTGCTGTACGCCCTGACTGTGGCCATCGGGCTGCCGCTGGCGCTGGGAGCCCGGTTCTGGTGAGGCGGCCTGCGGCCGGGCCCTTCACTGCCACCGCGACAGAAACGCCAGCACCCTGTCCCGCCCCTGCTCGATGCTCACCCGTTCGCTGTCGATGACGCACTCCGCGGCCGGGTCCTCCTCGAAGCCGGCGTCCACCCCGATGACCTCACCCAGCCCGGCGAAGCTGGCGCCCGTCCTCTTGCGCTCGAGGGCCTTCTCGTACAGGCCGGCCATGACCCGGCCCTCCGGCCGGCCCTTCTCCCGCCGTATCGCGGTATCCAGGGAGCAGCGCACGTAGACCTCGGCGAAGCGCGGCACCAGTCCCCGCATGTGGGCCCGCATCGCCTGCCGGTGGGCGGTGCCGTCCATGATGACGTTGCGGCCCTGGCGCGCCATCCCGGCCGCCTCCTCCGCAAACAGCCGGTACGCAGCGGACCGCTCCGTCTCCGTGTACTGCGGCGCCGCGGTGTAGGCCTGGCGCCGCTGGTCCATGCTCAGGCAGACCGCGTCTTCCCCCTTCTCCCTCAGCGCCCGGAGCACCGCCCGGGCGAAGGTACTCTTGCCGGAGCCCGGCAGCCCCACGAACCAGACCACCCAGCCGGGCGCGACCCCGTCGCCGCCTCCCCTCGCGGCCGGGCGGCCGGCCCCGGCCCTGTTCCGGCCAGGCGCAATGCGCTTGCGGCCGGGGGACGCGCCCTCCAGTTCCTTCACTCTGACTCTCCACCACGGCCTGACATTCCCGCCCTCCCCGCCGGTAAGCCCCCGGCCGGCCTGCTACAGGTACCGGTCCACGTTGCGGTAGTCGAAGCGCTCCTCCAGCAGGACGTTGCGGGCAAACCGCAGGAGCGCCCGCCTCACCTCCGCGGAATGGCCGGGATACCACTCGGGGTTGGCCAGGACCAGGCTGCGGAACACATAGAAGGGGGCGATGACCTCCAGGACCTCGCCGTCGCCGGTCCGCTCCAGGTACTCCTCCCAGAAGGCCCGGTGCAGCTGCTCGAAGTCGCCGGAGAGCCGCCCGCCCTGGCAAAGCGCATAGAGCAGGTAGTTGGCATCCATGGACGCCAGGTCATCGGCCGGCTCCCCCCACTCCCCCCGGCTGCGGTCCAGCACCGAGAAGGCGCCGCCGGGGCGGACCAGCACGTTCCAGGGGTGGAAATCACCGTGGACCACGGACAGGCGCCGGGCATAGCCCCGCAGCCTCCAGCGCCATTCCACCAGGTCCATCTCCATCTCCCGGAACAGCTCCGGAGGGAAGTCCGGGCTGGGGTGAGGGTAGGCATCGATCAGCCCCCAGATGCACTCCGAGCCGCCGATGAGCTCGCGGACCCGCCGCAGGTAGAGGTCCGGGCCCGCCTTCTTCTGAGCGTGCACCCGGGCCAGCCAGCGGGCGAACTCCCGCACCAGGGCGGTGTCCTCAGGCTGCAGCCGGCCCTTCCTGATCCTCTCCAGGTCATGGAAATAGGGCTTCCCATCCAGGAGCTCGTTGACGATGAAGAACTCCCGCGGCTTCGCCACCGGGACCAGCCGGCCGTCCCCGTCGATGTAGCCCAGCCCCCTGGGCCGCACGTGCTTCTCCAGCCTGGCGCTGGTGTCGTACTCGAACATGAGGATGGCCGCGCGGTCCCAGTAGAACTGGTGCCCGTAGCGGTCCCCCCGCATGGTGGAGAACACCGCGTGCTGCTCCCGGCCGTCCAGTTCGTAGGTCACCTTCAGCGACCTGCCGTAGCCGAACTCCTTCATGGCCTGCTCGTCCCAGACCCCGATCTCCCCGGTGCCCACCAGCCTGGCCGAGGGGCCCAGCGTTTCACGCAGGTAGCGCTCCAGGTCATCACGCCCGATCTCAACCACGTCAACCTCCTTACCCCCTCCCGAGGGCGGGGGCCGCTCCGGCGGGCGGGGGCCGCTCCCCGGACCGGCGGCTCAGTCGAGGGCTTTCGGCCCACCGGGGACAGGTGCGTGCCCTTGCGACCCCAGCCGGCCGAACGACACGCGGGACAGCAGGCGGTCCCAGGTGTTGCCGGTCAGGTTGCCGGCGCGCATCATGCGGAGCATGAGGTCTATCGCCCGGGCCTTCTCCGCGCCGTACGTGTCCACCAGCCTCTTCACCGCCTCTGGAGAGGGGTGGGTATCGGAATCCGCCCAGTGCTGAGCGTATAGCACACCGACCGCTTCGTCGGGCGGGCAGTCGTCAACGCTCCCGGCCAGCAGGGCCGTGATCTCGTCCCGGTCGACGCCGCTCTTGAAGGCCTCCCTGGTGTGGGCCCAGCTGCACATGCGGCACCCATACACGGAGATGACGGCCAGCATGAGCCTCTCCCGGAAGGTCAGGGGGAGCGTCCCCTTCCTCAGGATGCAGACCATCCCCGGCAGGTGCCCGAGCACAAACCAGACATCCGCCAGGAACTCCCCGACACTGCGGTACGTCCTCTTTCCAGACTGCTGTCTCATCTCGCCCTCCATGTCACCACTGTACCACTTCCGGGGCGCGAAGTGGTACCGGCCCGCCTCCCTCCGGGGCCTTCAGGGTGATCTCTCCACTATCCCCTGGCCCTCGACCTGGCGGAATCCCCGGCCGGCGCACATGAAGCAGAGGCCCTTCCCCTCTCCCTCAGTGATGGTCTTGGTGGCCATGAAGCTTTCGCCGCAGCCGGGGCAGACGGCGCTGGGGACTATCGGGGCATAGCCGGGCAGGTCCGGGGAGACCGCCTCCGCGATCAGCACCTCGGGCAGCGGCACCCTGATCAGGGCGAACGCGGCCTCCGCCCCCTTAGCCTTGAAGGCCGCGGTATCCTCCGCGCTCCCGGCCCGGTCCCGGACCACCTTGTCCATCAGGGGCAGGAACTGGGGGACCGCCCGCTCCACGTGGGAGCGGAAATCGGGCCGCACCCGGACCCGTACCCCCTTGCCCCGCCCCCGCCGGGCGAAGGTCACCGCCGTCCGCCCCAGGTCCCGGTAGACCAGGGAGTTGTTGCCGATGGTGCACCCCGAGACCACCTGCACCCCGTCGGCGAAGCAGGAGTTGGTCTCCAGCACGGCCATCAGGCCCTCCATGCCGTCGGACGGGGCCAGGTTCATCAGCGGGTGGCCCAGGCCGTACACTGAAGCCATCACGCCGAGGGCGCTCCCGGGGCAGTAATGGCCGTGGATCTCGCCCGTTTTCCTCAGCAGCCATGCCAGGTCCCTCCTTTCGAGGGCCCGCATGATCTCGGCCCTGGGGTCATCCGGTATCGGTGCGCTCATGCGATGTCTCCTTTCCGGGGTGTTTCGTTGATGCCGGGGTGAAGGGGGGCCCGGGTGCGGCTTATGGCGTCGTGATCGTGGCTCTCGTCGGAATGGAGCGCGGAGGCCGCGTGGATGAGCAAGTGGGTGTACTCATTCCGGGGCGCCGTCAGGATGTCCCGGGTGAGGCCGGCCTCCACGATCCGGCCCGCGGACATGACGGCTATCCGGTCGCTGACCTTCCTGGCCACCGCGATATCGTGGGTGATGATGAGCATGCTCAGGCCCCGCTGCTCCTGCAGGTTGAGCAGCAGCTTGAGTATCTTGGCCTGGATGCTGGGGTCCAGGAAGGCCGTGGGCTCGTCGGCGATGAGGACCTCCGGGCCCAGCACCAGGGCCCTGGCCAGGCAGACGCGCTGCATCTCCCCGCCGCTGAGGTGATGGGGGTAGGTGTTGAGGAACTCCCCGGTAACGGGCAGGTCCACCTCCTCGATGGCCTTAATGGCCTTCCGGTCGCGCTCCTGCCCCGTCCCCAGCCCCTGGACCTCGAGGGGCTCCCGGACCAACTCCAGCACGGTCAGGCGATGGCTCAACGCCTCCCCCGGGTTCTGGAAGACCATCTGGACCCTGCGGTAGAAGTCCCGGCCGCGCTGCCCCACCTCTTCGCCTTCCAGCAGCAGCCGGCCCCTGTCGGGCGCAACGAAGCCCATGATCATCCTGGCCAGGGTGGTCTTGCCCGAGCCGCTCTGGCCCACCAGGGCCAGGGTCTCCCCGGCCTCCAGCTCCAGCGTCACCGAATCGGCCACGTGCAGCTGGCCGTAGTGCTTGTCCATCCCCTCCACCGCCAGCTTGGTGATGATGCCGCCGCGGTGGCAGGCCAGCTGCCTCCCTCCGGCCCCGGCCAGGGGAGGCACCTCCCGGGCGCATATCTCTATGGCCTGCGTGCACCGGGGATGGAACAGGCAGCCCGGGGCGGACCGGTCCATCCTGCCCTTGACCCCCTGAAGGTCCTTGACCGCCGTCATGCTGGGATACGAGCGCAGCAGGGCCCGCGTGTAGGGGTGCCTGGGCCGCGCCAGGACATCCCCGGCCGCCCCCATCTCCACAATCCGGCCGGCATACAGGGTGGCCACCCTGTCGGCCAGCTTCGCTGCGGTCGAGATGTCGTGGGTCACCACCAGGAAGGCATGGTCCTGCCTGATCCCCTTGAGGAGGCCGATGATCTCCAGCGTCGAGGCGGCGTCCAGCCCTGACAGCGGCTCATCGAGGATGATCAGCCCGGCATCGTTGGACAGGGCCATGGCGATCAGCACCCGCTGCTGCTCGCCGCCGCTGAGCTGGTGGGGATAGGCCCCCAGGCACCGCTGCGGCAGCCCGACGCCGAGGAGGAGCTCCCCGGCGCGCTCCCTGGCCTCGGCCGGGCTCTTCCAGCCGTGCGCCCGCATAGGCTCGGCCACCTGGTCAATAATCCTGTGCACCGGGTTCAGAACGCCGTCGGCATTCTGAAACACCATGGACACGTCCTTCCACCTCACCCGCCGCATGTCTTCGTCCGGCAGCGACAGCAGGTCCACGCCGCCCAGGAGCACCCGCCCCCCCACCTCGCCTTCGACCAGGCGCATCAGGCTCAGGCCGAAGGTCGTCTTGCCGGCGCCGGACTCGCCGATGACAGCCAGGGATTCCCCGGCTTTCAGCTCCAGGTCAATGCCCTTGAGCACCTGGTCCCGGCCGAAGCTGACGGTGAGCCCCTCGACCCTAAGCATCCGCCTGGCTCCTCAGTCTGGGGTCCAGCGCCGTCTCCAGGGCCTGCCCGATGAGGGTAATGGACACGATGGTCAGAGAGAGGGCCAGGCCCACCGGCAGAAGCCACCACAGCCAGGTGCTCCGGTAGGTGATCCAGCCGAAGGAATCGGAGATGACCGACCCCCAGCTGACGATGCCCGGATCCCCCAGGCCCAGGAAGGCCAGCCCCGCCTGCAGAAACACCGCCCGGCGCACGCAGTACACGAAGTCCACCACCAGGAGCGGGCCGAGGTCGGGCAGCAGGTGCCGCCGGATGATATACCATCTCCCGGCCCCGAAGCTGCGCGCGGCCGCCACGTGCCCCCTCTCCTTGAGGGACAGGGCCTGGGCCCTGATGATCCTGGCGCCCCCCTGCCAGCTGAAGAGCGCCAGAATCAGAATGAGGCCGCCGGTCCCGGCCAGCAGGTCCCGCGACAGCGCGGCCAGGGCCGCAAACGGCGCCACCACCAGCAGCCCCCACGGGCCGAGGCTGCGCACCATGCAGACGGCGAGGAGGACCAGCATGGCGGCCACCACCACCTGCATGGCCAGGACACCGCCCCCGCCGAGGCCGTAGCCCAGGTAGACCGACAGCAGGATAAGCACAATGAGCAGGGGGATCACCAGGAGGGCATCCACCACCCGCATGACGATCCTGTCATACCATCCGCCTATCAGGGCCGCCGAGGTGCCCACGACAACGCTCAGCAGCGTGCCCAGGGCCGCCACCACCAGCCCCACCACCAGCGAGGTCCTGGCCCCGTAGACCAGCTGGCTCCAGATGTCCTGCCCGGCCTGGTTGGTCCCCAGCAGGTGCTGGAAGGACGGCGGCTGCAGGGCGTGGATTGTCTGCTCGAGGGGGTCGTGGGTGGCCAGCAGCGGCGCCAGGACCGCGACGGCCAGCACGATGACCAGCCCGGCCATCCCCAGCCGGCTGCTCCTGTTCTCCACCAACTCGTGCTTGAGGTCAATGTGCATGTCTCACCCTGGGGTCGAGCCAGCGATAGGACAGGTCGACCAGGAGGTTGGCCCCCAGCACCGCGACGGCGCTGACCAGCAGGGCCCCGGCAATGAGCGGATAGTCCCGGTAGCCTATGGCCTGGTAGGCCATGTTCCCCAGCCCGGGGTAGCTGAAGACAACCTCAACGAACAGAGCGCCCCCGGCCAGCCGGCCCAGCCACAGCCCGGTCATGGTGGCCACCGGCAGCAGCGAATTGCGGCCCGCGTGGCGGTACTTGACCGCCGCGGTGGACAGCCCCTTCGCCCGGGCCGTCAGCATGTACGGCTCTTTGAGGACGCCGATCATGGTGTTGCGGGTCAGCAGATAGGTGCCGCCCAGGTGCCCCAGGGTCAGGGCGGCCACGGGCAGCACCATGTGCCTCGCTATGTCCCAGGCCAGCGACCACCCCGCCAGGTCCGCATAGGGCGTCCGGGCGTTCTGGTAGGGCAGCACCGCCCAGCCGATCCCGAAGGCCAGGATGAGCAGCATCCCCAGGAAGAACTCGGGGAAGCCGCTGAGGCCCACGATGGCCGAGAGCAGCGTCCTGTCCGTCCTGCTGTCCCGCCTCCAGCCCGATTCGATGCCCAGCAACGCTCCCAGGGCAGTGGACAGCAGCAGGGCCGAGCCCGCCAGCAGCAGAGTCCAGGGCAGCCTGCCCCGGATGACCTCGGAGACCGGGGCGTTCATGGAGTAGGAGTATCCCAGGTCGCCGCGGAGGAGGGTTGACCAGTAGGCGCCGAACTGCTCCCAGAGCGACTTGTCCAGGGCGAAGCGCTCCACCAGTTCCGCCCGCAGCTCGTCGCTCATGGTCACCACGGCGGCATCGCCGTATATGGCCATGATGGGGTCCCCCGGCATCATCCGGGGCAGAAGGAAGTTGAGGGTCAGGATGATGCCCAGGGCGATGAGATAGGTGATGAGGCCGGTCCTGCTGAACATCCCTCTCCCCGGCTCAGGCCCGCCCTCTATTCGTCCCCAAGCTCCTCATGGAGCTGCCTCATCCAGTCCGAGACCCTGACCTCCCCCCTGGGGCGGTAGTGGGCGGAGTCCGGCTTGAGGTCCACCACCGGGCTGCCGTCAACGGCGTCCAGCCCCTGTACCCGGAGCACGTTGCCCCTTCGCTCCAGGAGGCGGACGGTGGTGGCCAGGACGGGGTTGGGACGAGCGGGGCTGCGGGTGGCGAAGATCCCCACCAGGGGCAGGTCCTGGCGGCCCATGGGGTGCACCCTGGCCAGCGACCGCCTCTCCTCCGGAATGAGGTGCGCCCAGTACAGAACCAGCAGGTGGGAGAAGTCCTCCACCCCGTCGAGCAGTCCGGCCAGGTCCTCGCGGACCACGATCTCGGACACGGCCTCCCGCGCCGCCCGGGACCTGTCGACGACCTCCCGCCACTGCCCGGTGTCTCCGGCCTGTGAGAAGTGGAACCCCTCCTTCACGCCGGACCTCACATGCCCCACGGGGACGATCTCCATTTCCGCCAGGTTGTCCTCTTCCATCATCCCTCCATTCTATCCCCGGTCAGCCCAGGAAGGCCAGCTTGTTGATGGCTATGGGTATCCCGGAGGCCACGCCGCCCGCCGTGTAGAACATGTCCACCCGCCCGTCGTGGGCCAGGTAGTAGTCGGGGTAGTACAGGGTCAGCGCCGGGACATCCTCGGCGTAGAGCTGCTGGGCCTGCCTCACCATCTCCAGGCGGGCCCCGGCGTCCATCTGGGTGAGCTGGTCCTCCAGCAGCTGGCTCAGGGCCTGGTTCGCGGTGTAGCGCGCGCTGTTGAAGCCGGGGCCGGTGATGGTCCTGGGCAGTATGGACGGCTCGTAGAGACCCCCGTGGCCGTAGACGGAGAGATCGAACTCCCAGGCGTTCACCCTGGCGTCCAGGGTCTTGCCCTCCAGCACCACCAGGCTGACCTTGATGCCCACCGCCTCCAGCGCGCCTTTGATGAACTGGCCCACGTCCTTGAACCCGGAGGCGGTCTGGGTGAGGATCTCGAGCTGCAGCGGGATGCCGTCCCTGTAGTAGTACCCGTCGGCCCCCGCCTGGTAGCCCAGCCCCTCCAGCAGCTGCCTGGCCCTGTCCGGGTCATAGGGGTACATGCCCTCCATGGCCGGGGCATACCACGGGCTGTCCGGGGGCACCATCCCGGGGCTGCCGGCCATGCCATGGCCGCGCTGGGTGACATCCACCAGGCCCTGCCGGTCGATGGCGTACGCCAGCGCCTGCCGGAACTCTCTGCTGTCCAGGGGCGCCTTGCGGTGATTGATGGTCAGCCTGGCATTCCAGCCGTAGGGGCACTGGATGACGGTCAAACCCCTCGACCTCAGGTCTTCGGCCCAGTCGGCCTTGATGTCGGCGGCGTCCACGTCCCCCTGCCGCAGGGCGGCCGGGGCCAGCTCCTCGGCGGTCTTGACGAAGACCAGCCGCTTGACCCGGGGCTCGCCGAGGTAGTAGCCCTCGAAGGCTTCGTAGAGGTAGGAGCCCTGGGCCTTGTCATAGTCGATCAGCCGGTAGGGCCCGGTCCCGATCACCGCTCCCGGCCCGTCGAAGGTCATGGGGTCATCGACCGATTCCCAGATGTGCCGGGGCAGGATGGACATGGTGCCGGCCACGTCGTTCAGAAAGGAAGCGCAGGGCTGCTCCAGCCAGAGCCTGATGGTGTGCTCATCGATGATCTCAGCTTCCCGGACTCCGGTGGGGCCGGCCAGGGTCACGAAGGGGTCGGCATGGGCCTTCACGTAGTCGATGGTGAAGGCCACGTCGGCGGCGGTGAACGCCTCTCCGTCATGCCACCTGGCATCGGGCTGCAGCCGGAAGGCATAGGCGTTCTCCGAAGCGTCGTACTCCCACTCCCGGGCCAGCGCGGGGACGAAGCCCTCCGCGTCCTTCCACACCAGCGTATCGAAGATGAGGCTGCTCCGGATGTATCCCGGCCCGCGGGCATAGCGCAGGTACGGTGAAGGATAGCCCCAGTCGCCGGTGGCATCGGCGATAACGTATTGCTCGACAGGCCCCTGCCCGCCCCCCGGCTGGCTGCCGCAGCCCGCCCCCACCAGGCACGTCAGGACCAGGACCGCCGTCAGAAGGATGCCGGCCAGTCTCCTGCTGTTCATGGGTGTGTCGCCCTCCTTCCCGCATCAGGACCGCCCTCCGGCCGGGATAAGCACAACCGGGGCCTTTTGCAACTAGTTGCATTCTACCGGAGGGCGGGCGGCGAGTCAAGCCGGGGCGGCCGCACCGGGTGCACCACCGGCGCAAAACCGTTACAATCAGTCACAGGCTGGCGGCCTCTCTCCGCCCCATCCCCCGGGGGCCTGCCGCCAGCAGGAAACGCCGGCAGGAAGGAGGGCAACGCACACCATGGCAGATGACACCGAGAGACCCCAGCAGCGCATCAGCGAAGGCGAGTTCCGCCACTACGTCTTCAGCAGGGACGAGGTGCGGGCCCAGACGGAAGGGCTTCTGAGGCAGGCCGGGTACGCCCTGAAGCCCCCCAGGTACGTGGGCCTGGTGGAGCCGGACTTCCGGGCCCGGCGGACCGCTGAAGGCTCCGCCTTCGAGATCATGGGCCTCTTCTGCGACAGCCTGGAGGAGGCCCTGGAGACACTGATAAGGCTGGCCGCCGTCAGGGCGGCCGCCACAGATGCGGACTGCGTCCTGGTCATGCCCCCGGTCAACGAATACCAGCTGATCGAGTGGCTGACCGACAACGACGCCCGGTGGTACTTCGGCATGAGGGACTCCCGGCTCATGCTGTGGTTCGTCAACCCGGAGAACGGCAGCACCATATGCTTCATCGGGTCTCCGGCCGACGAGCAGCTAAGCAAGCATTTCTACATGAAGGGCGTGATGAGCTTCGACCAGAGGGCCACCCTCTTCCTCAGGAACCGGCTGCTGGCCGAGGAAGAAGATGAAGATGACTAGGGAGCGGCCGTGACCCCCGGGCAGGGAGGAGCGGGCCGGTGAAGGTGGCCGTGGCCCAGATGGAGTGCCAGGCGGGCAATGTGGCCGCCAACTGCGCCACCATGCAGCGCCTGGCGGAGCAGGCCGCCGCGGCCGGGTGCGGCATGGTGGTCTTCCCGGAGATGGCCGACACCGGCTACGACATGAAGGCCATAGTGGAAAACGCCTCAACCTGGCAGTCCGGGCCCCTGCCGCTGCTCCGGGAGCTGGCCTCCCGGCTGGGGGTGTGGATCGTGAGCGGCCTCTCCGAACGGGAGCAGGGCGACATATTCAATGCGGTGGCGGTGGTGGACCGGCGCGGGGGGCTGGCGGCCGGCTACCGGAAGGCGCACCTGTTCACCCTGATGGATGAGCCGCACTTCCTCAAACGGGGGGACCGGCTGACGGTGGCCGACATCGAGGGGATGCGGTGGGGGGTGATGGTCTGCTATGACATCCGCTTCCCGGAGATGGCCCGGTCCCTGGCGCTCCAGGGCGCGGAGGCCTTCGTGGTGCCTGCAGCCTGGCCCCTGTCCAGGGCCCATCACTGGTGCGCCCTGCTGGGCAGCCGGGCCATCGAGAACCAGGCCTACGTCGTCGGCGCCAACCGGGCCGGGACGGACGGCCACCTCCAGTTCGGCGGCTCCAGCCGGGTCGTTGACCCCTACGGCGAAGTGCCGGGGACGGCGCCGGAGGCCGGGGAGACCCTGCTGGTAGCCGAAGTGAGCAAGGACCGGGTAGACGAGGTCAGGGCCTCCATGCCCGTCTTCGCCGAGCGGCGCCCGGACCTCTACCGGCTGTAGCGGCCACCTCAATCAGGCGACTTCCTGGACGGCCACCGCCGGAAGGCGTCGATCTCCTTCTGCAGGCTGCCGGCCAGCGGCAGCCCGTGAGACTCGGCCAGCGCGCGGTACATCTCAATGGCGGCCACCGCCAGCCTGTCCTGGGCGCGCAGTATGAAGACCGGCTCGTCCACTCCCACCTTCGGGATGCTGATTTCACCGTACTTGCCGGATATGGCCATGGCCCCTCCTTGTGTCGGCACCTTCCGGCCCCGGTTGCCTCCCAGGGCGCTTGCCTGGCCGAAGGGCCTCAGTGCATCCGGGCCCTTTCCGGCTCCTCCTGCAGGGCGTCGACTATGGCCGAGATGAACTCGGGGATGTCGGCCGGCTGGCGGGACGTGATCAGGTTCCCGTCTCGAACAACCGTTTCGTCCACCCACGTGGCCCCCGCGTTCTTCAGGTCCACGGCCACCGAGGGCCACGACGTGACCCTGCGCCCCCTGACCACATCCGCCGAGATCAGGAGCTGAGGGCCGTGGCATATGGCGGCCACCACCTTGCCCGCAGCGTGCATCTCCCTCACCAGGTCAACCATGGGCCGGTGCAGCCGCATCCTGTCGGGGGCATATCCCCCGGGGACAATTACGGCATCGAAGTAGTCCGCCCGCACCTGGCTAGCGGCGGCATCCGCCCTGACCACGGCCGTGCCCCGCTTCCCCGTGTAGGTCTTCTGCGACCCGCTGCCCACCACCATCACCCGGGCCCCGGCCGCTTTCATGGCCGCCATGGGATCGACCAGCTCCGTGTCCTCGAATCCCCGCTCCGCCAGGATGGCGACCCGCTTACCTTCAAGCATGGGGGGAGCCCCTCTCTCCACCCGGGGCCACCCTGCCTTGCCGGCCGGGGCCCCTCTCGGTACTAGTCCTTCATCTTCGGCGGGGCCTGTCCCGCTGCGGGCCAGGCCGGCATTCTCCTGTCTCCGGGCCACCTCTTGAAGTGGCCGACTTCCCTGGCCAGGGCCTCGCCCACACTGCAGCCGTGGGCCTCCGCCAGGAGCCGGTACATCTCTATGGCGGACTCGGCCAGGGCGTCCCTGCCCCGAAGAATGAACACCGGCTCGTCCTCGCCTATGGTCGGGATGTCCAGTCTCCCGTAGGTGCTCGATAGCGCCATCTCCTCTCCCCCCTTCCATCGTCATCAGCTACGGGCACAGGGGCCCGTGGCCCGCCCTCCGCGGAGACAGGGCCGGACGGGGCCGGCCCCGCGGCCTCGGGTCCACACCCAGCCTGTAACGGCCGTTAGTGGCCTCCGGCGGCGCCATCTCGGACCACAGCAGGTGGTTCCGGAAGAGCCGTTCCTCCCCGCAGGCCCGGCATTCGCCTCTGCTCAGAGGGCCCTCCGCAAAATCGATTACCCAGTGATGAGAGCAATGCTTCTTCCTCACGTCACTTCCCCTCTGTGACGGTCGCCCTCGGCACGGTGGGCGCCGGCGCCCGGGCAACCGGGACATTCCAGTTGCCGGCGCTGACACCCTCCATCCCCCGGGATTCCATGCCATCGCCGACCACCGCCCTCTCCCCTCATCCGGACCCGCTGCGGCTGGAGGGTGTCAGCGCCGGCAACCTCTACCAGTATCGCACCGGGGCGGCGGCGCAGGTATTGGGGATGTTACTTAGCGCGGGGCTGTGGGGGCTACTTACTTCCCCGGGGGAGCGATGCCGGACTCGATGGCGTAGCGAAGCAGCTGGACCTGGTTGCGCAGGCCCAGCTTGCGCATCACGTGCGCCCGGTGGACCTCTATGGTGCGTCGGCTGACGCACAGCCGCTCAGCTATCTCGGCATTGCTCAGGCCGCCGGCCAGCAGGTGCAGCACCTCGCGCTCCCGGACGGTCAGCCTCTCGTGGGGCTTCAGCGCCGTGCCCTCCCGCTTCTGCAGGTACCCGTCGATGACCACCTCCGACAAAGGCGGGCTGAGGTAGCGCCGGCCCTGCAACGCCTCCCGCATGGCGTGGAGCAGGTCATCGGCAATCGAGTCCTTCAGCACGTAGCCCCTGGCCCCGGCCCGCAGGGCCTCCATGACATATCCCTCGTCGGCATGCATGGACAGCACCACCACGCTGGTCCTGGGGGAAAGCTTCTTGACATAACGGGTGACTTCGATCCCGTTCATGCCGCCCATCATGATGTCCACCACCAGCAAATTGGGCTGCAACTGCTCCACCAGCTGCGTGGCCTCCGCGCCATCCGCCGCCTCGCCCACTACCCGGATGTCGGGCTCCGCCTCGAGCAGCTTGCGCAGGCCCTGACGCACGATGTTGTGGTCGTCAGCCAGAACCACGGTTATCATCTTCCCTGCCCTTCTTCCTCCCCAACCGTTTCTTTCCCAGCGGGAGCTCGGCTATGATGCAGGTGCCCTCTCCAGGCCGGGACTGCACCAGCAGCCTGCCCTTCAGGGACAGGGCCCGCTCGCGCATGCCGTTGAGGCCGGCACTGGTCGCCGCCACGCTCTCCACGTCGAACCCGGCGCCGCGGTCCTCCACCTCCACCAGGACCACCCCGGACTGGGCGCGCACCCGCACCGACACGCTGTCCACCCGCGCATGGCGGGCCACGTTGGTCAGGGCCTCCTGCACGATGCGGTAGGCCGCGGTGATGATCTCCTGAGACAGGCCCTTCCGCAGGCCGCGGTGGGTGAAGTGCACCTGGATCTTCGTCTGGGCGGTGTACCGCCGGAAATGCCAGAGGAGCGTCGGCAGCAGGCCGAGGTCGTCCAGCATCGTCGGCCGCAGATCCAGGGACATGCTCCTCACCCGGGCCATCAGCTCCCGCAGGGCCACCCGGGCCTCCTGCAGGTCCGAGCCGTCCCCCACGGGCCCGGGCGACGCAGCCTTGTCCAGGGAGAGCTTGAGCGCGGTGAGCAGCTGGCCCACCTCGTCGTGCAGCTCGCGGGCTATGGCGCGACGCTCATTCTCCTGGGCCGTCACCAGGCGGTGCGACAGTCCCCTCAGCTGCTCCTCCGCCAGCTTGCGCGCGGTGATGTCGAAGGCCACGCCCACAACACCCACAATGCGCTCCTGCGCGTCCCGCAGCGGCTCCACGCGGCCGATGAAGGTGCGCCCCGTCCAGTTCATCTCGTAGGCGGCCGGTGCGCCCTGCAGGGCCTTGCGGTGCGCGGCGTTCGGCTCGAACTCCGGATCATCGATCCCGAAGTACTTGGACAGGGTCATACCCTTGATCCCCTCGGGCACGTTCTGGATGACCCCCAGCCCCGTGCCCGAGTAGGAGGTGACCCGCAGCCTGTTGTCCAGGGCCCAGGTCACGCAGGGTATCTGGTCCACGAACAGTCTCAGCCGCGCTTCGCTCTCCTGGAGGGCCTGCAGGTCCTGCTTCCTCTTGGTGATGTCCCGCAGGGTGGCCAGGCAGGCCGGGGCCCCTTCCCACTCCAGCTCCACAATGCGCATCTCCGCAGCCGCGCTCTGGCCGCCGTCCCGGGAGATCTCTATCTCGGCCCCCTCAACCAGGGGGAACGGGAATAGCGCCCCCTCCATCTCGCCCGGCCCCCGCCCCAGGAGCTGCTCCGCCGCGGCGTTGGCGAAACGGACCACCCCGTCCTGGCGCACTACCACGATGCCGTCCGCATTCCCGGCAATGGCCTGCCGGAAGCTGGCATCGGTGGCCCGCAGCCTGTCCTCGGCCTGCTGCCTCAACCGCTCGTTCAGCAGCTTCAGGTCCTGCTCGGCCTGCCACAGCCTGGTCCGATCCCGGACCACCACCACCACCCCGGCCGGCTCTCCCCGGGCATTCCTCACAACGCCCATGGACGACCGGACATAGGCCCTCTCTCCGCCCCTCTTGATGTGGAAGCTCTCGCCAACCCATCTCCCCCTGGACGCCATCTCCTGGCTCCAGACCCGCTCGTCCTCGGGCTTCGGCCAGGCCACCCTGTAGAGGTCCTGCTGGTGCCGGCCGATGGCCCGCTCCGCCGGGATGCCGTACATCTCCTCCGCCATGCGGTTCCAGTAAGTCACCTTCCCATCGTTGTCCATGGCCACCACGGCATCAGAGATGTTGGACAGGATATTGGCCTGAAAGGCCAGCTCCTCTTCGGCCTCCTTTCGACCGGTGATGTCCAGGAAGGTGGTGGTCACGGCCTCGACGGAGCCGGTCGCCGGGTCGCGCACCGGCTCGGAGTTGACCAGTATCCACCGGCGCCGGCCGCCGGCCGGTTGGTGAATGCCCATCACCACGGCGTGCACCGGCCGGCCGGTGCGCAGGACCACCATCGCCGGGTGCTCCCGGCCCGGGAAGGGCGATCCGTCCTCGCGGACGGCCTCCCACCGGGGGCTTTCCGACGTGCAGCCGCTGATCTCCTCCCGGGTCATCCCCAGCAGCTCCCGGGCGGGCGCGTTGGCTTGGATGATCACCCCGCTCCTGTCCTGCACCACGATCCCCCCGGCCACCGCATGGTAGAGCCCCCGGTACCGGCTCTTGCTTTCAGCCAGCGCTTCCCTGGCCTGCTTCTGCGCTGTGCTCTCGATGACCTCCCACCCGCCTTCCCGGCGGATGAGCGCGAACTCGTGATTGCGGACCACGTCCATGATCTCGGCCGCCCCGCACCGTCCCAGGCTGTAGGTGCACATGGCCAGCATGCGGTAGTTGCCGATCACCTCATTGATGGCCGCCTCGTAGTCGGTGAAGCTCTTCCAGTCCTCCTTCTCCAGCCAGAAGGTGTTGCCGGACAGCCTCAGGCCGGCGTAGCCGGCGGCCTGCGCCGCCTTCAGCTTGTCCACCCAGCCGTCGAGCACTCTCTGCCGATCAAATGAGCCGCCCTTCAGGTACCAGCGGGTGTGGGGGAGGATCTCGATCTGGCCCCGGGCCAGGCGCCCGGGGAAATCCGGCATGGCCCGGCCCATGGCCCGGCGGGCCTCGGCGGCGCCCAGGGGCGGCGAGGTGATCCACATGCAGAACTCGTTGTTCTCCAGGCCAGCCTTGAAGTAGGGGACCAGGACGTCCAGGAGGTCGTCCTTGTCCTGGTAGAACTGGCAGAAATGGGCGCCCCAGGGGACGGGGCCAATGACGTCGATTCCGGTATTGATCAGATCATGGCGCATGAGGCCCCCCACTCCCACCCGGCCGGACCGCCGGTGTCCATATGTTGCCGACAAGAAGCCTGGCCTGCCGGCCACCTGCGGCCCCCGGTCCGGCTGCCGGCGGTCCCGGCGGCGCTCCCGGTACCAGGCGTCCAGCCCATGAGAACCCTGTCCGGCGCCTGCCGGGGGCTGGCGGACAATGTGATTATAGGGCACCATCGGGCCCTGTCAAACTACGTACCCGCCACAGTAACCGGGTAAGTACCAACCCCAATGGCTGCCCCGGCCCCGGGATGTCAGAATCGGCACTGTGGGAGGTGGGACGATGTACAGGAACATGCTGGTACCAGTAGACGGCTCCGCGCTGGCGGAGTCGGCCTTCGCCTATGCCCGGGAGCTCGCCGGCAGGCTGGGCGCCGATGTGACCGTGCTGCACGTTGTGGACCCCAGGGAGTCCACGTCCCTGCCGATGCACCAGGCGTATGCCAGCCACTCGGCGGAGGCCGTCAAGCGCCGGATGTCCGACATAAGGGAGAGGCTGGGGGTGAAGCCGGACGCCGAAGCGCCGCAGGTCCGCGGCGAGGTGGTGACGGGCCGCGCCCCGGACGAGATCCTGCGCTATGCGAGGGACAAAGGCATCGACCTCATGGTGATGTCGACCCACGGCCGGACCGGGATAAGGCGATGGGTGCTGGGCAGCGTGGCCGACGAAGTGCTGCGGCAGGCAACGGTCCCGGTATTGCTGGTGAGGCCCGACATGGCCGGCAGGGGCCAGCTGGAGAAGTGGACGGACATCTCCGTGATCGTGCCCCTGGACGGCTCGGCCCTCGCGGAGTCGGTGCTGCCCCACGTTCAGGCGCTGGCGCAGCGGGTCGGCAAGGAGATGCTCAACGTCCTGCTGCTCATGGTGTGCGAGCCTCCGCCGACTCCGCCGGTGGCCGGGCCCGAGATACCCTTCGACTGGCAGAAGCTGATGGATGAGAACTGGGCGGCCTGCCGCAGCACCACCATGCAGTACCTGGAGGGTATCGAGAACCACCTGAAGCAGACCGGCCTGAACGTGCGCTCCGAGGTCATAGAGCAGTTGAAGGCCAGCGTGGCCGACGAGATCGTGGACTACGCCGGCAAGGTGCCCTTCGGCCTCATCGTGATGGCCACCCACGGCCGCACGGGGGTGGGCCGGTGGGCCTACGGCAGCGTGGCCCAGAAGGTACTGACCGGGTCGTTGAACCCGATCCTGATGGTCAGGCCGGAGGCGGCCGGGGTGGTCCCTCCGGCAAAGGTGGCAGCCGGCAGCGGGGGCTGAGCTTGCGGGGCCGCGCCCCCGGTCAGCCGAAGCTACCTGGCGTAGTTGGTGCCGAAACAGCGCAGGCAGGCGCTCTCTTTGCTGTCGATGCAGAGCATACCCTTGGCCGTCTCGATGCCGCAGTAGTCGCAGCTGAGACAGTCGGGCGAGTGGTCAGATGCATCGATGTTGAGCCAGATCCGTCCATCCCCGTCGATGCAGGCGCCGACAACGATGTCCGTGTCTATGTCCAGGAATTCGCCTTCCACCGTTTCCGCTTGGTCCGAAGTAGTCAATCCAGTACCCTCCTGTCAACTGCGGCGGCCAGGCCCGCCGCCGGCCTACTCTAAGAATACCCGTGTCCCCCCGCTGCCAGCAAGCGGGAGCCCGGCCGCCTGCTCTGCCTCCTCGGCGGCGGCCAGCAGCCCTTCCCACTCTTCGGTGAGGGCCCCCAGCTCGTCCTTGAGCGCCCGGTGCCGCTCGACGCAGGCCGCCGCCCTGGGGCCGTCGCGGTACAGCCCGGGATCGGCGAAGGCCGCCTCCAGGTCCGCCAGCTCCGACTCACGCTGCGAGATCTGCCCCTCCACCTCCCTGACCCGCCGGGCGAGATCGGCCCGGCGCCGCCTGCGGGCACGCTGCCGTTGCTCTTCCTCGCCCGGCGGCTGCCTCCGGTGCCAGGCCGGTGCCCGGGCGCCGGCCTGCTTCGCGGGGCCAGTCCCCCTTTCCGGCCCCGGGCTCGCCGCGCCATCTGCGGCTTCGTCCGCCGGCCGCTGCTGCTGCTCCTTGTGAAAGAGGTACCCCTCGTAGTCCCCCGGGTAGAGGTGCGGTTTGCCATCGCGGATCTCGATGATCTTGTTGGCCACCTCCTGGATCAAGGTGCGGTCGTGGGTTATGAAGCAGATGGTGCCCTGGTGCTCGTTCAGGGCGTCGATCAGCACCTCCCTGGAGGCGATGTCCAGGTGATTGGTGGGCTCATCCAGCAGGAGCAGGTTGTGGGGCTGCGTCAGCATCTTGGCCAGGGCAATGCGCGCCTTCTCGCCGCCGGAGAGCACCGAGACCGGCTTGAGGACATCATCGCCGCTGAAGAGAAATCCCCCCAGTATCCGCCGCAGGTCCTGGTCCGGGGCGGAGGCGGCCGACCGGCGCAGCTCCTCCAGCACCGTGTTCCCCGGGTCCAGCAGCTCCAGAACGTACTGCGCGTAGTAGGCCGGGGCCACGTTGTGCCCCAGGCGGCGCTGCCCCCGCTCGAAGGGAAGGACGCCGGCCAGGATCTTCAGCAGCGTGGTCTTCCCGGCGCCGTTGGGCCCGACCAGGGCCGCCCGGTCCCCTCGATGGAGGGTGAGGTTCAGGTCGCGGTAGACCACCAGGCTGCCGTAGGCCTTGTCCACGTGGGACAGCGAGATGACCTCCCTCCCGCTGAGCGCCGGCGCCGGGAAGAGGAAGCGTATCTGCCTGGTGGTCCGGGGCACCGCCACCCTCTCCATCTTCTCGATGCGCTTCAGGCGGCTCTGCACCTGCCGGGCCTTGGTGGCCTTGGCCCGGAACCTCTCAACGAAGCGCATCTCCCGCTCGATCTCCCTCTCCTGCCTGCGGGCCGTGCTCTGCCTCACCTCCGCCTGCCGCTGCCGGGCCAGCACGTAGTCGTCGTAGCCGCCGCGGTGCCGGGCAATCCCCTCCGGCTCGATGGACAGCACCCGGTTCACGGCGCGGTTGAGAAAGGCCCGGTCATGGGAGGTGACCACCACCGCGCCCCGATAAGAGGCAAGGTACTTCTCGAACCAGATGCAGGCCTCCAGGTCCAGGTGGTTGGTCGGCTCGTCCAGGAGCAGCAGGTCCGGCCTCACCACCAGCAGCCGGGCCAGCGAGGCGCGCATCAGCCATCCGCCGCGGAGCTCGCTGAGGCGGCGGGAGAAGTCGCTCTCACGGAACCCCAGCCCCGACAGGACAGCCCTGGCCTGGTGCTCCAGGTCATAGCCGCCGGCCGCCTCGAAGGCGTGCTGCAGGCGGCCCAGTTCCTCCGCCAGCTGCCGCTGCCGCTCCACGCCGGCACCGCCCTCCCCCAGGGCCTCCTGGAGCCGGCCGATCCGCTGCTGCAGCCCGGTCAGCTTCGGTGAGGCCAGCATCATGTCGTCCAGGAGCAGCCGGTCGGAGAACGGGTTGATGTCCTGACGCAGGTAGCCTATGGTCAGGCCCTTTCGCTTGACCACCTCCCCGGAGTCCGGTGCCGCGGCCCCGGCCAGGATGTCCAGCAGCGTGGTCTTCCCGGACCCGTTCGGCCCGATCAGGGCAATGCGGTCCCGGGGCCCGATGCTGAAGCCGGCCCCGGAGAACAGAAGGCGGTCGGCGAAGGACTTCGACAGGTCCGATACTCTGAGCATGGGCGACCCTGGCGGCCAATCAGAGACCATTATACGGGAAGCGGGGCCATTGCGGGCGCCGGGGCTGCCGGCGCTCCCACGGCGCCCGCAGGAAAGGCCCGGGCGGGGGAAGGCCCGGGCCGGGGCAGGTATTGACAAAGCGCTGTACTGTTGGTAGGATACAAATAGTTAGGTACAGGGAAACCACTGGCCCCAGGCAAACCATGATGGGGCATGGCGCAGCGGGCCGGAAAGGACACTGACAATGCTTGTACTGGTTACCGGCGGAGCGGGGAGACTGGGTGCCAGCGTGTGCCGGATGCTGCACCGCAGGGGTTTCCGGGTAAGGGTCTTCGACGTTCCGTCTCCCCGAAACCTCAAGAGCGTCGCCGGCCTGAACAGGAAGACCGAAGCGGTGTGGGGCGACATCACCGATGCCGACGCGGTGCGGGCGGCCCTGGAGGGCGCCGGCGCGGTGGTCCACATGGCGGCCGTTCTCCCTCCGGCGACGGATGCCAATCCCGCGCTGGCCGAGAAGGTGAATGCCGGCGGCACCAGGGTGCTGGTGGACGCCATCAGGGACAAGGGGGGCCGCATCCCGTTCGTGTTCACCTCTTCGGTGGCCGTCTTCGGAGCCACGCCATCCTCCACCGCACCCGTCAGCGTGGACGGGAACCCGCCCAACCCCGGGGATGTGTACGGACAGACCAAGCTCCAGGCGGAGATGATCATCAGAGAGGCGGGCATCGACTACGTGATACTGCGGATATCCGCCGCGATGTACACCATCTTTGAGATGAGCGACATCCGGCGGATGTACGGGATCCCGCTGGACAACCGCGTGGAGATGTGTCACCCGGACGAGGTGTCCCTGGCAGTGGTGAACGCGGTCACCAACTTCGAGGCGGCGCGCGGCAACACCCTGATCGTGAGCGGCGGCCCCAGGGGCAGGATGCTCTACAGGGACATGATGCGCAGCATCCTCGGAGTCCTGGGGCTGCCGCTGCCCCCGGACCGCAAGTTCAGCAGGCAACCCTACTACCTGGACTGGTACGACACGTCCAAGTCCCAGGAGCTGCTTCGCTTCCAGCACAAGACGTTCGGCGACTACCTGGGAGACTACTCCCGGGCCCTGGCCCGCAGGTACTCGCCGGCCTTCGTCCCGCTGATGGTCTACCTGGTTGCGCCGGTCCTGGGCAGGCTGGCCATGCAGCTCCTGTAGGCCCGCGCTACCCTCGCCATTGCCGGTGCCGCCCCGGCCGGAGAGCTTCGGGCAGGGCCCGCTCTGTCCCTCGCTCCAGGGGGGCGCCGGTCAGCAGAGCAGGCGGGCCTGTTGCTGTAACATGTCAGTCGGCAGGGGTTGCATTCCGCCCCGGCCGGGGCCACAATCCCAGTGGGCACCGGAGCGCTGACCGGGAGCCAGAGGGGAGGGCCGCAGCACCGTGGACGGCTGGAAGGGCCAGGACCAGATGGAAGGGCCGCCGTTCATCCCGCTCGAGTGGGCCGGCCAGATCTGCGCGGCGTGGGGGGTGCCGCCGGTTGAGCCCGACATCGGATGGGACAGCCCGGACGATGCGCGGCGGCAGGGGCTGGACCGGGTGGACTCGCCCGCAGGCGAGGCCGTCTCCGGCCTCGCCCTGGAGCGCCACCTGCGCCGGGAGCTGGGCCTGGACTGCCGCACCGGCCTGCAGAGGCGGGGGTGCGGCGAGCTGGTCGCCAGGCTGCTGGAGAACCTGGACCAGGAAGAGCAGGGAGAGCAGGGAAGCCGGCCCCGCTGACCATTGACGGGCCGGATGTCAGCCGCCGGCCTGCTCCGGCGGCAGCAGTATGGCCGCCTCCCCCCGGCAGTGAGTCCCCTCTTCCACCATCATGGAGAACGCCACCTCCACCAGCGCTTCCCTTCCGGCCACCCGCCTCTGCTGCACCGTCCCCGTGAGGGACAGGGAATCGCCCGCGCAGCAGGGGGCCATCAGCTTCAGCTTCAGGCGCCGCAGCCCGCCGCCGGGCCGCGACCAGTCCGTGAGCCACTTCGCGGCGATGCCGCCGGTGGTGAGGTAGTTCACGAAGATGTCCCGCACCCCGGCGCCCCTGGCCGCCCTCAGGTCATGGTGGACGGGGGCGAAGTCCCGGGAAGCCACGGCGGCCGCGATCACCGCAGTGGTGGTCATCTGCCGGGAATACGGAGGCAACTGGTCGCCCGGCCTCACGTCGTTGTAGGCAAGCGCCTTCGTTGCAGAGGGCCCGCCTGCCGGGGCGGCCCCGATGTTCCACGGGGAGTTGCCCGCCCGCGTGGATTGCCAGGGCGTCACGGCCGCAGGCGGCAGGCCGCCGCCCGCGGCCGCACCCGGGCCCCGGTAGAGGCACATGGTCAGGCGCTGCCGGCAGACGGCCTCGAGGCGCTGGTTGGTGAACAGGGACTGCTGGGTCACGAAGTGGCCCTCGCCGAGCGCGGTCTTCTTCAGAGGGGAGACGGCGGCGATCACAGCGGTGGACTGCACCCGGTCGCCGGGCAGCAGGGGCCCCAGGAACTCCATGTCGCTCTCCGAGTCGATGACATGGTCATAGCCGGCCCGGCCGCATATGCCGAAGATGCATTCGTAGATGGGCGGCATGCCCGACGGCGGCCGGAGGGGCGGAATGACCCAGGAAGGGGTCATGGCGGGCGGCGCGATGATGCCGGCGTGCCTGGTCCGGCGGCCGTAGTCCTCGTCCAGGTACAGAGGGTTGTCCTCCTGCATGGCCTCGCACCAGTGACGGACCATCTGGGGGCAGACCGCTTCCACGGCCACCATGGGGGGGAACTCACTCCCCAGCAGACCGCACAGCTCTTCGTAGACACCCATGGCCCTGCCAGTATACCATCAGGCACCGGATGGCCGGGCCCGCGGACCGGCATCCCGGCGGGGGTGGCGCCACGGGTAGTCAGCGCCGCGTATAATGGGGGTGAGGACTCCGCGCGTGGCTGCCTGGCGCCGGTCAGGGGCGATACCGCCTTCAGCAGCCAGGCAGGCCCGGCAGGATGCAGCGGACAGGAGAGGAGGGAGCCATGGGCCAGGCAGCGTCAATACCCAGCTTCTCGGTTGCCGGGA
>CAZBJX010000016.1:47452-50485 GCA_964492335.1 uncultured Dehalococcoidia bacterium | reverse complement strand
CCGGGGGGTGTGCATGATACTTACTCGTCAACGAGCAAGACACCCGCGTTCATGGAATAGCGCAGCATCGGCGCAACGGACGGAATTGAGCCCTTCACCGCACTGTGAGGCGTGATGTCAATGGTGGACACCACACCTTCGCCAGACGTCGTGTCGGGAGGAGGTCATGCGGTCCGATCTTCCTGTCCCGCTCCCCCGCCGGGATAGGACTCCTTCACCCGGCCCGGGCCGCCGGCTGTCACCGCCCCCGGCTTGACGGAAGCCGAACTGCGCGGCTACACTGAGTGAGCGCTCACTCAGTATGCAGGGAGCTGGAGAATGGCTCAAAGAGAAGGAAGACGGAAGAAGGCGACCCCGGCGGTCGATAAGCAGCGCCGGATCATGGAGGCAGCTTTCGACGTGTTCTCCAGGAGGGGATTTCCCCGGGCCACGACAGCCGAGATAGCGCAGGTCGCGGGGGTGGCGGAGGGGACCATCTATAACTACTACCGGAGCAAGCGCGACCTCCTGGTGGCCCTGGTCCATGACTCCGTCGCCAGGGAGGGCATGTCCGAGATACTGGACCGCTATTGCGCGGCGCCGGGAGATGCTGGCCTGCTCCGGCAGTTGGTGCGGCACCGGATCACCGCCGGCTCGAAGAACGTGGACCGCTTGCTGGTGCTCATCGCGGAGATACAGCATGACCCGGAACTGCAGAAGATGTATGTGGCCGGCATGTCGGACCGCTTATTCAAGCGCCTGGAGGGTTGCATGGAGTCCGGGATGGAGGAGGGGGTCTTCCGTCAGATGGACCCGGCTGTGGTGGCCCGGATATTTCTGGCAATGAACTTGGGGCTGTTGATCATCTATCAGCTTGAGGGGGAGAGTGGAGCGCTGAGGAGGACTCCGTCTGAGGAAGTCGCCGGGGTGCTGGCGGAGGTGTTCCTGAACGGCCTGCAGACGAAGTGACCCCCTGGCTTGTCCGGTAACGTGCCTGCGGCGGAGGCCTTGCCCCGTTGTGCAGCACGAGTGGGAAGGAGACTCACGTGGTTGAACAAGGGAAGTGGTACAGGCGAAGATGGATTGCCCTGGGGTTCCTGTGTTTCTCCCTGCTGGTGATCTCGCTGGACACCACGATCGTGAACCTGGCGCTGCCGTCCATGTCCAGGGACCTGCATTCGAGCGCCAGCGGCCTGCAATGGATTGTTGACTCCTACATCCTGGTCTTCGCCGCATTGCTCCTGACCATGGGAGCGATCGGCGACCGTTTCAGCCGAAAGAGGGTATTGCAGCTGGGCCTGCTGGGCTTCGGGCTATTCTCGCTGGGCGGGGCGCTCTCCAACTCCACCGGCATGCTGATCGGCATGCGCGCCGCCATGGGCCTGGCGGGAGCGGCCATGATGCCCTCCACGCTGTCGATCCTGACCGCCACTTTCACCAATCCGAAGGAGAGGCCCCAGGCCATCGCCCTCTGGGCGGCCACCTTTGCCCTGGGGCTGGGAATAGGGCCGCTGGTGGGCGGCTGGCTGATAGAGCACTACGACTGGAGCGCAGTCTTCTACGTCAATCTCCCCATTGTGGCCATCGGACTGATCGGGGGATACTTCTTCGTGCAGGACTCCAGAGACCAGCGCGTCCGGAAGATCGACATCCCGGGGTCCGTGCTGTCCATCACCGGCCTGTTCGCCCTGGTGTACGGCATCATCCAGGGAGGCGCCAATGGCTGGACGGCTGGTGACGTTCTCATCGCTTTCGGGGCCGCGGTGGTCCTTCTCGGTGCATTCGGCATCTGGGAATGGCGCTCCCCCCACCCCATGCTGCCCCTGAGTTTCTTCAGGAACATGTCCTTCACCGGGGCCAACATGGCCCTGGCCCTGGTGTCATTTGCGCTCATGGGCTCCAACTTCTTCATCAGCCAGTACTTCCAATCCGTCCACGGGTACTCTCCGTTCGCCGCCGGTATCCGGCTTCTACCGATGGCCGCTGTCTCCTTCATGGCCTCTGCAGTGTCCGCGAAACTGGCGCAGTGGATCGGCACCAAGATCGCCATAGGCACAGGCATCCTGCTGGCGGCAGGCGGCCTTCTCTATCTGTCGCTGACGCTGCAAGTAGACACCAGCTACCCCATGGTTGTTCTCGGGATGTCCATCATGTCCCTGGGAATGGGCCTGACGATGAGCCCGGCCACGAACTCCATCATGGGATCAACCCCCGTGGACAGGGCTGGAGTCGGCTCCGCCATGAACGATACGACGCGCCTTGTCGGCGGCGCTCTGGGAGTGGCCATTCTGGGTTCACTGATGAACAGCATCTACATCGCCAGGATCGATGCACTCAGCGCCACCCTGCCGCTTGATCTGTTCGCCATGGTCCGCAGCAGTATCCAGGGGGCTCACATCGCTGCCGGCCAAGCGGCCGCGATGGGGCAGACTGCGCTGGCAGACAGCATCGTGCAGAGCGCCAACCAGGCCTTTGTCTCCGGCATGGTGCGGGCGATGCTGGTCTCGGCCATCATCATGGCAGCAGCCTCGGTGGTTACCTTCATCATTCTGCCCACGCGCGTGCGCCCGGCGGAGTCGGAAAGCGCGACAAGCGGCATTTCCCCACCCCGGGAGGTCTTGTCAACAACGCGGCTGGCCAGCTCACAGGCGGCCCAAACGATGGGTTATTGTGAAGGCCCCGCCCCCCATTGAGACTGCAGAGCGAGCTTCTTCTGGTACATTGTGATGTTGACTGCCCGGCGATGACCGCAGCCGGGGGTGAGTCCTGACACGGGTCCCACCAGCGCACGGACAGGGCTATGCATTGGAGCAGAGAGGGCAGCGAGTGAAGAGCGCCGGGCCAGCCGGTTGGCTCAAGCGCAGGATCGGAGGCCGGCCCATGGCCCGCCTTGGGCTGGTGGTGGCCATCGTGGCCCTGGGAGCTCTGGGCGCCGCCTTCGTGGCCCCCCTGGCCACGCACACCCCGGGGGATATCACCGCGGACCTGCGGGACGCCGCGGCCGGGCGCGCCCAGGGAGTCGCCCCGGCTGACCCTCTCCCGGATGCCGGCCCC
>CAZBJX010000016.1:42716-47352 GCA_964492335.1 uncultured Dehalococcoidia bacterium | reverse complement strand
CCCCGGCTGACCCTCTCCCGGATGCCGGCCCCGCAGCAGACCCGGCGCCCGACGCGACGCCTGCCACCACAGCAGACCCGGCGCCCGACGCGACGCCTGCCACCGCGCCTGTCCCAGAACCCGACCCGGCATCCCCGCCCCCGCCTGCCAGTCCGCCAGATTCGCCCCCGGGCCCGCCGCCCGCGTCTCCACCCGACCCGGACCCCGACCCAGGCCCTGACCCGACACCCGCGCCTCCACCGGCCCAGGCACCCACGCCCCCGCCGGACCTGGCCGGCGCCGTCGTGGTGGCCGCGGCCAACTCCCCGGACAGCCAGTATGCCGACTACCGGTGCGACGGCTCCGACGACCAGGTGCAGGTCCAGGCGGCCATCAACCGGGTGGGGACCTCCGGCGGGAAGGTGCTGCTGCTCGAGGGCACCTTCCACATCTCCGGCACCATCCGGGTATACGAGGGCCTGACCCTGGAGGGCTGCGGCTACGGCACCCTGCTCCACCTGGAGGATGACAGCAACTGCACCGTGATCAGCAACGTGGGAGGCTACAACATCGCCAGGGCCAACGTCACCGTGAAGGGCCTGCGCATCGACGGCAACAAGGCCCACCAGTCTGCCGGGCACGGCATACTCCGCTCCGGGGCCAGCGCCGTCTACGAGGACCTGTGGGTGACAGACTGCGCCGGAAGGGGCATCAGCCACAGCTACGGAGACTGCACGCGGGTCAGCAACAGCACGGTGCGCGACTGCACCGGCCGGGGCATCCTCCTGGAGCAGTCCTCGTGGGCCCTGATAACCGGCAACCGGGTCTACAACTGCGGCCTGCTCTTCGGGACCCAGGAGGAGAAGGCTATCGAGATCTACGCCGGCGCGGACAACAAGATCATCGGTAACTACGTGGAGGGCGGCGGCGCCATGCGGCAGATCGGCGCCTGGGACACCCCCCGGGCCGAGATCCGGGACAATACCCTGGCCGACGGCCTGGGCATGGGCATTGCGCCCCGGTCCCAGCACGCCCTCATCATCGGCAACACGGTGACCAATGCCGGCAACAACGCCATCGACACCTGCGGCGCGGACGACAACCGGATCGAAGGCAATACCATCAGCCGGGTCAACAGGGTCCCCCTGGGCCCGGCCAACATCGAAAACAGCGGCATCTGCGTCAACGGCAGCCGCACCATCATCGTCAACAACTACATCGAGCTCTGCGGCCGGGCGGGCGTCCACATCGGTCCGGGCAACAACGACAACCAGGTGCTCGACAACGTGATCAGAGACTGCGGGCAGCAGGGATCCGGGGAGGCCGGCATCTGGGTGCAGGTCTGGACCGCGGGCGGGACCATCAGCGGGACCATCATCCGGGGGAACACCATCTTCAGCGATCGGGCGGCGCACCCCCAGGAGTACGGCGTGTGGCTGGACCCCGCCGGCGGGTACATCGATGACACCGTCATCGAAGGCAACGACCTGAGACGCAACGGCAGCGCCGGCCTCCAGATATACCCCGCCGGCCGCGTGCGCAACGCCGCCATCAGCGACAACCTGGTGTAGGGCAGCGCGGAGCGCCCGGGCGGGCTACCATGGCCGGCGCTTGGTCCAGCAGGTCAACGCGGTCGTCATACGGCCATGGCCTCCAGGAGGGCCCTCGCCGCCTGGTCATGGCAGTGTCAGGACCTCTCAAGTATCTCTGCTACGGGCACCGTTACATAGCAGGTTACGGGGCTGTCTGTCGCCACCGTCATCGACGGGCTCAGTTTCTGCAGAATATGGAGGATGCGGCCGTTCACCCTCAACACCTCACCCGTGAAATAGCGAACGCTGCGCTCCCGGGCCAGCCTGGCCAGATGCTTCAGCAGCATCGTGCCAAGACCCTTGTTCTGTTCGCTGTCCTGGACGGCAAAGGCGATTTCAGCCGTATCGCCACAAGGGAGACGGTGATACCGTCCGACGGCGACGATATGCCTGTCTTCTCCATGTTCTCTTTCGGCCACCAGGGCCAGGTTGTCATGCCGGTCAAGGTCGCAGTAGTCCTTCAGGTCCACCTGGCTCAGTTCGCCTTTCGCATAGTGATAGTAGAGAAACCGGCTCTCAATGCTCAGACGAGTGTGGAAGGACAGGATGGCCTCCCTGTCCTCAGAGCCAATCAATCTGAGCACCCTTCGACTGCCGTCACGCAGTGTTATCTCCTGCGGATAGCTTCGCATTCCGTGGACGACCTTTGAACAACTGACAGCCAGACGTGGAGACCTGCTGCCACGCGACAGGCTCCCTCGACACCGGGAGCCCGGGGCACCGCTCCTCAATGGGTCGCGATGCCCGGGCCGCCGGGAAGGCCTGGCACAGATGGGGCCCGCTCAGCCCGTCCCCTTGTAGCCCACCAGCACCTTCAGGTCCGCCACGCACTCCGGGTTCTCGATGGTGGTGATGTCGCCGATGGGCTCGCCCTTGGCCAGGCTCTTCAAGATGCGGCGCATGATCTTGCCGCTCCTGGTCCTGGGGACCGCCTGGGCGAAGATGATCCTCTCCGGCCGGCAGGTGGGCCCCAGCACCTTCACCACATGGTTCATGAGCTCTTTGGCCAGCTGGTCCGACCCCTCTCCGGTCTTGAGCCTGACGAAGGCCCACGGCGTCTCACCCTTGACCTCATGGGGAGCGGCCACCACCGCGCACTCGGCGACGCCGTCGTGGGTGCCTATGGCGTTCTCCACCTCGGCCGTGGAAAGCCGGTGGCCGGCCACCTTCATCACGTCGTCCACGCGGCCGGTGAGGCGGAAGTTGTCCTCTATGAACAGCCTGGCGCCATCGCTGCTGAAGTAGACCTGGTTGTGGTACTGGGACCAGTAGTTCTCCTGGTACATGTCGGGGTTCTTGTAGATGCCCCTGAGCATGCCGGGGCCAAACGGGCTCTTCTGCACCAGGTACCCCCCTTCGCCCACGCCCAGGGCCTTGCCCTCCTCATCAAGGATTGCGTGCCGCGTCCCGGGGAAGCTCCTGCCGGCAACAGTCGGGATGAAGGGGCCGACGCCGGGCAGGGCATTGATCAGGGTCCCCCCGGTCTCCGTCTGCCACCAGGTGTCGATTATGGGGCACCTGCCCCCGCCGACCTTCTGGAGGTACCACATCCAGGCATCCCGGTTGATCGGCTCGCCGACGGTGCCCAGCACCCGGAGGGTGCCCAGGTCGTGCTTCTCCAGCCACTGGTCGCCCCATCCCATGAACATCCTGATGAGCGTCGGGGCGGTGTAGAAGACAGTCACGCCGTACTTCTCGATGATCTCCCACACCCTGCCCCTGTCGGGGTAGTCGGGGGCCCCCTCATAGAATATCTGGGTGACGCCCACGGACAGCGGGCCGTAGACGTTGTAGGTGTGGCCGGTAACCCAGCCGATGTCGGAGGTGCACCAGAACACGTCCTCGTCATGGAGGTCGAAGTCCCACTTCGTCGTCCAGTAGGCCTGGGTCATGTAGCCCCCCGTGGAATGGATGACCCCCTTGGGCTTGCCCGTGGTGCCGCTGGTGTAGAGGATGTAGAGGACGTCCTCGCTGTCCATGGCCTCCGGCTCGCAGTACGGGCCGGCTTTCTCCATCAGATCATCCCACCAGTGGTCTCTGCCCTCAACCCAGTTGACTTCCTGCCCGGTCCGCTTGTAGACGATCACATCCCTGACTTCCGTCCCCTCCACCGCCTGATCGGCGTTGTTCTTCAGGTTGACCGGGCGGCCGCGGCGGGGGTATCCATCACAGGTGACCAGGACCTTGGAGCCGGCATCCAGTATCCTGTCCTTGAGTGACTCCGCGCTGAAAGCGGAGAAGACAACGCTGTGCGGAGCGCCGATCCGGGCGCAGGCCAGCATGGCCACCTGGGCCTCGGGGATCATGGGCAGGTAGATGCTGACCCGGTCACCCTTCTTGACGCCCAGGCCTTTCAGGACATTGGCGAACCTGTTGACTTCCCGGTAGAGATCGTAGTAGGTCAGAGTCTTCGGCGGCTCGTCCAGGGGCTCCCGGACCCCGATTATGGCCGCCTTGTTCCTGCGCCACGTCCTGACGTGCCTGTCCAGGCAGTTGTGGCTGGCGTTGAGCTTGCCGCCGATGAACCACTGGAAATACGGCAGCTCCTCTTTGTAGGTCTCCTGCCACTCCTGGAACCACTCCAGTCCTTCACGGGCCCGCTCCGCCCAGAACCCCACCGGGTCCTTGTCCGCCTGCTGATAGATGGACGGGTCGCTCACCCAGGCCCGCTTCTTCATCTCCTCACTGGGCCAGAACACCTCCTTCTGGTTGGCGTCCTCGACGATGTACCTGGTCCTGTCTCTCATGAAGAACCTCCCCTCTTGCGGTGATTTCTTGCGAGCGGCAGGCACCGGGCCCGTCATGCCGACGCCGTTCCGGTGCACGTTCAAAGGCAGTAGTGGACAGAGGCTTCAACCTGGCCTGGCGGCGCTGCCGGTTGCAGAAGACCTGGAGGTGCTGTGTGATGTCCCGGGTAGACCCCCGCCCTCTCCCACTCCCCTTCCCGCTCCCGCCCCAGTATCCCCCAGAAGGGCTGCCTTGTCAATGGTCAGCAGCCAACATAGTCGATAGCACACCTGTCATGCCGCCCCGGTCCGGTGCGTCCTGCTCCTCGCTACGGAGAC
>CAZBJX010000016.1:6512-42616 GCA_964492335.1 uncultured Dehalococcoidia bacterium | reverse complement strand
GCCGGTGACGAAGGGCGGGGCCCCCCGCCGCTCCTCCAGGCGCCGGGCCCGTGGAATCAGATAAGCAGCAGGCGGGCTATCCCAAAGTAGAGCACGATCCCAAATATGTCCAGGACCGTGGTTATGAGCGGGGCCGAGACCATGGCCGGGTCGACCTTTATGGCCCGGAACAGGAAGGGAAGCGCGCTGCCGGTCATGGTGGCTATGATCGAGATGGCCGTCAGCGTGAGGGTGACCACCGTTGCCACCCGGAGGTCGCGCCCCAGCAGGTAGGACCACAGGAAGACGATCAGCCCCAGGACAACGCCCAGCACCAGGCCCACCCCGGCTTCGCGGGCCACTATGGCCAGGGCCCGCTTCTGGGTGATCTCCCTGGTGGCCAGCCCGCGGATGACAACGGTGGCCGACTGGGACCCGATGTTGCCCCCGGTGTCGATGAGCAGCGGCAGGAAGGCGGCCAGTATCACTACTTCAGTCAGCAGCGCGCTCTGCCCGGCGATGACGAGGCCGGTCACCGTGTTCACCACGATAAGCAGCAGGAGCCACACCACCCGGCGCCGCACGACGGTGAGGATCCGGCTGGTGAAGTAGCCCCGCTCCGTGCCGGGCACGGCGCCGAAGCGGTAGATGTCCTCCGTGGCCTCCTCCTCCAGGATGTCCACCACGTCATCGTGGGTGATGATGCCCACCAGGCGCTCTTCCGCATCGACTACGGGCACAGCCGTCAACTCGTCCTGGCGCAGCACCCGGGCCGCTTCTTCACGGTCCGTGTGAACGAAGACAAACGGCGGGTCCGTCTTCATGATGTCGGCTACCCTGGCGTCCAGCGGGGCGATGACCAGGTCCCTGAGCGAGACGGAGCCGATGAGGTGGCGCTCCTGGTCTATGACATAGCACTCGTATATGGTCTCCCGGGCTATGGCCAGCTGCCGCACCTTGTCCAGGGCTTCGGCGATGGTCATGTCGCTGCGGATGTCCACGAACAGGGGATTCATCTCGCGCCCGGCAGTCCCCTCCTCGTAGCCCAGAAGCTGCAGCGTCACATGGCGCTGGTCGGACGAGAGGATGCGCAGCAGGCGCCGGGCCACTATGGCCGGCACTTCGTCCAGCAGGTCAACACGGTCGTCATGGGGCATGGCTTCCAGGAGGGCCCTGGCCGCCTGGTCGCTGAAGGACTCCAGCAGGCGCTTCTGGCTGGTGCCGTCCATGTGGTCAAAGACGGCGACAGCCAGGTCCTTGGGCAGGAGCCGGAAGGAGATCATGGCCTCGTCTTCCGACAGGTCGGCCAGAAGCTCGGCAATGGGGGCGGGCTTGAGCACCGCCAGCTTCGCCCGCAGCGCCTTGTACTGGCGGGTCTCGAGAAGCTCTCTGAGAGCATCCTTGCTCGGGGTCTCCGTGGTCTTCGGCATCTTCTGGTTCTCACAAACCTGTGCCCCACGCCCGGCGGGGCGTGGGGCACACATACCCTGGAAGCTGGCAGGCTTTCACCTCGCGGAATCAGCACCACTATATGAAATCGCCCGGTCCCATGTCAATGGGGCCGCCGGGCCCGTGGCCCGGCGCGGACCGTCGGCCCCGCAGGCCGGACCAAGGGATATGCGGTGCCAAAGATCGCATCGGCAGCCTCTTGACAATCCACCGTGCAATGGCTTACCATTGCGGTGTCTAAGATGGGGGATGCTGCATGTTCTTCCGGGTCAAGTCCAGCGGTCCTTATCGCTACCTCCAGCTGGTGGAGAACCACCGGGAGGGCCACCGCACCGTACAACGGGTGCTGCTGACCCTGGGACGGCTGGACGAGCTGACCGAGGCGGGGTCCACCGACACACTGCTGCGCTCCCTGGCTCGGTTCGGCCAGCGGGTGCAGCTGACGGAGGGCGCAGACCTGGAGAAGGGGCCCTCCCGGCGGCTGGGGCCGGACCTGGCCTTCGGCCGGTTGTGGCAGGACACGGGGGTGCAGCAGGCGCTCAACCACGTGCTCAGGGGCCGGCCCTTCGAGTTCCCCGTGGAGAGGGCCGTCTACCTGGCGGTGCTTCACCGCCTGTTCGCCCCCGGGTCTGACCGGGACGCCCACATATGGTCCGGGGACGTGGTGGTCCCCGGGGCGGAAGGACTGGCGCTGCATCACCTGTACCGGGCGATGCGCTGGCTGGGCGGGGCCGGGGTCGAGGTGGAGGAGGCACTGTTCGCCGGGCGGCGGGACCCGTTGGCGGGGCCCTCCCCGGCCTTCTTCCACACCGCCGGCCTCTACTTCCAGGGGGCCGGAGGAGACGGCCCGGGGCAGGAAGGGAGCTGCCAGCGCCACCGCCCTGACCTGCATCAGGTGGCGATGGGGGTGGTGCTGACGCAGGATGGGCGCCCGATATGCTGCGAGCTGTGGCCGGGCGATCATGGCGACGCCGCCTCCCTGCTGCCGGTGATGGAGGGATTGCGGCAGCGTTTCGGGCTGGGCCGGCTGTGCTGGGTGGCCGGCTGCGACACAATGGGACGGGACGCCATGGCGACGCTGGAGGACCGCGGCCTGGAGTATATCCTGGGGGCCCGCATGCGGCAGGGGGAACTCAACCAGGCCGTCGTGGAACGGGCGGGCGCCTGTCATGAGGTGGAGGACAGCCTCTGGGTGAAGGAGGTGGTGATGGAAGGGCGCCGCTGCATCATCTGCCACAACCCGCAGGAGGCAGCCAGGGATGCCCGGGAACGGGAGGCCATCGCCGGGGCCCTGGAGGACGAGATGGCGCAGGGAGAGCGCCGGCCTGCGGGCAGCCGGGGATACCGGCGGTCCCCGCGGGGGGAGAAGGATGGGGCCGGCATCGACCTGAAGCAGGCGGCCGCCGATGCCCGCTGCGACGGCAGGTCCGTGCTGACCACCAATACCCCGCTGCCGGCCGGCGAGGTGGCGGCGCAGTACCGGCGCCTGCAGCTGGTGGAGCAGCTCGTCCGGTCGGCGGGGCCCCTGCCGGGGGGCGGGCCCATCTTCCGTCAGGGGGACGCTGCCATCCGGGGCCACATGTTCTGCTCCTTCCTGGCCCTGGTGCTCGTCGATGAGCTGCAGCGGCGGCTGGCCTCCCGGGGGCACAGGCTGGAGTGGGATGCCATCAGGCGCGACCTCGAGTCCCTCGATGAGGCCCGGGTGAGGCAGGGCAGCCAGTGGTACCTGCTCCGCGGCCCCCTCCGGGGGGCAGCCGGGGAGGTCCTCCAGTCCGCCGGGGCCACCGTCCCGCCGCCGGTCCTCCCGGCCTAGCCGGTGCCGGCCCCTATGCCAGCCCGGCGCCGCGTCGGAATCGAGGCGCTGACTCAGCGACCAGACCAGAGA
This sequence comes from uncultured Dehalococcoidia bacterium, assembly GCA_964492335.1. Classification (GTDB taxonomy): domain Bacteria; phylum Chloroflexota; class Dehalococcoidia; order UBA2247; family RBG-13-53-26; genus JAFGCL01. Next base: position 39,303 of record CAZBJX010000016.1, on the reverse strand, counting down.
CAGACTATGACGAAATCGCCGAAGAAGACCGTCACCACCAGGAAGCCCGCCGCCGCGAAGAAGCCGGCCCGGGCGGCCCGGGAGGCGTCCTCCCTCCGGGCGCCGTGGTGGGCGCGCCTCCCCGGGTGGCCGGGCGGGGCGCTGCCGGGCCCGCCGGGCCACGAGGAGGTGACGCAACGGGCGGAGCTGTTCGGCATCAGCCAGCTGGAGAACCACGCCCGGTTCCTGGCATCCACGCACAAGAGCCAGTCCCAGCGGGGCGGCGAGCGGCTGCTGCGCCAGCTGGCGGAGAACGAGGCGAGCATCCGCCGCTGCCACCAGACCATTGCCCAGAGCGCGCGGCATGGCAATCGGGTCTCGCCGGCCGCGGAGTGGCTGCTGGACAACTACCACCTGGTCCAGGAGCAGATCGAGCTGGCGCAGGCGCACCTGTCCCCGAGCTACAGCCGCGGGCTGCCCCGCCTGACGGCCGGGCCCCGCCGGGGATTCCCCCGCATATACGACATCGTGATGGAGATGGTGCGGCACACCGACGGCCGGGTGGACCACGATAACCTGACGCGCTTCATTAGCGCCTACCAGGAAACGCACTCCCTGACGCAGGGCGAGCTGTGGGCGGTGCCCATCATGCTGCGCCTGTCTCTGATCGAGAAGCTGCACCTGGTGGCCCGGCGGATCGCGTGGAGGTGCGCCCAGCGGGAAGTGGCGCTCCACTGGGCGGACCGCTTCCTGAAGACCGTCGAGACCAACCCCCGGATGTTCGTCACCACCCTGGGCGACTTCGTGCGGGCGGCCCCGCCCCTGACCCCACCGCTCATCTCGGAGCTGGTGACCCACATCGACGGCGTCAATCCCACCCTCGGCCTGGCGCTCAACTGGCTGGAGCAGGAGCTCTCCGACCGCGGGCAGACCATCGAGCGTATCCAGCAGGGGGAGAACCAGGCCCAGGCCGCCGACCTGGTGACCACCAGCAACTGCATCACCAGCGTGCGCTCCATGGCCGCCATCGACTGGGCGGACTTCGTTGAATCGGCCAGCGCCATCGAGGTCATCCTGCGGCGTGATCCGGCCGGCGTCTACCCCGGGATGGACTTCCGCTCACGAAACCGCTACCGGACGCGGGTCGAGAAGCTGGCGCGCCACAGCCGCCAGCCCGAGCCGGACGTGGCCGAGGCCGCGGTGCACCTGGCCGCGCAGCGCCGCCAGGCCAACGCGGAGCGCCACCAGAGTCACGTGGGCTATTTCCTGCTGGATGCCGGCCGCCCTGAGCTGGAGACATACATCGGCTGCCGGATCCCGCTGCGCCAGCGGCTCAACCGCCGGCTGGGGCGCCATGCCCTGGCCTCCTACCTGGCCTCCGCGGCTGCAATGACGCTCCTGCTGGCGGCTGTTCCCGTGGCCAGCCTGCGCGGGGCCGGCCCCCTCTGGGCCGTCGCCCTGTGGATGGTCGCCGCGCTGCTGGTGGCCTCCCAGCCGGCGCTGGCGCTCATCAACTGGCTGATCACCCTCCTGGTCCCGGCCCGCTTCCTGCCCGGACTCGATTTTTCCAGGGGCATTCCGCCCGAGCACCGGACCATCGTGGTGGTGCCCACCATGCTGGGCTCCCCGGCCGCCACCGGCAAGCTGCTGGAGGACCTGGAAATCCGCCGCCTGGCCAACACCTCCCCCAACCTGTGGTTCGCCCTGCTGACGGACTTCCCCGATGCGGACGTCGAGGAACTGCCCGCCGACCGCGAATGGACCGAGGCGGCGGTGGAGGGCATCCGGCAGCTCAATCAGCGCCACGCGGAAAAGGGCGGGCCGGTCTTCTTCCTCCTGCACCGGCCGCGCCTGTGGAATCCCGGGGAGCGCAAGTGGATGGGCCGCGAGCGCAAGCGCGGCAAGCTGGAGGACTTCAACCGCCTGGTGGTCGAGGGCCGCACCGGGGCCTTCTCCGTGATCGAAGGCGACGCCGCCCTGCTGCGTTCCGTGCGCTACGCCATCACCCTGGACACCGACACGCAGCTCCCGCCGGGGTCGGCCTGCCGCCTGGCGGGCACGATGGCCCACCTGCTGAACCGCCCGCACCTCGATCCCTTCCGCCGCATGGTGACCCGCGGCTACGCCGTGCTGCAGCCGCGCATGGCCGTCAGCCTGGCTTCCGCGCAGCAGTCCACCTTCGCCCGGCTCCACGCCGGCGAGGTGGGCATCGACCCCTACACGCGGGAGGTGGCCAGCGTCTACCCCGATTTCTTCGGCCAGGCCCAGTTCGTGGGCAAGGGCATCTATGACATCCGGGCCTTTCATGCAGCCACCGGCGGGCGCTTCCCGGACAACCTCATCCTGAGCCACGACCTGATTGAGGGCTGCTATGCGCGCTGCGGGTTCATCGGCGACGTGGAGTTGATCGAGCACGAGCCCTCCCAGGTGGTGGCCGACGCCCGCCGGCGCCACCGCTGGGTGCGGGGGGACTGGCAGATCACCGGCTGGCTGCTCCCCACCACGCCCGGCCCCCACGGCCGCCGGGCCCCCAATCACCTCGGCGGCCTGGCCCGGTGGATGATCTTCGACAACCTGCGGCGCAGCCTGGTCCCGGCCGCGCTCCTGGTAGCGCTGGTCTGGGCCGCCTATGCCTTCACGGCCGGCGCCACCGCGTGCATCCTGGGCCTGCTGGGCGTCTACCTTCTTCCCCGGGCGCTGCGCACAATACATGCCTTCATGGTCAAGGGCAAGCAGGTCCCCCTCCTCGTCCATCTAGGGGCCGTCGCGGCCAACGAGGGCCGCCAGTGGGCGCTGGAGCTCCTGGAGCTGGTGCTCACGCCCTACCACGCCTGGGTGAACCTGGACGCCATTGCCCGGGTCTTCTGGCGGAAGCGGGCCCGCCGGCGGCTGCTCGAGTGGAGGACCGCCAGCCCCGACGAGCCGACGGCGCGCACTTCGCCCGCGGGCATTGCCCGCCAGATGTGGCCGGCCCCCGTCCTGGCGGCGGCCGTCGCAGCGCCGGCCCTGGCCCAGGCCGCGCCCGCCAGCCCCTTGCTGCTCGCCCTGGCGGGACTGTGGCTGGTCTCCCCCGGCATCGCCTGGCACGTCGGCCGCACCCGGGCGCCGCGCGCCCGCCGGCTGAATGCGGACCAGACCGCCTTCCTTCGCCGGCTGGCGCGGCAGACCTGGGCCTACTTCGACCACTTCGTGGCGGAAGACAGCCACTGGCTCCCGCCCGACAATTACCAGGAAGGCCCGGTGCCGGCGGTGGCGCCCCGGACTTCGCCCACCAACATCGGGATGGGCCTGGCCGCAGACCTGGCCGCCTGCGATTTCGGCTATCTCTCGCCCGGGCGCTTCCTGTCCCGCACCTGCTCCACCATGGACACGCTGGAGCAGATGGAGCGGTACCGCGGGCATTTCTACAACTGGTACGACCTCCGCACCCTCAGGCCGCTGCACCCGCTCTACATCTCCTCGGTGGACAGCGGAAACCTCACGGCCATGCTGATCATGGTCCGCGAAGGCCTGCGGGAGATGGTGGGCGGCCCCTTCCTGCCGGAGCGCTGGCGGGAGGGGCAGCAGGATGCCGCCGGCATCCTGCTGCAGGAGATCGAGTCGGCCCGGCAACGGCCGGAATGCCGCGTCTCAGCCGGCAAGCTGCACATGGCGGCCAACCGCGTCCGCGAGCGCATCGAGGCCCTCCGCGCCGCCCCGGCGTCGCTGCGGGCCATCCTCCAGGAGCTGGAGGCCTGCCACGCGCTGGCCGAAGGCCTGGCCGGCGCGCTGGCCGCGGACGAGTCCCTCTCCTTCTGGCGCCAGTCCCTGCAGCGGCAGTGCGCGGACCTGGCCGGCGAGGTCCGTCACTTCGCCCCCTGGGCCGGCGGCGAGCTGCCGCGGCCCCCCGCGGCGGGCGACGCCGGCGGGTGGCGGTGGGAGGAGCTGCACGAGGAGGCCGGGGCCGCCCTCACTCTGGAGGCGCTGGCCGCCCTGGTGCGGCGCTGGGAGCCGCGCCTGGCGCAGGCGCCGGCCGAGGACTTCACCCGGCGGTGGACCGCCTGGCTGAGGCTGGCCGAATCGCGGGCGTCCGGGCGCATCAGCCAGCTCCATGCTGCCGCCCAGCGCTGCGCCAGGCTCGGCGAGCATGACCTGGACTTCCTGTACGACCCCGGCCGGCACCTGCTGTCCATCGGCTACAACCTCGATACCTACAGCCGGGACCCCGGCTTCTACGACCTGCTGGCTTCGGAGAGCCGCCTGGGCAGCTATGTCGGCGTGGCCCGCGGCCAGCTGCCGCTGGAGCACTGGTTCCACCTCGGGCGCCGGCTGGTCCCGGCCTGGGGCCCGCCCGTCCTGGCCTCGTGGAGCGGGTCGATGTTCGAATACCTGATGCCCCTGCTGGTGATGCCGGTCTACGAGGACACGCTCCTGGACATGGCCTGCAAGGGGGCGGTCCGCCGCCACATCCGCTACGGCCGCCAGATGGGCGTCCCCTGGGGCATCTCCGAGGCGGGGTACAACCACCTGGACTCCAGCCAGATCTACCAGTATCGCGCCTTCGGGGTCCCGGCGCTGGGCATGAAGCGGGGCCTGGCCGACGACCTGGTCATTGCGCCCTACGCCAGCGCCCTGGCCCTGATGGTCGAGCCGGTGGAGGCCGTAGACAACCTCCGGCGCCTTGCCGGCGCCGGCGTGGCCGGCCGCTTCGGGCTCTACGAGGCGGTGGACTACACCCCCGCCCGCGTGCCCGCCCATGAGCCCTTCGCCATCGTCCGCTCCTGGATGGCGCACCACAGCGGGATGTGCCTTCTGGCCTTCGATCACCTGCTCCATGGCCAGCCGATGCAGCGCCGGTTCACGGCCGACCTGCAGCTGAGGTCCGCAGCCCCCCTGCTGCAGGAGCGCATCCCGCTGGCGCGCCCCCGGACTCACCCCATGGCCGCGGTGGCCGCCATCGCCGGCCCCCGCGCCGCGGAAACCCTCCAGCCGACTTCGCGCTCCTTCGAGACCGCCGACACTCCCGTGCCGGAGGTGCACCTCCTGTCCAACGGGCGCTACCATGTCATGATCACCAACGGCGGCGGCGGCGTCAGCCGCTGGCAGGGGCTCGACCTGACCCGCTGGCGCGAGGATTCCGCGCAGGACGCCTGCGGCTTCTTCTTCTACCTGCAGGAGGTGGGCACCGGCAGGACCTGGTCGCCCACCGCGCGGCCCCTGTCCCCCGCCTTCGACCGCTACGAGGCTGTGTTCTCCCAGGGCAGCGCCGAGTTTCAGTCCGTGGCCCTCCAGGTCCAGAGCCACCTGCGGGTGGCGGTCTGCGCCGAGGACGACATGGAGCTGCGGCAGCTGACCCTGACCAATCTCTCCCGCCGCCCGCGCACCATAGAGGTCACCAGCTACGCCGAGCCCGTGATGCTGGACAGCCGCGCCGAAGCGACGCACCCCGCCTTCCACAAGCTGTTCGTGACCGCCAGCCCCCTTCCCGGCAAGGCCGCGCTCCTGTTCACCCGCCGCCCTTCGTCAGCAGAGGAGAGCCCGCCGTGGATGTTCCACTGCCTGAACGTGGCGGGCGGCCTGGTTCTGCGCGGGCCTTCCTATGAGACGGACCGCGGGGAGTTCATCGGCCGCAACCGCTCGGTGCGCCGTCCGGCCGCCCTGGACCAGCCCGGCCCGCTGCCGGATCGGACCGGCATCGCCCTGGATGCGGCCGCCGCCATCCGCTACCGGGTGCGCATCGAGCCCGGCCGCTCCGTCCAGCTCAACGCCTTCCTGGGCATTGCCGACACGCGGGAAGCGGCCGAGATCTACGTGGACCGCTGCCGCGATCCGCACATGGCGGAGCGGGTCTTCTCGCTGGCGTGGACGCGCAGCCAGGTGCTCCTGCACCAGTTGCGCATCCGCGAAGCGGACGGCCAGCACTACGCCCGCCTGGCCGGGTCGCTGTTCTTCGCCAGCCCCCACCGCCGGGGCCGCCCCGGCATCATCGCCGCCAACCGCCGGAACCAGGCCGCGCTCTGGAGCTACGGCATCTCCGGCGATCGGCCCATCGTCCTGCTGACCATCACCGACATCGCCAACCTGGACCTGGTCCGCAGCGTGGTGCAGGCCCACAGCTACTGGCGGCAGAAGGGGCTCGAGGCGGACCTGGTGATCTGGTCCGAGGCCTTCTCGGGCTACCGCCAGGACCTGCTGGACGCCATCATCGGCCTGGTGCAGGCGGGCACCGAGGGCAAGCTCCTGGACCAGCCCGGCGGCATCTTCGTGCGCAACATCGACCAGGTCCCCGAGGGCGACCGGGTCCTCTTCCAGGCCGCCGCCCGCATGGTCTTCAGCGACCGCCACGGCACCCTCGAAGAGCAAATCGACCGCCGCGTCGTGCCGGAGGCCGACATCCCCGGGCTGGCGCCGGAGCGCCAGCCCGCCAAGCTCGAGCCCCGGCCCTCCCCACCCCTCCCGGACCTGGAGTTCTCCAACGGCCTCGGCGGCTTCACCCGCGACGGCCGGGAGTACATCCTGCAGCTGGGTCCCGGCCGTCGCCCCCCGGCCCCCTGGGTCAACATCCTGGCCAACCCCTCCTTCGGCACCGTGATCAGCGAGTCAGGCAGCGCCTCCACCTGGAGCGAGAATGCCCACCAGTTCCGCCTCACGCCATGGCACAACGACCCCGTGGAGGACCCCGGCGGCGAGGCCTTCTACATCCGGGACGAGGAGACGGGCCGCTTCTGGTCCCCCATGCCCGGCCCCGCCCCCTCCGGGGCGCCGTGCGTCTGCCGGCACGGGCACGGCTACACCGTCTTCGAGCAGGCCCATGCCGGGCTGTCCTCGGAAACGACGGTCTACGTGGCCATCAACGCCCCGCTCAAGTTCACGGCCATCACCCTGCGCAACACCACTGACCGCCCCCGGCGGGTGTCCGTCACCGGCTACTGCGAATGGGTGCTGGGCGAGCACCGCGACCAGGGCGCCATGCACGTGGTCACCCACCTCGACCCGCAGAGCGGCGGCATCTTCGCCCGCAACGCCTTCAGCCTGGATTTCGGCGACCGCCTGGCGTTCTTCCACTGCAGCGGCCGGGACCGCACCCTGACCGCCGACCGCACCGAGTTCATCGGCCGCAACAGCTCGCTGGCCGCCCCCGCCGCGCTGTGGCGCAAGCACCTCTCCAACCGCGTCGGCGCCGGCCTGGACCCCTGCGCCGCCATCCAGGCCCGGTTCGAGGTCCCGGCCGGCGACCAGGTCCAGGTGGTGTTCTGCCTCGGGGCCGCGCGGACCGAGGACGAGGCCCGCGCCTGCCTGCGCCACCTGGCCGGCCCCAGCGGCGCCCGCCAGGCCCTGGAGGACGTGTGGGCCTTCTGGCAGCACCAGCTCGGCGGCGTCTACGTGGAGACACCCGATCCCTCGGTCAACTTCCTGGTCAACCACTGGCTGCTCTACCAGATACTGTCCTCGCGCTTCTGGGGGCGCACCGGATACTACCAGTCCGGCGGCGCCTACGGCTTCCGCGACCAGCTGCAGGACTCCCTGGCCCTGCTCTACGAATGCCCCTGGCTGGCCCGCGAGCACCTGCTGCTGGCCGCCTCCCGCCAGTTCACGGAGGGCGACGTGCAGCACTGGTGGCACCCGCCCGTGGGCCGGGGCGTGCGCACCCGCATCTCCGACGACCTGCTCTGGCTGCCGCTGGCCCTGTGCCGCTACGTCGCCGTCACCGGCGACACCGGCATCCTGGACGAGGCCCGCCCCTTCCTCGACGCCCGCCAGCTGGCGGACAACGAGGACTCCGTTTACGACCAGCCCCGGGTCACCGCGGAGACGGCCCCCCTCTACGAGCACGCCGCCCGCGCCATCCGCCATGCCCTGCGCTTCGGCGCCCACGGGCTGCCCCTGATCGGCTCCGGCGACTGGAACGACGGCATGAACCGCGTCGGCCACCGGGGGCGCGGCGAGAGCGTCTGGCTGGGCTTCTTCCTGCTCCATGTCCTGCGCCAGTTCGGCCCCCTCGCCGCCCGGCGCGGCGACACCCCGTTCGCCGTTACCTGCGAGCAGGAAGCGCAGAAGCTGGCGGCCAGCCTGGACCAGCACGCCTGGGACGGCAACTGGTACCTGCGGGCCTTCTTCGACGACGGGACCCCGCTGGGCTCCATCGGGAGCCCCGAATGCCAGATCGATTCCATCCCGCAGAGCTGGGCCGTGCTGGCCGGCGCCACCGACCCCTGGCGCGCCCGGGCCGCCATGCAGTCGGTCCTGGACCGCCTGGTGGACCGCAGGCACCGCCTGGTGCGGCTCTTCGATCCGCCCTTCGACACCGCGCCCTGGGACCCCGGCTACATCAAGGGGTATCTCCCCGGCGTGCGGGAAAACGGCGGGCAGTACACCCATGCCGCGGTCTGGACCGCCATGGCCCTGGCCGCCCTCAGGCAGGGCGATGCCGCCTGGGAGGTCTTCGGGTACCTCAACCCCGTTCGCCACGGCGACACCCCGGAGCACGTCAGGACCTACAAGTTGGAGCCCTATGTCCTCGCAGCCGATCTCTACACGGCCCGGGGCCATGAAGGCGCTGGCGGCTGGAACTGGTACACCGGCTCCGCCGCGTGGCTCTACCGGCTCCTTGTGGAGAGCCTCCTGGGCCTGCGCCTGGAGACCAACACCCTCTCCTTCAGCCCCCTCCTGCCCGCCGGCTGGACCGGGTTCAAGCTCACCTACCGCTACCGCAACACCTTCTACCACATCCGGTTCCAGAAGATCGGCGACGAGACATGGAACGTCCGCCGGGTCCTGGTGGACGGCGCCGACCAGCCCGGCCGCAAGATCCACCTGGTGGACGACGGCCGCGAGCGCCATGCCGTCGTGGAGCTGGGATGAGCCACGCGCCTCCCCCGCATATTGACAGGCCGCGCTATCATTCAGGTAGGCCCGGCGGACCGGGCATCACCGGTCCGGCAACTTGCCGCCCGGGCCACAGGGCCCTGGCGCCACCGGCATCCTGCCCGCGGGGGACCGCGCGGCCCGCCGGGGGCGCGCCAGAGGGGAGGGGCAGATGACCGGAAACCAATCTCTGCTGGAAGGCATGCGCGTCCTGGACCTGGCGGACGAGAAGGGCCTCTTCTGCGGCAAGGTGCTCGGCGACTTCGGCGCGGACGTCATCAAGATCGAGCGGCCCGGGGGCGATGCCGCCAGGAACATCGGGCCCTTCTACCACGATGAGCCCGATCCCGAGAGGAGCCTGTTCTGGTTCGCCACCAATACCAGCAAGAGGGGCATAACCCTGGACCTGGAGGCCCCCGCCGGGCGGGACCTCTTCAAGAGGCTGGTGGAGACGGCGGACGTCGTGGTCGAATCCTTCCAGCCGGGCCACCTCGATTCCATCGGCCTGGGATACGGCGACCTCGTGGGGGTGAGGCCCGACATCATCCTCACCTCCATCACGCCCTTCGGCCAGAGCGGCCCCTACGCGCACTACCAGGCCACCGACCTGATCGCCTCCGCCATGGGCGGCCTGGTCCGCATCCTGGGAGACCTGGGGCGCCCGCCGGTGCGGCTCGGCCCCGACCCGCAGGCGTACCTCCAGGCCGGCCTGCAGGGGGCGCTGGGGTCGGTGACCGCCTACTACCACCGGGAGATGACCGGCCAGGGCCAGCAGGTGGATGTCTCCATGCAGGACGCCGTCGAGCTGACGCTGATGAACGCCGTGGAGATCTACGACCTGCTGAAGGCCAACTACGTGGGCCTGGGGCAGTATTTCGTCACCATGAGGCCGGACCTGGGCCCGCTGTTCTCCCGCTGCATCCGCCCCTGCCAGGACGGCTACGTGGTGTTGTTCTTCGGGGGCGGCGCCTTCGCCGGGGGAAGCGCCTCGTCCCGGGCCGCCGTCGAGTGGGCCAACACCGAAGGCTACGCCCTGGAGCTGGCGGACTTCGACTTCGCCACCATGTGGGATGCCTCCAGCATCACCCAGGAGGTCAGCGACAGCCGCAATGCCGGCATCAACGCCTTCCTGGCCACGAAGACCAAGGCCGGGCTCTACGAGGTGGCAGTGGAGAGGGCCGTCCAGATGGCGCCCTGCAACAGCATCGAGGACGTGCTCAACAGCCCCCAGCTGGGCGCCCGCGGGTACTGGGAGACGGTCGAGCACCCCGAGCTGGGCGACAGCCTGACCTACCCCGGCGCGCCGGTCAGGATCAAGGAGGCCCCGTGGAAGATCGGCCGGCGGCCCCCCCTGCCGGGCGAGCACAACCGCGAGATATACGAGGGCGAGCTGGGGCTGCGCCCCGACGAGATGGCCCTGCTCAAGGCCAACGGCGTCATTTGACACATCGCCGTGTGGCATCAAGCCACGCGTCGTCGAGGAGGAGTGCCATGGGGAAGCAGGTATTCGAAGGGCTCAAGGTCGTCGACTTCAGCTGGGCCGCCGCCGGGCCCCAGGTGGGCCGCGAGCTGGCCGAGCACGGGGCGACGGTCATCCGCGTGGAAAGCCACACCCACCTCGACCCCCTCCGGGCCTTTCAGCCCTTCAAGGACTCCACGCCGGGGGTGGACCGCAGCGCCTTCTACGCCGAGTACAACACCAACAAGCTCAGCGTGAGCCTGGACCTGGCCAGGCCCCGGGGCAGGGAGTTGGCGCTCAAACTGGTGGAATGGGCGGACCTGATCACCGAGTCCATGGCGCCGGGCGCCATGGCCGCCATGGGCCTGGACTACGAGAGCTGCCACAAGGCAAACCCCATGGTCATCTACCTGAGCACCTCCCAGCAGGGGGAGGACGGGCCCCACCACCGCTTCAAGGGCGTGGGCCACCACGTCAACGCCGTGGCCGGGTACAGCAGCACCACCGGCTGGCCGGACAGCGACCCCACCATGGTCTTCACCGCCTACTCAGACTTCGTGGCCCCGTGGTATTCGCTGATAGCCGTCATGGGCGCCCTCATGAGGCGGCGCAGGACGGGGCGGGGCCTGCGCATCGAGCAGTCCCAGCTGGAGTGCGGCGTGTCCTTCCTGGGAGCGCATCTGCTCAACTGGGCCGTCAACCGCAAGGACCTCCGGCGGCGGGGCAACCGCGACTCCCACATGAGCCCCCACGGGGTCTACCCCTGCCGCGGGGCCGACCGCTGGGTGGCCATCGCCGCCAGGGACGACCAGCAGTGGCGGTCCCTCTGCCTGGCAAGCGGGAACCCCGAATGGCTCACGGACCCCAGGTTCGCCACCGTCATCAGCCGCAAGCGCAACGAGGACGAGCTGGACGGGCTCATCGGCGAGTGGACCCGGTCCTTCACCGCGGAGCAGGTGATGGCCCTGCTCCAGGAGGCCGGGGTGCCGGCCGGGGTGGTGCAGACCTGCGAGGACCTGCTGAGCGACCCGCAGATGAAGCACCGCGGGCACTACCGCGTGCTGCATCACCCGGCCATCGGCCCCCACTCCTACCACGCTCCGGCCTACCGGCTCTCCGAGACGCCCTGCGAGCTCAGGAGGGCGGGGCCGGCCCTCGGCCAGGACAACGACTACGTGTACAAGCAGGTCCTGGGGATGACCGATGACGACATCTCTGACCTCATGGCCGAGGGGGTGATCACCACGGAGCACGATGCCCCGTTCAAGGCCGGGTCGTAGGGCCCGGCCGCCGGGAAGAAACGGAGGTCCAGCATGAAGGCGCTGGTTGTAGGCGGCGCGGGGGCCACCGGGCCGCCGATCATAGACGGACTGCTCAAGAGGGGCTACGAGGTAGTGGTGCTGCACCGGGGGCGACACGAGAGCGGCCTGCACGATCACCTCGAGCACATCCACGGCGATCCCCACTGGAGGGAGGACATCGCCCGGGCCCTGGCGGGGAGGAGCTTCGACCTCGCGGTGGCCGTCTATGGCAGGCTGAGGCACCTGGCCGAGGGCCTGCGGGGCAGGACCGCCCGGCTGATATCGGTGGGCGGGGCCCTCCCCGTGTACAAGGGGTGGATGGCCATCACCGAGGCCAACCCCTGGGAGCACATGGAGCCCACCCCCCTGCCGCTGGAAGAGGACCACCCCCTCTCCGTCGCCGGCGGGGTGGACAACTTCTCCCTCCAGGTCAGGGACTCCGAGCGCTCCGTGATGCAGGCCCACCGGGACGGGCACTACCGGGCCACCCATTTCCGCTACCCCATCATCTACGGGCCGCGCCACATCGGGCCACCCGAGTGGGCCATCATCCGGCGGGCCCGGGACGGCCGGCGGCGGCTGATCATGCCCGGGGGCGGGCTGGCCCTGCTGTCGCGGGGGTTCGCCGACAACATCGCCCACGGCATCATGCTGGCCGTCGACAACCCCTCGGCCTCCGCCGGGCAGGTCTACAACATCAGCGATGACCGGCTGCTCCACAACCGGGAGTGGGTGGGCCTGCTCTGCGGCATGCTGCAACACGAGTTCGAGCTGGTGGAGATGCCCTTCGACCTGCTGCCGGACAACTTCCGGGCGGCCCCCACCCAGCTCCTCTTCCCCCACCACCGGGTGGTGGACACCCGGAAGATACGCGAGCAACTGGGCTACCGCGACCTCGTGCCCGTGGAGACCGCCCTGCGGACCACCGTCGACTGGTACCTGGAGCACCCCCTGCTGCCGGGCGGCGAGATGGAGCAGAACCTGGGGGACCCCTTCGACTACGAGTACGAGGACAGGATCATCGACATATACCGGACGCAGTGCCGCACCATGCGCAGCGAGTTCTCCCGGCTCCCCGCCGTGAAGGTGACCTGGCGGCACCCCTACCCGCACCCGAAGAAGCGCGGCGACCAGCGCTGAGCCGGACCGGGTCCGGCCGCGTCACACCTGCGGCGCTCACTCAGCGGTCCGGCCCCGCCCCGGGGCCGGACCTGCTTCCGGGGCCATGGCCCGCCTTCAGATCGCACCTGCGGCCCGTCTCGCCCCGGGGCCGCGACCCCCTTCCACAGCCCCGCCCCGGGGCCGGGCGCTCTTGAGGGTTTTGCCTCGAATTGAGCGACAAACGTCATAGAGCGCAGAGCAGAGGGGAAGCGCCCAGCGGTCTACGTCAACGCGTAATCGTCCAGCCCGGGGGCGTTGAGCCGCCATCCGTATGTGGTCACTTGGGTGGCGGGGAGCCAGCAGTGAAACCGACCTTCGTCAGGCCGGTCTGTTTCTGTTCCTGACGGCCTGGACGGCAGCGACGCACCGCTTCGCACGGAAGGGAGCCCGATGAGCCAGCAGAAGCCACTGATGGAGGTCCTTGAGGAAGTCGCCCTCAGGATCAAGCAGCTCGAAGCCGAGAGGGACGAGGCCATCGCCAGGGCCCAGGCACGCGAGCGCCAGGTGACCGAACTGATCAATCTGATCAACCGCGCCGCGTCCAAGCTGGAGGAGATGCTGGAGCTGGAGCACAGCATCAGGAAGCTCCAGCCCGAACCCATCGACCTGCCCACCCCGCACCCCGAAGCGGGGCTGTTCCACGAGTTCTCCCCCGACCCGCAGCGGCAACCGCGGGAGTGCGAGCCGGACCCCTCGGACCAGGACCCTGCTTAGCGGGCCGCCATCCGCACCGGGGCCTGTCTCCGCGCGGCTTGAGGTCCCCGGTTGATGAAACGATACCCATCCCGCCGCAAAGGACAGTGGCAGTCCGCGGCCCGGGCTGGTCCGGATACAGATCAGACCGGACTCGCCCTTGACCGCCGGCTCCTCCCGGCCATACAATCACTCCCGTCGCCCGGCCCTTCCCGGAGGCCCCCGAGACAGCAGGATGGGAAACTCGCTCAAGGTCGCCTTCTTCCTCGCGAAGCGGGCCATCGGCAGGGGAAACATCAGGGTCTCCATCCTCAGCATCTCGGTCCTGGTACTGGTGTACATCAACATCGCCCTGGGCCCGGCCCTCATCGACGGGCTGGTGCAGCTCATCAACCACAAGGTGCGGACCACCCTCAGCGGCGACATCGTGGTGCAGTCCGACGGCACGACGGACCTCATACCGGACGCAGGGGCGCTGGCATCGCAGATAGAGGCCCTGGACGGGGTGAAGGCCGTGGTGCCGCTGACCCTGGTGGGGTACCAGGTGCGCCACGAGGGGAGGCAGTTCACCGGCCACCTCACCGCCGCCGACCCGGACCTCTACCGCAGCGTCTTCGCCACCGCGGACTACGTGATTGAAGGCAGCTTCCTCGATCCTGACGACACGGGCCAGGTCGTCCTGGGCATCGGCATGGCCGGGGCCGGCAGGGAGTTCGAGTCATCCTGGGCCTCGCTGCGCACCATCAACGCCGGGGACCGGATCACGGTCAACCTGGCCAGCGGGGGGACCCGGGACTACACCGTCAAGGGCGTTTTCCAGACGGAGATGCCCTACAGCGACATCAAGGCTTTCGTCACCCGGAGCGAGCTGTCCATCATCAGCCCCGCCAGCGGCGACTTCGCCCACCAGATATGCGTGCGCGCCGACGACGGCCGCGACCTCCAGCCCATAGTCAGCGGCATACTCGGGCTCCGGGAGGGCCTGTCCGCGGGGACGTGGGAGGAGGCCGCCGGGATGGTCCAGGCCACGGTGCGCAGCGTGCGCAGCATCTACCTCATCATCCAGGCCATCGCCCTGGTGGTGGCCGGCCTCACCGTGGCCATGGTGACCTACATCGACCTGGCGAACAGGCGGCGCCAGATGGGCATCCTCCGGGGCATCGGGATCACGGACCGGGCGCTGGTCCTTTCCTATACCTTCCGCGCCCTCTTCCTGTACGCGGCGGGCACGGTGCTGGCCCTGGTGCTGTTCGTGTTCGTCATTGTGCCGGCGGAGAGGCAGCACCCCCTGCATGTCAGCTTCGGGGACATACTGCTTCCGGTGGAGGTGTCCTACCTGCTCTCTGCGGCGGTGATGCTCTGCGTGGTGTCCCTGCTCTCGGCGGCCGTGCCGGCCTGGCTGGCCACCCGGGTGCAGGTGGTAGACGCCATCTGGGCGAGCTGACGGGCGCCCCGGGCTAAGCGATGAACTGCCGCAGGAAGAGCTCGAAGGTCGCCAGCCGCAGGATCTTGTCGGCGTGGTTGGCGCTCCCCTCCTGGTGCTCCTCGACCAGGTACCGGACGTAGTCCTGCTGGAAGTACTCCCGCGACAGCGATCCGGGGACAAGCAGCAGGTCCCGGATGTACTCCCCCCACGCGCTGCTGGTGCGCAGCCAGCCGACATCGTCGATGTAGCGGTAGGAGTCGGGGATGTAGACCTTCCCCCTGGAGGCGGTGTAGAGCTTCTGCTTGGCAGCCTCCTTGCCGAACCGGTAGGCCTTCCCGGCCCGCCACAGCAGGAAGGGCCAGCTGGCGGGGACCAGGGTCTTGTTGTAGGGCACCCGAGCCAGCTCCGGGGAGAGCTCCATCAGGAACCGGCGGTATATGCGGTGGCCCAGCCTCTTGTCCGGGGGCAGCCTGTAGGCCAGCTCGTTGAGGTCATTGTCCACCGTGGGGCAGGAGATCTCCACCAGGTCCCTGCCGTAGACGTGCATGGTGGCTATGTAGGCCAGGCGCGAGTGCCA
Source organism: uncultured Dehalococcoidia bacterium (assembly GCA_964492335.1). GTDB lineage: Bacteria > Chloroflexota > Dehalococcoidia > UBA2247 > RBG-13-53-26 > JAFGCL01. The sequence continues at coordinate 23,863 of CAZBJX010000016.1, read as the reverse complement.
GTAGAACTCGTCGAAGACCACCCCGGCCTCCCTGGCGGGGATCCTCCCGTACACCGAGTCGAACGCCCGGGCCGGGGCCTGCCGGGCCACATCGTGGTGCGCGGGCACGAAGACCTTCAGCAGCTCGGGGTCCCGGAAGACCGTCCGGTCCCTCTGGAAATCGGCGTACATCTCATCCCGGCTCATCCCGGCCACCCGGGGCCTCTGCAGGAAGGCCCCGCCCAGCGTCATGCCGAAGCCCAGGCCGTCGAAGACCACATCGACGTCATCGGCCACAGCCCTGTAGGCCGGGACCATGTAGCTCAGCCAGATGCTCATCCGGCCTTCGGTAAGCCAGACCGCCCGCTCAGCGACACGCATGATGAGGTCCGGGGTGATTTCGACGGTGCGGTGCCATGTCCCGCACTTGCGGGCCACCTGCTCCGCGATCTTCACCTCGCCGCACTGCAGCGGGCCGTAGGAGAAGGTGAGCATCCCGTTGCGGCGGTCCGGCTCCACGGCGGCCAGCACCGCCCTCGAGTCCAGCCCGCCGCTCAGCGACACACCGTAGCGCAGGGTGTCCTCCATGCGGATGGCCACGGCCTTCCTCATGGCGGCGGTCAGCAGTTCCGCCGCCTCCTCTTCGGTGATGACGGGGTCCGGCCGGTAGTTGAGGTCCCAGTACTGGCTCCTGGCCAGCTCTCCGCGGGCGAAGGTGAGGACCGAGGCCGGCTCCAGGTACCGCACCCCGGCAAACAACGTCTTGTCCCCCCAGAACTCGCCATATGCCAGGTTCATGGCGAGGCTCTCGACATCCACCTCCCTGCGGAAGGTGGCGTCCTGCAGGATGGGCCTGGCCTGCGGCCCGAAGAGCAGCCCGCCGTTGTGCACTGCGTAGTAGACCGGCCTCAGCGAGTTCCTGTCGTTGACCAGGATGGCCTTCTTCTCCCTGAGGTCGCAGATGATGAGGGAGAAATTGCCGTTGAGCCGGGCAAACGCCTCCGCTCCCAGGTCTTCATAGAGGCGCAGGCAGAACTCGGCATCGCTCCGGGAGGCGAAGCGGCGCCTGGCCTCCAGGCGCTTCCTCTCTTCATCGTAGCCGTAGACCTTCCCCTCCATCATCAGGCACAGCGTCCGGTCCTGGCTGAAGACGGGCTGGGGCTGGGGGTTGAACTTGCCGAGGTGCACCCGGGCGATGTGGAACGGCGGGTTGACGTACCGGTCCACCCTGTGCCATGGCTCATGCGCCACGGCGGCGATCATCCGGTCCAGTAGCTGCTCGTCGCGGACCTCATCCGATATGTAGCCCACAAGTCCCGGCATCAGGCCACCTCCAGCGCGCCGGCGGGCCCGTTCACCCGCGGCGTTCCCCGAGAAGCTGCCCCAGAGTATATCACAGGCAAGTACGGAATCGGAGAGGGGGCGCCGGCCCCAAGGGTTTGCCGGGCGGCGCAGCGACTAATCTGGCAGGACACGGCGACGGGCGGGCCAGCCCGGCGCCTTATGCGCAGCAGAGGAGGGGACCGCCATTATGCAATAGAGCAACCAGCACTGACAGGTCAAGCCAGGAAGCGTTGAGCCGCCACCCGTACACTGGTCACTTGGGTGGCGCGGAGCGAGTAGTGAAACCGACCCTGCAGGGTCGGTTTCTCATTTACTCGGGGGGAAGGAGACAGGGACATGCTGAGAGCCCACGGTGGGATCGTGTCAAGCGCGGTCAGATTGATGCTGGCCGCAGCGCTCATCGGCGGCATCGCACTCTACGGACTCACGGCGGGCCGCATCAAGCCGGCGGGGGCGGCCGGGGCCGCCGGCGGGCCGGAGGTCAGCCTGGAATCCGGCTACTTCCATACCCTTCTGGTTGCCAGCAACGGCGCCCTCTGGGCCTGGGGTCACAACAGCCGGGGCCAGCTGGGACTGGGTGACCGCAACACCAGGCTGAGCCCGGTGCAGGTGGGAACGGACACCAACTGGAAGTCCGTCTCCGCCGGGTGGTACCACTCCCTGGCGGTGCGCACCGACGGCACCCTCTGGGCCTGGGGAGACAACAGCTCCGGGCAGCTGGGGACCGGCAACCGCGAAGCGAAGCCGAGGCCGGTCCAGGTGGGCGCGGACGCCAACTGGGTGGCGGTGGCCGCCGGGCAGGCCCATTCCCTGGGGCTGCGCGCCGACGGCACCCTCTGGGCCTGGGGGAGCAACGAGAACAACTGCATGGGGGTCGCCGGCAGCACCCGGCCATCCCGGGTGGGGACCGCCGGCAACTGGGTCTCCATTGCCGCCGCGGACTCCCACTCCCTGGGCGTGCGCCGGGACGGCACCCTCTGGTCCTGGGGCAGGAACGAGTCCTTTGAGCTGGGCCTGGGCCACGCCAATGACAGGTCCGGGCTGAACCGCGTGGGCACCGGCACCGACTGGGTGTCGGCCGCCGCCGACTTCCGCTACTCCATGGCCATCCGCCGGGACGGCACCCTCTGGGCCTGGGGCTGGAACACCCAGGGCCAGCTGGGACTGGGCGACGTCGACCGCCGGGCCGTGCCGACGCAGATCGGCGAGGCCTCCTGGGCCGGTGTCTTCCCCGGCCGGGTGCACTGCCTGGGCATACAGTCCGACGGCACCCTCTGGGCCTGGGGCACCAACTACGACGGCGAGCTGGGCCTGGGCGACCTCATGGAGCGCCTGGCGCCGGCCCGGGTGGACAACCTCGCCTGGGCGGTGGCCTCCTGCGGGGACGCCTTCTCCACCGGGGTGCAGGCCAACGGCACCGTCTGGGGCTGGGGGCGGGGTGAGTCCGGCCAGCCGGGCACGGGCAGCGCCGGGTCGGCCTACCGGCCGGCGCAGTGCCCCATGCCCGACATGGACTGGCCGCCGGCGGTGAACACGGTGGCGGCATCCCGCGTCCTGGGCTCCGCGGCCTACCTCAACGGCTACCTGTACAGCCTGGGGGTCGGCTCGACCTCCGCCCGGGTGTCCTTCCAGTGGGGCCCGGAGACATCCTACGGAAGCGCCACCGAGGCCCAGACCATGACCGCCACCGGCGCCTGGAGCACCGAGATCACGGGACTGGAGCCCGACACCTGGTACCATTTCCGGGCCAGGGTGGAGAGCGACAAAGGGGCAAGCTACGGCGCCGACATGAGCTTCAAGACCAACACCACCGCCCCGGCGCCTCCCGAGGTGAAGACCAGGGACGCCAGCATGGTCACCGGATCGTCGGCCAGGCTCAACGGCGTCCTGGCCGGCATGGGCACCGCCTGCAGCCTGATGGTCAGCTTCGAGTACGGCGCCGCGGAGGGGGCCTGCGATCTCCAGACCCGCAGCGACACCATGGGCCGGGCCGGGGGCTTCTGGGCCGATGTGACCGACCTGGCCCCGGGCACCACCTACTACTTCCGGGCCAGGGCCTGCGGCGACGGCGAGGACCTGGGCGGGGTGTACTCTTTCACCACCGCCGGCCCGCCGGCCCACCCTCCTACTGTAGAGACGGGCGGGGCCGACCGCCTGACGACCCGCTCCGCCCGGATCCACGGCGAGCTGACCGGCCTGGGCACCGCCAGCAACGTGACCGTGGTCTTCGACTGGGGCCAGTCCCCCGGCTCGTACATGAGCGAGAGCACCGCCATCGGCCGCCCCACCACCGGGGCCTTCTACTGCGACCTGGACGGGCTCCTGGCCGGGCGGACCTACTACTACCGGGCCCGGGCGGTGGGCGACGGCACCGGGTGCGGCCAGGAGAGGCACTTCATCGTCCCGGCTGTCGTCCCGGCGCCGGCCTCGATCAGCCCCAACAGGGCCGGGCTGGGCCAGACGGCGGCCGTCACCGTGACCGGGAGCGACTTCGCCAACTGCATCGGCCTGGACCTGGGGCCCGGGATCAGGGTGGACGACTACACGGTGGTCAGCGGCAACCAGATAACCGCCCACATCACCCTGGCCGACGACCTCATACCCGGCCCGCGGGACGTCACCGTCAAGACCGTCAACGGGTCATATGCCCTGGAGGGCGGGTTCGTGGTGAGGCAGCAGACATCGGACGCCCTCCCGCTGTGGGTCTGGGGGGTGGCGGCGGGGGTGGGGGCCCTGGCATGCGGCGGGGCGCTCTTCGTGATGTTCCGGCCGCGGCGCCCTCCCTCCCCGTAGGCGGGCCCGCCTCTCCGCTCACTCGACACGAGGTGCCGCCCCCTGCCGGGCGGCACCAACCCTGATCGTTGCCAGCACAGCACAGCGCCCGGCTACGGGCGCCTGTTCATCTCCTCCAGGGGGACCTGCCTGTCTGCGCCGCTGCTAGCGCCTGGGGGTGGTGGCCAGACCCCAGACGATTACCGCCACGATGGCTACCGCGAAACCGGCCAGAACATACCATCCGATCATGAAGGGCCCTCCTTTGCTGACTTCAATGATACCGCATTTGGCCTCCCCGCTGGAAATGTGCCCGGCCGCCCTCTCATGGTAGAATTCTGGCCAGAAGGCTTTCCCCGAGGAGACAACCGTGAAGATGCACACCTACCCGGCCGATCACATGTGGCGCGACCTGGAGTTCTCCATGGAGTACGACGAGAAGAAGCGCTGCATCATACGGGCCCCCGTGGCGCCCGGACTCTGCAGCGACCTGGGCACCCTGCAGGTGGGGTTCGTATCCACGCTGTTCGACCTGGTGGGCGGGGAGCTGGCGGCCAGGACCGCCTACCCGGACTGGATCGCCACCGCGGACCTGGTCCTCTGCTCCAGGGAGCGGGCCCGGGGCGGCGAGTTCACGGCGGTGGCCTCGGTGGTCAGGGCCGGCCGCAGCTCCATCGTCATCGAGGCCGACATGCTGGCCACCCCCGGCCCCGGGGCCGCGCCGCTGTCCATCGGCTCCGCCATGGCCGCCTTCACCAGGCTCAAGAGCCGGGAGGACACGGCCCAGGTGGCCCGGGTGGACGGCCCCCACCAGGTCTTCAGCCTGGAAGGCCGCGTCCCCGCCCGGAGGATCCTGGACAAGGCGGGGCTGCGGGTGGTCGACGAAGCGGGCGGGGTGGTGGAGATCGCCATGAGCGAGTACATCCGCAATGCCTTCCACGGGCTGCACGGGGGCGTGTTCGGCCTGCTGGCCGACGCCGCCGGCCAGTGCGCCGCCCGGGCCGCCTCCGGCCTCCCCCTGGTGACCACCGACCTGGCCATTCACTACCTGTCCATGGGCAAGACGGGGCCCTTCCGCACCAGGGCCTCCATCGTCCGCGCCGCCGGCGACAGCGTGCTCACCAGGATCGACATGGTGGATGCCGGCAAGCAGGACCTGCTGATGGCGGTGGCCTTCAACACGGCCACCCTGGCCTGAAGGGCGCGCCGGCCGGGCGGCGGCCCGGGCCGGACAGCCAGCCCGGCCTGAGGGCCACCCTCGCCTGGAGGGCAGGCGGCGCCTCAGCGGGACCCGAGCTTCCGGTCGGCCTCTTCCAGCGAGGCGAAGCCGTACTGCTCCATGGTCTGCTGGAGGACCAGGGCGGAGCCGTTGATCCCCTGGGCCTGCTGATGGCGCACGTGGGCCAGGCAGAGCTCAAGTGTCCTCACCGAGTATGTGGCCAGCTCTCCCCTGAGGTAGGTCTCCAGCGAGGTCACCCCGGGGGAGTCCTCGGCACTGGAGAGGGGCCGTCCCCGCTTCACTATGTGGGGGTACTTCACCAGGAGCTCCCTCTCCCACTCCAGCACCACCCCCACGATCCCCCCGGACAGCTCCCGGGCCCGGGGGTCCACCTCCGGCAGCAGGTGCGCGATGCGGGCGTACTCCTGCGGCCAGGTGGACTGCATCATGCGGGCGTACTTCTCGGTCAGCAGGTTGCGGCCGGCCCCCTCCGCCTCGGAGAGGTCCTCCAGGTAGCTCTCCAGGACCGCCTCCGACCAGCCGGCCATCTGGCTGTACCTCATGATGCGGAAGGTGCGCGTGTCCTCCTGGCAGGGCGCCTTCCCGCCCACGTTGGGCACCGCCTGGAACATGGCCAGCTCTATCCGCAAGATGGCGGCCGTGAGCTGTTCCCGCCTGTCAACCATGAGCGCCTTCCCTTCTGCGGCAACACCTGCCGCCGCCCCATCGGGCCGGGCGGGGCGGCCCGGCCGGGCGTCCCACGGCGGCGGAGCCGCCCGGCGCCCGGCTCACCGGCCGGGCCCGCCGCCTAAGGGACCACGAAGAACCTCCGCCCCAGGGCGGGGTCCCCGATCCGCGAGTGCACGCTGTGGGCATGGTCCAGCAGGAAGTCACTGGAGGAATCGCTCAGACCCTGCGAACGCAGCTCCCGGATGATGACGGCGCAGGCCTCCTCCGCCATACCCGGCAGGTCCCCGGCCTGCGGGGAGACCAGGTCCGACACCACCCCGTGGGCCCACTCCCCCAGGAGGGGCAGGTCCCGGACCGCCCGGTGGAGCCACTTCTGGAAGGGGGCATAGCGCCGGTTCAGCAGGAAGACCAGTGACATTATGTCAACACAGAACTGCATCACGAACCACCGCACGGCGAAGGGCTCGTCCCGTCTCAGGGACCGCGGCAGGTTGTACTGCCCGGACTGTGCGATGGTGAAGCACCGGGAGGCGATCTTCTTCAGGCGGACGTCCTCCGGGTAGTGGGCCAGCAGGGCCTCGCGCCACCGGGTGAACTCCCCCAGCGGGTCGGCGAACACCTGCCCGTTGGTGCAGGTGGCCAGGGACGCCTCGGGGATGGACAGCCACTCTCCGGCGGAGGCCGGCAGCCGCTCCAGCCCGGTGTAGGTGGCGTAGAAGGCCGGGATGGAGCAACCCCCCACCCGGGACTCCTCCCCGGGGCTGGCCCGCCGGGGGCCGAACCCCGCGAAGGCCCGCGGCAGCTCCCCGTAGGCCTGCTGCAGGTCCCGGCCGTGCTCCCGGTAGTCGTCGGCGGTCAGCCACATGCAGAAGGCGGGGCCCCAGTCGTGGTCCCGGGATAACTGGTCGTCGAAGCCGAAGCACTCCGACCCGGGGCCGGCCAGGCCCACGGCTATGCGCCCGGCCAGGCCCTCGAAGCGCCGCCGCAGCATGGGCGCCCCCACCTGCTCGTAGTACCGCCGGGCGAGCTCCAGCCCCTTCGCCGCGCGGTCGAAAACCTGCGCCGCCTGATGGTGGTCCCCTGCGGAGAGAAGCCTCTGCCCCTCCGCGCTCAGTTCCCTGGCCTGCTGCGCCTCGCCTGGTGCCGCCATGCGCCCTCCTCACGGGGGCCGCCGGCTCCCGCCGGCCCGCAGCCCCATTCTACCGCAACGGGCGGCGCCCCGCAGTCAAGGGGAGCACGGGGGCAATGCGGAGCGGCGCCCCCACCGGAGGCACCCGCCTGGCCGGCGGTTCCTGAAGGCGAGCACGCTCACGGTCAGCGGTTCCTGAAGGCCAGGAGGCTCACGCTCAGCGGTTCCTGAGGGCCAGGACGCCCACCGCCAGCGCCCCCGTGAGGCCGATGGCCGCCCAGGCCCACACGGGAAGCGAGGGCAGGGGCGCCTTCTGCAAGGGGGTGGTGAAGGTGCGGTCGGGGGACACCGTCTCGTTGCCCGCGGCATCCACGGACCTCACCCGGTAGTGGTAGGTGGTGCCGGACCTGAGGTCCTGCAACTGGGCGGTGTGCTCCATCGACATGGAGGACTCCGCCTGCAAGCGCAGGCCGTACTGGGCGCTCTCCCCGTATTCCACATCGGAGGTGCACAGCTCGTCCGTGCTCCAGGAGATGGTGGCCCCGGAGATGGTGACCTGGCTGGCCGTCAGAAACATGATGCCCGGCGCAGTGGCGCTCCAGTCCACCCCCGTGGTGAAGGTGGCGTCCGGGGCCGCCGCCCAGAGGCCGGAGGCGTCCCTCGACTTCACCTTGTAGTGGTACGTGGTCTGGGCCGCCAGGCCGGTCAGCGCGACGCTGTGGCTGGTCACCATGGTGTTGTCGTAGGCCGACACAAAGCGGTACCCCTTGTCCCCCGGCCCGTACTCCACGCTCCCCTCGGACGGGGAGTCGGTGGTCCAGGTGATGACCGCGCTGCTGTCGGTTATGGACTGCGCCATGACGTCGGTAATAACCGGCGGGGTGTCATCGACGGTGGTGAACAGGTAGTCCTCGGAGCGGGCCTCCCGGCCATCCCCGTCCCGGGAGACGGCCTGGCAGTGATAGGTGGTGCCGGAGGCCAGGCCGGTAATCGCCACCTGGTGCCCGGTGGCCAGGGGGCCCATGCGGGCCGTCCGGCTGCCATAGCCGGCATCCGGGCCGTACAGCACCTGGCTGTCGGCCGGCCGGCTGGTGGTCCAGATGACAGTGCATCCGGTGGTGGTCACGTCGGTGACCACCATGCCCTCAATGGCCGGCGGGGCCTTGTCCAGGGTGGTGAAGGTGAGGTCCCCCGAGCGCGCCCGGTTGCCCGCGGCACCGGCCGATACCACCCGGTAGTGGTAGGTGGTCCCGCTCTTCAGTCCGGACAGCGCCAGGGCGTGCTCCCTGGTGAGCGCGCCCGCCAGCGGTGTCGACGAGCCGTACCGCGTCGTCAGGCCGTACTCCACCTGGCTGTCGGAGTCCTTGTCCGTGGTCCAGGTGATGACGGCCCCGGAATCGGTCACCGACTCGGCCTTCACCCCGGAGATGACCGGCGGGTCCTTGTCATCCCCACCATCCTCCAGGGTGGTGAAGGTGTAGTCCCCCGATTGCGAGGTGCCGCCGAACCACCACCCCCTGGACACCACCCGGAAGTGGTAGGTGGTGCCGGGGCTCAGCTTCTTCAGGGCCACCTTGTGGCTGGTGGCGTAGCCCACCACGGGGCCGGCGCTCTGCCCGTAGCTATCCGTCTCCCCGTACTCCACCCGGCTGGTAGCCAGCCCATCGGTCTGCCAGGTGATGGTGGCCTGCCTGGCGGTGATAGCGCTGACGGAGACGTCCGATATCCGCGGCGCGTTGACCTCCAGTTCGCCGGGCCCGGGGGAGGCCCCGGGGCCATCGTCGGCGGGCGCGGCGGGCAAGTACTGTGGCGCGGCGGCCGCCGCCAGGGCCAGCGCGGCCATGCCTGACAGGCAGACCACGGCCAGCACGGCCAGGACCGCGGCCCTTGCCGCGCGGCCCGCACGCGGGACCATCATCGGTCTCTCACCAGCATAACCCCCACTGCCAGGGCCCCCGATACACCAATGATAGTCCAGGCCCACCCCGGAAGTGAAGGCAGAGGCGCCCGGCCAATGCCCGTAATGAAGGTGCTGTCCCCGGACACCATCTCGTAGCCGTCAGCATCCCGGGATATCACCCGGTAGTGGTAGGTGGTCCCGGGCTTCAGATCGGTGAGCAGGGCGAAGTGGCTGGTATTGAGGCCCCCGTCCGCCACGCACCACAGCCCGTACCTTTCGTCGGGGCCGTACTCCACCCTGGCCGTGGCCGGGCGGCTGGTGCTCCAGTAGATGGTGGCCCCGCTGCTGGTCACGTCGGAGGCGGTCATGCTCCTGACCACCGGCCCGGCGTCGGCCTCATCCCCGGCGGCCCCGTCGCCTCCGCCGGTGGTGAAGGCGCGGCCCGTGGAGGACGACCACAGGCCGGAGGCATCCCTCGACTTCACCTTGTAGTGGTAGGTGGTCCCCGGCTCCAGCCCGGTGAGGGTGATGCTGTGCCTGGTCACCCGGCTGGTATTCAGGGCGGAAGCCGACCCGTAGCTGGGCCTGGGGCCGTACTCCACGATGCCCTCGGCGGCGGAATCGGTGAGCCAGACGATGGTGGCCGAGTCCGCGGTTATGCCGGTGGCCATGACGTCCCGGATCACCGGGGCGGTGATATCGGTGGTGGCGAAGGTGGCATCGGGCGAGACGGACTGGTTGCCCCAGTAGTCGATCGACCTCACCCGGTAGTGGTACGTGGTGCCCGCCGCCAGGCCCGTCAGCATGATCTCGTGGTTGGGCGCCAGGCTGTCATCCGCCGACTCCCGGGCGCCGTAGTTGGCCGTCAGCCCGTACTCCACCTGGCCGTGGGTCCTCTTGTCGGACTCCCATCTGACGGTGGCCCCCGACGAGGTGATGGCGGTGACGATCACGCCGGAGACCACCGGCGGGGTATCGTCGGGGGTGAGGAACTCGCAGTCCAGCGACAGCGCCAGGTTGCCGGAAGCATCGGCGGAGGCCGCCCGGCAGTTGTACCAGGTCCCCGGCAGGAGGCCGGTGACGGTCACGCTGTGGCTCGTCACCAGGACCGCGTCCGGCGCCGTGCTGAGGCCGTAGTACCTGCTGAGGCCATAGTCCACCCGGCTGTCCGACTTCTCGTCGGTGGTCCAGGCCACGGTGGCGCTGGTGGTGGTCACCTCGACCACCCTCAGCCGGGAGATCACCGGCGGCACATTGTCGATGGTGGTGAAGGTGTAGTCCCCCGACATCGCCAGGTTGCCGGCGGCGTCAGCCGACCTCACCCGGTAGTGGTAGGTGGTCCCATAGACCAGCCCGGAGAGCATCACCCGGTGGCCCAGGGAAAGGGCCTCATCCACCATGGTCCCCGAGCCGTAGTTGGACGCCAGGCCGTACTGCACCTCCGAGGTGGCTTCCTCATCGGTGGTCCAGGTGATGATGGCGCTGGAGGCGGTCACATCTGAGGACGCCACCCCCGTGATGACCGGGGCGGTCTCATCCGGCGGCTCAGGGGTGATGTTGTCGGAGGGCTCTTCTCCCTCCCCGGGGCCCTCCCCCGGGTCCGCCAGTTGCGCCAGCGCGGGCGCCTGCCCGGCCAGAGACCCCGACTGCACTCCCACCCCGGCCAGCGCCGCGCCGGCCAGGACCCATACCATGATGGCGGACACGGCCACAAAGGCCACCGCCCGGGCCATGCTGCGCTCTCTGGTCTTCATGGGCATCACTCCCCGCTTTCTCCGGCCCCCCGGCCTTTCGGGCAAAAAGAAAACCGGCCCCGAAAGGTCGGTTTCACTACTGACTCCCCGCTGCCCAAGTGACCACATGAAGACAGCGGTTCCGCGTCCCCTCAACACCCTTAGTCGCCCGGGGGACCGGTTCTCCCTTGTCTGTAGCAGAAGGCGCCCAGGCCCTCGCGGGGCCTGACTTCGGCATCGTTCAGGGCAGGGCCGCGGGCGCCCCGGGACGGTCATCGTCACAAGTGGGTCACAAAGGGCCCCCACCGCGCCCTTCCTCTTGATACGCCCCCGGCCGATGGTCTATCATATCCACCCTGGAGGCCCGCGAACTGATGCAGGACAAGAGAGTGGTCATCACCGGCGGGGCCGGGTTCATCGGCTCCAACATCGCCGAAGAACTGTCCGCCGGGAACCGGACCATCATCATCGATGACCTCTCGACCGGCCGTCTGGAGAACATCGCCGGCCTGCAGCGCCTGCCCGGCGTCACCTTCCATCAGGGAAGCGTCCTCGATGCGGCCCTGCTCCGGGAGGCCCTGCGGGGGGCGGACTACGTCTTCCACCTGGCGGCCATGGCCAGCGTCCCTCAGAGCATCGAGGACCCCCTGCGCGCCGAGCAGGTCAACACCCAGGGCACCCTCAATGTCCTCCTGGCCGCCCGGGACGGCGGCGTCAAGAAGGTGGTCTTCTCCTCCTCTTGCGCCATATACGGAGACACCCCCTCCCTCCCGGCCCGCGAGGACATGGCCCCGCAGCCCCTCTCCCCCTATGCCGTCACCAAGGCCGCCGGGGAGCAGTACTGCCGCGTCTTCCACCACGTCTACGGCCTGCCGGCCGTGGCCCTGCGCTACTTCAACGTCTACGGGCCCCGGCAGGACCCGCGGTCCCAGTACGCCGCCGTGGTGCCCCGGTTCATCAGCCGGGCCCTGGAGGGGGGCCCGCTGACCATCTTCGGGGACGGGGAGCAGACCCGGGACTTCGTATACGTGCGGGACGTGGTTTCGGCCAATATCGCCGCCGCCGAGAGCGGCGCCGCGGGGGCCTTCAACATCGGCTCCGGCCGGCCCACCAGCGTGCTGCAGCTGGCCGGCCTCATCCTGAAGCTCACCTGCGCCCGGAGCGCGCTCGAGCACCGGCCCCCTCTTGCGGGCGAGGTCAGACACAGCTACGCAGACGTGTCCCGGGCGGGGGAGTTCGGCTACCGCCCGCGGCACACCATCGAGGAAGGTATTCGGGAGACCATCGCCAGGGCCGGGGGCCCGGCGACCTCTTGAAATAGGCAGGAGCACGTCCATGTTTGAGGAGAGGATCAAGGACAAGACAGCCCGGGTGGCCATCGTGGGGCTGGGGTACGTGGGGCTCCCCCTGGCGGTGTCCTTCGCCGAGGCCGGCCTGCAGGTGACGGGGCTCGACGTCCAGCTCAAGAGGGTGGACCAGGTCAACCAGGGCCTGTCCCACATCGTCGACATACCCAACGAGAGGCTCAGCGCCGTGGTGTCCGCGGGGCTGCTGCGGGCCACCAGGGAGCAGGACCGCCTGAGGGAGGTGGACGCCATCTGCATCTGCGTCCCCACCCCCCTGTCCAGGGCCAGGCACCCCGATCTCTCCTATGTCATCCGCGAAGGGGAGGAGCTCTCCACGCGGCTGCAGCGCGGCCAGCTGGTGGTCCTGGAGAGCACCACCTACCCGGGGACCACCCGGCAGGTGCTGCAGCCCATCCTGGAGCGCTCCGGCCTCAAGGCGGGCCGGGACTTCTACCTGGCCTTCTCGCCGGAGAGGGTGGACCCGGGCAGCCGCAACTTCACCATCAAGAACACCCCCAAGATCGTGGGGGGCATCGATGCTGAGTCCACCAGGATGGCCCGGCTGCTCTACGAGCAGGTGGCGGACCGGGTGGTCCCGGTATCCAGCCCGGACACGGCGGAGATGACCAAGGTCTTCGAGAACGTCTTCCGCAGCGTCAACATCGCCCTGGTCAACGAGATGGCCCAGCTCTGCGAGAACATGGGGGTCAGCGTCTGGGAGGTCATCGACGCGGCGGCCACCAAGCCCTTCGGGTACATGCCCTTCTACCCCGGGCCGGGCGTGGGGGGGCACTGCATCCCCCTGGACCCCTACTACCTGGCGGACAAGGCCCTGGAGTTCGACTTCCACGTCCGCTTCATCGAGCTGGCCGCCGAGATCAACGAGAGGATGCCCTACTACGTCCTGCTGCGGGTCATGGAGGTCCTCAACGTCCGGGGCAAGAGCCTCAAGGACGCCCCCATCCTGGTGCTGGGCGTAGCCTACAAGAAGGATGTGGGGGACGACCGGGAGTCGCCTTCGCTCAAGCTGGTGGAGCTGCTGCTGGCCAAGGGGGCCGACCTGCGGTACAACGACCCTCACATGCCGGGCATAACCGTCGGCGGCCGCACCCTGCAGTCGGTGGAGCTGACCGACGAGGCCCTCGCGGAGGCCGAGTGCTGCATCCTGGCCACTGACCACAGCGCCTACGACCTGGAGCACATAGCGGCCCACGCCAGGGTCCTCTTCGACGCCCGGGGGGCCACCAAGGAGATGAAGAACGCCAACATCATACGGTTGGGGGAGTAGATACAATGGAAAAGAACATCGCGGTGGTGGGCTGCGGCTACTGGGGCAAGAACCTGGTCCGCAACTTCTCGCAACTGGGCGCCCTGCACACGGTGTGCGACGTAAGCCCGGCCCTGCTGGCGGAGGCGGCCGCCCTGTACCCTGAAGCCAGGATGGAGCCTGACTTCGGGAAGGTGCTGGCTGACCCGGAGGTCCGGGGGCTGGTCATAGCCTCGCCCGCCGCCCAGCACCATGACATGGCCCGCAAGGCCCTCCTGGCCGGCAAAGAGGTCTTCGTGGAGAAACCCCTGGCCCTGACCGTCAACGAGGGGCAGGAGCTGGTGGACCTGGCCGAGGAGAACGGCCGCATACTCATGGTGGGCCACCTGCTGGAGTACCACCCGGCCATCACCCGGCTCAAGGAGCTGGTGGACTCCGGGGCCCTGGGCCGCATCCAGTACATCTACTCCAACCGGCTCAACCTGGGCAAGTTCCGCACCGAGGAGAACATCCTCTGGAGCTTCGCGCCCCACGATATCTCCGTCATCCTGCTCATGCTGGGGGGCGAGATGCCGGTGGAGGTGTCGGCCCATGCCGGCTACTACCTGCGGCCCGATATCGCCGATGTCACCATGACCAACCTGGTCTTCAAGGACGGGGTGAGGGCCCACATCTTCGTCTCCTGGCTGCACCCCTTCAAGGAGCAGAAGCTGGTGGTCATCGGGGGCCGCCGCATGGCCGTCTTCGACGACACCGCCAGGCAGGACAAGCTGGTCCTCTACAGCCAGCAGATCGACTGGGTCAGCCGCAAGCCCGTGCCCCGGGGCAACAAGGCCGAGGTGATCGAGGTCCCCGCGGACGAGCCCCTGCGCATCGAGTGCCAGGACTTCCTGGAGGCCATCAACCAGCCCCGCAAGCCCCGGGTCGACGGCCGCAAGGGCCTGCAGGTGCTGCAGATCCTGTCGGCCTGCCAGCAGTCCCTGGAGAGGAAGGGCCAGACGGTGGGCCCGCCGCAGCCCCAGCCCTATTTCGCGCACGAGAGCGCCGTGGTGGAGCCCCCCTGCGACATCGGCGCCGGCACCCGCATATGGCACTTCTCCCACATCATGCCCAATGTAACCATGGGCAAGAACTGCGTCATCGGGCAGAACGTCTTCGTGGCCAAGGGCGTCCGCATCGGGCACAACGTCAAGGTGGAGAACAACGTCTCCGTCTTCGAGGGGGTCACCCTGGAGGACAGGGTCTTCTGCGGCCCGTCCTGCGTCTTCACCAACGTCATGAACCCCCGCAGCCACGTCTCCCGCAAGAACGAGTACCTGACCACCCTGGTGAAGGAGGGCGCCACCATCGGCGCCAACGCCACCATCGTCTGCGGCAACACCATCGGCCGCTACTCCTTCATCGGCGCCGGCTCCGTGGTCACCAGGGACGTCCCGGACCACGCCCTGGCCTACGGCAACCCGGCCCGGGTCCACGGCTGGGCCTGCCAGTGCGGAGAGAAGCTCGATTTCGGGGACGGGGCCGAGGCCAGGTGCGCCCGCTGCGGCGAGGTCTACCGGCAGCGGGGCAAGAACGCCATCGCCCCGGTGCCGCCCAAGTCCCGGGGGACGGAGCAGTACATCCCCACCCTGTAGACTGGCAGAAAGCGGTATAATACCCGGCAACTGATGCCATGGGCAAGCGCCCCTCCCGTCAGCGGGAGGGAGCCGGAGGGAGGACCAAATTGGCTATTCCCATGACCGACCTCAAGGGCCAGTACCAGGCCATCAAGGCTGAGATAGACGGGGCCATCTCCCGCGTCCTGCAGCACACCCAGTTCATCCTGGGGCAGGAAGTCAAGACCTTCGAGGGCGAGATGGCCGCCTACTGCGGCACCAAGCACGCCGTGGGGGTCGCCTCCGGCACGGACGCCCTCCACCTGGCCCTGCTGGCCTGCGGCGTCGGCCCCGGGGACGAGGTCATCACCACCCCCTTCACCTTCATCGCCACCACCGAGGCCATCGTCAACTGCGGGGCCAGGCCGGTCTTTGCCGATATAGACCCGGCCACCTTCAACATCGACCCCGCCGGGATAGAGGCCCGCATCACCCCCAGGACCAAGGCCATCATACCGGTGCACCTCTACGGGCTGCCGGCCGACATGGGCCCCATAATGTCCGTGGCCGGGCGGCACGGGGTCAAGGTCATCGAGGACTGCGCCCAGGCCCTGGGGGCCCGTTACCAGGGCCAGAAGGTGGGGTCCATAGGGGATGCCGGCTGCCTCAGCTTCTTCCCCTCCAAGAACCTGGGCTGCTACGGCGACGGCGGCATGGTGGTCACCAGCGACCCCGGGGTCTCCGAGACGGTGGAGATGCTGCGCAAGCACGGGGGCAAGATCGCCTACTCCCACAGCCTGCCCGGCTTCAACAGCCGCCTCGACGCGCTGCAGGCGGCCATACTCAGCGTCAAGCTGCCGCACCTGGAGCAGTGGAACGACATGCGCCGCCGCAACGCGGCGCTCTACGACAGCCTGCTGGAGAAGGTGCCGGGCATCACCATCACCCGCCCCCCCGCGGGGTGCCTGCCCTCCGCCAACTACTACACCTTCCGGCTGGCCGGCCCCCGGACCAACCGCGCCGACCTGCGCAAGCAGCTGGACGCCAGAGGGATACAGACCATGGTCTACTACCCCCTGTCCCTGCACCTGCAGGAGGTCTACCGGCACCTGGGGTACCAGGCCGGGGACTTCCCCGAGAGCGAGCGGGCCCAGGCCCAGGTGCTCTCCCTGCCGATGTACCCGGAGCTGGCCGAGGGCCAGGTCCGCGAGGTGGCGGCCGCCGTGGAGGCCTGCGTCAGGGGGCCGGGGTAGGCGGCTGCCGGTGAGGGTGTGATCATGGCGGTTTGCGAAAGGGGCCAGGCCGGATGAAGGCCGTGGTGCTGGCCGGCGGCAAGGGCACCCGGCTCAAGCCCATCACCAACACGGTGGCCAAGCAGCTGCTGCCGGTGGCCAACAAGCCCATACTCTACTACGTGCTGGAGCAGATTCGGGAGACCGGGATCTCGGACATCGGCATCATCATCTCCCCCGAGACCGGGGCCAACATCAGGGAGGCCGCCGGCGACGGGTCCCGCTGGGGGGCCCGGATCACCTATATCATGCAGGCCGAGCCCCTGGGCCTGGCCCACGCCGTGCGCACAGCCGGGGACTTCCTGGGGGACTCCCCCTTCCTCATGTTCCTGGGGGACAACCTCATCCAGGGCGGCGTCAGGGACTTCGTCCGGGAGTTCGAGGCCAACGGCCCCGACGCCCTCATCCTGCTCAAAGAGGTGCCCGACCCCCGCCTCTTCGGCGTGGCGGAGCTGGACGCCCGCGGCGAGGTACTGCACCTGGTGGAGAAGCCCGCAGAGCCCAGGACCAACCTGGCCCTGGTGGGCATCTACCTCTTCACCCCCGGCATACACCGGGCCATCGGCCGCATCAGCCCGTCGGCCCGGGGCGAGCTGGAGATCACCGACGCCATCCAGCGGGTGCTGGACGACGGCCTCAGAGTCAGGAGCCACATCCTCCAGGGGTGGTGGCTGGACACCGGCAAGAAGGACGACCTGCTGGAGGCCAACCGCGTGGTCCTGGACACCATGCTGCAGCGCGATATCAAGGGAGAGATGGACCCCGGGAGCCAGGTCATGGGGAGGGTGGAGATCGGCCGGGGCACCCGGGTGGCGGGCAGCACCATCAGGGGGCCCGTCTCCATCGGCGAGGGCTGCCTCATCACCAACTCCCACATCGGCCCCTTCACCAGCATCGGGTCCGGCACCGTGATCGAGGGCTCATCGGTGGAGCATTCGGTGGTCCTGGAGGGCGGGCGCATACAGGGCATAGAGCGGCTGGAGGACAGCCTCATCGGCCGGGGCGTCGAGCTGCGCCGGGCCGACAGCCGGTTCAAGACCGTCAAGATATTCGTGGGCTGCGACTCCCGGCTGGAGCTGTAGCCG
>CAZBJX010000016.1:0-6412 GCA_964492335.1 uncultured Dehalococcoidia bacterium | reverse complement strand
CTGCTGGCCGACGAGCGGGGATGGCTCATGGAGATGCTGCGCTCCGACTGGGAGGAGTACGAGGAGTTCGGCCAGACCTACGTCACCGCCTGCTATCCGGGCGTGGTCAAGGCATGGCACTACCACAAGCTGCAGAGCGACCACTTCATCTGCGTGGCCGGCATGGCCAAGGTGGCCCTCTATGACCCCCGCGAGGGCTCTCCCACCCGGGGCCGCATTAACGAGTTCGTCATGGGCCCCCTGAACCCCATCCTGGTCAAGATCCCGGAGATGGTCTACCACGGCTTCACCGCCGTGGGGACCGAGACCGCCGTGGTGGTCAACGTCCCCACCCGGCTCTACAACTACGATAAGCCCGATGAGCACCGCGTGCCCTACGATGATCCCGCCATTCCTTACAACTGGGCGGTGAAGAGCGGATGAGGGCGCTCGTGGCGGGCTCCGCCGGCATGCTGGCCCGGGACCTGGTGCCCTGCCTGCAGGGGCGGGGCCACGAGGTGGCGGCCCCCCCGGAGAGCGACCTGGACATCACCCGCCTCGATACCATCCGCAGGTGGACCGCCGCCCACCGTCCCCATGTGATCATCAACTGCGCCGCCTACACCAGGGTGGACCAGGCTGAGAAGGAGGAGGGCCTGGCACGCGTCATCAACGGGCTGGCCGTCCAGAACCTGTGCCTGGCCTGTCAGGAGGCCGATATCCCGCTGGTCCACTTCAGCACCGACTACGTCTTCGACAGCGCCAAACCCGGACCTTATACCATCCATGACCTGCCCCACCCCATCAACGCCTACGGCCGCACCAAGCTCCTGGGAGAGAAATACGTCCTGTGGTTGCTGCGCCGCTTCTACCTGGTCCGCACCAGCTGGCTCTTCGGCCGGCACGGCCCCAACTTCATCGAGACCATGCTGGCTCTGGCGGCCAGGCAGAAGCAGGTATCGGTGGTCAGCGACCAGCGGGGCTGCCCCACCTGGACCAGGCACCTGGCGGAGGCGGTGGTTTCCCTGATCGAAACGGGGCGCTACGGCCTCTACCACGCCACCAACTCGGGAGCGACGACGTGGTCCGACTACGCCCGGGAGATCTTCCGGCTGGCGGGCACCGGGACCGAGGTGCTGCCCATCACCACCGACCAGTTCCCCACCGCGGCTGCACGCCCGAAGAACAGCGCCCTGGACCCCTTCCCCCTGCCCCAGGTCATCGGGCGGGAGATGCCGCCGTGGCCGGAGGCGGTGCGGGAGTATCTCGAAGAGAGGAGGGCCGGCTCATGAGACTGCTCGTCACTGGCGGCGCCGGGTTCATCGGCTCCAACTTCGTCCAGTATATCCTGGAGAAGTACCCGGGCTGCGAGATCGTGGACCTGGACGCCCTCACCTACGCCGGAAACCTCGACAACCTCCGGGAGGTGCGGGACAACCCCCGGCACCGCTTCGTCCAGGGCAGGATCGAGGACGGGGAGCTGGTGGACAGCCTGGCACCGGGAATCGACACCATCGTCAACTTCGCCGCCGAATCCCACGTGGACCGGTCCATCGTCGAGCCCCAGGTCTTCATCAAGACCAACGTCCTGGGGACTCAGGTGCTCCTCGACGCGGCGCTGCGGCACAAGGTCAGGCTCTTCTGCCAGGTCTCCACGGACGAGGTCTACGGCGCGTTGCGGCTGGATACGAAGGAGAGGTTCACGGAGGACTCTCCGTTGCGCCCCAACTCCCCCTACTCCGCCAGCAAGACCGCCGCGGACCTGCTGGTACTGGCCTATCACCATACCTACGGCCTGCCGGCCGTCATTTCCCGCTGCTCCAATAACTACGGCCCCCGGCAGCACCCGGAGAAGTTCATCCCCACGGTCATCCTCAACGCCATCAACGACCGGCCGGTCCCCATCTACGGGGACGGCCTCTACGTGCGGGACTGGATCCATGTCCTGGACCACTGCCGGGCCATAGCCGCCATCATGCACCGGGGCCAGCCCGGCCGGGTGTACAACGTCGGCGCGGACCACGAGATGGCCAACATCGACCTGGCGAAGACGATACTGGGCATCCTGGGCAAGCCCGAGAGCCTGCTCACCTCCGTCAAGGACCGCCCGGGGCATGACCGGAGGTACGCCATAGACAGCAGCCGGCTGAGGGCGGAGCTGGGATGGAGGCCGGAGGTGCCGTTCGGCGAGGGGCTAACCGCCACGGTGGAGTGGTACGTCGGCCGTGGCCAGGCACCCTGAGCGCGGGTATGCTGTAGAGGACGAGCGCACCGCATTGCCATTCCCCCGCGGGAAGCCGTATAATCCACCCAGACCATGAATGCCGCCACTTGCCACCAGAGGGCCCCCGGCGCAAGCGCGCGCCATACAGACCAGTCCTCGGCTTGCCTGCGGCAGGACCCGGGTGACAGCCCGCTACCATGAAAGCCAACTCCGCCGCAGCCGCCTCCGGCCGGGATTCCGCTCCTGTCACCATCATCCGCCCTCCCCGGGGGTGGCTCCCGATAGACCTGCGCGAGCTCTGGTCCTACCGGGAACTCCTGTACTTCTTTGTGTGGCGCGACATCAAGGTCCGCTATAAGCAGACCCTCCTGGGCTTTGCCTGGGCCATCCTGCAGCCCGTGCTGACCATGGTGGTCTTCACCCTGTTCTTCGGCAACCTGGCCAAGGTGCCATCCGAGGGCGTGCCCTACCCCCTCTTCAGCTTCGCCGCAGTCCTCCCCTGGACGCTCTTCTCCGAGGGCATCACCCGGTCCAGCAACAGCCTCATCCAGGAGGCCAACCTGCTGCAGAAGATCTACTTCCCCAGGCTGCTGCTGCCGTCCTCGGGGGTGCTGTCTCCAGTGGTGGACTTCGCCATCGCCCTGGTCGTCATGGCCGCCCTGATGGTCTACTTCGCCTGGGCGCCCACGGCCACCCTCCTGCTGCTTCCGGTCTTCCTGGTCCTTCAGTTGATGCTGGCCCTGGGAGTCGGTCTCTGGCTCTCCGCCATCAATGTCGAATACCGGGACGTCCGTTACGTCATACCCTTCCTGGTGCAGCTCTGGCAGTTCGCCTCCCCGGTCATATACTCCATCACCCTGATCCCCGAGCGCTTTCGCACCCTGTTCGCCATGCTCAACCCGATGGTGGGCATAATCGAGGGCTTCCGCTGGGCCATACTGGGGCTGCAGCCGCCGGGCTACACGCTGATAGGCTCGGCGGCCATCATCGTGGTGGTGCTGGTATCGGGGGCATACTACTTTCGCCGGCGCGAGAAGCTCTTCGCCGACCTGGTATAGAATGGGCTACTGGTTCACCAAGACATGAGCGAAACGGCTGCCATAAGGATCGAGGGGCTGGGCAAGCGCTACCGGCTGGGCCAGCAGGTGGGCTACAAGACCCTGCGCGAGAGCATACTGGCCACCTACCACACCCCCGCCCGCGTCCTGGCGCAGAGCGTGCGCCGCAGGCGCCGGGACACGCCCGCATCTGCTCCCTCCGCCAGCTCCCGTGACTTCATCTGGGCCCTCAAAGACGTGTCCTTCGAGCTGCCGCCGGGCCAGGCCCTGGGCGTTATCGGCCGCAACGGCTCCGGGAAGAGCACCCTGCTCAAGGTCCTCTCCCGGATCACGGCCCCAACCGAAGGACGCGTCGAACTCCGGGGCCGCGTGGGTTCCCTGCTGGAGGTGGGCACCGGATTCCACCCGGAGCTTACCGGGAGAGAGAATGTCTACCTCAACGGCGCCATTATCGGCATGAAGAAGGCCGAGATCGAGCGCAAGTTCGACGAGATCGTCGCCTTCGCCGAGATCGAGAAGTTCCTCGATACCCCGGTCAAGCGCTACTCCAGCGGCATGTACGTCCGGCTGGCCTTCGCGGTGGCCGCGCACCTGGAGCCCGAGATCCTCCTGGTGGACGAGGTCCTGGCGGTCGGCGATTTGGCGTTCCAGCGGAAATGCCTTGGCAAGATGCAGGACGTCGCCGGCGAGGGCCGGACGGTGGTATTCGTCAGCCATAACATGGGGTCCATCAGGAGGCTGTGCAGCAGGGGCATAGTGCTCTCCAACGGGCAGATGGCGTTTGACGGAGACATCGCCCAGGCGGTCGACACCTATGTGGACACAGTGGCTGGGCGCGGCTGCAGCCGCACGGTTGAGTTCCAAGACGATCCCTCCAAGCCCATTGTCATCAGGAGGGTAGCTGTTACATCACCGGGAAAGGGTGACAGCAGCATACTGGACGTCAGCGATCCGTTGGTGGTGCAGATTGACTACACCGTGAAGCACGACATCAGGGGAACCAACATCTCGTTTGCTCTATCTCGCGAAGACGTCGTGCTCTTCCGGTCGTGGGACGTCGACAGAACCCCGGACCTTATGGAGATGAGAAGAGCGGGTGACTACGTCGCCCGACTTAAGCTCCCGGAGTTGTTTCTGGCCTCCGGCCTGTTTCGCGTGTATGTTGCCGCGGGGAGACCTGGGATCGGGCCCATAGTGCGGCACGACCACTGTCTATCCTTCGAGATCGAGAGCGTGACGCAGGACCTGGCCCACAAGAGCCATTCCCGGGGGGGTGCTCTCTTGATGGATATCGAATGGGAGACAACGAGACCTTAGCTGGTTTCTCCTTGCAGCAGAGCCTGTAGACCACATGAAGAGACTGTTCCTTGTCGCCGACAATCGAGACGCTCCGAACTGGGGCTGCCGTTCAACGAGTATCAGCCTCTATAGCCTCTTGAGTACCAAGTTCCAAGTTAGCGGTATTATCACCAGGTCGACCGTAGGCAGCCAGCTACCGGTAGGAGGCCGCTTCCTCGATGCCGTGCATCTTGGCCTGTTGCGACGCGCCATCATAGCCAAGGGGTCATCCACACTCATTCGGCTCCTCGGAATCCAGGAGGACGTGGTCGTTGAAGATCCTCGACGCAGTGCCACCAATATCCTCAACCATCGGAAGAACGAGACTGTACTGGATGAGATATGTGAAGGCATCCTCGGCTCGGATCTGGTTGTGGTGAACGGAGAGGGCAGCATGATCTTCTCCACTCCGCCGCGAAGAGACCTCCTCTTTCAGATGGCGATGATTGAGTTAGCCGCTCACTTCAACAGACCAGTCTTCTACGTTAACGCGATGGTATCGGATTGCCCGGTGACCGGCAGGAATGCCCAGACAGCCACTGTAGCGATGGAAGTCCTATCGAGGTGTGTCGCTGTCTCTCTGCGAGATCCCGAGTCCTTGAGGATCGCGCGAAGCCTTACGAGCAACCTGAATTCGCGTTTTGTGCCCGACGCACTGTTCACATGGGCCGATCGCTTCAAGAATTGTGGGACGCTACTGCCGAGCAATGGGGATTGTGTCGTGCCCTTTCCTGAGCAGCAGCAGTACTTGGGCAAGCTTGATTTCGCCCAACCATACATATGTCTGTCGGCAACTTCACTTGCAGCCCGATATCCAGAACAGGCAATCGCAGCCTACACTCGCCTTGTCGGCGCTGTCAGTACGCTTGGGCTGCGCGTTTACCTAGTGCAGACCTGCAGCGGCGAGGCGTTTCTTCAAGAGGTGTCAGACCGAACGGGCACGCCACTTGTGCCCGCGCACACCCCAATACTCATGGGCGGGGCTATCCTGGCGAATGCTCGTCTATACGTATCGGGCAGATATCACCCATCAATCATGGCCTCCCTCGGAGGAACACCATGCATCTTCCTTGCAGCCAACTCGCACAAGACAGCGAGCCTTCAAGAGGTCCTGGGGCAGGAGACAACAAGGGTCTTCGGTGCCCTGCCTAGTAGCGACGATTGCGAACAGATAGTGAGTGCTGCTCAACGGCTACTTGCGGCAGGAGCGGCACAGAGGGATTCTCAACTCCAGGTGGCAAGAGCACGCGGCTCTGAGGCCCGGATTCTGTTGGACATCATCCGGGCCTAGCAACGTGACATCGTGGAGGGCTGCGTAGTATGAAAGAGTTGTGTTGCTCATGGTTGTCTTGCGGAAGGTCGGCGTAGGGTTGTCACTGTCTTAGGTGGCCTGTGTACGGCATTGACGCTGCAGGCGTTCACGGGCATTGGCACGACCATTGCATTGTGATATCAACTTGATGCTACAACGCATTTCTCGAGGAGCAGAAATGGGAGGCGTCCTTCGCAGTGTACTGAAGCATCTCGGGCGGATCCGACAAGCTACATTGGAGGACCTTCTTCCATCGGACAGCTTCGTCTGTCAATTGCGCACAACGGTTGATGTGGCACCTACCCTGGTTGCCATCAACCAATACAACCGTTTGCGCTCCATGGAAGCAGGGGGCCTGATCCGAGACTCGAATCGTGTGCTCCTCTTTCGGTATCTGTTAGACAGCGTGAAAGACTTGGATGAAGGCGATTATGCCGAGGTCGGCAGAGGTATGATCAAAAGGTGTGGAAATGGATAGCGGCAGCGAGTACCCTTTCTGTT